>JBJMHS010000014.1:0-19784 GCA_045807245.1 Actinomycetales bacterium
CCGCGTGCTGTCGACGCTGCTGGTCCCGGACGCCGGCTCCGCATCGGTGACCGGCATCGACGTGCTGAAGCACCCCGAGCAGGTCCGTGAGGTGATCGGGCTGTCCGGGCAGTACGCCGCGGTCGACGAGTACCTCACCGGCTTCGAGAACCTCGACATGGTCGGCCGCCTGTACCACCTCGGCCGGTCGAAGTCCCGGGCCCGTGCCCGTGAGCTGCTCGAACAGTTCGACCTCGACGAGGCGGCCGACCGCCCGGTCAAGACGTACTCGGGCGGCATGCGGCGCCGGCTCGACCTGGCCGGCGCGCTGATCGCCCGGCCGCGCGTGCTGATCCTCGACGAGCCCACCACCGGCCTCGACCCGCGCAGCCGCAACGACATGTGGGGCGTGATCAGCGACCTGGTCGCGGGCGGGACCAGCCTGCTGCTGACCACGCAGTACCTCGAGGAGGCGGACCGGCTGGCCCACCGCATCGTCGTCGTGGACCACGGCAAGGTCATCGCCGAGGGCACCGCCGACGAGCTCAAGACCCAGCTCGGCGGTGAGCGGCTCGAGCTGGTCATCGCCGACGCCGATCGCCTGGACGAGGTACGCGCGTTGATGGAGGCGGTCGGGGACGGCGAGGTGAAGGTCCAGCCGCACACGCGCTCGCTGTCCGTGCCGGTGTCGCGCGGCACTCAGGCACTGGTCGAGGCATTGCGGCAGCTCGACGCGACCGGAGTCGCGGTGCAGGACGTCGGCGTACGGCGGCCGACGCTCGACGACGTGTTCCTCTCGCTGACCGGCCACGCGGCGACCGAGCCGGAGGATGACGTGGACGGCGAGGGAGCCACGAAGGCCCGAGCTCGCAAGGCCAAGACGGGGGTCAACGCATGAGCGCCGGCAGCATCGTCCTGGACAGCGCGACCATCGCGAAGCGCAACCTGATCAAGATCAAGCGCGTGCCCGAGCTGCTCGTCTTCACGACGCTGCAGCCGATCATGTTCGTGCTGCTGTTCGCCTATGTGTTCGGCGGCGCGGTCAGGGTGCCCGGCGTGAACTACCGCGAGTTCCTCATGGCCGGCATCTTCGCCCAGACCGTCGTGTTCGGCGCGACCTTCACCGGCGCGGGCCTGGCCGAGGACATGAAGAAGGGCGTCATCGACCGGTTCCGCTCGTTGCCAATGGCCCAGGGCGCGGTCCTGATCGGCCGGACGCTGTCGGACGTCATCAACAACCTCATCGTCCTCGTCGTGATGGCGCTCAGCGGTCTCGTGGTCGGCTGGCGGATCCACACCGGCCTGTGGCACGGGCTGGCCGGCTTCGGCCTGTTGCTGCTGTTCGCCTACGCGTTCTCGTGGGTCATGGGGTACGTCGGGCTGATCGTGCCCACGCCGGAGGTGGTGCAGAACGCCTCGTTCATCGTGCTGTTCCCGCTGACCTTCATCGCGAGCACCTTCGTGCCGTTGACGACGCTGCCCGGAGTGCTGAAGACGGTCGCCACCTGGAACCCGCTCACGACGTTGAGCGAGGCCTGCCGCAACCTGTTCGGCAACGTCCCGGACAACGCCAAGCTGCGCAACATCTCCGACGCCTGGGCGATCCAGCACGCTGCCTGGTACACGCTGATCTGGACGGTCATCCTGCTGGCGGTCTTCGTACCCCTGGCCACCCGGCAGTACACGCGCGCCGCGTCGCGCTGAGGCGCCGCGAGAGCCCGGGCGTCAGTCGGCCACGAGGTCGCGCAGCGTGTTGAGCTCGGCCAGCTCGGTCTCCACCGCGTCGACCAGCTCCCGCGGGTCGATGTGCAGGGACTCGTTGGTCGCGACGCCGACTGTGACGGTGCCGCTGTAGCTGAAGACGCTGAACCCGATGCCGATCGGGCCGATGTGCGGCACCCAGAACGCCACGCTGGTGAGCGGCGCGCCCTCGACGCTGAGCTCGGTGCGCGGCCCGGGCACGTTTGTGACGATGCCCGTCGCGATCCGGCCCAGCAGGTTCGCCGCGAGACCCTGACCCCAGCGTGGCATCAGCCCGACCAGGCTGAGCAACCCGTATGACGCCGCCGCGACCGACGACCCCTTGGCCTCGGTCGTGGCGACGTGCACCGCGGCCACGCGCTCCTCGGCACCGGGCAGGGCGACCGGCAGGGTGACGAAGACGATGCCGAACCGGTTGCCCAGGTCGGCCCCCACGGGCTCGCCGCGACGCAGGTCGACCGGCACCATGACCCGGCAGTCGTCGGCCGGCTCGTCGTGGTCGAGCAGCCATCGGCGCAGGCCGCCGGCGACCGCCGCGAGCAGGACGTCGTTGACGCTGACGCCGAGCCGCTTGGCGGCGGCCTTGGAGAGGGCCAGGTCCAGCGGGCTGGTCCAGGCGGCGCGCCGTCCCACGGAGGCCGCGCCGCGGAGACGGCTCTGGCGGTCCTTGCGTCCCACCACGATCTCGGACACGGTGCGCACTGCGGCGCCGAGGACCGTGGCCAGCGAGCTGACCGCCGAGCGCGCCGAGCCGCCCGCCGAGTGCGCCGAGCGGGACGACATGCCCGCACCAGTGCCGGGCGGCGCCGCCGCGGCGCCCGGATGACCGTCGACGAGCGACAGCAGCACCCCCGCCAGCGCGATGCCGTCGGCCAGGCAGTGATGCAGCCGGGCAACGACGGCGCTGCGGCCGCCGACTTGGACGAGGGTCAGGGTCCACGGCGAGTGGCGCAGGTCGAGCGGCGTACCCATCAGCCCACCGACGTACGCCATCAGCGCCTGCTCGACGTCACCACCGGCGACGGTCAAGTCGATGTCAGCCGAGCGCACGTGCGCCGCCAGGTCGAACGACTCGTCGTCCACCCAGGTGGGGCGGACCAGCGGCACTCGCGACGGCTCAGGCCGCTGCCGGAACCCCGGGTACGCCGGCAGCAGACGCTGGGTGACCAGCCGTTCGAGGTCGGCCTGCTCGATGCGCGTGGCCAGGCGCAGCACAGCCGTGACGACCATCAGGTGCTCGGGCCGGTCGAGCCCGATCCAGGCCGCGTCGGCCGGGGACATCCGACGCTGGGCGCTCACGGCGCCAGTGTGCAGGACAGGCGCTCAGCCCGTGTAGGGCTTGGCCGACACCACCGTGACCTCGAAGGACTTGCCGTTCGGTGACGTGTACGACGTGACGTCGCCGGCCTTCTTGCCGATGATCGCGGCGCCCAGGGGCGACGTGGCGCTGTAGACCTCGAGGTCGTCGTCGACGGACGCTTCGCGGCTGCCCAGCAGGAACGTCAAGGGGTCTCCGGCCAGCTGGACGGAGACGACCATCCCGGGCTCGACGACACCGGTGTCCCGCGGAGCCTCGCCGACGGTGGCGCCCTCGAGCAGCCGGGTCAGCTGGCGGATTCGGGCTTCCTGCTTGCCCTGCTCCTCCTTGGCCGCGTGGTAACCCCCGTTCTCACGGAGGTCGCCCTCCTCGCGCGCCGCCTCGATCTTCTTGGCCAGTTCGGCGCGACCAGGGCCCGCGAGGTGCTCGAGCTCACCCTTGAGCTTGTCGTACTGCTCCTGGGTCAGCCACCGCGCGTTCTCGGTCGTGTTGGTCACGGGTACTCCAACTTCCTTGCTGGGGGATCGTCCAGGGTAACCCGGTTCTCGACCCCGTCGCTCATCCGGAGCACGAGGCCGCGTGACGCCCGCGTCCGGACGTCAGTGGCTGAGGGAGCAGCTCGTGACCCGGCCGGTCGTGGCCCGGTTAGTGGTGCGCACCGTTGCCGTCCGCCGTACGACGCCGTGGTCGGCCGGGCCGACCCGCACCCGCACGGTGCCCACGACAGAGAACCCGGAGTCCATCGCTTCGACCGTGCAGGTCGCGGTGGCCTTCTCCGGCTTGGTCACGTCGAAGGTCACCCGGACCGTGCCGTCGTCGACCACGACGAACCCCACGTCCGTGCCCGTCGCCGACTCCCGGCCGGAGTAGGCCGCCCAGGCGAACCAGCCGAGCGCCGCTGCCACGACCAGGAGCAGGACCGCGATCCCGGCCCGGCGTCGTACCGGTGAGCGCGCGCGGCCGTAGCGGTCGTCGGTCACTGTTCCCATGCTGGCAGGATTGTCCAGCATGGGCAGTGAGCAGCTGCGGCTGATGTGTGTGCACGCGCACCCGGACGACGAGTCCAGCAAGGGTGCGGCGACCATGGCGAAGTACGTCAGTGAGGGCGTCGAGGTCCTCGTCGTGTCGTGTACCGGCGGGGAACGCGGCGACATCCTGAACCCCGAGCTGAAGAACGACCCCGCCCTCCTGCGCGACATGCCCGAGGTGCGCCGACACGAGATGGCCGAGGCCGCCCGCATCCTCGGCGTCAAGCACGAATGGCTGGGTTTCGTCGACTCCGGGCTGCCCGAGGGCGACCCGCTGCCGCCGCTGCCGGAGGGCTGCTTCGGCTTGGAGCCCCTTGCGACAGCAGCCGAGCCGCTGGTCCGGTTGGTGCGCTCGTTCCGTCCGCACGTGATGACGACGTACGACGAGAACGGCGGCTATCCGCACCCGGACCACATCATGTGCCACAAGGTGAGCATGGAGGCGTTCGAGGCCGCGGCCGACCCCCAGCGGTATCCGCATGCCGGCCCGGCCTGGGAGGTCGCCAAGATCTACTACAACCAGACGTTCACCCGCAGCCGGGTGCTGGCCTTCCACAACGCCTACCTCGAGGAGGGGTGGGAGTCGCCGTACGCCGAGTGGATCGAGGGCTGGAACGAGGACGACCGCCCGGAGCGCGAGATCACCACCCACATCGAGTGCTCGGACTGGTTCGGGACCCGCGACAAGGCCCTCCTGGCCCACCGGACCCAGATCGACCCGAACGGCGCGTGGTTCCGCGCGCCGATGGAGATGCAGACCCGGCTCTGGCCGACCGAGGACTTCGAGCTGGCGAAGAGCCGGATCGACGTCTCGCTGCCCGAGGACGACCTGTTCGCCGGTCTGCGATGACGAGCAGCTGATGGACGACCCGAACGTCGTCTCGCCCGGGATCCTGGGGTTCCTGGCCTTCTTCTTCCTCGCCGTCGCGCTGTACCTGTTGCTGCGCAACATGAACGGCCACCTGCGCCGCATGCGCTACCGGGCCGAGCAGCTGGAGGCCGAGCAGGCACCGCCCTCAGGCCAGCAGCCCGCCACCTCGGAGCCGGGGCAGGAGCACGAGCCGGAGCACGAGCCGGAGCCGGAAGCGACGCCCGGCCCGAAGCCGGACGGTGACACGGACCGGGCCGGATAGCGCCAGTCCTTACCGAACCCGAACGTCGCGCGAACGCGGGGCTGAACCGCGCGCCCTACCGTCGGGGCATGAAGCGAATGACAGCAGTTCTCACGATGGGAAGCGTGGGGGTCGTGGGGCTGTGCCTGGCGATGCCCGCGCTGGCTGACGCCACGTCTGACTCCCCGAGCGCGGTCCGCACCACCAGTGCGTCGGCCGGTCCGTCCAACAGCTCGGCCAGCACCGCGCCGCTGACGGCTGCCCAGAAGGACGACATCCTCGACTTCCTGGGCGACCACCCGCGCGTGGGGCAGGCGCTCGCCGCGCGGGCGCAGGGCTGGGAGAAGTTCGTCGCCGCCCACCCCGACATCAAGGCCGAGCTGGACAAGGTGCTGGCCTTGCCGGCCGACCAGCGCCGGGCCGAGCTGCAGAAGTGGCTGGCCGCGAACCCGGAGGCCAAGCAGGCGCTCAAGGACTACCGCCAAGGCCTCAAGGAGCAGCGGCTGACCAAGCAGCGCGACCGGCTCGACCGGCGCATCCAGCGACTACAGGGCTGAGCACACCCGCCTAGCCGGCTAGCACCGCCAACAGCCAGTCGTGGACCTCCTCGAGGTGGTCCATGGCCGTCATGTGACCGCCGTCGGGGTCGACCCGCGCCTCGGCCCCCGGGATGGTCGCCGCGAGATAGTGCGCGTGGGCCGCCGGTACCATGAAGTCCTGTTGGCCTTGCAGCAGAAGGGTTTTCGTCGTCACTGAGGCGGGGTCGAAACCCCACGGACGCACGAACGCCAGGTCGTCGTCGAGCCACCCCTCGTAGCCGGGGGCGAGCCCTCTGTCCATCGAGTCCAGCGCCCACGGGTGCTCACGGAAGTAGGTCGCGTCCGGGGCCGAGAGCAGGGTCGCCATGTCGTCGAGGACGGCCTCGCGTCCACGTTCCAGGGCCACCTCGCGCGCCGCGGATGCTGCGTCCAAGTAGCGTCGCAGCTCGGGTTCGCCGGCGATGGCGGCGCCGAACTCCTCGATGTTGTCCTGACCCATCCCGTCCAGCCAGTCCAGCCCCGGGACGCCGTACGGCGCGACACCGGACAGCAGCGCGGCGGCCGGGACGCGGTCCGGCATGAGCGCCGTACACGCGAGCGCATGCGGTCCTCCCCCGGAGAGTCCCCAGGTCGCGAAGCGGCCGATGCCGAGCGCGTCCGCGACGGCTGCAGCGTCCTGCGCGGCGGCCGCCACGTCGCGGCCCGGACGGCGGGTCGAGCCGCCGTACCCCGCCCGGTCCCAGGTGACCAGCCGCACGCCCTGCCGTTCGGCCAGGGCGACCCAGGGCGCGTCGAGGACTCCCGAGCCCGGCGTGCCGTGGTGGGCGAGCACCGCCACTCCGTCCGTCGGTCCAACCTCCGTCACGGCGAGGACGCGTCCGTCCGGAGTGCGTACCTCCTGGGTGGTTACTTCGCGGGCTGAGGTCATGCGAGGACGATGGCAGCAGGCCGAACCGGTTGGCCAGGGCGACGTGTCGAGACACCTGACGTGACTCCAAAACATGTTAAGTTTCGGAGAGATTCTTAACACGTGCTGAGGATGCACTGAGGGAGCTGAAACGTGTCCTGGAGCCCCGAGGTGCCGTTCAACGATCTGCCCGCGCTTCCTCCGGCAGGTATCGACCTTGAGCCCAAGCACGTGCTCAAGCTCATCGTCGAAGCCCGAACCGCACTGGCGACCCTCGCGCACGCCAGCCAGCTCCTGCCGAACCCCAGCATCCTCATCCACGCCGTCCCGCTGCTCGAGGCCCAGGCCAGCTCCGAGATCGAGAACATCGTGACCACCGCCGATGAGCTGTTCAAGCACGTCGCCTCGGGTGGTGGTGACCACGCAACCAAGGAGGCTTTGCGCTATCGCAGCGCGCTGTTCGCGGGAGTCGAGTCGATCAGGAGCCGACCGCTGACCGCCGGGACGGCTGCCCAGATCTGCTCCGAGCTGCAGGGCCGGCAGATGACGGTCCGAGACGTGCCTGCCACCCGCATCGCCAACCCGACCTCCCGCGAGATCGTCTACGCGCCACCAGAGGGAGCGGCGCTGATCCGCGACAAGCTTTCGGCCTGGGAGCGTTTCGTTCACGCCGAGGACGACCTTGACCCTCTGGTGCGCATGGCCGTGGCGCACTACCAGTTCGAGGCGATCCACCCGTTCGACGACGGAAACGGGCGCACGGGCCGCGTCATCAACATCCTGATGCTGATCGAGGCAGGCTTACTGGCCGAGCCCATTCTCTATCTGTCGCGTGCGATCATCGCCCGGAAGAACGACTACTACCGACTCCTGCGAGCGGTGACCGCCGAAGGCGCATGGATCGAGTGGATCCTCTACATGCTGGACGTTGTCCACGAGTCGGCAACATCGACGACGCGGAAGATCGGATCCATCCGCATGTGTCAGGAGGACATTGCCGAGCGAGCCCGCGCTGCGACTCCGGGTGGACGAGACGCACGCTTCTTGGCCGTCCTGTTCGAGCAGCCCTACTGCCGCATCAACACTGTTGTCGATCGATGTGACGTCTCGCGCCAGACCGCGTCGTTCTGGCTGCACGCTCTTGTCGAAGCACGGCTCCTCAGCGACGTGAAGGTCGGCCGAGAGCTCCTGTTCGTCAACCACGAGCTCCTGAACGTGCTGACGCGTCCCGAGTGAACTGAGCGGAGGCAGGTGCCACAGTGTCGGTGTGGAGGTGGGCCTTGCTCGATGTCCAACAGGGGAAGGACCTGCCGACCGAGCCCTGACCCAGTTGCAAGCCACCCGCCGGGAGTGAGAGGAATGCCGAACCGCTTGGCCAGCGCGACCTCGCCGTACCTGTTGCAGCACAAGGACAACCCGGTCGACTGGTGGGAATGGGGCGAGGAGGCGTTCGCCGAGGCGAGCCGGCGCGACGTACCCGTCCTGCTTTCGGTGGGGTACGCCGCGTGTCACTGGTGTCACGTCATGGCCCACGAGTCGTTCGAGGACGCCCTGACCGCCCGGGAGATGAACGAGGGCTTCGTCTGCGTCAAGGTCGACCGCGAGGAGCGGCCCGACGTCGACGCGGTCTACATGGAGGCGACGCAGGCCTTGACCGGACACGGCGGGTGGCCGATGACGGTGTTCCTCACGCCGGAAGGCCGCCCGGTCTTCGCCGGCACGTACTACCCGCCCTCGCCTCGCCAGGGCCTGCCGTCCTTCCGGCAGGTGCTGGCGGCCATCGGTGAGGCCTGGCGCGAACGACGCGCCGACGTCGCCGACGCGGGCGAGCGCATCACGGCCCAGCTGGCCCAGCGCGGGACGGTCGACGGTGACCGACCGCTCGACGCGGATGGCCTGGCCGCGGCCGTCACAGCCCTGCGGACGCGGTTCGACGAGGAGCGGGGCGGCTTCGGTGGCGCGCCGAAGTTCCCGCCCTCGATGGTCCTCGAGTGGCTGCTTCGTCACGCGGCGCGGACCGGTGGCTCTCCCTCGGCGGCCGACGCGGTGCACATGGCCGGCGTGACCTTCCGGGCCATGGCCGGGAGCGGCATGTACGACCAGCTCGAGGGCGGCTTCGCGCGCTACGCCGTGGATGCCGGCTGGGTCGTGCCGCACTTCGAGAAGATGCTGTACGACAACGCGTTGCTCGCCCGCACCTACCTGCACTGGTGGCGGCAGACCGGTACGGCGCTCGGCCGACGGGTCGCGCTCGAGACCTGCCACTGGATGGTCCGCGTGCTCGGCACGGCCGAGGGTGGCCTCGCCGCCAGCCTGGACGCCGACACGGCGCTGCCGGACGGCCACGGCGTCGAGGGGCTGACCTATGTCTGGACGCCGGCCGAGCTGACCGAGGTGCTCGGTCCGGCGGACGGGCCTTGGGTCGCGGCCCTGTGTGGCGTGACCGACGCCGGCACTTTCGAGCACGGCAGCTCGACGCTGCAGCTGCTGCGCGTCGAGGAGCAGCTGACCGAGGACGAGCGGGTGCGCTGGGCGGCAGCGCGAGCGCTGCTGACTCAGCGGCGGGCCGAGCGGGCCCAGCCCGGCCGGGACGACAAGGTGGTCGCCGCCTGGAACGGACTGGCCGTCGCCGCGCTGGCCGAGACCGGCGCTCTGACCGACCGACCGGATCTGGTCGAGGCTGCCCGCGCCGTCGCCGGCCTGCTGCTCGACGTCCATCTGGTTGACGACCGGCTGCGCCGGGTGTCGCGCGGTGGCGTTGTCGGCGCCCCGGCCGGCGTCCTCGAGGACTACGCCGACGTCATCGAAGGCCTGCTGGCCCTCGCGGCCGTGACCGGTGAAAGTCGTTGGTACGACGCGGTGTCCGGCCTGGTCGACACGGTGGTCGACCGGTTCTGGGACGAGCCGTCCGGCACGTTCCGGGATACGGCCGACGATGCTGTGGATGCATCACTCGTCGCCGCTCTCGGGGGTCGCGGCCGGCTGCAGGACCCCACCGACGGTGCGACGCCGTCCGGAACCAGTGCGGCCGCAGGCGTGCTGCTCGCCTGGTCGGCGCTCACGGGGTCGAGCCGTCATCGCGACCTGGCCGAGCGGGCGCTCGCGCAGACTGCCGTGGTCGGCCGTCAGGTGCCGCAGGTGGCCAGTTGGGCGCTCGCGGTCACCGAGGCGCTGGCCGACGGGCCGCGGGAGGTCGCGGTGCTCGGGCCGGACCGCGACCCCCGCCGTACCGACCTGCATCGGGTCGCGCTGGCCGGTACGGCGCCCGGCCTGGTCGTCGCCGTGGCGCAGCCGGGGGCTACCCACCCTCCACTCGTGGCGGACCGGCCGCTCGTCGGTGGGCGACCTGCGGCGTACCCCTGCCGGGGCATGGTGTGCGACCTGCCGGTCACCAGTCCCGGTGTCCTCGCCGACTGGACGGGCACCCGTCTGCCCTTGGCGAACGGGCTGGATGCAAGTGAGTAATCATGTAATCCTCGCTCCATGAGTACCGACACCGAGACTGCAGCCACTATCCGCGGCTGGTTCACCGGCCGGCTGCCTGAGGACTGGACCTCGGCCGGCGCACCCGAGGTCACGATCGACCGCGAGGAGATCACGGTCGTGCTGACCATCCCCGAGCCGCAGACCGCAGACGACGCGAGCGACGGCGAGCGGGCCTCGGCCCGGGCCGGGCGCATCCGCGGCTTCCGCGAGGACACCCGCGAGCGGCGCATCGAGCTGGCCCGCGAGGTGGAGCACCGCTACGACCGCAAGGTCGCCTGGGGCGTCCGCTCCGGCGACCGGCACGAGCTGTTCACCCACCTCGCCGTCCCGGTCATGACCCGGCTGCGCCAGCCCGAGCGCCAGGTGCTCGACACCTTGGTCGAGTCCGGCGTGGCCCGCTCGCGGGCCCACGCGCTCGCCTGGTGCGTGCGCCTGACCGGCGAGCATGCCGAGGAGTGGCTGGACAAGCTGCGTACGGCGATGGAGCAGGTCCGCGAGGTCCGCGAGACCGGCCCGGACGTCGCCTGAGAGGGAGGCACGGCTAGGCGGAGGGGTAGACCGCCAGCGAGATTGCCACGTAGTGCGCGATGAACGCGGCGACCGTGCAGACGTGGAACACCTCGTGGAACCCGAACCAGCGCGGGCTCGGGTTGGGCCGCTTCACGCCGTAGACGACGGCGCCGGCGGTGTAGAGCGCCCCGCCGGCGGCGATCAGCACCAGCACGGCGACGCCGCCCCGGTGCAGGAACGCGGGGATGTAGAAGATCGCGACCCAGCCGAGCGCGAGGTAGACCGGCGTGTACAGCCAGCGCGGGGCGCCCACCCACAGCACCCGGAACAGGACGCCGAGGATCGCGCCGACCCACACGACCCACAGCAGCGTCCGCGCACTGTGCGACGGCAGCAGCGTGACGGCGAACGGCGTGTAGGTGCCGGCGATGATCAGGAAGATGTTCGAGTGGTCGAGCCGCTTCAGGATGCCGGTCCAGCGCGGCGACCAGGACCCGCGGTGGTAGAGCGCGCTGGTGCCGAACAGCAGCGCCGCGCTCAACGCGAACACCGCTGAGGCGAGCCGCGGGGCACCGCCGGGCGACAGGACGACGAGCACGACTCCGGCGGCGACGGCGAGCGGGAAGGTCCCCAGATGGATCCAGCCGCGCAGGCGGGGCTTGATCGCCGCCATGGCCGACTCGACGGCGGCTCCGACCGCTGTCTCCACCGCGTCGACGCGGCGCTCGATGCCGCCTTCCATACCCCTAACTTACGTCACCGTAGGTTCTCGACTTGAGCGGTTCGGCGAACTTTCCGTGAAGGGTCTGCGCAACCTGGCCCGCCCGGCGCCCGCTCCGGCGGTAGCGTGCCGACCGGAGGAGGCCATGTGCCGCTGACTGACCTGGTGTACACGGCGTACGCCCGCCGGATCGCCGCGCGGCTCGACCGCGCCGGAATGCCCAAGCACGTCGGGGTGATCGTGGACGGCAACCGCCGGTGGGCTCGCGCGTCCGGAGCCGGTACGGCGCAAGGTCACCAGGCCGGGGCCGACAAGATCCTGCACCTGCTGGGCTGGTGCGAGGAGGTCGGGGTCGAGGTCGTCACCCTGTGGCTCCTGTCCACCGACAACCTCAACCGGCCCTCGGCCGAGCTGAGCGAGCTCGTGCACATCATCGAGGAGACCGTCGACGGCCTGGCCGCGACGGGGCGGTGGCGGCTGCAGCCCGTCGGCGCGCTCGACCTGCTCCCGACGGCGACGGCCGAGCGGCTCAAGCTGGCCGGCGAGGCGACGCGCGACGTCGAGGGCATCACCGTGAACGTCGCCGTGGGGTACGGCGGCCGGCGCGAGATCGCGGACGCCGTACGGTCCCTGCTTCATCAGCACGCGGCGCGCGGTACGTCGATCGAGCAGCTCGCCGAGATCCTCGACGTCGAGCACATCGCCGAACACCTCTACACCGCAGGCCAACCCGATCCCGACCTGGTCATCCGCACGTCAGGGGAGCAGCGGCTGTCCGGCTTCCTGCTCTGGCAGAGCGCCCACAGCGAGTTCTACTTCTGCGAGGCCTACTGGCCCGACTTCCGCAAGATCGACTTCCTGCGGGCCATGCGGACGTACTCCGAGCGTGAGCGCCGATACGGCGGTTAGACCGTTCGAGTGGTGACCCGCGCACGGCAGGGTGTAGTTCAGCTCGAGTACGGCGTGGCGTTGCTCGCCATTGCGCATCCTGGCCCGTAGCGTCGAAGCCATCATGGGGCCCGCCAGCCCCGCCAGGAGGCCCAGCTGATGCAGCCCGCTCGCCGAACGTACGTCCTGGACACCTCAGTCCTGCTGTCCGATCCGCGAGCGCTCCTGCGCTTTGCCGAGCACGAGGTCGTGTTGCCGGTCGTGGTCGTGACCGAGCTCGAGGGCAAGCGCCATCATCCGGAGCTCGGCTACTTCGCGCGCCAGGCGTTGCGGTTGCTCGACGACATGCGGGTGCAGCACGGGCGGCTCGATGCGCCCATCCCGATCGGCGAGGACGGCGGCACGCTGCGGGTCGAGCTCAACCACACCGATGCCGAGGTGCTCCCGGCCGGGTTCCGGCTGGGCGACAACGACACCCGCATCCTGGCCGTGGCCAAGAACCTCGCCGCCGAGGGCTGTCACGTCACGTTGATCTCGAAGGACCTGCCGATGCGGGTCAAGGCCTCGTCGGTCGGCATCGACGCGGAGGAGTACCGCGCGGAGCTCACGGTGGACTCTGGCTGGACCGGCATGGACGAGCTCGAGGTCACGGACGTCGAGATGCAGTCGCTGTACCACGACGGCACGGTCGAGCTCGATGCCGCTGCCGGCCTGCCGTGCCACACCGGTCTGGTGCTGATCTCCTCGCGCGGCAGCGGGCTGGGCCGGGTGCAGCCGGACAAGAAGGTCCGTCTGGTGCGGGGTGATCGCGACGCGTTCGGACTGCACGGGCGCAGCGCAGAGCAACGCATCGCGCTGGATCTGTTGTTGGACGGCGATGTCGGCATCGTGAGCCTCGGCGGCCGTGCCGGTACCGGCAAGAGCGCCCTCGCCCTGTGCGCGGGACTCGAGGCCGTCCTGGAGCGCCGTCACCACCGCAAGGTCGTCGTGTTCCGCCCTCTGTACGCCGTCGGCGGCCAGGACCTGGGCTACCTGCCGGGCAGCGAGTCCGAGAAGATGAACCCCTGGGCCCAAGCCGTGTTCGACACGCTCGGGGCGCTCGTCTCACGCGAGGTGGTCGACGAGATCCTGGACCGCGAGATGCTCGAGGTCCTGCCGCTCACGCACATCCGCGGCCGATCCCTGCACGACGCCTTCGTCGTCGTCGACGAGGCCCAGTCGCTCGAGCGCAACGTGCTGCTCACCGTGCTGTCCCGGATCGGGCAGAACTCGAAGGTCGTGCTGACCCACGACGTGGCCCAGCGCGACAACCTGCGTGTGGGTCGGCACGACGGCGTGGCCGCCGTCATCGAGGCGCTCAAGGGTCACCCGCTGTTCGCGCACATCACCCTCACCCGCTCCGAGCGCAGCCCCATCGCGGCGCTGGTCACGGAGATGCTCGAGGGCATCGACGTGTGACGAGCCTCCCAGCGCGCGCCGGAGCACCGGGCGCGGCATAGCGTCTCATTCCCGGCACGCTCGACTTGTGCTTGTGCAGACAACCAGGCACGGTGGGACGCGAATCGCTCGACCGTGTGACCGGTCCGTCCCCCTCCCTTCCCCCGGGTCGGACCGTGCGCGGCCAACGAAAGGTTGTCTGTGCTCCTCCGAGCCGCCCTCGGGCGCCCGGCCCTCACCGGTGCGACTGCGCTGGCCCTCCTCAGCGCCACGACCGCCGCCGTGGCGGCGACCAGCCAGACCGGCCGGATCGTCGACCGGCTTGATGCCTCCGGCCCCTCAGTCGCCTCGGCTTCCGCCCAGGGCATCGCGCTGACGAAGTCGCCGTTCGGCGTCACCCAGGGCCGGCCCACCAGCCGGGTGTACGACGCGCTGCGGGCTGACATCCACGCCGAGCGGCTGGCTGACGCGCGCCGGACGGCGCGAGCGGCGCACCGGAAGGCTCTGCTGTCGAGGAACCCCAAGATCGTGGCCCGGGCGATGCTCGGCCGGTTCGGCTGGGGCGCCTCGCAGTTCTCCTGCCTGGACTCGCTGTGGACCCGCGAGTCGAAGTGGAACGTCCATGCGACCAACCCGACGTCCGGCGCCTACGGCATCCCCCAGGCGCTGCCGGGCACCAAGATGGCCTCGGCCGGTCCGGACTGGCGCAACAGCGCGATCACCCAGATCAGCTGGGGTCTGGGGTACATCCGCAACGTCTACGGCTCACCGTGCGGCGCATGGGGTCACAGCGAAGGCCACGGCTGGTACTGACCTAGTTGGCGACCGTGAAGCGCCGACGAGAGTGCGCCGGCTGCTCGATCTCGTCCACCAGTGCGACCGCGTAGTCCTCGGCCGAGACGGAGTCCCCGACCGGCGAGTCCGCACCGAGCGTGAACCGGCCGGTGCGCTCCCCGGGCTGGATCACCGGCGCCGGCGACAGGCACGTCCAGTCGATGTCCTCGCCGAGGCCACGCAGGAAGTCCAGCGCTTCGGCGGCGATGAGGGCCTCGGCCCGGTAGATCTCGGGGAAGCCGGGCTGGTCGACCAGACGCCCACCTGAGACCTCCAAGGAGCCGGCCCCGCCGACGACGGCCAGGCGGGCGTCGCCCAGGGTCTCCACCAGGGTGCGGAGCTGGGCCAGGAACTCGCGCCGGTCGCCGCCGGTGCGGCTGGGCCCGATCGCCGACACGACGACGTCCACGTCCGTGGCGATGCCCTTGGCGAACGCGGGGTCGCCCGCGTCACCGACCACCGTCTCTGCTCCGGCCGGTACGCCGCCACCGGACCGGTGGATGCCCACGACCTCGACGCCGCGGGCGAGTGCCTCGGCGACGACCCGGCTGCCGATCATGCCGGTCGCCCCGTAAACCGCGATCTTCATGTCTGTCTGCTCCTCCGTTGGGTGGCTGGGCCCTGGGGCCCGGCGTCTCTTGCTGCCGGCCATGACGGTAACCAGTGGTTACTGAGTACTTCAACGTGCTATAAGTACCTGATGGTTACTGAAGGAGTGCCCCAGCTGTTCAGGCGGCTACGCGGGAAGCGCGTGGAGAGCGATCAGGGAGACCTGTTCGACCCCGACTGCCCCACGCGCCTGGTGCTGGACCGGATCGGGGACAAGTGGACCGTGCTCGTGGTCCTGCTGCTCAGCGACGGCGCCCTGCGCTTCTCCGAGCTCCGCCGGCTGCTCGGCCGGGTCGCGCCCAAGGTGCTGACCCAGACCCTGCGTCGCATGGAGCGCGACGGCCTGGTCAGCCGGGAGGTGTTCGCCGAGGTGCCGCCTCGGGTCGACTACGCGCTCACCGACCTCGGGCAGTCCCTCATCCGGCCGATCGCCGTGGTCGGTGAGTGGGCCGAGGTCCACGTCAACCTGATCACGCGCGCCCAGACCGACTACGACGAGGCACGAGGCGCCTAGCCAGAAAGGGTTACTCGGCGTCAGGTGACTTCGTCATCGCGAGCACGTCGAGGCTCGCGTCGAGCTGCTCCTCGGTGATCTCGCCCCGCTCCACATAGCCCAGGTCGATGACCGTCTGCCGGATCGTTTTCCCTTCCGCCACAGCGGCTTTCGCCACCTTCGCCGCCGCCTCATAGCCGATGACCCGGTTGAGGGGCGTCACGATCGAGGGCGACCGTTCGGCCAGCTCGCGACATCGCTCGACGTCCGCCTCGATGCCGTCGACGCAGCGCGTGGCGAGTAGCCGGCTCGCGGCCGCGAGCAGCCGGATCGACTCGAGCACGTTGCGGGCGATGACCGGGAGCATCACGTTGAGCTCGAAGTTGCCGATCGCCCCGGCGAACGCCACTGCCGCGTCGTTGCCGATGACCTGGGCGCACACCATGGTCGTGGCCTCGGGGATGACCGGGTTGACCTTGCCCGGCATGATGCTCGACCCGGGCTGGAGGTCGGGCAGCCGGATCTCGCCCAGGCCGGCCAGCGGGCCGGAGCCCATCCACCGCAGGTCGGTGCAGATCTTGGTCAGCCCCACGGCGATCGTTCGCAGCTGGCCGGAGAGCTCGACCAGGGAGTCCTGCGTCCCCTGCGCCTCGAAGTGGTTCCGGGCCTCGGTCAGCGGCAGACCTGTGTCGCGCGCGAGCTCGGCGATCACGTCCTTCGCGAAGCCGCGCGGGGCGTTGATCCCCGTGCCGACGGCCGTGCCGCCGAGGGGCAGCTCCGCGACGCGCGGAAGGGTGGCCTGGAGACGCTCCACGCCGTACCCGACCTGCGCGGCATACCCGCCGAACTCCTGGCCGAGGGTCACCGGCGTCGCGTCCATGAGGTGCGTGCGGCCGGACTTCACGATGTCTGCGAACTGGGACTCCTTGCGCCGCAACGAGCTGGCCAGCAGCTCCAGGGCCGGCACCAGGTCGTCGACGACTCCGGAGACCGCCGCGATGTGGATGCTGGTCGGGAACGTGTCGTTGCTGGACTGCGAGGCGTTGACGTGGTCGTTCGGGTGCACGTCACGGCCCAGCAGCTCGCTGGCCAGGCTCGCGATCACCTCGTTGGCGTTCATGTTGCTGGATGTGCCCGAGCCGGTCTGGAAGACGTCGATCGGGAACTCGGCGTCCCACTCGCCGCGGGCGACGTCGCGGGCTGCGGCCTCGATGCTCCGGGCCATCTCCCCGTCGACCACGCCCAGACCGGCGTTCACCTTCGCCGCGGCCGCCTTGATCCGGGCGATGGCGTGGATGTGCGCCGGTTCCAGCGGGCGGCCGGAGATCGGGAAGTTCTCGACGGCTCGCTGGGTCTGGGCCCGCCACTTGGCCCGGGCGGGCACCCGCACCTCGCCCATGGTGTCGTGCTCGACCCGGAACTCGCCGTCCGCCGTGCCTGGCTGGTCGCTCATGCGTCCATGATGCCCGCGAGGTAGAGGACGTACTCGAACGACCGGCCCTCCCGCCGTACGGGCAGCGTCACGACCTCGACCTCGGTGCCGATCGCGTGGAGGCGCGACTCGAGGTCGGCCGACGGCTCCGCGGACCAGACGGACAAGCGGCCACCGGGCCGCAGAGCGCGTACGGCGGATCTCAGCGCGGGTACGTCGTAGAGCGACGAGTTCTCTTGGTGCAGCAGGAAGTCCGGACCGTTGTCGACGTCGAGGAGTACGGCGTCGGCCGACTCAGCGGGCAGCCGAGCCAGGTGCTCGACGACGTCTCCCACGCAGACCCGCACCCGCGGGTCGTCAAGGACCGCAGCCGCCGGCCCGACCAGTCCGGCGCGAACCCAGCCGACCAGCGCCGGCTCGACCTCCACCACCTCGACGCTGGTGACGCGGCGGTCGGCCAGCAGCTCGCGCAACGTGTAGCCGAGGCCGAGGCCGCCCACCACGACGTGCCAGTCCCGGCCGCTCAACCGCGCGAGCGTCTCCGACGCGAGCGCCAGCTCGCTCGAGACCTGGACCGTGTCCATGGCGAAGACGCCGTTCACGATGAGCTCGTAGCCCTCCGTCCCACCAGGTCCGGCACCGGGCCGCGTCCGCAGGACGATCTCGCCGCCACCGGCGGCCGGTCCGCGGGCGATGGTGACTGCAGGGTCGCTCACGACCCGCCGGCGACGCCGATGTCGCCGGCCGAGTCGACGATCCGCGCCTGACCGTCGGCGAGGTCGTAGACCAGGCCGACGATCGCACAGCGACCCTCCGCCACCGCGTCGCCGATCACCCGTGAGCGTTCCATGAGCAGCCGCCCGGTCTGGCGGACATGCTCGGCCTCGATGTCGTCGGTCCCGAGCAGGCCGGCCTGGCGCGCGGCCAGGACGCTCGGGGTCACCCGTTCGACCAGGTCGCGCAGGTAGCCGCCCGGCATCGGGCCCGTGTCTAGGGCCTCGACCGTCGCAGCGACCGCGCCGCACGAGTCGTGACCGAGGACGCCCACGAGCGGGATGTCGAGCACCTGCACGCCGTACTCGATGGAGCCGAGCACTCCCGCGTCGACGACGTGGCCGGCCGTCCGCACGATGAACAGGTCGCCGAGGCCCTGGTCGAAGATGATCTCGGCCGCGACCCGCGAGTCGGCACAGCCGAAGATCAGCGCGAACGGCCGCTGACCGGCGGCCAGCTGGTTGCGGGTGGCCGCGTCCTGGTTGGGGTGCAGGTGCGTTCCCTCGACGAACCGGCGGTTGCCGGCGGCGAGCTCGGCCCAGGCGTCCGCGGGGTCCTGCGGCCGGGGGGAATGGGTGGGACCGTCGTCCGGACCGGTGGGCAGCTGGTCCTCGTACCGGAACTCAGGTGATGGCACGTCCCCGAGGATAGGCGGCAGGGGCCTCACAGCTCGTTGCGGTACGGCGGGTCGGCGCCCGGCCGTGAGCAGGTGATGGCCGCCACGTGGATGGCCCGGTCGAGTGCGGGGCGTACGGCCTCGGTGTCGGCCTTGCCGAGGGCGGCGCGGCCGTCCGGGCCGCCGAGCAGCCCGGCGTCGAGCAGCCCGGAGATCAACGCACCCATGAAGGAGTCGCCGGCACCGACCGTGTCGACGACGGCCACCGGCTGGGGCGGCACGCCGAACAGCTCACCACCGACCAGCGCGCGGGCCCCTTCGCCGCCGAGGGTGCAGACGACGAACGAGGGACCCAGTGACGCGAAGCGCTGCAGCACCTCGTCGACCGGCGTGCCCGCGTACATCCAGGCCAGGTCCTCGTCGCTGGCCTTGACGACGTCGGACCGGGCGACCAGCGCCTCGACCAGGTCGCGATGCTGTCCTGGCGAGCCCAGGATCGCCGGTCGGAAGTTCGGGTCGTAGGACACGGTGGCCTGACCCCGGGCCTCCGCGACGATCCGCCCGACCTGCGTCGCGCCCGGCTCGAGGGCCGTCGCGATCGAGCCGACGTGGACGTGCATAGCCGCACCAGGGCCGAGCGTCGGGGGCAGGTCCCAGGCCAGGTCGAACGTGTACGTCGCGACTCCCGCTTGGTCGAGCGTGGCCGTGGCGGTCGAGGTGCGCCCCGCCGAGTCCGAGCCCTCAGCCAGGCGGACGCCGTCGCGCTCCAGGTGCGCCCGCACCTTGGCGCCCCGCTCGTCGCGCCCGAACGAGGTTGCCAGCTCGACGTCGTGACCCAGCCGGGCCAGTCCGATGGCGACGTTCGCCGGGCTGCCACCGACATGCTCGCGCACCGTGCCGTCCGGCGCGACGACGATGTCGACGAGTGCCTCGCCGACGACCAGGGTCAGCGCGCCACCCGGTCCTGCCTCAGCCATCGCAGCACCTCCTCGGCATGCGTGTCGGGTGGGAAGACTGGGTACCAGACCCGCTCGATCCGCCCGTCCCTGACGAGGAGCGTGATCCGCCTCAGCAGGCGCTGGCCGGCGACCACCAGGGTGGGCAGGCCGATCGCGTCGGTGAGCGCGTGCTGCTCGTCGGAGAGAAGCGCGAACGGCAGGTGCAGCCGCTCGACCGCCTCGCGCTCGTACGCGGTGTCCTGGGTCGAGAGCCCGAGCACATCGGCGCCGACCGCCGCCAGCTCGGCGTGGTGGTCGCGGAACCCGCACGACTCCGGCGTGCAGCCACGCGCGCCGGGGATGCTGTCCCAGTCCTCCACCAGGGAGGGCTCGCCGGGAACG
>JBJMHS010000015.1:0-16384 GCA_045807245.1 Actinomycetales bacterium
CGACGTCGCGATCATGATGGTCGAGGCCGAGGCCACCGAGTCCGCGTGGGCGCTCATCACCGGTGAGAACGTCGCACCTCCGACCGAGGAGGTCGTGGCCGAGGGCCTCGAGGCCGCCAAGCCGTTCATCGCCCAGCTGTGTGCGGCGCAGGCCGATCTCGCGGGCCGTGCGGCCAAGCCGGTGCAGGAGTTCCCGACCTTCCCGGACTACCAGGAGGACGCTTTCGCGGCCGTGGACTCCGCGGTCAACGGCGACCTCGGGCACGCGCTGACCATCGCCGACAAGCAGGAGCGCGAGGCCCGGATCGACCAGATCAAGGCGGAGGTCCTGGAGCGCCTCGCCCCGAGCTTCGAGGGACGCGAGAAGGAGCTGTCCGCGGCGTACCGCTCGGTGCAGAAGAACCTGATCCGCCAGCGGATCCTGCGCGACAAGATCCGCATCGACGGGCGCGGTCTGGCCGACATCCGCCAGCTGTCGGCCGAGGTCGAGGTCGTCCCGCGCGTGCACGGCTCGGCGTTGTTCGAGCGTGGCGAGACCCAGATCCTGGGGATCACCACACTGAACATGCTCCGGATGGAGCAGCAGCTCGACACGCTGTCGCCCGAGACGCGCAAGCGCTACATGCACAACTACAACTTCCCGCCGTTCAGCACCGGCGAGACCGGCCGCGTCGGCTCGCCGAAGCGGCGCGAGATCGGGCACGGTGCACTCGCCGAGCGGGCGCTCATGCCGGTGCTGCCCTCGCGTGAGGAGTTCCCTTACGCGATCCGCCAGGTCTCGGAAGCGTTGGGTAGCAACGGTTCCACGTCCATGGGCTCGGTCTGCGCGTCGACCCTCGCCCTGCTGCAGGCCGGTGTCCCGCTGCGGGCACCCGTGGCCGGCATCGCGATGGGCCTGGTCTCCGACACCGTGGACGGTCAGACCTCGTACGCCGCTCTGACCGACATCCTCGGTGCGGAGGACGCCTTCGGCGACATGGACTTCAAGGTCGCCGGCACCAAGGAGTTCGTCACCGCGATCCAGCTCGACACCAAGCTCGACGGCATCCCGGCGTCGGTCCTGGCGAGCGCGCTGACCCAGGCCCGGGACGCACGGTTGCACATCCTCGACGTGATGGCCGAGGCCATCGACACGCCGGACGAGATGTCGCCGTACGCGCCGCGAGTGATCTCGGTGCAGGTGCCGGTCGACAAGATCGGTGAGGTCATCGGCCCGAAGGGCAAGATGATCAACCAGATCCAGGACGACACCGGCGCCCAGATCTCCATCGAGGACGACGGCACCGTCTACATCGGCGCGACCGACGGTCCCTCGGCGGAGGCGGCGCGGGCGATGGTCAACGCGATCGCCAACCCGCAGATGCCGGAGGTCGGCGAGCGCTTCCTCGGCACGGTGGTGAAGACGACGACCTTCGGTGCGTTCGTCTCGCTGCTGCCGGGCAAGGACGGCCTGCTGCACATCTCCGAGATCCGCAAGCTGGTCGGCGGCAAGCGCATCGACAGCGTCGACGACGTCGTCAAGATCGGCCAGAAGATCCAGGTCGAGCTCAAGGAGATCGACCCGCGCGGCAAGCTCTCGCTGGCCGCAGTGCTGAACGAGGGCTCCGGTGACGGCACCGCGGCCGACGGCGGCGGCTCGGACGTCTCCGCGGACGTCTCCGGCGACGCTGTCTCCGTCGACACCGTGTCGGACAGCGACAAGATCGACGCCTGACGTGGCAGGAGTCCCGCTGCCGCTGACCCGCGGGACTTCGGGCACGGTCGCCGGGCAGGCCGGTGGCGCCTTGGTGCGCCGCACGGTCCTGCCCGGCGGCGTCCGGGTCCTCACCGAGTCGGTGCCGGGCGTCCGGTCCGTGACGCTCGGCTGCTGGGTCGGCGTGGGCAGCAGGGACGAGGCGCCGGGCTACCAGGGGGCGACGCACTTCCTGGAGCACCTGCTGTTCAAGGGCACCGCCCGGCGGTCGGCGCTCGACATCGCCGTGGCGTTCGATGCCGTGGGCGGTGAGTCCAACGCGGTGACCGGCAAGGAGCACACGTGCTACTTCGCCCGGGTGATCGACGAGGACCTGCCCCTGGCGGCGGACGTCATCTCCGACATGGTGACGTCGGCGACGATCAGCCCGGACGACGTGGCGAGCGAGCGAGGGGTCATCCTCGAGGAGCTGGCCATGAACGACGACGACCCGGGCGACGTCGTGCACGAGCGGTTCGCCGCCGCCGTGCTCGGGGCGCACCCGCTGGGCCGGCCGATCGGTGGCACACCAGAGACCATCGCCGCGATCGACCGTGAGCACGTCGCTCAGCACTTCCGGGCCAACTACGTGGGCCCCGGCCTGGTCTTCACCGCTGCCGGGTCCCTGGACCACGACCTGCTGTGCCGGATCATCGCCGACGAGCTGTCGCGCGACGGTGTCGCGCTCGGTCCGGAGGCGGACCCGCTCCCGCGTCGCAGCGGTCCGACGGCTCTCATCGAGGGAGTCACCACGCCGGTCGTCGTGCGCCGGCCGACCGAGCAGGCCAACGTGCTGCTCGGGACGACGGCCATCACAGCGGTCGACGAGCGGCGGTACGCGATGTCGGTGCTCAACGCCGTCCTCGGCGGGGGGATGAGCAGCCGTCTGTTCCAGGAGGTGCGCGAGAAGCGCGGCCTGGCGTACTCGGTCTACTCGTTCGCGCAGACGTACTCCGATGCCGGCTACTTCGGCATGTACGCCGGCTGCACGCCGGCCAAGGTCGACGAGGTCATCGCCCTGATGAGTGCCGAGCTCGAGCGGATGGCCGACACCGGAATCAGCGACGACGAGCTCGAGCGGGGGATCGGCCAGCTGCGCGGCGGCCTGGTGCTCGGCATGGAGGACACCGGGTCGCGGATGTCGCGCCTGGGCAAGGCCGAGCTGGTCTTCGGCGAGTACGTCGGCCTCGAGGAGGCACTGCAGCGGATCGGCTCGGTCACGGCCGAGCAGGTCGCCGTACTGGCCAGGGAGCTGGCCGAGGGCCCGCGCTCGCTGACCGTCGTCGGGCCGTTCGACGAGGACCGGAGCTTCTCGGTCGGGCGCTAGCCACCGGCTGGGCCGCATCGCCCGACCGACCGCTCTAGGCTCTGCGGCGTGGTCGATCGCATCGCGGTAGCCGTCCTCGGGGCGGCCGGACGGATGGGTTCCGAGGTGTGCCGGGCCGTCGAGGCCACGGACGACCTGGAGCTGGTCGGCCGGTACGACCAGGGCGACGAGCTGGGTGACCTCGGCGGCGCGCTGGTGGCCGTCGACTTCACCGTCCCGGACGCCGCACTCGGCAATGTGCTCCGGCTGGTCGCTGCCGGCGTGCACGCCGTCGTCGGCACAACGGGGTGGACCGACGAGCGGCTTGAACAGGTACGCGCGGCGCTGGCCGACCGCCCGCAGGTCGGAGTGCTCGTCGCACCGAACTTCGCCATCGGGGCGGTCCTGCTACAGCGGTTCGCCGAGCAGGCGGCCCGCTTCTACGAGTCGGCCGAGGTGGTGGAGCTGCACCACCCGGACAAGGTCGACGCGCCTAGCGGCACGGCCCTGCGCACCGCGCGGGGGATCGCCGCGGCCCGGACGGCCGCCGGGCTCGGGCCGTCGCCGGACGCGACGACGACCGACCCCCACGGCTCTCGTGGGGCCACCGTCGACGGAGTGCACGTGCACGCCGTACGGCTCCGCGGTCTGGTCGCGCACGAGGAGATCCTGTTCGGCGGGCCGGGG
This sequence comes from Actinomycetales bacterium, assembly GCA_045807245.1. Lineage (GTDB taxonomy): Bacteria > Actinomycetota > Actinomycetes > Actinomycetales > CAVURS01 > CAVURS01. The sequence goes on from JBJMHS010000015.1 coordinate 3,726, forward strand.
GAGCAGCTGACCCTGCGGCACGACTCGTTCGACCGGATCTCGTTCATGCCCGGGGTGCTGGCGGCAGTCCGGGCCGTCGTCGACCGCCCCGGCCTCACCGTGGGCCTGGAGCACCTGCTCGACCTCTGACCCGAACCTTGCTCTCTGGGTGCTCCCCGCCGCGCGCGGTGCTCCCTGGCGCCCGGTGGATGCCGGCCCTGACGGGCCCCATCACCGGGCTGCGGGGAGCACCGCGCGGGCTGGGGAGCACGGGGCTAGGTCAGGGCACGCAGGGTCGCAGCGACGGCCGCCCCCACCGCCACGACGACGAGGAACGGCGCGCGCAGCAGCAAGGCGACGGCGGCGGCGGCCAGTCCGGCGGCCCGGGCGTCCAGCACCAGCCGCCCCTGCGCCGTCACGGTCTGCACGGCGACCAACGCCGCCAGCAGCGAGACGGGCAGCAGCGCGCTGACCCGGGTGGCCCGGGGGTGCTCGAGCCAGGACGGCGGTACGACGTGACCGGCCAGCTTGGCGACGTAGGCCAGCACGCAGGACGCCAGGAGCGCAACCCAGAGCGTCATGCCGGGCGCTCCGACAGCGGCGACCGACCGGCCGAGCCGGCCCCGTCGGCGGCGTCCACGCCCCCAGGCCGCGCACCCATCACGACAGCGGCCAGGCCGGCAGCCAGTACCGGAACCCCCGCCGGTACGAAGGGCGACAGGACCATTGCGACGAACCCGGCCGCCACGGCGACCACTCGAGCCTCACCGGCCTTGAGCCGTGGCCAGAGCAGGGCCAGGAAGGCCGACGCTGCCGCCGCGTCGAGCCCGTAGCGCTTGGGGTCGCCGAGCGCGTTGCCGACCAGTCCGCCCACCAGCGTCATGAGGTTCCACAGCACGAAGACCGAGGTGCCGGTCAGCCAGAAGCCCAGCCGGGACGCCGGTAGCTCCGACTGGCCGATCGCGACGGCGGTCGACTCGTCGATGGTGATCTGAGCCCCTACCAGCCGCCGCCACCCCCGGAGCCTGAGCAGGCGCGACAGTTGCAGGCCGTACAGACCGTTGCGCAGCCCGAGCAGGGTCGACGTGGCGACGGCGGCCACGCCGGACCCTCCCGCGCCGACGATGCCCACGAACGCGAACTGCGACCCGCCGCTGAACAGCAACAGCGAGAGCAGGCAGGTCTGCACGAGGGAGAGTCCCGCGGCGACTGACAGAGCGCCGAAGCTGACGCCGTACAGGCCGGTCGCGATGCCGACCGACAGGGACTGCCGCACGACCTGCGCCCGGCGGGTCGCTGACAGCTCCTCCGGCCCGGCCGGTGAGTTGCGCGGGCTCACCCGTCGTCCCGGAGCGAGGCGGCCAGGCGCACCTCGCGCAGCTCGGCCCGCCCGTCGTCCGTCGCGAAGGTCCGGCGGCCCCCGTCGTCGGCGAACCCGGCCCCGGACAGGAACCGCAGCCGAGCCTCGTCTTTCTCCAGGACCCACACCAGCACCCGCTCGAAGCCCTGCAGCCGCAACCGGTCCACGGCCGCGTTGAGCAGCCGCGAGCCGTGGCCCGAGCCCTGCGCGGACGGTGCGACGACCAGAGCGGCGATCTCGCCGGTCTCGGGGACCGACTCGGCGGCCGGCGCGATCGCGACGAACCCGACCACACCCTCCGAGCCCGCGGCGACGAGCACCCGGTGCCCGGCGCCCGGCGGCCGGACAATGGCTTCGCGCCACGCCTCCGCCAGATCCTCGACCTGCAACGACGACAATGTGGCCGCGGGCAGGACGTCCTGGTACGACGACCGCCACGCCGCCGCCTGCACCTGCCCGATGGCCGTCGCGTCGGCCGCCGTGGCATCCCGCACGCTCGCGTCCGCCGTCGGCCGGTCCATCGAGCCATCCAAGCAGCGGGCCAATCAGGGCCGGTTGGCCCCTTCGGCCGCCACCGTCTCGTCGTACCGCGCGACGTACGCGTCGATCTCCGTCAGGATCCGCTGCTTGCGCTCGTCGTCCGCGAACGACTGCCGCACCGCTGCCCGAGCCAGGTCGGCCACCCCGGAGACGTCGAGGTCGAGCAGGTCCGCCGCCACGGCGTACTCGCGGAGCAGGTCGGTCGAGAACATCGGCGGGTCGTCGGAGTTGATCGACACAGGCACACCGGCGGCCACGAATGCGGGCAACGGATGCTCGTAGAGCGAGGCCACGGACCGCGTCCTCAGGTTGGACGTCGGGCAGATTTCGAGCGGGATCCCTTGCACGGCAAGGTATTTCACTAGCTCCGGGTCCTGGATGGAGTGGATGCCATGCCCGATCCGCTCGGCGCCGAGCAGCCGCAGCGAGTCCCAGACGGTCTGCGGACCGGTCGACTCGCCGGCGTGCGGGACGCTGTGCAGCCCGGCCGCGCGGGCTCGCGCGAAATGTTCGGCGAACCACTCCCGCGGGACGCCGAGCTCGGGGCCACCGAGACCGAAGCTGACCAGGCCCTCGGGCTGCTGCCGCAGCGCGATGTCGAGGGTGAGGTCCCCGGCCGGGACGCCCGACTCACCGGGGATGTCGAAGCACCAACGCATCGTGACGTCGTGCTCGGCCTCGACCGTACGCCGAGCATCCTCGATCGCTTCGCAGAACGCCTCGGCCGAGATGCCGCGCGTCACCGACGAGTACGGCGTGACGGTCAGCTCGGTGTACCGCACGTTCATGGCCGCCTGGTTGACCCCGATGTCGCGCGTGAGGGTCCAGACGTCCTCCGGGTCACGCACCAGGTCGACGACGGACAGATAGATCGTGACGAAGTGCGCGAAGTCGGTAAAGGTGAAGTACTCCGCGAGCAGCGCCGGGTCGGCCGGCACCTGGGTCGTCCCGGCGTGCCGCTCGGCCAGGGCGGCCACGGTGTACGGCGCGGCGGAGCCCACGTGGTGCACGTGCAGCTCCGCCTTGGGCAGGCCCGCGATGAACGCGGCGAGCGGATGCACCTGCGTCGGCTCGTCGGCCGTGGTCTCGGGCGCTGCATGGCTCACGGCCGGTCATTCTGCCCGGTCGTGCGTGTTACGCCTCGCTGCAGTTCTTGCGCCGCAGTGTTATATGAAGGCATACTCACCAGGTGGAGGACACCCCGCAGGCGCGGTTCGACCAGGTGATCGCCGCCGACCAGCGGGTCGAGCCGCGGGACTGGATGCCGGAGGCCTACCGAGCGACCCTGGTCCGGCAGATGGCGCAGCACGCGCACTCCGAGATCATCGGCATGCAGCCGGAGGGCAGCTGGATCACCCGGGCGCCCAGCCTGCGGCGCAAGGCGATCCTCATGGCGAAGGTCCAGGACGAGGCCGGTCATGGTCTCTACCTCTACTCGGCGGCCGAGACGTTGGGGACCAGCCGCGAGGAGATGCTCGACCTCCTGCATGCCGGCAAGCAGCGGTACTCCTCGATCTTCAACTACCCGACGATCAGCTGGGCCGACATCGGTGCGATCGGCTGGCTGGTGGACGGCGCGGCGATCATGAACCAGGTCCCGCTGTGCCGTTGCTCCTACGGGCCGTATGCCCGGGCGATGGTCCGCATCTGCAAGGAGGAGTCGTTCCACCAACGGCAGGGGTTCGAGATCCTGTGGACGTTGGCGCGCGGCACCGAGGCCCAGCACCAGATGGCGCAGGACGCCGTCGACCGCTGGTGGTGGCCCGCGCTGATGATGTTCGGCCCACCTGACTCCGGCGAGGCGGCCCAAGGCACGCACACCGAGCAGAGCATGGCGTGGGGCATCAAGCGGTTCAGCAACGACGAGCTACGCCAGCGCTTCGTCGACATGACCGTCCCGCAGGCCGAGAAGCTCGGCCTGAGACCGCCGGACCCCGAGCTGCGCTGGGACGAGGAGTCGCAGCACTGGCGCTTCGGTGAGATCGACTGGTCCGAGTTCCGCCGGGTGCTCAAGGGCGACGGGCCGTGCAACGCGGAGCGGATCGCCTTCCGGCGCAACGCTCACAGCGAGGGGCAGTGGGTCCGCGACGCCGCGATGGCGTACGCGGCCAGGCAAAGCGTGGGTGCGGCATGACCGAGCGCGACTGGCCGTTGTGGGAGGTGTTCGTCCGTCCGAAGCGGGGTCTGTCCCACCTGCACGCCGGATCCCTGCACGCGCCCGACGCCGAGATGGCGCTGCGCAACGCGCGCGACCTGTACACCCGACGGCAGGAGGGTGTGTCGCTCTGGGTCGTGCCGGCCGCAGCCATCACCGCGAGCAGCGCCGAGGAGCGCGACTCGTTCTTCGACCCGGCCGGTGACAAGGTCTACCGCCACCCGACCTTCTACGACGTTCCCGCCGACGTGGAGTACCTGTGACCGGCACGCTGGTGCGCGTCGACACGCTCCCGCCGGTGGCGCAGTACTGCGTGCGGCTGGGTGACGACGCGCTGGTCATGGCTCAGCGGATGGGCGAGTGGCTGGCCCGGGCACCACAGATCGAGGAGGACATGGCCCTGGGCAACATCGGGCTGGACCTCGTCGGGCAGGCCCGGGCGCTGCTGACCCGCGCGGGCGAGCTGTCCGCGGCGGCCGGCGGCCCGGCCTACACGGAGGACGACCTCGCCTACTGGCGCGACGACCGCGACTACACCAACGTCCAGCTGGTCGAGCAGGAACGCGGAGACTTCGCGGTCACGATCGTGCGCATGCTCGTCCTGTCGACCTGGCAGCGACACCTGTACGAGGAGCTGACCGCGAGCGCCGACGCCGGGATCGCGGCAGTGGCGGCCAAGGCGGTCAAGGAGGTCGACTACCACCGCGACCACGCCCGTCAGTGGACCCTGCGTCTGGGGCTGGGCACCGATGTCAGTCGGGCGAAGATGACCGCTGCGCTCGACGTCGTCGCGCCGTACGTCCCAGAGTTGTTCGACGACGACGAGCTCACGGAAACGCTTGCCGCACAAGGGTTCGCCGTCCAGCCGTCGGCGCTGCGCGAGCCGGTGGAGCAGGACCTCGACGCGGTGCTTGCCGAGGCCGGTCTCGCCTGGCCACAGACGACCTGGCGGTCCCGCGGCGGTCGCATTGGCATCCACTCCACGTCCCTCGGCCTGCTCCTCGCGGAGATGCAGCACCTGGCCCGCACGCACCCCGGAGCGGCGTGGTGACCGCGACCCTGACCCGGCGACGTCAGCCGGCAGACCTGGAGGACGTACGCCGGGTGGTCGAGTCCGTGCCCGACCCGGAGCTGCCGGTCCTTACGTTGGGCCAGCTGGGCGTGATCCGCCGGGTCGCGCTCGAGGCCGGCCGGGCGGTCGTGGAGATCACGCCGACCTACTCCGGCTGCCCCGCGATGGAGGTCATCGCCCGCGACGTTGCGGACGCCGTCCGCGCCTGCGGTCACGTCCCTGACGTCCGGCTCGTGCTGTCGCCGGCGTGGACCACCGACTGGATCAGCGAGGAGGGCCGAAAAGCGTTGCAGGAGGCCGGGATCGCTCCTCCGGCCCATCTCGCTGGAGGTCCGGTCCCGGTCCGGATCGGCGTCCGGCCCCCGACACCGACCTGCCCGCAGTGCGGCGCGTCCGACGTCGAAGAGCTGGCCCGGTTCGGCTCGACCGCGTGCAAGGCCCTCTGGCGTTGTCTCGCGTGCCGTGAGCCGTTCGACTACGTCAAGCCCCTGTAGGGCGTCGACCCCACGATGACGATGACCACCGAGACCACAGAGACCACCGCGCCGGGGCCGGCCCGCGTGCGCTGGCACGAGCTCACGGTGGCCTCGGTGCAGCCCCTGACGGAGGATGCGGTCGCGGTGACGTTCGACGTGCCGGACGACCTGGCGGCCGAGTTCGCCTTCGCGGCCGGTCAGCACCTCACCCTGCGCCACGACCTCGGCGGCCTGGACGTGCGGCGTTCGTACTCGATCTGCGTCACGCCGGCCTGGGCGCGGGACCACCGACAGCTCCGCGTCGGCGTCAAGCACCTCGGCGGTGGGGCGTTCTCGACCTGGGTCCTCGAGGAGCTGCGTCCCGGCGACCGCCTGCAGGTCATGGCGCCGCAGGGCCACTTCACCTGCTCGGCCCAGCCCGGAGCCGGCCGACATCACGTCGCCGTGGCCGCCGGCAGCGGCATCACCCCGGTGCTGTCGCTGCTCACGGACGCCTTGGAGCAAGAGCCAGACAGCCGGGCAACGTTGCTGTACGGCAACCGTCGTACGTCGTCGATCATGTTCCTCGAGGAGCTCGAGGACCTGAAGAACCGGTTCCCGGCCCGGTTCCACCTGATCCACGTGCTCTCGCGTGAGGCCCAGGACGTCGAGCTGTTCAGCGGGCGGCTCGAACCGGAGCGGATCGGCCGCATCCTCGACCTGATGCTCCCGGTCGACACGGTCGACGAGTGGTACCTGTGCGGGCCGTTCGAGATGGTCACCGGCGCTCGCGAGCTACTGTCCGAGCGGGGGGTGGAGTCGGGTCACGTTCACCTCGAGCTGTTCCACGTCGGCGACGAGCCCCCGCCGGCCCGTTCCGAGGAGGACCGGGCAGCCGACACCGTCGCGGCCACGGTGACGGTCAACCTCGACGGCCGGACCACGCGGTTCGAGATGTCGAGCCGGGCCGAGACGATCCTGAACGCGACCCTGCGCGCGCGGCCGGACGCGCCGTACGCCTGCACGGGCGGGGTGTGCGGCACCTGCCGCGCGCGCCTGGTCACCGGTGAGGTCCGGATGGACCGCAACTACGCGCTGGAGCCCGAGGAGCTGGCTCGTGGGCTCGTGCTCGCGTGCCAGTCCCACCCGGTCACGGACGAGGTCGAGCTCGACTACGACGCCTGAGAGCCCTCGGCGGGCGGCCCGGCTCGCTCGTAGCGGACGAACGCGTAGCCGTCCCGGGCGTCCCGAGCGACCTCGACCCACGCCGCACGGTCCAGGGGCGGGAAGAAGACGTCTCCCTCGAGGTACTGGTCCACCTCGGTCAGCTCGAGCGCGTCGGCCAGATGGATCGTCTGGCGGTACAGCTCACCGCCGCCGACGACGAACACCGGCCCGGGACCGGCCATCTCGAGTGCGGACGGGACGGAGTGCGTCACCTCGGCTCCGTCGGCCCGCCACCCGTGATCGCGAGTGAGGACGATGCTGCGCCGCCCGGGCAGCGGCCCGCCCATCGAGTCCCAGGTCTTGCGGCCCATCACCATCGGATGGCCCATCGTCAGCGCTTTGAAGCGGCGCAGGTCCTCCGAGATCCGCACGGCCAGGTCACCATGGCGGCCGATGACCCCGTTGCGGCCGACCGCCGCCACCAGCGTGACCGTCATACGGCGATGGGCGCCTTGATCGAGGGGTGAGGGTCGTAGCCGGACAGCGTGAAGTCGTCCATCCCGAACTCGTCGATGGACCGCCGCTGCGGGTTAAGGGTCATCGTCGGCAGCGGCCGCGGCTCTCGGGCCAGCTGCTCGCGGGCCTGGTCGAGGTGGTTCAGGTACAGGTGCGCGTCACCCAGCGTGTGCACGAACTCGCCGGGCTGCAGGTCAGTCACCTGGGCGACCATCAAGGTGAGCAGTGCGTACGACGCGATGTTGAACGGCACGCCGAGGAAGACGTCGGCCGAGCGCTGGTAGAGCTGGCACGAGAGCCGGCCCTGCGCGACGTAGAACTGGAACATCGTGTGGCAGGGCGGCAGGGCCATCCGGTCCAGGTCCGCGACGTTCCACGCGCTGACCAGGTGCCGGCGTGAGTCGGGCGCGGTGCGGATCGACTCGATGACGCCGGCGATCTGGTCGACGTGCCGGCCGTCCGGGGTGGGCCACGACCGCCACTGGTAGCCGTAGACGGGCCCCAGCTCGCCCTTGGCGTCGGCCCACTCGTCCCAGATCGTCACGCCCTGTTCATGCAGCCACTCGACGTTGGTGGACCCCTTGAGGAACCACAGCAGCTCGCCCACCACCGAGCGCATGTGCAGACGCTTGGTGGTCAGGGCGGGGAAGCCGGCACCCAGGTCGAAGCGCATCTGGTGCCCGAACACGCTGAGCGTCCCGGTCCCGGTGCGGTCCCCCTTCTCCGTCCCGTTGTGGAGGACGTGGTCGAGGAGATCGAGGTACTGCCGCACGCTCGAAAACTAACACCGGCCGACGTGTAACGCCGGGAGCGGCACTGCCGATGTACTCGGTGGACCGTGTCGCTGCTCGGACCCCCGAGCGAGCAGCGACGCGGTCCGTTCGATGTCCGCTGGGGCGGCGGTAGCGTTGGGCCCATGCCAGACCACGCCGATGCCGCCCTCGCCTTCGGCCGCGTGCTCACCGCCATGGTCACCCCGTTCGCCGACTCGGGATCGGTGGACCTGGACGCCGCGCAGCGCCTGGCCACCCATCTGGTCGACCAAGGCTGCGACGGGCTGGTCGTGAGCGGTACGACGGGGGAGTCACCGACCACCAGCCCGGCCGAGCAGGACGAGCTGCTCCGCGCCGTCCTGGAGGCCGTGGGCGAGCGGGCCCGGGTCGTGGCCGGGGTCGGGAGCAACGACACGGCGCACACGGTGCAGCTGGCCCAGGCCGCCGAGCAGGCAGGCGCCCACGCGCTGCTCGTCGTCACGCCGTACTACAACAAGCCACCTCAGGAGGGGCTGGTCGCCCACTTCACCACCGTCGCCGACGCGACCGAGCTGCCCGTCATGCTCTACGACATCCCGGGCCGCACCGCCACGGCGATCAAGGCCGAGACGCTGCACACGCTCGCGACCCACCCGCGGATCGTGGCGGTCAAGGACGCCAAGGGCAACCTGTTCGAGGGCTCCCAGGTCATGGCCGAGTCCGGCCTGGCCTACTACAGCGGGGACGACCTGCTGAACCTGCCGTGGCTCGCGCTCGGCGCGACCGGGGTGGTGTCGGTGGTGGCGCACGTCGCTGCGGACCGGTACGCCGCCATGGTGCGCTCGGTGGACGCCGGCAACATCGAGCTGGCCCGCAAGCTGAACATGGAGCTGCTCCCGATCGTGGCCGGGATCATGACCCGCACCCAGGGCGCCATCGCCGTCAAGGCGGCGCTCGAGCTCACCGGGATGCTCGCCAACCGCACCGTCCGGCTGCCGCTCGTCCCGGCGACCGATGACCAGGTGTCGGCCATCCGGGCCGACCTGCACCAGATCGGAATTCTGTGACCCAGATCCCCTCGCTGCCCGCGCCACCACCGCTCGCGCCGGGCACGTTACGCATCGTGCCCCTGGGCGGGCTCGGTGAGATCGGGCGGAACATGTCCGTGCTGGAGATCAACGGGCGCCTGCTCGTCATCGACTGCGGAGTGTTGTTCCCCGAGGACCACCAGCCGGGCGTCGACCTGATCCTGCCGGACTTCGCCTACATCGACGACCGGCTCGGTGAGATCGAGGCCGTGGTTCTCACGCATGGCCACGAGGACCACATCGGCGCCGTCCCCTACCTGCTCAAGCTCCGGCCGGACATCCCGCTGGTCGGCTCCCAGCTGACGCTCGCGATGGTCGAGGCGAAGCTCCGCGAGCACAAGATCACGCCGTACTCGCTCACGGTCCGGGAGGGCCAGCGCGAGCGGCTCGGCCCGTTCGACTGCGAGTTCGTCGCCGTGAACCACTCGATCCCGGACGCTCTGGCCGTCGCGGTCCGCACCGCCGCCGGGCTGGTGCTCCACACCGGCGACTTCAAGATGGACCAGCTGCCCCTGGACAACCGGCTGACCGACCTGCGGGCGTTCGCCCGGCTCGGCGAGGAGGGCGTCGACCTGTTCATGGTCGACTCGACCAACGCGGAGGTCCCCGGCTTCACGACGCCGGAGCGCGAGATCGGGGCCGCGATGGACCGGGTCTTCGCCGCCGCGAGCCGCCGGGTCATCGTGGCGTGCTTCTCCAGCCACGTGCACCGGGTCCAGCAGGTCATCGACGCCGCCCAGGTCCACGGTCGCAAGGTCGCGCTCGTCGGCCGGTCGATGCTGCGCAACATGGGGGTCGCCCGCGAGCTCGGCTACCTGCACGTCCCGGACGGCGTGCTGGTCGACGAGAAGGCGCTGCACGACTTGCCGGACGACCAGGTCGTGCTCGTCTGCACCGGGTCGCAGGGCGAGCCGATGGCCGTTCTGTCGCGGATGGCCAACCGCGAGCACCGGATCGACGTGGGCGAGGGCGACACCGTGATCCTCGCCTCGAGCCTGATTCCGGGCAACGAGAACGCGGTTTACCGCGTCATCAACGGGCTGACCCGGCTCGGCGCGAACGTCGTGCACAAGGGCAACGCCCTGGTCCACGTGTCCGGTCACGCCAGCGCCGGCGAGCTGCTCTACGCGTACAACATCGTGCGCCCGCGCAACGTCATGCCGGTGCACGGCGAGGTCCGCCACCTGGTCGCGAACGCGCACCTGGCCGAGTCGACCGGCGTGCCCCGCGACCGGCTGGTGCTGACCGACGACGGCTCGGTCGTCGACCTGGTCGGCGGCGTGGCCAAGATCGTGGGCGCGGTGCCGTGCGGGTTCGTCTACGTCGACGGCTCGGGCGTCGGGGAGACCACCGAGGCGCTGCTCACCGACCGCCGGATCCTGCGCGACGAGGGGTTCATCTCGATCTTCGTCGTGGTGGACACGGTGACCGGCAAGGTCGCGGCCGGGCCCGCCGTACAGGCCCGCGGGTTCGTGGAGAACGACGCCGTCTTCGACGAGGTGCTGCCCCGGATCGAGGACGCCCTGCTCGAGGCGGCGACGAACGGCGTGCGGGACACCTACGAGCTGCAGCAGGTCGTACGGCGGGTGGTCGGCAGGTGGGTCGGTGGCAAGCTGCGCCGGCGGCCGATGATCATCCCGGTCGTCATCGCCGCCTAGCGCTAGGCAGCGGGGCTGACGGCGGCCTGACGGCGACACGCACTGCCTGTGGCCGCTGAGACCGGTGGGGCTGAAGTGGTTCGCGGGTACGGTGGGCAGCATGGCGACCCGTACGTCTTCCCCCGCACGGGCCACTCCGGCGCGCACCCCCGCCCGTGGCCAGTCCCGTGGCCAGTCCGGTGGCCCGTCCCGTGGTCAGGCGCGCGGCAAGGGGCCCAACGGCCGGCGCAAGGCGTCGACCCGCCATGCCCGCCGGACCCGGTCCACCCCGTGGCCGGTCCGGGCGGTCCGCAGTGCCTGGATGGGCCTGGCCCATGTCGCGGGCGCGTCCGCGCGGCGGGTCGGTACGTCGGCGCGCGACCTTGACCCGGCGCTTCGCCGGGACGGGGTCGGCCTGACCCTGATCGGCCTGGCCGTGGTGGTCGCGGCCGGGGAGTGGTGGGGTCTCGGCGGTCCGGTCGGCCAGGCGACCCAGGCGGTCGTGAACGGCACGCTCGGCCGGGTCGGTCTGACGGTGCCCCTCGTCCTGCTGGGGCTCGGTCTCCGGCTGTTGCGCCACCCGCAGGAGTCGCAGGCCAACAGCCGGGTCGGCATCGGCCTGGTCGCCCTGACCGTCGGCGCCACCGGGCTCGTGCACCTGTCACAGCACCTGCCCACGCCGGCCGACGGGTCGGCCCGGATGCGCGACGCCGGCGGCATGATCGGCTTCCTGGCCTCCAGCCCGCTCGAGGCTGCGGTGACCGGCTACGGCGCGATCGCGCTGCTGCTCCTGGTCGGCGGCTTCGGCATCCTCGTCATCACGGCGACGCCGGTCCATGCCATCCCGGACCGGGTGCTCGATCTGCGGGACAAGCTGTTCCACACCGCGGGCGCACCCTCGACCGACGCGGCGGCGGGCTCCGACCTGCCGGCCAACGGGGTCAAGGCCGGGACCGCCGGCCCGGATGCCCCCGCATCGATGCTGTCGCGCCTGCGCCGGGCCCGCCACGGCGGATCGGGCGACGGCTCGGCCGAGCCCCGGGCCGGTGACGAGGCCTTCGAGACTCCGCTGGAGAAGGCCGAGCGCGAGGCCAACGCGCGGGCCGACGCCGAGCGGGCCGGGCTCCGGCCCGGGGAGCGCCGCCCGGGCGAGCCGGCCACCCCGGCCGCCACGGCCCCCGAGATGGCCGCCATGGGCCCGGCCGTCGTCGCCTCGCCCGCACGCGAGAGCCTCAGCCCGCCTCCGACCCAGCCGCTGCCGGCCCGGGTCGAGCAGCTCGCGCTCGCGGGCGATGTCACGTACGCCCTGCCGGCGAACGACGTGCTCGTGCCGGGCAGCCCGCACAAGGAGCGCAGCGCGGCGAACGACCGCGTGGTCGAGGCGCTGACCGAGGTGCTCGAACAGTTCGAGATCGACGCCCAGGTGACCGGGTTCAGCCGCGGCCCGACCGTCACCCGCTACGAGGTCGAGCTCGGACCCGCGATCAAGGTCGAGCGGGTCACCGCCCTGTCCAAGAACATCGCGTACGCCGTGGCGTCGGCCGACGTCCGCATCCTGTCGCCGATCCCGGGCAAGTCGGCGATCGGCATCGAGATCCCGAACACCGACCGCGAGAAGGTCAGCCTGGGCGATGTGCTCCGCAGCCAGGCCGCCCGGACCACCGAGCACCCGATGGTCATCGGCGTCGGCAAGGACGTGGAGGGCGGGTACGTCGTCGCCAACCTGGCCAAGATGCCGCACCTGCTGGTCGCCGGCGCGACTGGTGCGGGCAAGTCCAGCTTCATCAACTCGATGATCGTCTCGATTCTGATGCGGGCGACGCCGGACGAGGTCCGGATGGTGCTGGTCGACCCCAAGCGCGTCGAGCTGACGGCGTACGAGGGCATCCCGCACCTGATCACGCCGATCATCACGAACCCGAAGAAGGCCGCGGAGGC
>JBJMHS010000016.1:0-120120 GCA_045807245.1 Actinomycetales bacterium
CCTCGCTTGGCCATCTGGTCGGCGACGATGACCCGCTGGATCTCGCTCGCGCCCTCCCAGATCCGCTCCACGCGCAGCTCGCGGGTGAAGCGTTCGGCGACGTTCTCGCGCATGTAGCCGCGTCCGCCGAAGATCTGCACGGCGCGGTCGGCGACCCGACCGGCCATCTCCGAGGCGTAGAGCTTGGCCATCGAGCACTGGGCATGGGCCACCTTGCGGTCGACGCCCTCGTCGATGGCCCGGGCCACGGCGTACACCATCGAGCGCGCGGCGAACAGCTCGGTGAGGCTGTCGGCGAGCATGCCCTGCACCAGCTGCTTGGTGATGAGCGGCTCGCCGCGGACGATCCGTTGTTGGGCAAAGGAGTTCGCCTCGTTGACCAGTCGGTCGGCCGCGCCCAGGCAACGGCTGGCGACCATCAGGCGCTCAAACCGGAACCACTCGTAGGCGAACGTCATCCCGTCCCCTTCGGCGCCGACCCGGTTGGCGGCGGGGACGCGCACGCCCTCGAACGCCACGATGGGGTGCTCGTGAGAGAGCGTGTGGGAGTACGCCGGCGTCCGCACCACGCGAACGCCCGGTGACGGCAGGTCGACCACGAACATCGCGTGCTGCCCGGCGAACTCACCGTCCACGAGCCGGGCCTGCACGAACGCGTAGTCGGCCTCGTTGTACGACGTCACGTGCCACTTCACGCCGTCGACGATGTAGTCGTCGCCGTCCCGCTTGGCCGTCGAGGTGATCGCATCGACGTCCGACCCGGCGTCCTCTTCGGTGATGGCGTAGCACTCGACCCGCTCGCCTCGCGCCGCCGGCTTGACGTAGCGCTCCAGCTGATCCGGCGTAGCGACCTCCGGGAACCAGCCGGGCGGCGTACCCATGGCCCAGCCGAGCCCGTTGGTGGCCCGGCCGCACTGCTCCTGGACCAGCACCTGCTGCAGCATCGAGCAGCCCTGGCCCCCCACGTCCCGGGGCATGTTCGTCGCATACAGCCCCAGCTCGATGACGCGCGCCTTGTGGGCCCGGGCCATCCCGGGCGGGTAATGGCCACCGGCCATCTCGATCTCGACCTCGAGCGGGATGACCTCGTCGACGAACGTGCGGGCTCGGGCCTGCAGATCCAGGTCCGCGGGGGACAGGCCGTACATGGTGGGCTCCCGGGTCGCGCGTGCTCGACGCGAATGGCTGCTCGATCGGTTGACCGACGGTTGACTGACTGTTCAGTCTATGCCAGCGTCGGCCGGGTGAACAGCGTCGCCGATGCCGTCGTCGTGGGCGGCGGCACGGTCGGAGCATGGGCGGCGTACTTCCTGAAGCGCGCCGGACTCGAACGGGTCGTCCTGGTCGAGGCCGGCACGCTCGGCCAGGGCGCCAGCTCACGCGCCGCCGGCATGGTGCGGGCGCAGGGCGGGACTCCGACCGCCGTACGGCTCGGACTGTTCAGCCAGGAGTTCTACGCCGGGCAGCAGGCCGAACTGGGGATCGACTCCGGCTTCGTGGCCCAGGGCTACTACATGCCGTGCTTCACCGAGGGCGAGGTCCGCGCGGCCCGGCAGCGGATCGCCATGCAGCAGGAGTGCGGGCTCGACGTGCGTTTCGCCGAGCCGGACGAGTTCGACCGGGCGAACCCCAACCTCGCACCGGGCCGGACGCTCGGTGCGTCGTTCGCGCCCGGCGACGGCTACGTCGACCCGCCGCGCAACGTGCTCGCCTACACCGCGGCCCTGTTCGTCGTCGGCGTGGAGATCCGCGAGCGCACGGCGATGACTGGGCTCGTCATCGACGGCGGCCGCGTGACCGGGGTCCAGACCACGGCCGGACCGATCTCGACCGAGCGCGTCGTCGTCACCGGTGGACCGCAGCTCCGCGACATCGGCCAAGGCCTCGGCGCCCGCATCCCGTCCGCCGGCGTGCGGCATCAGGTCGTCGTCACCCAACCGCACGAGGACCTCGCGCCCGAGCGGCTGCCGATGGTCTTCGACGTCGTGGCCGGCATCTACTGGCGGCCGTGCGAGGGCGGACTCATGTGGGGGATGAGCAACCCGGACGAGATCCCCGGTGTCGCGCTCGAGTTCGACTGGGCCTACTACGACCAGATGCGCCCGCGCGTCGTCGAGCTGTTGCCCGTGCTGGGCCGGCTCGGGGTGCGCCGCGCGTGGGCCGCGACCATCGACTACACGCCGGACCACCTGCCGATCCTCGGCCCGTTGCTCGTCGGCGACGGGCCGACCGAGTCGCTCGACCGCGTGGACGGCGTGACGGTCGCTGCTGCCGGCGGCCACGGGATGATGTGGGGACCGGGTGTCTCGCGGGCTGCCGCCGACCTGGCCCTGACCGGTACCACGGACGTCGTCGACGCGACCGAGCTCGGCTTGGACCGGTTCGACCCCGAGGGTCGCTCGCGGCTGGACCCGGACCCGATCGCGCTGCCGTTCCCCGAGAACGCCTGACGCGACGGCGGGTCGTGCCGGGTCGTCCAGGGTCGTGCCCGGTCGTGCCGGGTCGTCCGGGGTCGTCGCGGGTCATCGCGTCAGTGCGTCCGGCGCGGCTCCACGAGGATGTCGGCAGCAAGGGCCCCAGCGGGACCGGCGATGAGCGGGTTGACGTCCAGGGCGTCCACGGCGTCACCGAGCTCGACCGCCAGCTGGGAGAGGCCGCGCACCGCGGTCACGACGGAGCCGACGTCCGCGGGAGCCGCGCCCCGGAAGCCCTGCAGCAGGCGGTTGACCCGGAGCCGCGAAATCGCTCGCCGCGCAACCGTTTCCGAGACCGGAGGGAGGGCGACCGCGCGGTCGTCGACCAGCTCTACCAGCACGCCACCCGCCGCCACCAGCACGAGGGGGCCGAGCAACGGGTCGCGTACCAGCCCGAGCGCCAGCTCGACCCCGGCCGGAGCGGAGGCACTGACCAGCACGCGCGGGCCCAACCGCTGGGCCAGGTCCGCGTACGCCGCCGCGACGGCCTGAGCGGTCGCGAGGCCGAGCACAACCCCACCGACATCGGACTTGTGCTCGATCCCGGGCTCGTCGGTCTTGAGCACGACGGGCCAGCCCAGGGCCTCGGCGGCCGTGGCCGCCTCGGCGGCTGACGTCACCGCCCGCACCTCGACGGCGGGCACGCCGTAGTCCCGCAGCAGCGCGAAACCGGTTGTGCCATCGAAGTGTCCGCGACCAAGGACGTCGAGCCAGCGGGCCTGCCGGGCCGGGTCGACGACGGCCGCTTGCGCTTCCGGCGAGGCGCGACGATCGGCGTACGCCGCGAGGTTGCCCAGGGCGACCAGGCCGCTGCGCCCTCCCTCGAGCACCGGGATGCCCTGCGCCCGCAACCCGGCCGCCACCTCCTGGTCGACCGCCGAGTGCATGGTCGACAGCACGGCCACGGGGACGTCGGTGGCCGCCCAGGCGTCCTGCACGGCCAGCGGGTAGGACCGGTCGCCGTCGAACTCGGGCACGAGGTCGACGGCGAGCGCAACCGCCGCGACCCCCGGGTCGTCGGCCATCACCCGAAGGCAGTCGCCGAACAGCCGCCGCGTGTCCGCGCCGGTGCCCCAGACGTCGAGCGGGTTCGTCGGCAGGAGACCGGGATCCAACAGTGCGGTCAGCCGGTCGACCGTCGACGGCGACAGGTCGGCGAACGTCACCGCCAGCTCGTCGGCCAGGTCCACGACCATCGCACGCTCGGCCCCGGAGTCGTGCACCGTGGCGACGCCCGACGTTCCGGGCCGGGCGCGGCGACCGGCCCCGAACAGCTCCAGCGTGTCGGCCAGCTCGTCGAGGTCGCCCACCCGCAGCACGCCGTACGCGTCGAACAGCGCCTCCCAGGCACCGTCGCCTCCGGCCAGCGCGCCGGAGTGCGCGGCCACCATGGCCGCGCCCGGCCCCGAGGTGCCGACGGTCAGGGCGACCACCGGCACATCGTGCGCCGCCGCACGGGCCAGCGCGGCGCGCAGCCGGTCCGGCATGCGCATCGTCTCGAGCAGCAGGGCGACCACGCGCGTCTCGGGCAGCTCGAGCGCGTAGTCCACGTAGTCGGCCGCGGTCGTCGCCAGCTCCTGGCCTGACGACACAGCGACCGTGTACCCGATCCGGCGATGGCTGCGCAGCAGCGCGGAGAACGCGGAGCCCGAGTGCGACACCAGCGCGACCGGCCCGGCCGGCAGCTCCTCCCGTTCGACGTACCCGATCGCGCGCACGCCACTGACCAGGTTCACGAAGCCCATGCAGCCGCCTCCGCACACGGCCAGCCCCGCGGCCCGCGCGACCTCGGTGACGGCGGAACGCATCGAGAGGCCCGGCTGCAGGAGGGACGGCCCGACCACGCTGCCGAAGATCACCGCCGAACGGTCTCCGCGTTCGGCGGCCAGACCGAGCTGGTTCTCCAACGCCGCGTCCGGCACCCCGAGCAGCACGAGGTCGACCGGGTCCGCGATGTCGGTCAACTGCGGCACACACGGCCGGCCGCCGACCTCCCGATAGCGCGGGTTGACCAGGTGCAGGTCCAGGGGCGGGCGGCTGCGGCCGACCTCGGCCACCATGCGGGCCCCGAAGCTGCCCGGCCGTGGGCTGGCTCCCACCAACGCAACGGAACGGGCCTCGAGCATGGTGCGAACCGCCGTACCGGCGTCGCGAACCGCCTCTGCACTCATGCTGAGGGTTCCTCGCAGCCTCGTCCGCCGATATGTTTGACTGGCTGTTCAGTCTATGCCAGACCGGTGCGTCGGGACAGGGAAACCATGGCCAAGCGAGAGCCGAAGACGGTGGCCGCCGACACCGCGCCGGACGCCGCGTCCGGTCCGGACGTACGACGCGAACAGATGCTGCGCGCGGCGGTCCAGATCATCTGCGAGCGCGGCTTCTCGGACACCCGGATCGCCGACGTGGCGGCGCGGGCCGAGGCCAGCCCCGCGCTCGTCATCTACTACTTCGGCACCAAGGACGGCCTGCTGACCGAGGCCCTGCGCTGGTCAGAGGACCAGTTCTATGCGGCGACCGAGGCGGTGCTGGCCCAGCTCCCGACCGCGGTGGAGCGGCTGCAGACCCTCGTCACCGCGACCTGTGTGCCCGACCGAGCGGGTGACTCCCTGCCGGACTCGTGGGGCCTCTGGTTCGACCTGTGGGTGCAGGCGTTCCGCCACCCACGTGTCGCGAAAGACCGGGTCGCCATGGACCAGCGCTGGCGCGGTGCCATCGCGCAGATCGTGCGCGTCGGCCAGGCTTCCGGCGAGTTCGGCGACGTCGACATCGAAGACTTCGCGATCACCTGGGGCGCCCTGCTCGACGGCCTGTCGATCCAGGTCGCGCTCGAGGACCCGCAGGTCGACTCGTCCCGCGCCGTGTCGATCGCGATGCGGATGGCCTCCGAGCGCCTCGGCTTCGACTGGAACGGCCAGATTTCGTGAAGGACTGCCCGGTTCAGGCGGGCAGTGCTTCACGAAATCTCGGCGGCGGTGGCGGCGGCGGCGGCGGCTTGGTCCTCGGCATCGGCGGCCAGGGCCGGGCGGGTGTCCGGAGGCAGCAGCCGGCACGCCTCGGGATGCAGGTGGGCGGACACGGCGGCACCGGGTTTGTACCAGCCGGACGCGGGCCCGATGGCGTTCGGTACGGCGGCCAGCAAGGTCTGCCCGTCGGACAGCCGGACGACGACGTGCGTCGTGGGTCCGAGGTACACGACGTGGTCGACCAGTCCGGCGAAGGTGCTCGCGCCGGCCGGCGCGGGGCCGTCGGTGGGGCCGAGCAGCACGCGCTCGGGGCGGATGACCACCTTGGCCGGACCCCGTGCCGCCGCGCCGACGGCCTTGAACGTGAACGGTCCGAGCCGGCAGACCATGACATCGGGTCCGCCGGCCGTGCCAGCCATGCCGTCCTTGCCCTGCACCTCGACGTCGACGACATTGGCCGAGCCCAGGAAGCCCGCGACGTACGCGCTGGACGGCTCGGAGTACACCGTCTCCGGCGTGCCGATCTGCTCGACCAGGCCATCGGCCATGACGGCCAGCCGGTCGGACATGGTGAGGGCTTCCTCCTGGTCGTGCGTCACGTAGACGAACGTGATGCCGACGGACTCCTGCACCGCCTTCAGCTCGAGCTGGAGCTCCTTGCGCAGCTTCGCGTCCAGCGCGCCGAGCGGCTCGTCGAGCAGGAGCACCGCCGGGTTCAGCACCAGGGCCCGCGCGAGGGCCACCCGCTGCTGCTGGCCACCGGACAGCTGGGCCGGCCGGCGCTTGGCGAACGCCGTCATCCGCACCATCTCCAGCGCCTGGTCGACCCGCTTCCTGGTCTCGGCCTTGCCCAGCCGCCGGTACCGCAGCCCGAACTCGACGTTGTGCCACACGTCGAGGAACGGGAACAGCGCGTACGTCTGGAACACGGTGTTGACCGGCCGCTTGTGGGGCGGGATCGGCGCGAGGTCGGTGCCGTCGAGCAGGATCTGGCCCGTGTCCGGGCGCTCGAAGCCGGCGAGCATGCGCAGCGTCGTGGTCTTGCCGCAGCCCGACGGCCCGAGCAGGGAGAAGAACTCCCCGCCCGCGATCTCCAGGTCGATGCCCCGGACCGCGGGCACGTCGTCGAACGCCTTGGTCAGCCCGACCAGGGAGATGGCGCCCCCGCTCACTCCGTCAGCCCAGCCCTCAGCCGAGAACTGCCGCGGCGAACCGGGCGAAGTTGGCGACGAAGCGGTCCGCGTCGGCGGACGTGTGCTGAACCGAGAGCAGCCATTGTTCGATCTTTCCCCACGGCGGTAGGAAGACGCCGCCATTGTGCTGCATCAACCAGTGGAGCTGGCCGAGCCGCTCGTCGATGCCGAGGAACCCGCGGTAGTCGCGGACCTCGCCGTCGGTGAAGATCACGCATCCCTTGGCCCCCAACGCGACGACCCCCCACGGAGCATCGTGCTCCGCGATGACCCCGCGGACGCCGTCGACCATCCGCTGCCGCAGACGGTCGATATTCGCGTAGGCGTCGGGCGTGAGCACCTCGGTCAGCATCGCCCGCGTCGCCGCCATGGCCATCGGGTTGCCGTTGAAGGTGCCGACCTGCTCGTAGCGTCCGTCCGCGATGGCCGACATGACCTCCTCGGTCCCGCCGATCGCGGCGGAGGCGATCCCGCCACCGATCGCCTTGGCCAGGCACAGGATGTCTGGCGTCACGCCGTACATCGCGGTGACCCCGCCGGGACCGGAGGTGAAGCCGGTCTTGACCTCGTCGAACGCGAGCAGCGCGCCGTGCTCGTGCAGCACCTGCTTCAGCTCGGCCAGGTAGCCGTCGCGCGGCAGGATGATGCCCGCGTTCATCATCACCGGCTCGAGGATCATGCCGGCGATGCGGCCCGGGTTGGCCTCGAGCACGCGCCGCACCATGTCGACGTCGTTGAACGCGACGACGAGTGTGAGGTCGCGGATCGCCTCGGGGATGCCGGTGTTGCCGGCGACCTGGTGCGGATGGTCGGCCGGGCCGACCTCCTCGGCCTCGGGCAGCACCGAGACCTCGACCGAGTCGTGATGGCCGTGATAGCCGCCCTCGATCTTGATGATCAGGTCGCGTTCGGTCAGCGCGCGCATGAGATGGACGGCGTCCATCGTCGCCTCGGTACCGGAGTTCGCGTACCGCCACTGGGGCAGGCCGAAGCGCTCGGTGAGGTTCTCGGCGACCGCGATCGCGTCCAGGGTCGGCTGGGCGAAGTGCGTGCCCAGGCCTGCGCGCTCGCGGATGGCCGCGACGACCGCCGGGTGGGCGTGACCGGCGAGCGCGACGCCGTACCCGCCGTGCAGGTCGACGTACTCGGTGCCGTCGACGTCGTAGATCTTGGAGCCGAGGCCGTGGCTGAGCCAGACGGCCTGCGGTGACGCGATCTGCCAGTTGGAGGTGGCCCCGCCGGCGAGGTGCTTGCGGGCCCGCTCGATCAGCTCCCCGCTGCGCGGCTGACGCTCGAGGAACAGCGACTCTTCGGCGGCGATCAGCGCGTCCAGCCGCTGGTCGCGATCGTCAGGTTGTCCGGAAGTTAGGGTGCCGCTGTCGGCGGTGAGGCTCATCGCCAGGTTCCTCAATCGAGGGCTCGAAGGGTTGTTGACTGACTGTTCAGTCTATGCAAACCTCTCTGTAACCGGCAAGGAGGGCAGATGGCAGGTCCACTGCACGACCCGTTCGGTGCACTCGGCGGCGAGGCGGCGAGCCTCGTCCCGCGCAGCCCTCGCTCGCAGGCGCTGGCGCGACACCTTTCGCGGCGCTCCTTCCTGCGCAACGCGGCGATCACAGCCGCGGCAACCCCCTCGGTCGGCGCTCTGCTGGCCAGCTGCTCGTCGGCCGGCGGCGCGCTGCCCGGCACGACGCCGACCGCAACCCTGAAGCTCGCGTCGCCGAAGAACCCGGTGAAGTGGCCGATCTACGACGACAACAAGGCCATCGCGGACGGCGCGACGCCGGAACAGCACGCCACGCTGCGGCTGTACAACTACGCGGACTACATCGACCCGGCGGCGATCAAGTCGTTCGAGAAGAAGTACGCGAAGTACGGCGTCAAGGTCACCGTGTCGACGTTCAACGACACGGACGAGGCGCTCACCAAGATCCGCGGCGGCAAGGTGCCGTACGACATCTACTTCCCGAGCTACGACCAGATCAGCAAGATGGTCACAGCCAAGCTGATCCGCCCGATCAACCACTCGTTCTTCCCGAACATCACCAACCTGTGGGTCACCTACCAGAACCCTTGGTACGACCAAGGCTGGCAGTACACCGTTCCTTACACCGTCTACACGACCGGCATCGGCTGGCGGACCGACAAGGTGCGCGACGACGTGGCCGGCATGAGCAACCCGTTCGAGGTGTTCTGGAACGCGTCGTACAGGGGCAAGATCGCGGTCATCGACGACTGGCACACGGCGATGGCGCTCGCTCAGCTGCGCATCGGCGGTGACGTCAACACGGCGGACAGCGCACAGATCAAGAAGATCCAGCAGCAGATGATGGACATGCAGGCGACGTCGAAGCCCAAGGTCACCATCACGATGTACAACGACCTGCCGGCCGGTCAGCTCGGGATCTGCCAGATGTGGTCGGGCGACGCCGTGAACGCGCAGTACTACCTGGGCAAGGGCACGAAGGTGTCAGTGCTGCGGTACTGGGCGCCGGCCAACAACGGTCTCGTCGACAACGACCTGATGGTGTGCCTGTCGGGCGGCAAGAACCCGGTGCTCGCCCAGATGTTCATGAACCACATGCTCGACCCCAAGGTGGCGGCGGGGAACTTCTCGGCCACCGGATACCAGCCGCCGCAGAAGGCCATCAACCCGGAGAAGAACGTGGCCGACGGCTTCGTGCCGCAGAACCTCGCGACAGCGACGGTGAAGCAGTCCGACTTCGACAGCGGCCAGCCGCTGCTCGAGCTGCCGATCAACGCCGACAAGGCCTGGCACGACATCTGGGCGCAGTTCAAGGCCGGTGGCTGAGGCGCCCGTCCGGGTGCCGGAGGAGCCGGATTCGGCGCCGCCCGCGCCGACTGCCGGCCTTGCGGACCCTGCGGACCCCGCCGACTCGGGGAGACGCAAGCGTCGGCGCCGCACGCCGTACCAGTCGACCGTCCACCGGTCCTCGCTGTGGCCGTTCCTGGCCATCCCGGGAACGGTGTGGCTGGCGTTGTTCTTCATCGCACCCATGTACGTCGTCATGGCGATCGTGTTCGGTCGCATCGACCCGGTGTTCCGGACCCCGCTGCCGGTGTGGAACCCGTTGCAGTGGAACCCGGCCCAGTTCACCTACGTGTTCTCGCACCTGGTCGGGGAGCAGGGCTTCTTCGGTGCCGCGCTGTTCCGGACCCTCGTGTACGTCGCCGTGGCCAGCCTGCTGTGCCTGCTCATCGCCTACCCCGTGGCGTACTTCACGGCGCGGTTCGCCGGGCGGCGCAAGGGGATCATCCTGACCCTGCTGATCGCGCCGTTCTGGATCAGCTACATGATGCGGATGCTGGCCTGGGTCAACCTGCTGCAGAACGACGGCCTGCTCAACCGCACGCTGAGCTTCGGTGGGCTGTTCCAGGTCAACGTCGACTGGCTGTCCGGGCGCTCCACGACGGTGATCCTCGGGCTGGTGTACGGGTACGTGCCGTACATGATCCTGCCGCTGTTCGCGGGGCTGGACCGGATCCAGCAGAGCGTGCTCGAGGCGGCGCGCGACCTCGGCGCGGGGCCGCTGTCGACGTTCCGGCGGGTCACCTGGCGGCTGAGCCTGCCGGCCGTCGTCGCGAGTGTGCTGCTCTCCTGCCTGCCGATGCTGGGTGACTACTTCACGAACGACCTGCTCTCCGCCTCGCCGAGCACCTCGATGGTCGGCAACCTGATCAACAACTCGGCGCTCGCGCCGGGGCAGACCGGGCAGGCGGGGGCGTTCGTGATGATCGTGCTGGTCGTCTCCCTGCTGCCGATGCTCTGGTACGTGCGCACCTCGCGCGACGAGGGGGCGCGTTCGTGAGCGTCGTACAGCGGCTGCGCGACTGGTGGTCGAGCCCCTGGCGACCGCCGCGCTTCCTGGCGCTCATCACTGTGCTGTATCTGGTGTGGTCGCTGCTGCCCGTGCTCGTTGCTGTGATCTTCTCGTTCAACAGCGGTCGTTCGCGTGCGGTGTGGCAGGGCTTCTCGCTGCGTTGGTACTACGGCGACTCGGTGCGTTCGGTGTGGAGCGACACCAGCCTGCACACGGCCTTGACCCACACCTTGTGGCTCGGGTTGCTCGCGACGGTGGTGACCGTGCCGCTGGGCGTCGCCTTCGCGTTGGGCATCGACCGCTGGCACGGGCGGCTCCCCGCGGGCGCGAGCTTCATCATGCTGCTCAGCTTCGTCCTGCCCGAGACGCTGATGGCGGTGGCGCTGCTGTTCCTCATCACTCAGGTCGCGACGCCGTTCACGCCTGGGACGACGGCCCAGGTGATCGGCTTGGTGACGTTCCAGTTGTCGTACCCGGTGGTGATCGTGCGGGCCCGGTTGCTGACGATCGGCAAGCAGTACGAGGAAGCGGCGGTCGACCTCGGCGCCTCGCCGGTCGGTGCGGTACGCCGGGTGCTGCTGCCGATGCTGGTGCCGGCGATCTTCGCCAGCACGGTGCTCGTGTTCGCCGACGTGATCGACGACTTCGTCATCGTGCGGTACCTGTCCGGGGACGCGTCGACCGAGCCCGTGTCGGTGAAGATCTACAACACCGCGCGGGCGGCGCCCACGCCGGCGCTCAACGCCCTCGCGAGCATGTTGCTGCTGTTCTCGCTCATCGCGGTCGTCGTCGGGTTCCTCGTGTACCGCCGGCTGACCCGCGGTGAGTCGGCCGATACCCGCGGCATCGGCTCCTTCGCCGGCGAGCTCTAGCCCCGCCGCCGTACCCGCCGTCCCCTCCGAAAGCCGCTTTGCCCTCCGAAAGCCGCCCGGCGGCCGGAAAATCGGTGGCCCGAGCGGCTTTCGGAGGGCAAAGCGGCATTCAGGGGGTACCTCAAGCGGGGGGTGGGCGGGGCTCGGGTTCGCCTGGCGCGGGGCATGGCGACGGCGGTAGCATTACTGAGTCGTCAGTCAGTTTTGCGCACGGAAGACGTCTGAAAGGACCAAGACCGTGGCCACCACGTCGCGTGCCCCCATCGACCCGAACGCCCTGGAGCCGGCGCTCCGACCCTTCGGTCAGAGCCACATGCTGCCGCGAGCGGCGTACGTCGACCCGGCCGTCCTGGACTGGGAGCTGGAGAGCTTCTTCGGCGGCTGGATGTGCGTCGGCCGCAGCGCGGACCTGGCCAAGGTCGGCAGCCAGACGGCGGTGAAGGTGGGCCGCGGGAGCGTCCTGCTGATCCGCGGCGAGGACGAGGTGCTGCGCGGCTTCGTCAACGCGTGCCGGCACCGCGGGCACGAGCTGCTGCCGTGTGGTGCCACGACGGCCAAGCGTTCGGTCGTGTGCCCGTACCACGCCTGGACCTACAAGCTTGACGGGTCGATGCGCAACGCACCTCACATGGACGAGGTCGAGAGCTTCGACCCCGGCCGGTACGGGCTGCAGGCGCTGCCCGTCACCGAATGGCACGGCTGGGTGTTCGTCGCCACGTCAGGCCAGGCGCCCGACTTCCAGGAGCACATCGGCGCACTCGAGCCGATCATCACGCCGTACGCGCCGGAGCACCTGGCCGTCGCCGCGACGCACGACTACACCATCGAGGCGAACTGGAAGCTCATCGCCGAGAACTACCAGGAGTGCTACCACTGCTCGATGATCCACCCCGAGCTGTGCGCGGTCAGCCCGCCCGAGAGCGGCGAGAACCTCGACCTGCCGGGTGACTGGGTCGGCGGCGGCATGGACCTGCGCGAGCACGCCGAGACCATGTCGCTCGACGGCAAGAGCCACGGGGTCAACATCGAGGGCCTTTCGCCGACCGAGCTGCGCACGGTCATGTACATCGTGGTCTTCCCGAACCTGCTGATCAGCCTGCACCCGGACTACGTCATGACCCACCGGCTGGTCCCGCTGTCGGCTGACCGGACGTACGTCGAGTGCGCGTGGGCGTTCCCGAAGTCGGCGCTCGCCAAGCCGGACTTCGACCCGGCGTACGCGGTCGACTTCTGGGACATCACCAACCGCCAGGACTGGGCGGCCTGCGAGTCGGTGCAGCGCGGCGTGTCTGCCCCGCAGTGGCTGCCGGGCCCGTTGGCTCCGGACGAGGACGGGGTGCACCACTTCGTCAGCCGGGTCGCGCACGCCTACGCCGGGCGGCTGGACTCCTCGCCGATCATCACGCAGGACGCCGAGGCGGCGGAGCTGGCCGGGCAGGTGTGACGCAGGTCTGACTACCAGGTGAAGCCGTAGACGTGGTCGACGGTGAACGACAGGACCAGCCTGCGGTCCTTCACCATCGCGCTGCGGTAGTCGTCCCAGTCCGGGTGCTCACCGGCGACGGCGCGGTACTGGTCGATAAGGGCCTCGACCGTGGCGTCGTGCGGGTCGGCGGCGGTCGGCGTGAGCTGAGCAGTGCCCTCGAGGGTCACCCACGGCCGGAACTCGGGAGTGGTGACGAGCATGGCGCAGCGCGCGTCACGACGCAGGTTCGCGGTCTTGGCCCGGCCGTCGGTCAGCGAGATGCGGACCAGGCGCCGGTCGGGGTCGAAGGCATAACCGACGATGGACAGCTGAGGACGCCCGTCCTTCTTGATGGTGCTGAGCACACCGTTCCCGCGGCTGCCGAGCAGGCGCAAGGTCTCGGCCGACAGTTCCTGGCTCTGGTGGCTCTCGTGGCTCTCGTTGCTCTCCGGGGTCATGGTCCGATGATTCACGATCGCGGCCGATCCCGATGACCGGGGGTGAGACGTACCGGGACCGGCCGCGATCATGACCTGTTCGGAGATGGCCGCCCGACGGATTGGTCAGGCACGCAGGTCACTTTCTGATCCCCCTCGGGCACCCTCGGCGACGTACCTAACGGTTTGCCGGAACGGCTTGACGCCGGCCCGATCCGATGGTTTGACTGTGTCTGCCTCAGGGGTGAGACGCGTCAGTTCAATGACCGTCCGACGAGGCCGCCCAGCGTGGCGGAAACGTCGACTCACCTCTTGGAGACGGCAATGCCGATCGATGAAAATCCTTCTGTACCAACGGAATCGACCGCAGACTCCGGCCTGCTCGCGAAGCCGACCACCCGCCGTACCATGCTCAAGGGCGCGGCGGCGACCGGTCTGACCGCCGCCACCGCGGGCGTCGTAGCGGACCTGCTCTTCGCTGCGCCGGCCGGAGCCGCGACCACCGGGTCGAGCGCTTCTGGTGAGGGCGACCTGGTCGCCCATGTCCGCAACGCCCGCTCGGGCGACATCGACCTGTACGTCGGCACGCGGCACGTCAGCGTCCGGGACAGGGCGCTCGTCGCTCACCTCGCCCGCGCGGCCCGATAGGAGGTTGGCTCATGTCCTCGCACCGCGAAGCACCGGAGATCGCCAAGGATCCGGTGGCCGACAGCACCGACCTCTACGCGTTCGTCAGCCCGGACCGTCCGGAGACCGTGACGATCATCGCCAACTACGTCCCACTCCAGGGCGCCGACGGCGGACCGAACTTCTACGAGTTCGGTGACGACGTCCAGTACGCCATCAACATCGACAACAACGGCGACGGCAAGGCCGACGTCAGCTACGTGTTCGAGTTCACGACCCGGGTCCGGAACGACGAGACGTTCCTGTACAACACCGGTCCGATCCAGTCGCTCGACTCGGCCAACTGGAACCGCCGCCAGTTCTACTCGGTGACGAAGAGGGTCGGCACCACGTCGACCGTCATCGCGCACGGGCTGAGCTCGCCGCCGTGCAACATCGGACCGCTCTCGACCCCGAACTACGCCGCGCTGGCCGCGAACGCAGTGCACGGGATGAGCAACGGCACCAAGGTGTTCGCCGGTCAACGGGCCGAAGGGTTCTACGTCGACCTCGGCGCGACCTTCGACCTGCTGGACCCGCGGCCGCTGGCCAACCTGCACACGACGTTCGGCCTGACCGGTCTGCCTGGCCGACAGGGCCCGGGGGTCAACAGCACGCGGTTCGTGAACGTGCACACGATCGCGTTGCAGGTGCCCAAGACCGAGCTGACCAAGGGCGGCAAGGTGCCGACGGACGCCGCCGCGAGCAGCTCGGTCATCGGTGTCTGGACGACGGCGAGCCGCCGCCAGGTCACCATCCGACAGCCCGGCAAGGACGCGGCGAGCGGCCCCTGGGTACAGGTGTCCCGGTTGGGCAACCCGCTGTTCAACGAGGTCATCGTCCCGATGTCCGAGAAGGACCTGTGGAACGCGACGCCGCCCACCGCGGACAACGACTTCGCCAAGTACGTCGCGAAGCCCGAGCTGGCGGGACTGCTGCCGGTGCTGTTCCCGGGTGTCTTCCCGAAGCTGGCGGCGTACACCAAGCCGCGGGCGGACCTGTTGGCCATCCTGCTGACCGGCATCCCGTCCGGGATCATCCCGGGGTTCCAGAACTTCACCGGCAGCACCCAGGCCGATCTGTTGCGGCTCAACCTGGCCATCCCGCCGTCTTCGTCGCCGAGCATCTACGGACTGCTCGGTGGCGACCTGGCCGGGTTCCCGAACGGGCGCCGGCCGGCTGACGACGTGGTCGCCATCGAGCTGCGGGCCGTCGCTGGAGCCACCATCCCGCTCGTCGACCCGTCCTTCACCCCGGACGGCGCGGCGGCGATCGTGGACGACGGTGTGGGTCCGGACTCGCTGCTGGTGCCGTTCCTGCGGGCCTTCCCGTACCTCGGCGTGCCGCACAGCGGTTTCTTCGCCGGGGCGGCCTAGATGCTCGCGCACGGCACGCCGTACCAGCCGCCGTTCGGTGCGCCGGTCGACGCCCACGTGCACCACGACACGGACGGGCACGAGCATGCCCACGAGCACCAGCACGTGGGTGCGCACCGGCACGAGCAGCCGCACGTGCCGCAGCGGGGAGCGGTGCTGGACATCGGTGGCGACGTGGGCGCAGTGCTGGTCGTGGCCGGTCCGGCGCTGGACGGTGCCGAGATCGAGCTGTACGACGAGCGCGGCAACTACGTCATGCACACCGAGGTGCACGGCCGGGACGTGCTGGGCCGGCGGCAGTACGCCGGGCTGTTCCCGTCCGTGCGCGAGGGGGCGTACCTGCTGGACACCAAGGAGGGCCGCCCGCGTGAGCGGGTGGTCGTGACCGGGGGGCAGGTCGCCCGGATCGCCCGAGGCTGACCGGGGGGTCGGTTGCCGGCCGCGAGTCACGCGGCCGGCAACCGGCTGGGTCGATGACGACCCGGGCCGTCACTCGACGTTGGCGGCGGGGCGGCCGGCCCCATGAGTGATACCCGCGAACGCCGCGGCCGCCCCGACCAGAAGCAGCCCCACGCAGACGAAAAGCGCGTTCCGGTAGGCCGGGGTCAGCGCGGACGGCACTGCGTACTCGTCGCCGGTGAGCCCGACGACCAACGGCAGGGCCGCAACGGCCAGGAGTCCTCCGGCCCGGGAGACGGCGTTGTTGACGCCACTCGCGGTGCCCGCGTAGCGGTCGGGCGCGGCCGCCAGCACGGTGCCGGTCAGGGGCGCGACGAGGGCGCAGAGCCCGAGACCGAACACGACGATGCCCGGCAGCACGGCCGTGAGGAAGTTCGGGTGGCGGCCGATCGGCGCGAGCAGCAGTAGCCCGGCGGCACAGCCGATCGCACCGGTGCCGATCATCAGTCGCGCCCCGAGACGGCCAGCCAAGGCGCCCGCGCGCTCGGACAGCAGCAGCATGAGGATGCTGACCGGGACCGTGGCGGCGCC
Organism: Actinomycetales bacterium; assembly: GCA_045807245.1. Taxonomy (GTDB): domain Bacteria; phylum Actinomycetota; class Actinomycetes; order Actinomycetales; family CAVURS01; genus CAVURS01. Next base: position 16,279 of record JBJMHS010000016.1, read on the forward strand.
GGCCTCCAGTGGCGAGTAGCCGCCACTGACCTGGAGCTGCACGGCGAGGAAGAAGAAGCAGCCGGCCAGCGCGGCGTACACGACGAGCGTCACGAAGTTGACGACGGCGAAGTCGCGGTTCGCGAAGAGCGACATCGGCACCATCGGCATCGGCTCGCGCCGCTCCGCCCGGACGAACCCGACGAGCGCGGCGACGCCGACCACTGCGGTGAGAATCGTTGCCGGAGTAGCGCCGTCGCTGCCCCACGCGGTCAAGGCGTACGTCGTACCGGCCAGTCCGACGGTCGCGAGAACGACGCCCGTGGTGTCGAAGTGCCGAGCGGCGTCCGGGTCGCGCGACTCTGGGATGACCCGGTGGCAGAGCACGATCACGACGACGGACAGCGGCACGTTCAGCCAGAAGATCGCCCGCCAGGTCCAGCCGACAAGCCACCCTCCGACAACGGGGCCGGCGGCCGTGGCGATGCCGATCATCCCGGACCAGGCGCCGATCGCGCGCATCCGGTCCTCGGGACGGAACGACGCCTGGAGGATGGCCAGGCTGCCCGGCGTCAGCAGCGCCGCCGCGATGCCCTGGAGCCCACGGGCGACGATCAGCAGCTCGATGGACGGTGCGACGGCGCACAGCATGGAGCAGACCGCGAAGCCACCGACCCCGATCTCGTAGATCAGGCGTCGGCCGTAGCGGTCACCGAGTGACCCGCCGAGCAGGATCAGCGCGGCCAACGTGAGCGAGTAGGCCGTCACGACCCACTGCAGGCCGGTGATGCCCGCGTCGAGCTTGCGGCCGATCGTCGGAAGCGCGACGTTGACGACGGTGCCGTCGAGGAAGGCGATGCCCGACCCCAGGACTGTTGCGGCCAAGGTCAGCCGGCCACGACTGTCGGAGAGGTTGAGGTACGCCGGCGCGGCGGGGGCGGGCTGCTCCGACGGGTTGCTCACCGTCTGACGGTAGCGACCCGCCCCGACATCACCGCTTCAGGATCGCCAGTGTCTTCGCGTCCACCCGGCCCGTGGCCTTGAGGTGGTGGTGCTGCTGGAAGTTCGCCACGGCCGACTTGGTCTGCGGGCCGTAGATGCCGTCAGCCGTGATGTGCAGCAGGCGCTGTACGACGCGGACGAGCGAGCCCCGGCTCCCGACGGCCAGCGTCTTGTGCGTGGCCTTGTGTGTGCTCTTGTGCGTGGCCTTGTGCTTCGTCGTGGTCGGCTTCGCGACCGAGGAGTGCGCGCCGTACATCGGGCGTCGGAACTCCTCCGCGACCCACATCTTGCCGTTGACGACGACGATGCCGACCCCGATCTCGGTGAACTCGCGGTCGAGCATGTTGGCCCGGTGCTCGGGAGAGGCGTAGAAGGCGGCCTCGAGGCTGGACGCGCTCGGGCCCACGCCGACGTTCTCGCCCAGCACCCGCCAGTTGCTGACCGACGAGGCGAGCCGGGGGTTGTGGTACAGCTTGTTCGAGCGGGCCATGGCGGCGGCCCACCGCTGGGCGGCGGCGGACATGTCGCCGCTGACAGCGAGGCGTGCACGGCCGTGAGCCACCCGCTGGGCGTTGATCGCGTTGACGAAGTAGCTGGCGCTGCTGGACGCGGCGTGCGCCGGACTTGCTCCGACACCGGCCACCAGCCCTCCGGCCACCAGGCCCGCAGCGGCGAGGACCGCCAGCCTGCGGCTCGGCATCACCACTGCAGCGAGTGGGCGTGCGGCGAGTGGGCCTGCGGCGAGTGGGCGTGCGGCGAGTGGGCGTGCGGCGCGAATGCGCTGCCGCGACGGATCGAAACTCACGAGGCCTCCTGGCGTCATATCCCCCTGGGACGTCTTGTCCTCATTGGGAATCGCCCATTCGTGACTACGTCCTGATAGCCCGCCCGGGTGAGGTGGCCGCTCAGGGCATGGCCCGAGGTAACCCGTCCGGCGTAACCGCGGTCTCGGGCACACTTGACACGTGCCCGAGCTGCCGGAGGTCGAAGCGCTCGTCGGCTTCCTGCGCGAGCGCACGGCCGACCTCGCGATCGCGCGCGTGGACGTCGGCAACATCAGCGTGCTGAAGACGTACGACCCACCGCCGACGGCTCTGGCCGGACTGCCCATCGCGGGCGTCGCGCGGCACGGCAAGTTCGTCGACCTGGACGCCGAGGGCGTGCACCTGGTGTTCCACCTGGCCCGCGCCGGGTGGTTGCGCTGGTCCGACAAGCTGGCTGCCGCGCCGCTGCGGCCGGGGAAGAGCCCGATCGGGCTGCGGGTGCACCTGTCCGACGGCTCGGGGTTCGACCTGACGGAGGCCGGGACGCGCAAGCGGCTCGCGGCGTACGTCGTGCGCGACCCCCAGGAGGTGCCGGGGATCGCGACACTGGGTCCGGACCCGCTCGACCCGTCGTTCGACCGGGCTGCGCTCGCGGGGGTGCTGGCCGGTCGGCGTACCCAGGTCAAAGGTGTGCTGCGCGACCAGTCGTTGATCGCCGGGGTGGGCAACGCCTACAGCGACGAGATCCTGCACGCGGCCAAGCTCTCGCCGTACGCGGTCTCGGGGTCGCTGTCCGAGGAGGAGATCGACCGGTTGTACGCCGCCACCCGTTCCGTGCTGACGTCAGCGGTCGTCGCGGCGTGGGGCAAGCCGGCCAAGGAGCTGAAGGACGCCAAGCGTGCGGGGATGGCCGTCCACGGCCGGGCCGGGTTGCCGTGCCCGGTGTGCGGCGACACCGTCCGGGAGGTCTCGTTCGCCGACCGGTCGCTCCAGTACTGCCCGACCTGCCAGACCGGCGGCAAGCCCCTCGCCGACCGCCGCCTGTCCCGTCTCCTCAAGTAGCCCCCCGGTTTGGGTGCCCTCTGAAAGCCGTCCCCGGGCCCTGAATAGGGCCCGCGCGGAGGCTTTCAGGGGGTAAACCGGCTTTCGGAGGGCACCCAAGCTGGGGGTTAGGCGGGGTGGTGGGTGGCTTCGAGGTCGAGCAGGTACTCCTTGGCGGCCAGGCCTCCGGCGTAGCCGGTCAGTGCCCCGTCCGCCGCCACGACCCGGTGGCACGGCAGCACGATGCACAGCGGGTTCGCCCCCAGCGCGGCCCCGACGGCGCGCGCCGCGCGAGGCCGGCCGACCGCCGCGGCGAGCGAGCCGTACGACGTGCGCTCGCCGTACGCCGTACCGGACCGCAGCGCGGGCAGCACGTCGCGTTGGAACGGCGTCGCGAGCGCCAGGTCGACCTGGATCTCGTCGAAGGCGTAGCGCCGGCCGTCGAGGTAGTCGTCCATCGCGGCCCGAGCGCCGTCCAGCGCCCGCGGGTCGCGCACCACGCGCGGGGACACCTGCCGCGACAGGCGGGTGAGCACCGCGTCCTCGGTCACGTCGTCCGGTGCGTACGACGAGGCCAGCAGCCGTCCGTCGGACCGGGCCGCGAGCAGCAGCCGGCCCACCGGGGTGTCGTGCGCGACGTACGCGACGTCGCCGTGCAGCCGCGGTGGCTGCAGATCCTCCGGTGCCAGGTAGCCGCGCAGCCGGTCCTCCAGGTCCATCACGTGCTGGGTCGTGTCACTCATGGCGAAACCTCGTCTCGAAGGGCGGCCAGCGCGTCGCTGACCAGTCGTCGGGTCGCAGCGGGGGTGGTGCCCATCGCTGCGGCGACACCCGCGTGGTCCAGATCGGCCACGTAGCGCAGCGCGATGGCCTCCCGCTGCCGCGGCGGCAGCGCCCGGACCCGCTCCCACAGGCCGGAGTTCGCCTCCGCCACAGCGGAGTCCGCCGCAGGTACGTGGTTGCGGCTCTCCGGTACGGCGTCGACCGGCGTGGGCCGGCGGGCTCGGGAGCGGTGACCGTCCATCGCGCACCGGGCGGTGATGGTCATCAGCCAGGAGCGCAGGTTGGCGCTGCTCGTGAGCCTCGGGTACGCCGCGAGCGCCTGGGTCCACGCCTGCTGGGCCACGTCGTCGCCCTCGCCCGGGCCGGCCAGGGACCGGGCCAGGCGGGCGACGTCGCGCCAGTGGGCGTCGACCAGCTGCTGGAACGGCGGCAGGTGCACGGTCATGGAACGCTCGACGTCACCGGGCTGTGAGGGTCGCGGGTCGCGTGCCGGTGCGCCCGGATCCCCGCCCAGGCGAGCGACCACACACCGAGGGCCACGATGAGGGCGCCGCAGGCCGCCTTGACCGTGTCCGACCAGAGCAGCAGGTGGGTCGTGTCGACGGCGGCGACGTGGCGGTACTCGACGGCCGCGGAGGCGAGGGCGCCGGCCGCGCTGACCACCACCACGACGATGCGCAGGGCCGGGCCGACATGCTCGTCGACGTCCGGCGCCGCCCGCCGCGGCCACTGCACGAGCAGGTACGCCGTGACCACCGCCAGGCCGAGCACCGAGGAGGCCGCCTGCAGCCAGCTGACGATCAGATGCCCCGCGACGTCACCCTGCAGCGGCGCCCAGCGTCGCGCGACGTACCCGTCGGAGTGCGTGAAGGAGTCCCAGCCGAGGTGCGTGGCCAGCCCGACCAGCTCGGACAGGGCGAGCCAGCCGGCCCACGGCAGCACCGCCGCGAGATCGAGCCGGCCGCGCGTCCACACGGCGCGCCAGCCGGCCGGGCCGCACCGCGCCGCTGCGGCCGGCCACAGGGGGGCCAGCCCTGGCCGCAGCAGCACCCACCACGCGGCGAGCAGACCGACAGCGAGCAGACCGTCCGGCCAGAGGATGGCGGTCGGCGGGTGGGTCTGGTCGTGGGTCAGCCCGAGCGGCAGGAAGGACGGCAGGTCGGGAGCGACCGAGCCGGTGAGCAGGCCGGCCGTGACCCAGCGCCCGCGCCGCACGAGCGGCAGCACGGCGGCGGGGTGGCTGGCGGTGAACGGCATCGGTCCAGTGTCGTCGCTGCCGCTGTGCGCAGACCGACGGTCCGGCTGGGTGCGTGTCGCCGGGCAGCGCTTCACCCGAGCGGCTGCCACCATGGGGCACGTGCAACCGCAGGTGGTCGCGCACCGGGGTTCCACCGCGGAGCAGCCCGAGCACACCCTGGGGGCCTACCGCCGGGCCATCGAGACCGGGGCGGACGCGTTGGAGTGCGACGTCCGGCTCACCGCCGACGGTCACCTGGTGTGTGTCCACGACCGGCGGGTCAACCGGACCAGCAACGGCCACGGCCGGGTGTCGACGCTGGAGCTGGCCGAGCTCGAGAAGCTCGACTGGGGCTCGTGGAAGGCCGACTGGGCCGACGCCGCCGACCCCGAGCAGCCGGACCGCAACCGCGGTCAGCTGCTCACCCTGCGCGCCCTGCTCGCGGTGGTCACGGAGTCGGAGCGACCGGTCGACCTCGCGATCGAGACCAAGCACCCGACCCGGTACGCCGGGCAGGTGGAGCGAACGCTGTACACGGTGCTGCGCGACTTCGACCTGCTGACGCCGCGGCCCGACGGCACGTCGCCCGTCCGGGTCATGTCCTTCTCGCCGGTTGCGCTGTCGCGCATGCGTCAGCTGGCCCCGAGTGTCCCGCTCGTGCAGCTGACCTGGGACCGGTTGCGCGCCAAGTGGTTCATCGACGGCGGGGGCATGCCCAAGGGTGTGCAGATCGTCGGCGCCGCGATCGAGACGGTGGAAAAGCAGCCGTCGCTGGTGCGCCGGGCCCACGCCGCCGGCTTCCCCGTCCACGTCTACACCGTCGACCGCGACGACCAGGTCGAGCTGTGCCGTGAGCTCGAGGTCGAGGCGATCATCACCAACCGCCCGCGGCACGTGCTCGAGCTGCTGGGCCGGGCCTGAGTGGTGGATGCCTGACTGATGGACGGCTCGCGGCTCGCGAGTCGTGCTCCGGCATCACCCGAGTTACAGTCGAAGAGAGGCGTCGCCCAGGGACGGGGCAACGTACGGAGGGGCAGCGATGACGCACGGGCCGGGCACCGCCGCGACCCGGGCCGTGCGCCTGCCGTTCGGACTCAGCGCCGTACCGATGGCCCGAGCGCAGGTCGTGGCCGAGCTCAGGCACCTCGGCGTGGACCCCCACGTGGTCGACGAGGCCGAGAGTGTCGTCGCCGAGCTGGTCGGGAACGCCGTCCGGCATGCCTCGCCGTTGCCCGACGGCACAGTCCGGGTCCGGTGGCAGGTCCGCGCGGGAGTGGTCGAGCTGGACGTGACGGATGGCGGTGGGCCGACCCAGCCCGCGCCCAAGCCGGCGACCCGGTTCGGCTCGTCGGGCCGGGGGCTGCGCATCGTCCGCAGCCTCGCGCACGAGTGGGGCGTGGTCGGCGGCCCGCCCGGCAACACCGTCTGGGCCAGCATCGGCGGCCCGTCGAGGCGACGCGCCACGTAGCGGTCGCCGCTCGACGGTGGCCTAGGCTCCGCGCCATGGCCTCGCACGCGCGCCGGCGCACGTCGCGCCGCCCTGCCCAGACCGGACGCACGGCCCGCGCGGGTCACCCGGGCCGGAGCGCTGACCAGGAGGTACCGGTCGTCGGGCCGCGCGAGCAGTGTCCGTGCGGGTCGGGCAAGCGCTACAAGATGTGTCACGGACGCGGCGCGGCCGACCCGGTCACCCTGGTGCAGCGGCCGTTCGCCGGCCTGCCGGGCGAGGCCGACTGGGTCGCCCTGCGCGAGATCGTGCCGGCCGCGACGGCGCCCCTGAAGCTCAGGCCCGAGTTCGGGCCGCCGAACCAGGCGATGGCCGCGACCGTGCTCCCGCTCGCCTGGCCGGGCCTGCACAGGGCCGACGGCCAGGTCTGGGTCGGGCTGCAGGCCACGGGCTCGTCGGGCGACGCGAGCCGAGACCTGGCCGACGCGTTGCTACGGGCCATCGACACCGAGCCCGGATCGCCGGTCGCGCCCGTCGACCTGCCTGGCGCCGGTCCCCGGCTGCAGGACGTGCTCGTGCTGGACCAGCCGCTGGCCGTGACCGTGCACGAGGGCTTCGACTTCTGGATCGCGGACGCGGACGAGGCCACGCTGGACGCGGACGTGCGTGAGTCTCTCGAGCGCGCCAACTCCGCCGTCGTACCGACCGTGCGGCTCACCTCCGTCGACGCGGCGTACTGGTGCAGGATCGGCGACCGGACGCACCTGCGCTGGGTCATGACCCACGACGAGGAGCCGCTGCTCGACGCGATCGCGCGCCTGTACGCGGCGGGCGCGTCGCGGATCGGCGACGCCGGCCGGTACGTCGGGTCGTTCCGGGCGCACGGCCTCCTCGTTCCCGTCTGGGACCTCGACCCCGACGCGGTGGCGGGGGATGTCGAGGCACCCGCCGCGGCCTTCGAGCAGGCGCTCGCGGAGGCGCTCGGCCGGACCGAACCGCTCACCGCCGACGAACGCCGGGCCCGGGCCGGAGTGGCCAGCCGCCAGATCACCCTGCGCTAGCTGTGCTCGGCCCGCCGTTCAGACCGGTTCGCGGACGATCGGGCAGGACATGCACCGCGGCCCGCCGCGGCCGGAGCCCAGCTCGCTGCCGCTGATGGCCACCACCTCGATGCCCGCCGCTTCGAGCCGCGCGTTGGTCTGGGTGTTGCGCTCGTAGGCGACCGCCATGCGCGGTGCGATGCACAGCGTGTTGTTGCCGTCGTCCCACTGCTCGCGCTCGGCGGTCACCGGGTCGAGCCCGGTGTCGATGACCCGCAGCTCGTCGATGCCCATCGCGGCGGCGGCGGCCTTGAGGAACGGCTGGCGGGCCTCGACCCGCAGGGCCGCGCCGTCCCAGCTGACCGGCACGGCCTCCAGCGTCCCGGCGATGGCGGGGTACATCACGACGGCGTCGACGTCGACCATCGTGCAGACCGTGTCCAGGTGCATCGTGGCGCGTTCCTGCGCGATCGGTACGGCGAGCACCGTGTGCGCGAGACCGCGCGACAGCACGCGGTGGGCCAGGCGCTCGACGCCCGCGGGGGTCGTGCGCTCGCCGGTCCCGACCGCGACGACGCCGGGTGCGAGCAGCAGGATGTCGCCACCCTCGACCGGCTCGAGCTCACGTTCGTAGGCGAGCTCGGTCCCGACGAACCGCGGGTGGTAGCGGTAGATGACCTCGGTCAGCGACGTCTCGCGCCGCCGAGCCGGCATGGCCAGGCTGGTGACGGCCACCTCCGCTCCGATCCACGCGCTGGAGTCGCGGGTGAAGAGCAGGTTCGGCAGGGGCTCGATGACGAAGTCGTCGGCTGCCGCGAGCGCAGCCACCAGGCCGGCGATGCGGGCTCCTGCCAGCTGAGCCACCTCGTCGTGCCGCAGGCCCGCGGTGAGCGCCGTCGTCAGCGCGACGGGGTCGAGGTCGGACAGCAGCTCGCGGAGCAGGATCCGCAGGTCGTCGCCCAGGGCGGGGTCGCCGAGCGCGGCCAGGACGGCCAGCTCTCGAGCGTCGGGCCCAGCGAGCGTCTCGCGCAGCAGGTCGGTCAGATAGAGCACCTCGACCCCGCGCGACCGCAGCGCTCCGGCGAAGGCGTCGTGCTCCACCTGCGCCCGTTCGACCCAGGGGATGCCGTCGAACAGGAGGCGGTCGTTGTTGCGCGGGGTCAGGCGGCTGAGCTCCGGCCCGGGGCGATGCAGCATGACTGTGCGGAGCCGCCCGACCTCAGAGGTGACCGTCATGCGCACAGCATGCCGATAATCTCCCGAGGATGCGTGGGAGACCCCCGGAGGGGATAGCGGTCGTGATCCCGGCCAAGGACGAGGCCGCCCGGATCGCCGCGACCGTCGTCGCAGCGGCAACCATCCCCCACGTCGACCTGGTGGTCGTCGTCGACGACGGCAGCAGGGACGCGACCGGTCGGTTGGCGGGCGAGGCGGGCGCCGTCGTGATCCGCCATCCGCGCAACCGCGGCAAGGCGGCCGCGATGGAGTCCGGCGCCGCGGAGGTCGGGCGGCGGGACGATGGCCCGACGCCGCACGCGCTGCTGTTCGTCGATGCCGACCTCGAGGAGAGTGCCACCGAGACCGTCGCGTTGGCGCGGCCGGTCCTGTCCGGTGAGGCCGACATGACCGTGGCTGTGCTGCCGGCCCAACGACAGAGCGGTGGGGGTCACGGTTTCGTCGTCCGGTTGGCGCGGGACGGCATTCGCAAAGCGACCGGCTTTGTTGCAACACAGCCACTTTCAGGTATGCGCTGCCTGACGCGCGAGGCGTTCGAGGCCGCCCGGCCGCTGGCCCGGGGGTGGGGTGTCGAGGTCGGCTTGACCATCGACGTGCTGCGCGGCGGCTATCGGATGCAGGAGGTCGCCTGCGACCTGCATCACCGGGTCACGGGCAAGGACCTGCGTTCGCAGCTGCACCGCGCTGCGCAGTACCGGGATGTCGCCCGCGCCTTGATCGCCCGACGGTTCCGTGCCCGCCGGCGCTGACGCCGCCCGGCTGGCCCGGGCGGCGGGTGGGCTGGTCGGCGCATCGGCCGCGATGGTCCTCCTCACGTCGGCGCTGGGGCCGTCGGCGGTGGAGCCGGGACTGGGTCCGCGCTCCGGTGTGCGCGGCATCCTCCCGCCGTACTCGCTGGACCTGCATGCGTCGTCCGCCCTGGTGACCGCGCTCATGGTCACGGCGTACGTCGTGGGCGGTCTTGGTGTCGGGCTCGGTCTGCTTGCGGTACGCCGAGGGCACCGGCTCGACCCCCGCCGGGCCTGGTGGCTCGGCGTGCTGCTCGCACTGGGTGCGGTCCTGGTGCCGCCCGTCGGGTCGGCCGACCACATCAACTACGCGGCGTACGGCCGGATCGCGGCGCAGGGCGGTGACCCGTACACCGAGTCGCCGGCCGCGTGGCACGGTGGCCGCGACCCGGTCACCTCGGCGGTGGAAGCGCCATGGACCCGCACGCCCAGCATCTACGGCCCCGTCGCGACCGCCTTTCAGGCGGCGGCCAGCGTGGCCGGCGGCGACAGCCTGCGCGCGACGGTGTGGTTCTGGCAGCTGCTGTGCGCGGCGTCCTGGCTGCTGGTCGGGTGGCTCTTGCTCCGGCTCACCGCCGCGCGGGCCGGTGAGCGGTCACCGCCGCAGTCGCGGGCCGTGTGGCTCTGGCTGTTCAACCCCGTGCTGTACGGCGTGGCGCTCCTCGGCGCCCACATCGACATCATCTCGGCCGGCCTCGTGATGATCGCCTTGTTGCTTGCTCTGCGACAACCGTTTGCCGCCGGCGTTGCGGTCGGCGCCGCCACGGGGACCAAGCTCACGATGGTGCTCGCCGTCCCGGCCCTGGTCTGGGCTCTGCGCAGCATCGGCCGCACCCGACTCGCCCGCAACCTCGCGCTGGGGCTGGTCGGTGCGGTGGCCGTGCTGCTGCCAGCGCACCTCTGGGTCGGCGCGCACGTGTTCGACGAGCTCAAGGTGGCGCACCGGTTCATCTCGCTGGCGACCCCGTGGCGCCCGGTGTTCGACGCGCTCAAGGGACCGGTGGGCAACAACGAGCTGCGGGACTGGGTGGTGCGGCTGACACCTGTCGTGGTCGTCCTGATCGCTGTCGCCCTGGCCAGGGTCGCCCGCCCAGCCGCGAACCTGCGCGGCCGGTCGGTGGGCGAGCCCTTCGACGCCGAGCTGGAACGGGTCGTCAGCGACGGCGCGGTCGCGCTGGTCGTGCTGACCGGCGCCTACCTGCTGGGGGCGCCGTACTCGCTGCCCTGGTACGACACGGGGACGTGGGCGCCGCTCGCGCTCGCGGCCGGCGGCGCGTTGGATGCGGTCTTCCTGGTCCGGCTGGTGGCGTTCGCAACGGCGTACGTGCCGGGTCGCGTGATCGGCATGTCCGCGCGGGTCGAAGAGGTGACGATGGACTACCGCCGTCACGTCACGCCGTACGTGGGATGGGTCCTGCTGGGGGCGTTGGTGCTCCTGGCGGGTCGCCGGCGGACCCCAGAGCGGTGATGCTCGTCGCGATGACGAGGGGGATCGCCAAGGTCGCGCTGACCGCCGGGATGGCGGTGCCGGAGTCGTTGAGCGCGAAGCCGATCACCCACATCACCAGCCCTGACAGCAGCCCGGCTCGCAGCACTGGTGAGCGGTCGAAGGCCCGCTGCAGCGCGTTGGCTCCCCACGAGCTCGGCCGCAGCAGCACCAGGATGACGAACAGGACGCCCACGGGCACCAGTAGCGACAGGATGTTGCTGAACAGGATGTCGATGTTCTGAGCCAGCTTGCGCTTCATGACGTCCCAGGCGCCGCCGTCGATGACGGTCTGCACGAACTTGCCCAGGTGTGACTGGTCCGCGGTCGGGCGCAGCCAGTCCAGGATCGACACGACGGAGACGACGGCAACGGTGCCGAACAGGATCAGCAGCACCCGCCGGAGATTGAGACGGATGCCCAGCACGGCGAAGGTGAGGAACGCGAAGGCCGGGATGCTCGCCGGGGGCCCGCCGAAGTCGCTGCCCCAGGCCGGCCAGGCGTCGACGACGACGACGAACGCGCCGACCGCGACCACGATGAGCCCGGCCAGCCGCCGCCGGTCGGCCCGCACGAGAGGGTCGGCCAGCGCCGTGGCGAGCAGCAGGCCCGCGGTCGCGAACAGCGCATACGTGACGTTGCCCATGCCGTAGAACCGTCCGGCCACGACCGGCTGCAGACCCATCAGGGTGGACAGCTGCAGCCGCGACCCGAACATCACGTCGAGAGCCAGCACGGCGAGGGTCACGACGGCGACGACGCTGACGTCACCGAGCGGGTGGCGGCGCCACGGCCCGAGTGTGGCCAGCGCGAAGACCACCAGTGCGTACGCCGCGACGACGAGCGGCAGCAGTATCAGCGGATGGCTCCCGCGCCACCACGGCACGGTGTTGGCGAGGAACGTCGCGACCGGCACGGCGGCGAACAGCAGGGCCACGCGCCGGACGGTGCGCAACGTCCGTTCGCGGCCGCGCTCGCCCGTCCAGCGGCGGCGCAGAGCGATGGCCGCGAACCCGTAGAGCAGCAGCTGGGCCAGGACGAGACCGGTGAAGAAGCGAGGTACGGCGGTGTGCACCTGCTGGGCGGCCGCGTCGTAGTCGAGCAGGTCTCGACGCCGCTCCGTCACGCCGGGGGTGTCCCCCCGGTGCTCGAGCGGCGACCCGCCGAGCGTGTCCGGGACCGGTACGCCGAGCTGAGCCAGGATGGTGGGCGTGATGTCGGTCAGCTGAACCAGAGCCGGCTGCCGGGTCGAGGACGCATAGAGTATGCCCGGGCCGAAACCGTTGCCCCGCATGGCAACCACGCGCAGGTGGGGGATCCGAGAGGAGTCGGCGAGACCGACGAGCAGCACGGTCGCAGTCGACGGCGTCTGCGCGAGCACGCCCCCGACGTTGGAGTCCACGGCGCTCAGCTGTTCGGCGGCGGGGATGCCGTTGCTCGGTTGCCCGGCCAGCAGGGCGTTGGGCCCGATGACGCCGCCCGCGTCGACCACAGTGAGCGGACAGCGCGTGATGGCCGGGCCCACCTCCGTCCTGAGGCCGGCTGCCGGCTGGTAGGCCGCGACCCGGCCGTGCGCGTCGGCGAGGGCGATCGCGGCGCCCGGCCCGATGGCCGTGGCGCAGACACCCGCCTTGCTCAGCTGGGCCTGCAGCAGGCCCAGGCTCGGGTCGAAGTTCGACTTCGCGGCCTGTGCGGCGTACACCGACCAGTCGGGGACGGTCGCTGGCCACGGGCCGAATTCGGCGCCGCGCAACGGTGCAATGCTCGGTTCGGCGAGAGGGCGGCAGGCCGCCGGCTGCCCGGCGTACGGCGTGCGGATGTCGGCCGCTCGTTGCCCTGCGTTGACCGTGAGCCAGCCGTCGACCGGGCACGTGGTCGGGTAGACGCTTCGGACCGTGACCGTTGCGGTCGAACCGTGCTCGAGGAGCGACCACAGGTGCGGCGTCGCGCTCGGCGTGACCTGGTTCCACTGCACGCCGGCGATGCCGATGACGACGAGTGGGTGGGCCGGAGCGAGTGCCGTGAGCCGTTGCGATGCGGTCGCCGGTGCCGACGAGACGCCGGTGGCGAGGGCCGAAAGGCCCACCGCGGCGGCCGTCCAGCGGGCGGCCCGACGACGCAGCGAGAACGACGTCGGCATCGGTCCAGGCTACGGGCTGGGCGGGGTTGGGCGAGAATGTCCGGATGGGCATGCGCCGTCCGGACCGCCGCGCCGTCGGCATCTGGACCTTGGCCGTCCTGCTCACTGCCGCCGGGGTCGCGCCGCTCGTCCATCACTACCTCGTGAGCTGGCCACAGGACCAGTGGCAGGTCGACCTCGAGGTCTACCGGGAGGCCGGCCGCTCCATCCTGTTCGGCCGGCCGATCTATGACGTCCTGACCGAGCCGCCGCAGCTCTTGCCCTTCACCTACCCGCCGTTCGCCGCGCTGGTCGCCGTACCGATCGCTGTGCTCCCGTTCGGCACCGCGGCCTGGATCTGGACCGCGGGCCAGGTGGCGGCCAGCGGCGCCACGGTGTGGATCGCGGGGCGCCCGCTCCTGTCGCGTGCCGGAGCGTGGCGCCCGGTCGCGACAGCGGTCCTGACCGTCGTGATGGTCTGGCTGCATCCGCTGTCCGACGGCATCCGGTTCGGTCAGGTCAACGCGTTCATCGTGCTGTTCTGCCTGCTCGACCTGGTCGTCCTGAAGCCGCGCTGGATGCGTGGGCTGCTGATCGGGCTGATGACGGCGGTCAAGCTGACGCCGGGCACGTTCCTGCTCTTCTTCCTGGCGGTACGGCGGTGGCGCACCGCCGCGGGCATCGTGATCGGCGCTGTGGGGGCCACCGTCGTGGCGCTGTTCGTCCTGCCGGAAGCCTCGCTCGCGTACTGGGGCGGCGCGCTGCAGGACCCGAACCGGCTGGGCCCCAACGGCGGCACCTCGAACCAGTCGATCCGGGGCTTCCTCATCCGGCTCGGCCCGCCGGGCCCGCTCGGAGTCGTCGTCTGGGTCGCGCTCGCAGTGGCGGTGCTGTGGTTCGGGTTCGTGATCGCGCGGGAGGCCGAGCGCCGAGGGCAGACCGCCTTGCAGGTGGGCACGATCGGCCTGGTCGCGGTGCTCGTCTCGCCCGTGTCCTGGATCCACCACCTGGCCTGGCTGGCGGTCGTGATCCCGGCGCTGCTCGGCGACGGGCGGGACCGGGTGCGGTGGGGTTTCGCCGTCGTACTCACCGGGTGGTTCCTGTGCCGGCTCCCGTGGTGGGGCGTGACGTGGCGCGCCCGGCACACGACGACCGAGTTCTTCGGCAAGGCCATGCAGAACGCCGACACGGTCGGCGCTGTGCTGGCTCTGGTGTTCATCTGGCTTGCGCTGCAACGGGTTCCGCTGCCGGCGGCCGCGCTAGACGGGCAGGTCCACACCGGTCGCCTGGAGGGCCGTGATGGCGGCCAGAAGCAAGCAAAGCGTGCCGCCGACCCGGCGGATCGTCACCAGACGCATGTGGCGCAGTAGCCATCGGCCGGCGACGGCGCCCACTGCGGAGACGAGCAGCAACCCGCCCCACGCACCGATGAACACGGACACGGGGTGTCCACCGCGGACGACCAACCCTGCGGTGAGCAGCTGGCTCAGGTCGCCCCACTCCGCGACGAAGAGGATGAGGAAGCTGGTCGTCACGGCGCGCAGACCGGTGGCGGGTGCGGCGGCCTTGCCGGCGAACTCGGCCTCGGTCTCGGCCTCCTGCTCGTCGGCGCGTCGGGCGCCGTGCAGGAGGACGACCCCTCCGACCAGGAACAGCGCGGCCGCGACGGCGGTCACCGGCCGGTGCGGCAGCTCGGCGATGACCCGCCCCAGGGTGACGGCGACGACGGTCTGGACCCCGAAGGCCAGACCCACTCCCACCCAGACGGCCAGCGGCCGGTATCGGGTCGCGAGAACGAGCGTCGCCACGAAGGTCTTGTCAGGGAGCTCGACGGGCACGACCAGGACGAAGGCCGTCAGGATCACCGAAAGGCTCATTGCCTCATGACCTTAGGCGGTGGTAGGCAGCGACCATGACCTCAGCCCCGACGTACCGCTACATCCTCCCCGAGTCGGAGATGCCGACCCAGTGGTACAACCTCGTGCCCGACCTGCCGTCGCCCCCGCCTCCGCCGCTGCACCCCGGAACGCTGCAGCCGATCGGACCGGACGACCTGGCGCCCCTCTTCCCGATGGACCTGATCAGGCAAGAGGTCACGGGCGAGCGATACGTCGACATCCCCGAGGAGGTGCAGGAGGTCTACCGGCTGTGGCGGCCGTCGCCGTTGCACCGAGCGCACCGGCTCGAGGCGGCGCTCGACACCCCGGCGCACATCTACTACAAGTACGAGGGCGTCTCGCCTGCCGGCTCGCACAAGCCGAATACCGCTGTGCCGCAGGCCTTCTACAACAAGAAGGCGGGCGTACGCCGGCTCACGACCGAGACGGGTGCGGGTCAGTGGGGCACGGCGCTGGCGTTCGCGTGTGCCGTCTACGGTCTGGACTGCGAGGTCTGGCAGGTCGGAGCGTCATACGACCAGAAGCCGTACCGGCGACTCCTGATGGAGACGTACGGCGCCACCGTGCATCGGTCACCGTCGCGGCTGACGGCGGCCGGCCGGGCGTTCGACGAGGGGCATCCGGGGTCGCTGGGCATCGCCATCTCCGAGGCGGTCGAGGTGGCGGCGCAGGCCGACGACGTGAAGTACGCCCTTGGGTCGGTGCTGAACCACGTGCTGATGCACCAGACCGTGATCGGTCAGGAGGCCTTGAAGCAGTTCGAGATGGCCGGCGAGACGCCGGACGTGATCGTCGGCTGCACCGGAGGTGGCTCGAACTTCGGTGGGCTCGCGTTCCCGTTCCTGCGCGAGAAGCTGGCCGGGCGGATGTCACCGGTCATCCGGGCGGTCGAACCGGCGGCTTGCCCGTCTCTGACCCGAGGTGAGTACCGGTACGACTTCGGCGACACGGCCGGCATGACTCCGCTGCTCAAGATGCACACGCTCGGGCACGACTTCGTTCCCGATCCCATCCACGCGGGCGGGTTGCGCTATCACGGCATGTCGCCGCTTCTGTCCCACGTCTACGAGCTCGGCTTGATCGAGGCGATCGCGGTGCCGCAGGACGAGTGCTTCGCTGCGGCCCTGCAGTTCGCCCGGGCCGAGGGGATCGTGCCGGCCCCCGAGCCGACCCATGCGCTGGCCGCGTGCGTGCGGGAGGCGATGGCGGCCAAGGAGAGCGGCGAGCCGCGGGTCATCCTCACGGCACTGTGTGGTCACGGGCTGCTCGACCTCACGGCGTACGAGGCCTACCTCGCCGGTGAGCTGGAGGACAACGTGCTGTCGGAGGAGGTGCTGCAGGCGAGTCTCGCGACCGTCCCCTCAGTCTGACGGTGAGCCCATTGCGTCGACTATGACAAGTGTCATAGTCGCGCGCTAGGCTCTGGGTCATGGCCGAACCGCGTCTCGGGTTCCTGGGCATCGGGCTGATGGGCCGGCCCATGGCGCTCAACCTGGCCCGGGCCGGGACGGCGCTCACCATCTGGAACCGCACGCCCGGCAAGGCCGACGAGCTCCGCGTCGCCGGAGCCGCGGTGGCCGAGACGCCGGACGACGTCTTCGCGGCGAGCGACGTCGTGTTCGAGATGCTGGCCACGGAGTCGGCGATCGACGAAGTGCTCGGGCGTCACGAGTCGGGCTTCCGGGTCCCGATCGCCGGCCGGACCCTCGTGCACATGGGTACGACGGCACCCGAGTACTCGGCGACGCTCGAGGCAGCCGTGCGGCAGGCAGGTGGCCGGTACGTCGAGGCGCCGGTCTCGGGCTCACGCGGCCCGGCCCAGCGCGGTGAGCTCGTGATCATGCTGGCCGGAGACCGGGACGCCGTGGCGCAGGTCGAACGGCTGGTCGCACCGCTGGCCCGGCAGACGACCCGCTGCGGTGCGGTGCCGAACGCGCTGCTGATGAAGCTGGCCGTCAACCTCTACCTGATCACCATGGTGACCGGACTGGCCGAGTCGGTGCATCTCGCGAAGGCGTCCGGACTGGACCTCGACCTGCTCGCCAGGGTGCTGGATGCCGGACCCATGGCGAGCAACGTCTCGACGGCGAAGCTGGCCAAGCTGCTCGGCGCCGACTATTCCGCCCAGGCGGGCGCACACGACGTGTTCAAGAACGCGCGGCTGGTCGCGGCTGCCGCCCGGGCCGCCGGAGTGGCGTCACCGGTCCTCGACGTGTGCCGCGACCTGTTCGCCGAGACCGTGGCATTGGGGCACAGCGACGAGGACATGGTCGCCGTGATCCGGGCGATCGCAGCGCGTCGTACCGGTCAGGCGACTGCGTCGTCCAGGAGTGGCCCCAGCTCTCGGACGACAGTGGCCAGCGGACGCGTCGAGCCGTGAACGCGAGCCAGGACAACGGCCCCCTCGAGCGTGCTCAGCATGAGCGTCGCCAGCGGCCGGCAACGTGGCCGAGGCACGCCGGTCGTCCGCAACGCATCCGCGACGGCGCCCTCCCACCGGGTCAGCGCCGCCCGCAACGGCTCCGTGAGCGCAGCATCACCGGCGAGGCTGTCGGCCGCAGTCGCCATCAGCGGACAGCCTCGCTCGAAGTCGTGCCGGGAGAGCTCGCGTCTCCAGTACTCCGCGAGGTGTGCGAACAGGCCGGACGGTGTGGGCCGCCGGGCGCTCTGCCCGTACCGAGCGACCCAGCCAGCGGCGAAGTCGCCGGCGAAGCCGAGAGCGTCGCTGACCAGCTGGTCCTTCCCGTCCGGGAAGTAGTGCTGGAACGAGCCCCGCGGCGCGTCCGCCCGCTCCACGACGTCCCGGACGCCGGTGCCCGTGACGCCGCGCTCCCGGATCAGCTGGGCGGCGCTGTAGACCATGCGTTCCCGCGGCGACCATGCCCTTGCGGCCATCGGCTCTACCCTCGTTCCATGACGCTCGTCATATCAGGCTACCCAGCGCAGGGCTCCCGATGACGCCGTACGACGAGGAGCTCGCCCGTCGCCTGTGGCGGCGTTACGAGCTGATCCACGACGTCACCTACTTCAGCCCGCATGTCGTCCGGCGCGCGGCGGACCTCGGACTGCCCGGGTTCTGGATGGGCTACTTCGCGCTGCGGTCCGCCCCTCTCGGTCCGGTCGTCCCGGCGGCCGTGGTGGCGTCGTTCTACGGCTTCCACCCCAGCCGGGTCCTGCGCGCCCTACCGGATGCCTGGACGTACACGACCCCGGCCGCGGCGCTCGCAGCCCGCGAGACCGGCGTCGATGCGGCGTTGGCCGAGCTGGACCTCGACGAAGCGCTCGTGGCGGACGCGGCCGACCTGGCCTGGCGGGCGGCGCAGGGGGCCGACACCGCCGGGAGACCACTCGCGGCGGCCAACTACGCGCTCCCGCGGCCGCTCACCGCACGAGCCGCGCTCTGGCAGGCCACCGCCGTGCTGCGCGAACACCGCGGCGACGGACATGTCGCGGCGCTGGTGAGCCGGGGTGTCCGTCCCGTCGAGGCGCACTGGCTGAAGATCGCGGCGGCCGAGACCGACCGCCAGTCGCTGGAGGTCAGCCGCGGCTTCCCGGCCGACGAGTGGCAGGCCGGGCTGACGGCGGTGCAGCAGCGCGGTTGGGTGGGTGCCACGGGAGATCTCACCGACGAGGGCAGAGCCGAGCACGAGGCGATCGAGGCCGCCACCGACCGAGCTGCGGCTCAGCCCTGGGCGGCCCTGGGCGGTACGGACGGTGAGCGCCTGGTCGAGCTGCTCGACCCGATCGCAAAGGCGGTCGTCGCGACCGGGCTCATCCCGACGTACAACCCGGTCGGTCTGCCGCTGGAAGAGATCGTGAACGACCGCCCGGTCTGAGGGGGCACTCCTTCACGACATCTGGCCGGGATGCGCCTGGGCGAAGGCGACCGCCTGCGCAAGAACCGTCTTCGCCGGTCGGCCCAGCGCACCGGCTGCGGCAGCGACGTCGTCGTACTCGGGCTGCACGTTCACCACCTGCCCGTGCGAGTCGTAGGCGAGCTTGACCCGGATGGGCTGGCCGTCGACGTCCACCGTGTGCTCCCGTCGTTCGAGCGCCGTCTTGACGACGGCGGTCTCGCGGAGACCGATCGCGGTGGTCTCGGTGAGCACGATGCCGCGAACGTGTTCTCGCAGCATGGGATCGGGGCCGACCAGGACGTGCAGCGTGTGCGCCGGGCGCCCCTTCTTCATCAGGATCGCGGTGAGCCAGGCGTCCGACGCTCCGGCCGCCAGCAGTCGCTGCAGCACGCCCGGCCAGAGCCGTGGGTCGAGGTCGTCGACGTTGGTCTCGATCACCGTGCCGGCGGAGCCGTCCCCGTCACCGCGCGTGCGCGCCGTCGACCCGACCACCACGCGCAGGGCGCTGAGCCCCACGCCGGTGTGGCGGCTCCCGGCCCCGAGCCCGACCGCCTGCACGGTCATGACGGGCATCGCTCGAGTCCCGACGGCCAGGGTGGTCAGCAGGGCGGCCCCCGTCGGCGTACACAGCTCCTCGTCGACCGGACCGCCGCGCGCATCGAGATCGCTGTGCCGCAACAGCTCGAGCACTGCCGGGCCGGGCACGGGGATGGGTCCGTGCGACGTCGCCGCGTGGCCGCCACCGAGGGAGATCGTGGACACGTAGAGCGCGTCCAGGTCGAGTGCTAGGTATCCCGCGCAGGCGCCGACGATGTCGGCAATCGAGTCGTGCGCTCCGACCTCGTGGAAGTGGATCTCGTCCGGCGACACACCGTGCACCGCCGCCTCGGCCTCGGCCAGCCGCTGGAAGGCTTGCAGCGCAAGGCTTTTCACCATCGGCTGGAGAGCTGAACGGTTGACGAGGTGCTGGATCTCGCCCCAGGTCCGGTGGGGCGCGTCGGTCTCGTGCGTGGTGACATGCGCCCGGGCGACGGCGAAGCCGCCCCGCTGCTCGTGCGTCACCTCGATGTCGACGGGTACGACGGCCGCGGCCGCCCGGCGCATGACGTCCGGGTCCAGCCCGAGCTCGCCCAGCACGCCGTGGAGCGCGCCCAGCAGCATGTCGCCGCTCGCACCGCTGCTGGCGTCGACCCAGGCGACGCGCCCCGTCGTACCGGTCAGGCTCACGGCGCACCCCTCGGAGCGGCCCGACGAGCCACCCGAGCGGCGTGCACCCCCGCGCCGTAGCCGTTGTCGATGTTCACCACCACGATCCCCGGCGCGCAGCTGTTGAGCATCGCCATCATCGCGGCCAGCCCGCCGGTGCCGGTGCCGTAGCCGATGCTGGTCGGCACCGCTACGAGCGGTACGCCGGTCAGCCCGCCGACCACGCTGGGCAAGGCCCCCTCCATGCCGGCCACGACGACCAGGCAGTCGGCGCTCGTCAGGCGGTCCTGGACGGCGAGCAGGCGGTGCAGGCCCGCAACCCCGACGTCCTCGATCCGGTCCACGGCCGTTCCGTGCACCCGGGCGGTCAGCGCAGCCTCCGCGGCGACCGGACCGTCGGACGTGCCGGCCGAGACCACCGCGACCGTGCCGCGCGTGGCCGGCAGCGGCCCGAGCGTCGCGGCTCGCGCCACGTCGTCGATCTCGGCGCCCGGGAGCGCTGCCCGCACGGCCGCGCGGGCCGCGTCGTCCAGCCGCGTGGCCAGGACGGCCCGCTCGGGATGGCGCGTTCCCAGCGCCAGCAGCGTGGTGACGATCTGCTCCGGCGTCTTGCCCGCGCCGTACACGACCTCGGGGTCGCCCGTCCGGCGCTCGCGGTCGACGTCGAGCCGCGCGAAACCGATGTCGAGCACGCCGTCGTCCACCCGGGAAAGCCTAGTTGTCAGGACGGCTAGCCTTCCTGCGTGGCAGACCCGGCGACGTCCAGCGACCTGCGTTACGGCTACTTCGGCCCGCGCGGAACGTTCAGCGAGATGGCGCTGGCGACGGTGCCGGGCGCCGGCCTGGCCCAGGCGGAGGCCATCTCGACCGTGGACGCGGCGCTGGCCGCCGTACGGTCCGGGTCGGTGGACGCGGTCATGGTGCCGATCGAGAACTCGGTGGAGGGCGGCGTCACCGCGACCCTGGACGCGCTCGCGACCGGCGAACCGCTGGTGATTCTGCGCGAGGCGCTGGTGCCGATCACCTTCGTGCTGGCGGCGCGGGCCGGCGTACGGGTCGAAGACGTACGCCGGGTGGGCTCGCATCCGCATGCGTGGGCCCAGTGCCGCGGCTGGGCCGCCCGGACGCTGCCCCAGGCGGTCTACGTCCCGACCCTGTCGACGGCGTCCGCCGCGGCCGGGCTGGCCGACGGCGCCGAGGAGCGCGCGTCGTACGACGCGGCCTTGTGCGCGCCGATCGCGGCCGACATCAACCGGTTGTCGGTGCTGGCGCACGACGTCGGCGACAACCCGAGCGCGGTGACCCGCTTCGTCCTGGTCGCGCGGCCGGGCCCGGTGCCGGCCCCGACCGGTGCGGACAAGACGACGCTGGTGGCGTACCAGACCGACGACCATCCGGGCGGCCTGGTCGAGATGCTCGAGCAGTTCGCCGTGCGCGGGGTGAACCTGACCCGGCTCGAGTCGCGGCCGACCGGCGACGCGCTCGGGCAGTACTGCTTCTCCATCGACTGCGAGGGCCACATCGCCGAGGCGCGCGTCGGCGAGGCGCTGATGGGCCTGCACCGGACGTGCGCCCGGGTGACGTTCCTGGGGTCGTACCCCCGGGCTGTCGCGCCCGGGCGGGTCAACGGCTCGACGTCGCCGAGCCGTCGGCCCGGCACCTCGGAGGCCGACTTCACCGCGGCGCACGAGTGGATCGCCAAGCTCCGCGCCGGCGGCGCCTAGCCGAGCCGGCGAGGTACGACTAGGCGGCCAGGGCTTCGGCGGGAGGTACCGCCTGAGCCGGCTCGGGGGCCCGCACGACGAGGGCGAGCCGATCCAGGCGGATGTCCACCCGCCGCACCTCGGCCACGACGTCGCCGTCGACCTGCACGGGCTGCGGCTCCTCCATCGCGATCTGCAGCCGCCGGCAGCGCCGGTGCTCGACCCGCTCGTGTCCGGACCGGCGCCGGGTCAGCACCCGCCCGGCCACCGCGGTCCACCCGACGACGCCATGCGGCGACAGGGTCAGCGTGTCGAGGTAGCCGTCGTCGGCGCGGGCCTCGGGCATGAGGTTGATCCCGCCGCCGATCCGGCCCACGTTGCCGGCCAGAACGGTCCGCACCCGGCGGGCAATGGGTGCTTCACCGTCGAACGACAGCCGGACCCGCATCTGCGGTCCGCGGAGGTTCCGCGCGCCGGCCGCGACGTAGGCGAGGTAGCCGATGCGCTCCTTCATCGCGTCCTGGACGTCGGCCATGATGGCCGCGTCGAAACCCAGCCCGGCCATCACCAGGAAGGCCAGCTCACGCGGCCGCTCGTCCTCCCCGGTCACGTCGAGCGTGCAGCGTCCGACGTCGATCGGCATGTCTCGTCCGGACAACGCGACGCGTACGGCGGAGTGCAGGTCCAGCGGCAGAGAGAGGTTGCGCGCCAACAGGTTTCCCGTGCCGGCCGCGACTACGCCCAAGGGCACGCCGGTGCCGGCCAGCGTCGAGCCCACCACGCGCACCGTTCCGTCACCGCCGAACGCGCAGATGACGTCGGCGCCGGCCTTGACGGCCGCTCGCGTCTGACCCTCGCCCGGGTCCTCGACCGTCGTCTCATACCAGGTGGGTTCGGCCCAGCCGGCCTGCGTGCAGATCGCGGCCACCACCGTTCGGGTCACGGGGAGGTCGTCGACCTTCGTGGGGTTGACGACGAACGCGATGCGCGGGCGCAGCTCGAGGGCCTCGGCGAACGGGAGCCGGGTGTCCTGGTGGCGGGGCCGCTGACGGCGAGTGCGCAGCAGCCGTGCGGCCAGGGCGGCGGCCAGCAGGGCGGCGGCCAGAGCCACGACGAGCAGCATCACCTCCGGCGTCGTCACCGCGCCGACGCTAGCGGCCCGGGCGGGGCCGAGCAGGTCCGGGCCTCGCTAGGCTCGACCGGTGATCGACCTTCGGTTGCTGCGTGAGGATCCCGACGCCGTACGGGCCAGCCAGCGCGCCCGCGGCGAGGACGAGGGGCTCGTGGATGCCGCCCTGGCGGCCGACCTGCGCCGCCGTACCTCGCTCGCCGACTTCGAGCGGCAGCGCGCGGAGCAGAAGGCGTTCGGCAAGCAGGTCGCGCAGGCCAGTGGCGAGCAGAAGGCCCATCTGGTGCACCAGGCCAAGCAGCTGGCCGAGGGCGTCAAGGCGGCCGAGGCCGAGGCGAACGCTGCCGAGGTGGAGCTGGCCGCCCTGATGCGGCGGCTGCCCAACGTGGTCGAGCCGGGCGTCCCCCCGGGCGGCGAGGAGAACTTCGCGCTCATCCGTGAGGTGGGGACGCCGCGCGACTTCGGGGCCGAGGGGTTCGCGCCCAAGGATCACATGGAGCTCGGTGAAGCCCTCCGCGCGATCGACACCAAGCGCGGCGCCAAGGTCAGCGGTGCGCGGTTCTACTACCTCACCGGCGTCGGCGCGCGGCTCGAGCTCGGTCTGCTCAACCTGGCCATGCAGCAGGCGGTCGACACGGGGTTCATCCCCTCGATCACGCCCACCCTGGTGCGGCCGGAGGTGATGGCCGGCGCGGGGTTCCTGGACGCGCACGCGGACGAGGTCTACCGGCTCGAGCTCGACGACCTGTACCTCACGGGCACGTCGGAGGTCGCGCTCGCCGGCTACCACGCCGACGAGATCCTGGACCTCGGCGACGGCCCGATCCGGTACGCCGGGTGGTCGGCCTGCTACCGGCGGGAGGCCGGCAGCTACGGCAAGGACACGTCCGGGATCATCCGGGTGCACCAGTTCCACAAGGTGGAGATGTTCGTGTACTGCCGGGTCGAGGACGCGGTCGAGCAGCATCAGCGGCTGCTCGCGTTCGAGGAGGAGATGCTGGCCAAGGTCGAGGTACCGTACCGCGTCATCGACGTCGCCGCGGGGGACCTCGGGGGGCCGGCGGCGCGCAAGTTCGACTGCGAGGGCTGGGTGCCGAGCCAGGGCCGCTACCGGGAGCTGACGTCGACGAGCAACTGCACGACGTACCAGGCGCGCCGGCTCGGCACCCGCGAACGCGACCCGCATCGGGAGGGCCAGAACCGCATCGTCGCGACGCTCAACGGCACGCTGGCCACGACCCGCTGGCTCGTCGCGATCCTGGAGAACCACCAGCAGCCCGACGGGTCCGTGCTCGTGCCGAAGGCGCTGCAGCCGTACGTCGGTCTCGACGTCCTGTCGCCCGTCGGCTGAGCGGACGTTGCCTCATCCGGAGCGGCTGGTCGCGCTCGACGTCGACGGGACGCTGGTCGACTTCGACGACACCATGTCCCAGGCGGTGCGCACCGAGGTGCGGCGGATCGCCGAGCTTCCTGGCACGCATGTCGTCATCGCGACCGGACGGTCGCTGATCGGGCTGCTGCCCGTCATGGACCGCCTCGAGCTGTCCGACGGGTACGCCATCTGCAGCAACGGCGCCGTGACGCTGCGCGTCTCGCCGCAGGGCCGGTCCGGTGGCGAACCCGGGACGCCGTCGTACGACATCGTCGAGCAGGTGACGTTCGACGCGGGGCCGGCGGTGCGGCTGCTGCGCGAGCATCTGCCGGACGCGCGGTTCGCGGTCGAGGTGCTGGGCGTCGGCTACCGGGTGCACGGCAGCTTCCCCGACGGCGAGCTGAACGGGCTGATCGAGGAGGTGAGCTTCGAGGAGCTGACCTCGGTCCCGGTCAGCCGGGTGGTCGTCCGGAGCCCGTCGCACACCCCCGAGCACTTCCTCGAGCTGGTGGCGCGGATCGGCCTGCACGGGGTGTCGTACGCGGTCGGCTGGACCGCCTGGCTGGACCTGGCGCCCGAGGGGGTCACCAAGGCGAGCGGGCTGGAGTCGGTACGGCGCGCGCTCGGAGTGCAGCCCGACTCGACGTACGCGGTGGGGGACGGGCGCAACGACATCGAGATGTTGCAGTGGGCGGCTCACGGCGCCGCGATGGCGAGCGCGCCACCAGAGGTTCTCGCGCTGGCCGACGAGGTGCTGCCGGACGTGACCGAGGACGGCCTCGTACATCTGCTGCGCCGCCTGTAGCGTGCCACGAGGCGGTCGCCGGGCCGCCTGCTCCTGCCTCACCCCTGCCGCGCGACGGCGCGCGACCTGGCCCTGGAGGACACATGGCGGTATCGGCGAACCTGGCGAAGGCTCTCGACAAGGCCTACGAGGACAAGACCGTGGGCGAGATCCTCGACGCTCCGGTGTCCGCGATCTCCGGCCTGAGCGAGGGCGACGCTGCGCTGCTGGACCAGGCGTTCGGCATCAAGACGGTGCGCGACCTGGGGAGCAACAAGTACTTCGCTGTCGCCGGGGTCCTGGTCGCGCTGTCCAACCACGAGGGCTGACGGGCTGCGGCTCAGGCCACTGACTCGCTGCTGAGTACTTGAAGCTGCTGGCGACCGACCTCGACGGGACGCTCGTCGGCCCTTCCGGCCTGCTGTCACCGCGCACCCGGGCGGCCCTCGACGCCTGCGAGGCGGCCGGCGTACCGGTCGTGTTCGTGACCGGCCGGCCACCGCGGTGGCTGGGCCGCCTGTCCGAGGGCCGCACGGGCGCGGCGATCTGCGCGAACGGCGCCTTGGTGGTCGACCTGCGCTCGCAGTCGGTGCTCGAGGCGACGACGTTCGCGCCCGAGACCGTGCTCGACGTGGCCACCCGGATGCGGAGCGCGCTGCCCGGTGCGACGTTCGCGCTGGAGACGCTCGAGGGGTTCGCGATGGAGTCGCTGTACGTGCGGCGGTACGACATCGGCCCGGCCCGGGTGGGCGACCTCGTGGACCTGGTCGCGGACGGTCCGGAGGTGGTGAAGATCCTGCTGCGCGTGCCGAACGTGCGGGGCGACGACCTGCTCGCGACGGCGCGACCCTTGCTGGCGGACATCGCGTCGCCGACCCACTCGAACGCCGCGGACGGGATGCTCGAGATCGGAGCCCTGGGTGTCAGCAAGGCCGCGCCGCTGGCCCGGCTGGCTGAGCACCTCGGAGTCGGGGTGGCGGACGTCGTGGCCTTCGGTGACATGCCGAACGACGTCGAGATGCTGCGCTGGGCCGGGCAGTCGTACGCGATGAGCGGTGGTCATCCGGAGGCCGTCGCCGCGGCCAAGGGTGTCGCGCCTCCGTGCGAGGAGGACGGCGTCGCCCAGGTGCTCGAGGTCCTGCTCGCGTCCGGCTGACCTTCACCCCCCGGTCGTCGTACCCCTCCAGTGCCGGTCTACCCCTCGAAAGCCGCCGTGCGGGGCCGGTTTCGCGGGTCTGAGCGGCTTTCGGAGGGTAAACCGGCCGTCGAGGGGTACGACGACGCGCGGGGGGTCAGAGGTATTGGCCGGTCGGGCGGCCGGGCTCCTCGCCGTCGCCGTCGCGTGGGTCCCGCTGGCCGGGCCCGCCCGCACCGGGCATCGAGTAGCCGGGGCCGACCGGGCCGGGCCCGACCGACACCCCGGGCGGGAGCTGGTGACGCATGCCCTCGAGCTGCATCCGGGCCGCCATCTGCTGGGCGACCAGGGCGGTCTGGATGCCGTGGAACAGGCCCTCGAGCCAGCCGACCAGCTGGGCCTGCGCGATCCGCAGCTCGGCGTCGGTCGGCGTCTCGGTGCCGAACGGCAGGGTGATCCGCTCCAGCTCCTCGACCAGCTCGGGCGCGAGCCCCTGCTCGAGCTCGCTGATCGAACGCCGGTGGATCTCCGTCAGCCGGGCGCGACCCGCCTCGTCGAGAGGCGCACCGCGGACCTCCTCCAGCAGCTGCTTGATCATGCTGCCGATCCGCATGACCTTGGCCGGCTGCTCGACGAGCTCGATCGGACTGGCCTCGTGCGACTCGTCCTGGCCGCCCCCGGGGCCTGGGGCGCTTCCGATCCCGCTCGGAGTGACCACGACGACGCGATCGTCCGGCTGCTCGCTCATTCGTCCATCCTGCCCGACCCGGGACGTTCGCTCCTGCCAGGGGATATCCGGTTGCCGCGGCCAGGCCCGCCCGCCACGCTGTCCGGGTGCCGCCAACCCCCGTGCTCCTGCCGCTCCCGGACGGCTGGCCGGACGGCTGGCCGGACACCTGGAGCGTGCGCTCGCCGCGGCCGGCCGACGCCCCGGCGGTCTTCGAGCTGGTCTCGGCGTGCGACGAGGCGGTCCTCGGCTATCCGGACGTCTCGCTCGCCGATGTCGAGTCCGACCTGGGCCAGGACCCTCATCGCCAGCTGCTCGTCCTGGACGGGCCGGCGGCGGTGGCGTGGGTGTGGGTCGACGACAAGGCAGCCGGCCGGACCCCCTCGGACGTGTACGTCGACCCGCAGCTGACTGCGCGTGACCCGGCACTGGCGGACGACCTGGCCCGCTGGTGCTGGGACCACGCGTTCGTCCAGGCCGCCTCGATCGCCGCCGAGCGCGGGCTGTCCGAGACGGGCGTCGAGACGGGAACCCTGGACGGGGACACCATCGGGCAGATCCGGGCCTCGGCCGCCGGCTTCACCCGGGTGCGGACCTTCTGGCGCATGCAGCGACCGCTCACAGCCGACGACCGCGAGCCGGTCCCGGCGGCCGGCGTCGCGATCCGTTTGCTGGCTCCGGACGAGACGCGATCGGCGTACGAGATCGTCGAGGGCGCGTTCGCCGACCACTGGAACTACCACCCGCGCACCTACGACGAGTGGTGGGACCAGTACGGCAACCGCTCCGGCTTCGATCCGGCGCTCTGGTGGGTGGCCGAGGTCGACGGGCAGCCGGCTGGCGTGCTGATCGCGAACCGACAGATGGCGGACGAGAACGCGATGTACATCGCGATGTTGGCGACCCGCCGGGAGGCGCGCGGTCGCGGTGCGGCGAAAGCGTTGCTGCGCAAGGCTTTTGCGGCTGGGCTGGCCGAGGGATGGGGTGCCGCGAAGCTCAACGTCGACAGCGAGAGCAGCACGTCCGCGCCGGCCCTCTATGCAAGCGTCGGCATGTCGGTCGAGTTCGCGCTGCACGCCTGGCAGCAACAGGTCGTGGCCGGTTACCGAAGCAGCGCACGCTAGTCGGCGCCGCCCCCTGTTGGGCGTGACTCTGCGCGCGGACCGAACACCGCATAGGTGACCAGCCCGCCGACCGCGAGCGCAGCCGCGACGGCTTCGGTCGCCGAGGGATAGGCGGTAGACAGCACGGTCCACCAACGCAGCGGTGCTCCGGTGCGTCGGGCCAGATGAGGCAGCAGCACCACCAGCGGCACCGTCGAGGCGGGACCGAGTCCGAGCGTGCAGAGGGCCACCGTCGACAACCCGGCCAGGAGGCCGATGTCGATGCGCAGCTGGGTCGCTCCGATCAGACCCTGGACGGGCTGGAGTGCGACGAAGACGACGACGACCGCGAACAACCACCAGGCCGCTCGCAGCCGGCCGAGGGGCCGAGCAGCCAAGGCGACGGCGGGGTCGACCTGGTCGTTCAGCACCACCGGCAGCAGCGAGATCGCCAGAACCGGAAGGATCAGCGTGACGCTGAGCGAGGCGTAGGAGTCACCCAGCGGGTTGGTCAGCCGGTCCTCGATGACACCTTGGGTGACAGCCCAGGTCAGGAGCATCAGGCCGACCAGGCCGAAGCCGGCGCCGGCCGTCGCGTGGTTGCTGAGCCAGACCCGGCGTACCGCACTCACAGCGGCGTCCCCGTCGAGGGCAGGTCGGCAAAGCGGCAGGTGGCCAGGTCGGTCGCAAGCTCGGCCACCCGGGCTCGCTGTTGCTCTGGTGACCGCCGCAGGAACCCGCTGACGTCGGCGCCGGCGTGGGTCACCCCCTTTCGCCCGACAGGCCAGGGTCCTGCCCGACCAGCCAGGTGAGCACGATCTGCTCCGCGGCACCTACGTCGTCGAGATCGACGCCCGTCCTCCATTGTGGGCAGCCGCTGGGGGCGACGACTTCACCCATGATGACCAGGGACTCCGCCGGCTGGTAGGCGGTCTCCGGATCGAAGATCGTCAGCGTGTTCTCGGCCGGTGGTACGGACGGGAACCAGCCGACGAACGTGTCGGGCAACCCGCTGGCTCCCGTCGATCTGAGCAACACTGCCGTTCGGTCGGCGATGTGGGCTGCGCGTTCCGCCAACCCGGCGTAGTCGGGCAGCACGCACACCTGGGGCCGCTCACCGGTGCAGTGATCGGCCACCGGGATAGGAGCTCGGGGCGTCCAGACCAGGGGATGCGTCTGCACGACCCGGACTCCGAACAGCAACAGTCCGGCACAGGCGGACAGCTGGATCCACCGGCTTCGGCCGGCGGCGAAAGTGCTGCACGCTGCCAGCAGGGCGAGACCACTGACGGCCACGCAGAACGTCAGCCGACCAAGAACCGCAAGGTCGTCCGGGTGGCGGCTGATGAAGCTGCCCGACCCGCCGTCGCTGATGAATCCCAGCGGCCACCGGGGGCTGCCGTAGTCGGTGTAGGCCGCGAGCAACGCGACGGCCGCCGCCACCAGCAGGCCGACGAGGTGGTCGACGAACCAGCCGATGAGGTAGCCCAGAGCGGTGAACGCCGGAAACGCGGCGAACTGGACCAACAACGGACCGATCGGCCACCCACCGACATGTGCCGTCGTCAGGCTGACGGCACCGAGGACCATCAGCACGAGCAGGTGAAGCACCGCCGGCACGCCCGCAGCGACGCTCACCCGTACGGCGAGGTGCCGGCGTCCCTCGGCGCAGGAGCGGAGGAGTCCGCTGACGTCGAGCGCTCGGTCCTGCCGGGCCGACCACGCTCCGAGTCCGGCCAGGAACGGGGAGAACAGCATGACCACCGGCGCGATGGCCTCGACGAGCGAGCTGAGCTCGCCGCGCCATCCCGCCCCTCGGCTGAGGGCAACCATGACGTCCAGGCCGAGGAAGACCGGCAGGACGAGCCAGACCGCCGGAGAATGCAGGGCGACGGTGGCGATCCGACGCCTACCGCTCACGGCGCACCACGGCCAGGAAGGCCAGCTCGCCGTCCTGCTCGGCGACGCCGCGGCGGGCGGCCTCCGCCCAGAACTCCTCGACCGACCCGTGAAACGCGACGCGCCCTTCGTCGAGGACCAGGATCGAGTCCGACCAGCGCACCACGTCCTCGAGCAGATGGCTGCTGATGACCGCCGTCCGACCGGCCGCCGCTGCGGAGACGACCTCGCGGACCTGATGTCGTTGCTCGGGGTCGAGGCCAGCGGTCGGCTCGTCCAGGAGCAGCACTCCGGGGTCGTGCACCATGGCCTGAGCAATGGCGACCCGCCGCAGCATCCCGCCGGACAGCTGGGAGACGCGCGCCCGGCGCTTGCCGGCCAACCCGAGCTGGTCGAGCACGACACCCGCGCGCTCACCGGCTCGAGCCGGCGTCAGCCCGTGCAGCCAGCCGAGATAGGTCACGAGGTCCTCGACGGCCACGTTGCCCGGCGCCCGAAACTGCTGTGGTGCCAACCCGATCCGCCGTCGTACGTCCCGCAACGTCCGCCGCGCCACGGGTTGGCCGGCAACGAAGACCGTGCCTTTGCGTGGTCGAACCAGCCCGACCAGCGCGCTCATCAGCGAGGTCTTGCCGGCGCCGTTCACCCCGACCAGGCCCGTGACTCCGGGACCGATGGACAGGTGGTCGACGTCGAGCGCGACGACATCGCCGTACGAGATGCGTACCTCGTCCAAACGCAGAGGAGACACCCCGGAGGTCACCGGGAGCCCGGTCAGTACGAGGTGGTGAGGACGGAGGTCGCGCTGCAGGGATCGCTGGCCAGGTAGTGGTCCTCGCAGATCTTGTAGTACCCCCGCGCGCGATCCGCGTTGTCTATCAGTGAGGTCGAACCGTACTGGGAGCCCCAGATCTGCTTGCGCCAGTTGGGAAACCGGTCGCCGTCCTTGACCTACCAGCACGATCCACCCTGGCTGCCACAGGTGGTGCTCGTCGGACCTGGTCCGTAGAAGTAGTAAGTCGCGGATACGTAGACCCCACGGCCGTTGTCGCGGTAGGCGAAGTACGACTGGGTCCCGCCGACCGCAGTCGCGTCCGCGCGCTCGCCGAACACGCCCTTGCCCACGCCCTCGTTCCATCCGTCACTGGTGACCCAGTTCGGGCCCCAGGACTGGTACGACCCCGGTGTCCCCGGCCGATGGGGTGCGGCCTGCGCCACCCCGGCGCCGAGTGCGATGCCGGCCGCGATGACAGTGGCGACGGTCATGATGCTGCGAACTCTGCTCATCGAGGTCTCCCCCTGAACGATGGTCCGGCCCGATCCGGACGTTCAGGCGATGCTACTCATACGTGTGCAGGGCCGGGCAAGACGCGCGAAGCATCTGTGGACAGATGGTGACCGCTCTCAGACCCGAGCGCGGACCAGGCCCATCGCGTCGAGCGCGACGTCGACCAGCGCATGCGTGGCGGCTCGCGCGTGCTCGGCCCGCTCCCGCGTCTCGCCCATCAGGGCCGCCACGTCGACCTCCTGCCGCGCCAGCGGCTCGGCATCAGCCGAGAGCCAGCGCTCGAGGATGGCGGGCGACACCTCGGGATGGAACTGCCAGGCCACGAGCCGCAGCCGTCCGTCCGGTGCCTCGACCGCGAAGCCCTGCGGCCCCGCGTCGGATACGCCGGTCAGCCGGGCGCCGTCGGGCACGGTGAACCAGTCGTCGTGGTACTGCACCCACGGACCGGGCGGGCAGAGCGCCGGGTCGTGCGACTCGACGTAGTACCAGCCGAGCTCGTGAGCGCCGCCCTTGGTCACCGTGCCGCCGAGCGCCGCCGCGGCCAGCTGGGCGCCGTAGCAGATCGCCATGACCGGCACGTCGCGGTCAAGGCAGTCCAGCACGAGGGCCGACTCGACCGCGACCACGTCGTCGCGGCCCGCGTCGGCGACCCCGTCGGCCGAACCGAGCAGTACGACGAGGTCGGCCCGGCCCGCGTCGGGCAACGGTCCGTCGACCTTCAGCTCCCCGCGCAGCGCCAAGGTCAGCTCGGCGCCGAGCTCCTCGAGCCGCTCACCGACATAGCCGGGGTCACTGTCGCCCCGGTCTCCCACCACGAGCACGCGCACGGTCGAAGGATGCCACGGTTCCTCACCGGGCCAGCCGCCGGACCATCGGCAGCCGGGACCGGGTGAACACGCCCGTCACCAGCCCGGCGAGCAGCGGTACGCCGACGACGACCGCGAGCAGCGGCAGCCACGGGATCGCGATGACCGGGCCGGAGGAGTCCCGCGGCGGCGTGAAGCTGGTGTACGAGTTCGCCGTCAGCGGCCAGGTCACGGCCAGCCCGGGCACGAACCCGAGGACCACGCCGAGCGCCGTGCCGACCAGCCCGATGACCACGGACTGCGCCGCCGCGAACCAGCGACGGGTCCGCGGCGGAGCACCGACCGCCGCCAGCGTCGCGAGGTCCGGCCGCGCCTCGCTCATCGCCAGCGCGGTCGCCGTGATGGTGGCGACCAGGACGACGAGCGAGCCGACCAGCAGGAGCAGGAACAGCACGAACCGGTACGGCAGCTCGTAGCCGCGCTCGACGTACAGGGTCGAGTCGAGCAACGTGACCTTGCGGTTCAGCTGGTCCTGCTGACCCTTGGACAGGGTCGGACCGCCGATGACCACCTGGCTGGGCAGGGTCGGCATGCCGAGCGAGCGGGCGGTCTCCGGGGTCATGACGAGGGAGGCCACTCGTTGGGTGCGCGGCGTGGGCGGCAGCAACACGGCAGCCGGGAGGGTACGGCGGACCGTCACCGTGGCCTGGCTGCCGTCGGCCGACACGCTCACGACGCCCACCGACGCGTGCCCGGCGGTGATCGCGTCGGGCGCGGCTACGAGCACCCCGCCGTTACGCAGCGTCTGCTCCGCCGCGGCGTCGAGCGGCACGCCGAACGCGCGCAGGGTCGGAATGTCATCGGCCACAACGGATTCCGAGGTGTTGAATCGCTGCCAGCGGGACGGGCAGTCGCTGGCCTCCTCGTTGAGCCCAGCCGCCTGCCGGAGCGAACATCCGGGCATCGCGACGACGACGTTGCGGGTCGGGGCGGCGCCGGGCCGACCGCCGGATCCGGGTGCGAGCGGGGCGAGGTCCTCCACGCGGTTGCCGACGAACACGGCTCGACCGGGCATCACCTCGTGGATGGCGGCCAGGACAGGCGGCTCCGCATCGGCCCGCGGCAGGCTGACCGTCGCCAGGCCGGGTGCCGTGCGCGGCTCGTAGTCGCGCCGCCCTTGGGCGCTGTCGCTCGCCAGCCCGATGGCCAGCGCCGTGATCCCCGTCACCGAGGCCATGATCGCGGCCACGGCCGGTGCACTCCGAGAACGCTGGCGGGCGGCGTCGCGCGTGGCCAGGCGCAGGGGCAGCGGTAGGTGGCGGGCGAGCCGGCCCACCTGACCGACCAGCCAGGGCGTCAACGCGACCGCGCCGAGGACGATCACGACCGTGCCGGCGGCGACGTACAGCTCGCCTCCGGGGCGCGTGCCCCGGGTCAGGTCTGCCGTGGCTCCCCCCGCGAGCAGGACCAGACCGATCACCGGCCAGCCGGGGTGGCTGCGCACCTGTCCGCGACGCCCGGCCAGCTCGGTGGCGACGTCGGCGCGAGCCGCCTGCAGTGCGGGTGCCAGGGCGGCAATCACTGCGGCCGCCGCGCCCACCGCCAGAGCCGCGGCCAGCTCCCGCCAGCGCCAGTCGAACGGGCCGAGCCCGACGCCGTAGTGCTCCACGACCGGCATCACCGCGCGGCTGAGCGGCAGGGCCAGCAGGGCACCGGCGCTGGCCGAGCCGAGCCCGATCAGGAGCGCATGGGCCAGCACCGTCCGGCGTACGTCGCGCGGCGTACTGCCCGTCGCGGCAAGCAGCGCCAGGTCGCGCCGACGTCGCCGGACGCCGACCGCGAACGCCGGTCCGGCGAGCAGCACGACCTCGATGACGATCGAGACGACGACGAGGGCCAGCACGGCCTTGGTGGCCGGGGCGACGGAGGCGAGCTGGGACTCGCGGCGGTCCAGCGTGGCCCCGGCCGGCGGGTGCTCGACGACCGCGCGGGACAGCACGAACAGTCCGGCCGCGTTGAGCTGCTGCACCTCGGCCCAGCTGATCGGCTGCTGCCGGACCACGAGGTACGACGCGTCGGACGGGTCGTCGGTGCCCGCGCCGTGCAGCGCGCCGACCAGGCCGAGGACGCGCCGGTCGCGGTTGGAGAGCCCGATGGTCGTGTACGACCCGACCACCGTGAAGGAGGCGCCCGAGTCGAGGTCGCGCACCGTCGATCCCACGCGCCAGCCGGCGCCGTCCACCAGACCGGGCGTGAGCAGGATCTCGCTGGCCTTGGCCGGGAGGCGCCCGGAGAGCAGGTGCACCATGCCGCGGGTCTGCGGGTCGGCCAACGGCAGCTCGGTCGCATTCACCGACAGGGCGGCGGCTCCCTGCGCGAGGCGCGAGCTGCCCTCCCAGAGCGGCAGCAGCCGCCCGCCCGTGAGCCGCTGCAGCTCAGCCGTCGTCCACGGTCGGGCGGGACCCGGCTGGGCGTCGCGAGTGGCCCAACCATCGCCGTCGGGCGCCTGGTCGACGGGCACGCGGGTGTCTCCGGTGGTCCGCACCAGTCCGGCGGTCTGACCCAGCTGCGAGGTGAGCGACTCGCGGGGGCTGACCTCGTTGGTGTGGTACAGCGTCGCCAGGCTGACGACGAGCAACACGGGAACGCCCACCATGATGGCGACGAGCGCGGCCCGGCCCTTGCCGCGCACGATCTCGCGACGGGCCAGCCGCAGGGCCACCCGCCAGGATCCGCGCCAGCTGGCCGAACCGATCCGGCCGGGCGCCCCGCTCACCGTGCGCCCCGCGGGCCTGTCTCGTCGAGCAGCTGCTCGACCCGACGCGGCGCACCGGTCGTGTCGACCACGACGCCGTCGCGCAGGAAGACCACGCGGTCGGCCCAGGCCGCATGCCGCGCCTCGTGGGTCACCAGCAGACCGGCCGCTCCGGCGTCCACCCGGGCGCGCAACACCCGAAGCACGGCCTCGCCCGTCTCGGAGTCCAGCGCGCCGGTGGGCTCGTCGGCGAGGACGAGGCGGCGCGGCCCGACCAGGGCCCGGGCAATGGCCACGCGTTGCTGCTGGCCCCCCGACATCTCGTCCGGGAACCGGTCGGCCAGCTCGGACAGGTCGACCTCCGCGAGCGACTCGATCGCGTGTCGGCGGGCGGCCCCTTGACGCTCGCCGTCCAGCTCGAGTGGCAGCATCACGTTCTCGACGGCCGTGAGAGCAGGGACGAGGTTCAGGTCCTGGAAGACGTAGCCCAGGCTCCGGCGGCGCAGCTGCGACAGCTGGGCCGGCGACAGGCCGGACAGCGCCGTGCCGTCGACGTACACCTCGCCCGAGGTCGGCGTGTCCAGGCCGCCGGCCAGCGTCAGCAGCGTGGACTTGCCCGAGCCGGACGGGCCCATGACGGCGACCAGCTCACCGGGGTACACCTGCAGGCTCACGCCGTTGAGCGCGCGCACCTCGGTGGCGCCGTGACCGTGGACGCGCGAGGCGACGACGAGCTCCAGGATCGCGCCGGTCCGGTTCGGCGCGTTGACCTCGGCGGTCTCGAGAGCGGTCATCGGCCGGCCTCACGCAGTGCGTCGCCCGCCGCGTCGAGCGCCGGCTCACCGGTCTCGAACGGTTCGGGGCTGACCTGCGCGACCAGGCCCCGGTCGCGCACCAGGCGCGCTTCGACGTGGTCGAGCCAGCGCACCTCGGCCTCGGCCGCGAAGACCAGGTTGTCGAGCACGAGCAGCCAGGCCAGGTCCTTACGGTCGTCCGCCTGCTGCTTGAGCCGGGTCAGGTCCTGCAGCTGCCGCAGGGTCTGCGTGCGCTGGGCCTGCACGACCCCCGCGACGTCGATCCCCGGCACCGTCACGGCGAGCGCGAGCTTGATCACCAGCTCGTCGCGGGGCGCCTCGGCCCGGTCGACCGGTGTCGTCCACCAGCGTGCGGACTCGGCGCGGCCCTGGTCGGTGAGGCGGTAGGCGATCCGTCCCTCCTCGTCCGGAGCGCCCACCGCCTCCACCAGGCCGTCGCGCTCCAGCCGCGTCAGGGTCTGGTAGACCTGCCCGACGTTGAGCGGCCAGGTCCCTCCGGTCCGCCGCTCGAACTGGCTGCGCAGCTGCGCGCCGTACATCGGCCGTTCGTCCAACAGCGCGAGAAGCGCCTGCCTCACCGACATTCCCTCGGCCCCCTAGATACTCGGTATTGAGCCTGGCAAGAGATGTATACCGAGTATCTCCCCAGGCCGTCAAGACGTGTGGTCCGTCGGCCGCAGGTTACTGCCGCTCAGGTCACCAGGAGCAGCTTTCCGACGTGGGTGCTCGCCTCCATCACCCGGTGCGCGTCGGCAGCATCGACCATCGGGTACGTCGCGTGGATCACCGGGTGGACGGCGCCCGATTCGAGCAGGGGCCAGACATGCTCGATCGTGCTGCGCACGATCACCGCCTTCTCCTGCGGCGGTCGGGAGCGCAACAGGGCCGCGATGACGGCCACCCGCTTGCGAGCCATGGCCCAGAGGTCGATCTCCGCCTTGGTGCCGCCCTGGAAGCCGATGACGACCAGTCGCCCGTTGCGGGCCAGCACGGCGACATTACGGGCGAGGTACTCGGCCCCCATGTTGTCCAGGACCACGTCGGCGCCGGCCCCGTCGGTCTCCGCCTGGACGGCCTCGACGAAGTCCTGCTCCTTGTAGTTGACCAGGATGTCCGCCCCCAGGGCCCGGCAGGCCTCGAGCTTGGCGGTCGACCCGGCGGTCACCGCGACCCGGGCGCCGAGCTCGCGGGCGAGCTGGACAGCCATTGTCCCGACCCCGCTGGAGCCGCCGTGGACCAGCAGCACCTCACCGCGCTGCAGTCCGGCGGCCATGAACACGTTCGCCCAAACGGTGCATGTCACCTCCGGCAGGGCGGCCGCCTCCACCAGTCCGATGCCCGGGGGGACCGGCATGAGCTGGCCGGTCGGCACGGCGACCCGCTCGGCGTACGCGCCACCGGTGACGAGCGCGCACACCTCGTCGCCGACCGACCACGTCTCGACGTCCCGGCCCAGCGCCGAGATGCGGCCGGAGCACTCCATGCCCGGGTACGGCGAGGTGCCAGGGGGCGGGTCGTAGCGACCCTCGCGCTGGGCGGTGTCGGCCTTGTTGACGCCGGCGGCCACCACGTCGACGACGACCTCGTCCGGCGCCGGCTCCGGGTCCGGCACCTCGGCCAGGACCAGGGCATCGGGACCACCGGGGACGGGAATCGTGACGGCGCGCATGCTGCGACCCTAGGCGTCGTCAGTGGGCCTAGCGCCCAGCGCCGCCCGCGCTCGCGCCAGTGACGCTGGGTCGTCGACGTCCAGGGTGACGCTGTCGGGCAGGGCGAGCCGGTGCACCCGCATCCGGTCGAGCAGCCAGGCCATGGCGTGG
This sequence comes from Actinomycetales bacterium, assembly GCA_045807245.1. Taxonomy (GTDB): domain Bacteria; phylum Actinomycetota; class Actinomycetes; order Actinomycetales; family CAVURS01; genus CAVURS01. The sequence goes on from JBJMHS010000016.1 coordinate 53,498, forward strand.
CCGGCGACGGCCCGAGCGAGCGGCTCGAGCGCGGCCCGGACCGCGCCCGACCGATAGGCCGCCAGCAGCGGCTGGTCGCGGCCGCCACGGTCGACGCCGAGGACGGCATCCGTGTCAGCGGCAGCGACGGCGGCCGCGAGCAGGAGGGGCACACCGTCCGCCGCGAACGGCTGGTCACCGGCCAGCAGGACGAGCCAGTCCGGCGCCGGACCCGGGAGGGCGGCGAGGCCGGCTGCGAGGGCCGCCAGCGGACCGCCGCCGGGCGGCTGCTCGCGAGCCCATGTCACCGAACGCTCAAGTGGACGCTCCGGACCGACGACGACAACAGGGACGACCGGGTCCAGACCGCTCACGAGGTGGTCGAGCACCGATCGTCCGGCGCCGAGGTCCAGCGCTGTCTTGTCGCCGCCACCCATGCGGCGTGACGTGCCGCCGGCGAGAACGACGACGGCGTACGACGCGGGCTCGGACACCCCGTGAGTATCACCCGCGACGGCCCCAGCCAGTGCCTCTCGGAGCAAGCTCCGAGTGCGCAGGCCAGCCGCCGCGCCGCTGTTGCGCCACAAGAGTGACAGCACCCCCCGGAAGGGTTAATCAGTCGACCGGCGAGGCCGAAGCAGAGGTCGTCGCTGGACATGAGGGGACAAAAATGCTGCGCAACCTCGGCATCAGGTCGAAGCTGTTGGCTGTCCTTGCTGTGCCCATGCTGGTGCTGGTCATCGGTGCCGCCGTGGTCTCGCTGCAAGCACTCAACGCCGCCAAGGATGCCCGTCAGGTGCGTGACATCTCGGACGGTGCGCGTAGCTTCTCCGCCCTGGTGTCGGCCCTGCAGGCCGAGCGCCGCGTGTCCCAGGCGAGGCTGTCCGGTGACTACACCCTGGGCGGCGAGCTCAAGACGATCCGCAAGCAGACGGACAACGCCGCCAAGAGCACGGACGAGCTGACCGCGCGGATCGGGCTGGCCAAGCTCTCCAACGAGGCCGCCAAGGCCCTCGCGAGCAACATGCAGGCACGCGCCAAGCTGGCCGCCGTACGCCGCCAGGTCGACAAGGGCACCATCAGTCCCGCGGGTGTCGCGGCCGTCTACAACGCCGCCATCGCCGAGGAGATCCAGATCCCGGCCCGCATCTCCGCCTCGCTGTCCGACCGCACGCTGGCCGGCCAGCTGCGTTCCTACTCTGAGCTCGAGCTCGCCGCCGAGCTCGCGACGCAGGAGCGCGACCTCGGTCGCCAGGTGCTCAACGACTCCGGCGCCGTCGCGCAGTACACGGCAGCCGTCGCCCGGGAGAACGACGCCGTCCAGGCCTACTGGTACGACGCGTCGATCGGCCAGCGGGCACAGATGACCAGGGCCATGGACACCGGCGCCGTCAGCAAGCAGTTCGCCGCCGCGCGGGCCAGCCTGCTCAGCGTCGCCAACGGCAAGCAGCCCACGATCGAGGACCAGAGCTGGGTCTACCTCGCGAACCACCACCTGAGCTCGCTGCAGACGCTCGCCTCGGACGTGGCCGCCACGGCCGCCGTGTCGGCGCAGAGCAGTGCGACCGCTGCGACCAACCGCTCCTGGCAGATCCTGGGCCTGGCCCTGCTCGTGCTGCTGCTACCGATCCTGCTCGCCCTGGTCGTGGCCCGGGCCATCACCCGGCCGCTGCGCAGCCTGACCGACGCCGCCGGCCAGGTCCGGGACGAGCTGCCCCGGCTGGCCGAGACCATGGCGACCCCCGGCGAGACGCCGGACGGCGACCTGGTCCGCATCCCGGTGACCTCACAGGATGAGGTCGGCAAGCTGGCCGCCGCGTTCAACGACGTGAACCAGACCACGATGAAGATCGCCCGCGAGCAGGCCGCCCTGCGCGGCTCGATCGCGGAGATGTTCGTCAACGTCGCACGGCGCAACCACGTCCTGCTCAGCCGTCAGCTGTCGTTCATCGACCAGCTGGAGCGGACCGAGGAGGACCCGGACACCCTCGACAACCTGTTCAAGCTCGACCACCTCGCGACCCGCATGCGGCGGAACGCCGAGTCCCTGATCGTCCTGGCCGGCATCGACTCCGGCCGTCGCGTGCGTCAGCCGATGCCGCTCTCGGACGTCATCCGGACCGCGATCTCCGAGATCGAGAAGTACGAGCGGGTCGACATGGCACTGCGCGCAGACCCGCCGGTCGTGGGCCACGTCGCCCTGACGACCGCGCACCTCATGGCCGAGCTCCTGGAGAACGCCACCCAGTTCTCCAACCCGGACACGCGCGTGTTCGTCGTCACCTCGTACAGCCGGCGTGGCGTGCGGGTGAAGATCACCGACGCCGGCCTGGGCATGACGTACGACGAGATCACCGACGCCAACCAGCGGATCGCGAACCCGCCGGCCACCGACGTGGTCGGCGCCTCGCGCCTCGGGTTCTTCGTGGTCGGTCGCCTGGCCCGCCGTCTGGACGCACGCGTCACCCTGCGGGCCGCACGGGACCGCGGCACGGTCGTCGTGATCGACCTGCCCGCCGCTCTGTTCGTGCCGGGCACGGTCGCCGAGGTCACCGGGATCGACGACGAGGACGAGGTCCTGAACGAGAACGACCCCCAGGCGAGCGCCGACGGTGGCGCGGCGGCGAACCGGTCGCTTCCCTCGCGGGCCACCGCCAACCCGCACGCTCCACGGGTACCTGCGTCGTCCGAGCCCTTGACCCCGGCCCAGCCCGCGCTCGCCACGCCGTTCCCCTACGACTTCGGCGCTCCGGCCGACGGCGGCCCAGGGCTGCCGGCGGTCGCCCCGGTCGGTGGCCTGCCGCAGCGCGCTCGCGGTGGCCTGCCCCAGCGCGGCCCGGACGGCGGTCTCGGCGGCGGCAGCGCGGCTGCCCCCCAACGAGGTACGGCGACGTCCCTCCCGCGGCGCGCACGCAGCGAGGCGTCGGCACGCGCGACCACCAGCGCTGCGGTCCAGTCCGAGCCAGTGGCCATGCCCGCCGCCCTGCAGGCGCCTGCCGCGGCCGTCGCCGAGACGGCCGAGACGGCTCCTCCCGTCAAGAAGGCCGGCTTGTTCTCCGGCTTCCGCTCGCGCTCCTCGTCCCCTGAGCCGACGCCGGTGTCCGAGCCGGCTCCCGGGCCGGAGGTGCCCGAGGTCACCGACGTTCTTGAGGTCGTTGAGGTCGTTGAGGTCGTTGAGGTCGTTGAGGTCGTTGAGGCCGTCGAGGCCGTCGAGGCCGTCGAGGCCGAAAGCGATCTCGCTGGCCCGCCGGCCGCGCCAGTCGCTGCTCCCGCCGAGACGGAGGCTGCGGTCGACGCCGTGCCCGACGCCGTGCCCGACGCCGTCGCCGACGCCGAGGCTGCGGTGGAGGCCGACGTCGACGCCGACGCCGAGATCGAGGCTGCTGCAGAGGCAGAGGTCCAGCCGGTCGCGGTGCCGCTCCTGGCTGCATCGCTGGCCGTGTCCCTTGCCCTCACGGCGGCCGAGGAGGCTGACGAACAGGCTGCGCAGGACGAGGCCGGCGAGCCGGTCGCGGTCGAGGTTGCCCCGCCGGATCTTGCCGAGCCCGAGGCCGTCGAGATGCCGGAGGCGATGGGCTCCGACAGCACGTTCGGACCGGTCATGGAGCCGGTCGGGGACGAGGTCCACGAGGAGGTTAACGAGGAGGTCCACGAGCAGGTTGTGCAGCCTCTTGTTGTCGGGAAGCTGTTCAACCCGGCCAGCCTGCTCGATGGCGACGACGACGCACTGCTGACCCTCATCGACGGTGTCCAGACGGCGAATGACGTTGCGCCGCTGGACGTTTCAACACCGGTCGCTGACGCCGACGACTCTGACGCAGCCGACGCAGCTGACGCAGCTGACGCAGCCAACGCAACCGATGTGGACCCCGCGGCGGAGCCGACCGCACAGCGCCGCTTCTTCCCGCTGCAGCGCCGCCAGCCGCAGCGCGAGGACGTGGCCGAGCCGGTTGTTGAGGATGTGGCGGAGCCGGTTGTTGAGGACCTGGCGGAGCCGGTTGTTGAGGACGTGGCTGAGCCGGTCGTTGAGGACGTGGCTGAGCCGGTTGTTGAGGAAGTGGCCGAGCCGGTCGCCGACGGTAGCTCGGAGGCACCTGCCGAGGAGTCGCGCCGGCATCTGGCGCAGCGCGCGAGCCTGTTCCAGCACTTCCCGACCCGCCGCAGCAAGGGCCGGCACTACCGGGGCAAGGACGAGCCCGTCGCAGAGCCGGTCGCCGAAGCGCCCGTCGCCGCGCCCGAGCCGGCCCTGGACGCTGAGCCGGTTGCCGTCGTACCCGAGCCGGTCGCCGAAGCGCCCGAGCCGGCCCTGGACGCTGAGTCGGTTGCCGTCGTACCCGACCCGGTCGCCGAAGCGCCCGAGCCGGCCCTCGACGCTGAGTCGGTTGCCGTCGTACCCGAGCCGGTCGCCGAAGCGCCCGTCGCCGAGCCGGAGCCGGAGCCGGTCTCGGTCGAGCCCGAGCCCCAGCCCCAGCCCGAGCCCGAGCCGGTCGTCGAGGCGGCGCCCGTCTTCACGGTCACGCTCGAGCCCGTGCCAGAGCAGCTGCCCCCGCCCACGCCGGCTCCGACCTCGGGAGTCCTGGACATCCTGCCCGGCGGGGTGACGCCCAAGAACCGTCGGCTGCCCCGCCCGTGGTCGCGCGCCATGAAGCCGGTGGCGCCGCCAGCACCGCGCAGCAGCACACCGCCGGCCTACGCGCAGGCTCCCGTGCCACCCCCGGTGGTGCCGACCCCGGTGACACCGCCGACGTCGCCGCACGTCGCGCCGGTTCCGGTGGCTCGCGAGGCGGCCCCGGTCTCGGACGCCCCCCTCTTCGGTGCGATCCCGACGCCGGTCGTCTCGGCCGGGCCGGCCGCGGGACACATGCCCGACTCCTCGCACTTCGGCGCGCGTCCCGCGGAAGCCGATGCGGCGTTCGCCCGGACGAGCAGCCTGTTCGGTACGCCGCCCCCGCGCACGGAGTCGGCCGCCCCCGCCGAGTCGGCCGAGGACTACGAGCAGCGAATGCTGCGCGAGCGGTCGGCGATCGCGAGCGAGGCCCTGTCCGAGCTGAGCCGCCTGTCCGGCTACCAGCCCAAGGCCATGGAGAACCGTGGTCAGGACTCACTCGTCCGCCGTACTCCACAGGCTTCCCCGGGCACGGAGCCCACTCCGGTCAGCGCCGCCGAGGTCCCCCACCGCGAACGCAACGCCACCGATGTCCGCTCGATGCTGAGCGGGTTCCGGGCCGGCGTCGAGCGCGGCCGGGCGGACCAGGGCCACGGCTCGGAGGGCTGAGACGTGGTCGGCGGGCCTCATCCCCCGAGGGGGCCCGCCGGCCATCACCCAGCCACTGGACGCCGACGGACCATCCCTGAACCCCTGATCCCCCGCACGGCCTAGCCCGCAAGCACCAGAAACACCCGCCGGCACTCAAGCCGGACGCCCGAGCCACCGACATAACGAGAAGCCCGACCACCCGGAGGAAGACCACCGTGAACACGACCACGATGAGCACAGAGGCAGCGAACTTCAGCTGGCTGCTCGACAACTTCGTGAAGAGCGTGCCCGGAGTGCAGCACACCCTCGTGGTGTCTGCCGACGGTCTGCTGATGGCGATGTCCGACGATCTCGACCGCACTGGCGGCGACCAGATGGCGGCGATCGTCTCCGGCATGTCCAGCCTGACCCGCGGCGCGGCTCGTCAGCTGCGCGCCGGCGAGGTCCGGCAGGCCATCGTCGAGATGGACACCATCTTCCTGTTCTCCATGTCGGTCAACGACGGCTCGGTCCTCGCGGTCGTCGCCGACTCGCAGTGCGACGTGGGCCTCATCGGCTACGAGATGGCCCTGCTGGTCAGCCGCACCGAAGCGACGTTGACGCCGCAGCTGATCAGCGAGATGCGCGCCCGGCTCCCCATCGGGGGCCCGGTGCGTGCTTGGCAGGTCGGCTGAGTCCGATGGCGGACAAGCCGATCGTCCGCAGTGGGGGAGCGGACCCCGACGAGACCGAGGTCGAGGAGACCTATGCGGTACGGCCGTACGCCGTCACCGGCGGGCGCACGCGACCGAGCTCGTCCGACCTGCCGATCGAGGCGCTCGTGCAGTCCCTGCGCGCGCCCGCGCCCGGCATGACGGCAGAGACCGCCAAGATCCTCGACCTGACCGGCACCGAGTTCCTGTCCATCGCCGAGCTTTCGGCGCACGTCAAACTCCCCGTCGGGGTCGTTCGCGTCATCGTGAGCGACCTGGCCGACGAGGGAAAGGTCCGTATCCACGGCATCGCCAACGGTCAGAACGGCCTGGCGACCAGCCTCAGCGTTCTGGAGAGTGTGCTCAATGGCATTTCCTCGCTCTGACGTGGCCCCGGGCGCTGCCCCCACGGCCACGGACGTGGCCGACGGACGCACCCCCCAGGGTTCCGACGTCGCACCCACCGTCGTCAAGATCGTGGTGGCCGGCGGATTCGCGGTCGGCAAGACCACGTTCATCGGATCTATCTCCGACATCGAGCCGCTCTCGACCGAGGCCGCGATGACCGAGCACTCGGTCGGCATCGACGACGCTGGTGGCAACACGCATCGCAAGACGACGACCACCGTGGCCATGGACTTCGGCCGGATCGCGCTGCCGGGCAACCTGTGGCTGTACCTGTTCGGTACGCCGGGTCAGGACCGCTTCCTGTTCATGTGGGACGACCTGGTGCGCGGCGCGATCGGCGCCGTCGTCCTGGTCGACACCGAGCGGCTCGACCAGTGCTTCCCGGCCATCGACTACTTCGAGGCCCGCGGTATCCCGTTCGTCGTGGCGATCAACTGCTTCGACGGCGTCGCCCGGCACGGCATCGACGAGGTCCGCGCGGCGCTGCAGGTGCCGGCCAACGTCCCGATGATCTACACCGACGCACGCGCCCGGGCCGCGACCAAGCAGGCGCTGATCTCCGTCGTCCAGCTGGCCATGCAGCGGCTGACCGCCAACGCGCAGGCTCCCGCCCCGCAGGTCTGAGGCCATGGGCTCCAGCTCTGAGGCGCGGGGAGATAGTTAGTTGCGCTAAACTAACTAAGTGAGCTTCGCGTCGCTGACCGCCCCGTCCGCCCGCTGGGACAAGGACCACCCGTCGTACAAGTGGATCGCGCTGTCGAACACGACGATGGGCATGCTGGTCGCCACCATCAACGGCTCCATCGTCCTGATCAGCCTCCCGGCGATCTTCCGCGGCATCCATCTGAACCCGCTGGCGCCGCAGAACGTGAGCTACCTGCTCTGGATGATCATGGGCTTCCTGCTCGTGAGCGCCGTGCTGGTCGTCACGCTCGGCCGGCTGGGCGACATGTACGGGCGGGTCAAGGTCTACAACCTGGGCTTCCTCGTCTTCCTGGTCAGCTCGGTGCTCCTCGCGCTCGAACCGCTGGACGGCTCCGGTGGCGCGCTCTGGATCATCGGGTGGCGGCTGGTGCAAGGCATCGGCGGCGCCATGCTGTTCGCCAACTCGACGGCGATCCTCACCGACGCGTTCGCGGCGAACCAGCGCGGTACGGCGCTCGGCGTCAACATGGTCGCGGCCATCGCCGGCTCGTTCATCGGCCTGATCCTGGGCGGCGTGCTCTCCGAGTGGCACTGGCGCGCGGTGTTCTGGGTGAGCGTGCCGTTCGGGCTGATCGGAACCGTCTGGTCCTACCGCTCGCTGCACGAGCTCGGCGGTACGACGGGCAAGGCCAGGATCGACTGGTGGGGCAACATCACGTTCGCGGTGGGTCTGTCCGCGATGCTCGCCGCCATCACCTATGGCATCCAGCCGTACGGCGGCCACTCGCAGGGCTGGACCAACCCGTGGGTGCTGGCCGGCCTGATCGGTGGAAGCGTCCTGCTCGTCGTGTTCGGTGTCGTCGAGACCAAGGTCTCCGACCCGATGTTCCACATGAACCTGTTCCGGATCCGGCCGTTCTGGGCGGGCAACCTGGCCGGCCTGCTCGCGTCGATCGGCCGTGGCGGCATGCAGTTCATGCTGATCATCTGGCTGCAGGGCATCTGGCTCCCGTTGCACGGGTACAGCTTCGAGTCCACGCCGCTGTGGGCGGGGATCTACCTGCTCCCGCTCAGCGTCGGCTTCCTGGTCGCCGGCCCCGCATCCGGCTGGCTGGCCGACCGGATCGGCGGGCGGGCGCTCGCGACCGGAGGACTGCTGGTCACCGGGGCGTCGTTCGTCGCGTTGATCTTCCTGCCCACCGACTTCACCTACTGGCAGTTCGCGGCGCTGATCGCCATCAACGGCATCGGATCGGGGCTGTTCGCGGCCCCCAACACGATGTCGATCATGAACTCCGTACCGGCCCATCAGCGCGGCGCGGCCAGCGGCATGCGCGGCACGTTCTTCAACTCGGGATCCTCACTGTCGATCGGCATCTTCTTCTCGCTGATGATCGCCGGGCTCGCCTCGACCCTGCCGACGACGCTGACCAACGGCCTGACGGCGCAAGGGGTCTCGCCCGGCGTCGCGCAGCAGATCGGTGGTCTGCCTCCGGTCGGGTCGCTGTTCGCCGCCTTCCTCGGGTACAACCCGATGCAGAGCCTGCTGGGGCCGTCCGGCACCCTGCACCAGATCCCCCCGGCCAGTGCGGCCACGCTGACCGGCAAGGAGTTCTTCCCGCACCTGATCGCACAACCGTTCCACCACGGCCTGGCCGTCGTCTTCACGGCCGCCGCCCTGATGATGCTGGTCGGCGCGCTCGCCTCGATGTTCCGCGGCGGGAAGTACGTCCACGACGACGGCGCGTTGTCGGACGCTTCCGACGGCGAGCGGATGGGCCAGGATGACCCGGTGGAGCCGCTGCAGTCGGTACGTCCGTGACGCGGCGTACGGCCGCTGTGGCGGTCGACTCGCCCGTCGACACGACCCGGTTGTACGTAGCGCTGGGCCGGCTGACCCGCTCGTTGCGCCGGGAGGCGGCGGCGCCGGTGAGCCACGGCGTACTCAGCGCGCTCGTCACTGTCGTCAAGGAAGGGCCGATCCGGTCCGGGGAGCTGGCCGCCCGCGAGGGTGTGGCCCCGCCGTCGATGACCAAGGTCGTGACCAGCCTGGAGCAGGCCGGGTACGTCGAGCGCGTGCCGGATCCCGGGGATGGCCGGGCCGCGCTCATCTCGGCCACCGTTGCCGGCCGAGCCCTGGTCGAGAGCACCCTTGAGCTGCGGCTGCACGGGCTGACCCGGCGGATCGAGGCGTTGGGGCCGGACGAGGCGGCCGCCCTGGTGGCCGCCATGCCCGCGCTCGAGGCCCTCGCCGAGGACTGAGCTGTCAGCACCAGGGAGTCGATATGGGCGTTCTCATGCTGACAGGTTCGGGGAAGTGCAGCGCTAGGTTTACTACTCAACTAGCGAGGTAGGCTGGCGCGGTGCGCATCTACGAGGACGTCACCCAGCTCATCGGCAACACGCCTCTCGTGCGGCTGAACCGGGTCAGTGAAGGCTCCGGGGCCGAGATCGTCGCGAAGCTCGAGTTCTACAACCCCGCCAGCAGCGTCAAGGACCGCATCGGCGTCTCCATGATCGACGCGGCCGAGGCGGCGGGCGTCCTCAAGCCGGGTGGCACCGTCGTCGAGGCGACGAGTGGCAACACCGGCATCGCGTTGGCGATGGTCGGCGCCGCCCGGGGCTACCGCGTCGTGCTGACGATGCCGGAGACCATGAGCAAGGAGCGGCGGGCCCTGTTGCGGGCGTTCGGCGCTGAGCTGGTCCTCACCCCGGGCAGCGACGGCATGAAGGGTGCGGTCAACCGGGCGGAGGAGCTGGGCGCCGAGGAGGGCTCGGTCCTCGTCCGCCAGTTCGAGAACGAGGCCAACCCCGAGATCCACCGGAAGACGACGGCCGAGGAGATCTGGAACGACACCGACGGCCAGGTCGACATCGTGGTCGCCGGCATCGGCACCGGCGGCACCATCACCGGCGTCGGTCAGGTGCTGAAGGCGCGAAAGCCCGACGTGAAGATGGTCGCGGTCGAGCCCGAGGAGTCGCCCATCCTCAACGGGGGCGAGCCCGGCCCGCACAAGATCCAGGGCATCGGCGCGAACTTCGTGCCGGCCATCCTCGACCGCTCGAGCTACGACGAGGTCATCGACGTCAACGCCGACACCGCCGTGCAGTGGGCCCGTCGCACCGCCGCTGAAGAGGGCCTGCTCGTCGGCCTGTCCTCAGGCGCCGCGATCGCCGCGGCGGTGCAGGTAGGCAAGCGGCCGGAGAACGACGGCAAGCTGATCGTCGTGATCATCCCCAGCTTCGGCGAGCGCTATCTGTCGACGATCCTGTACGCCGACCTGCTCGACTGAGGCGCGGCATCCGTCATGGCGGAGCTGCTGCCGGACTCCGGGCCGGCTCGCTGGCGGGCCCGGCTGCGCGAGGACGTGGCGACGGCGGCGCGCCGAGACCCGGCCGCGCGCGGGCGGCTGGAGATCGTGCTGTGCTACCCGGGCCTGCACGCGATCTGGGTCCACCGGCTGGCGCATCAGCTGTGGGAACAACACGGCTTGAGGTTGCTCGCTCGCCTTGTCTCGCAAGCGAACCGGTGGTTCACCGGAGTTGAGATCCACCCCGGCGCGACGATCGGCCGCCGGTTCTTCATCGACCACGCGATGGGTGTCGTCATCGGTGAGACGGCCGAGGTCGGCGACGACGTGATGCTGTACCACGGCGTGACGCTGGGCGGACGGTCGATGGAGCGGGTCAAGCGTCACCCCACCGTCGAGGACAACGTCACCGTCGGGGCGGGCGCGCGCATCCTCGGACCGGTCAGGATCGGGGCCGGTGCGCAGATCGGCGCCAATGCCGTGGTGGTCAAGGATGTCCCAGCGGGTGCGGTCGTCGTCGGCGTACCCGGCCGGGTCGTCGCGCCCGACCCGGGCACGACACCGGAGGAACGCGAGTGGGTCGACCCCGCGATCTTCATCTGAGATCCCATCCCGGCAGCACTGCGAGGGAGGCGCGATGACGCGCGACATGGAGGCGTTCGAGCTGGTGATCCTGCGGCGCCCGGCACATGCGCCCCAGTACGACGAGGAGACCCTCGACCGGCTGCAGCTCGAGCATCTGGCCTATCGGGACCGGCTGCGCGAGCAGGGAGTGCTGGCCGTCAACGGACCGGTACGTGACCAGCCGGACGAGAGCCTGCGGGGGATGTCACTCTTCCGGACCGGGTCGTTGGAGGAGACCCGGCGGCTGAACGAGCAGGACCCGATGTACCTGGCCGGCCGGTTCGAGTTCGAGATCATGACGTACTGGTGTCCCGCCGGGTCGGTCACCATGCCGGGACGGCCGTTCAGCCTCGACAGCTGACCGCCCATACGGCCGTCCGGGTGACCGGAAACCCAACGGCAACACGGACCTGGCACGCTGATGGCAATCACCTGTCGGGAGGTGCCGCCATGCTCGCACTCGTCCGGATCTCCGTCCCTGACCGCCCTGGCGCGCTGGGCGAGGTCGCCACCCGGGTCGGAGCGGCCGGCGCCGACATCGTCCAGGTGCAGGTGCTCGAGAGCGAGTCCGGCCGCGCGCTGGACGACCTGCATCTCCGGGTGCGCGACGCGACCCATCTCCAACGGGTCGAGCACCAGCTCGCGGCCGTCCCAGGTGTCCAGGTGATGGGCGTACGCGACGAACCCGCGCCGACTACCGGCCACGGCGAGCTGGAGCTGGCCCGACGCATGGTCGCGGCGCCCGCCCGGGCCCTGTCCACCCTGGTCGACGGAGTCGCGGCATCGACCGGGTCGGACTGGGCGGCGGCGGTGCACTACGACGAGTACGAGCGGGTCGACCGGGTCGTCGCCACCAGTCCGGCCTGCCCAGGACCCGAGCACGTGACCGTCGAGGTGCCGCTCCGACTCACGGTGATCGGCGGCTCCCACGCGGGCATGGCCCTCGTCCCGCTCACCGGAACCCGGCTCGGTCTCGTGGTCGTGCGCGAGTCGGGACCGCCGTACCACTACGCAGAGCTGTGGCGACTTGAACAGCTCGGCGCGCTCGCCGGTCACGTGCTCACCCAGTCCGAGCGGCCGGCCACCGAGGTGAGCGTCACGACCTGAGGGCACCGGGGTAGGGCAGGATGCCGTCGTGACCGCGAAGACCCGGATCTACTCGCTCGCCGCGGCTGCATGGGCGGGTTTCTATGTGGTCCTGTACGTCCTCACCGTGCGCCGGCAGGGCAACGACCCCGCCTGGTGGTACGTCACGCTGGTGTGCGCGCCGCTGGCCCTGAGTGTGGCCGCGGGGGTCGAGGGTGCGACCCCCCGGGCCGGCAAGGCGTTGCTCGTAGCGCTCGTGCTGTTCGTGTTCAGCGCCCTGCTCGGTGTGGCCAGCATCGGCCTGCTGCTCGTGCCGTCGGTCGTCGCGGCTGCGGTCGCCGCCGGCGCGATCGGCCGCGAACCCGCCGCCCGCTGAGACGGACGACGGGTTCCGGACCGGCTTCGGCCGTCAGGTCCGTCAGGCCAGCGTGGCGTGCTCGTAGTCCAGCTGCGCCCGGTCCTTCTCGACGGCCACCGCGACCTGCTCGGGCGTGAGCACGAGCTGAACGGCCCAGTAGAAGATCACCAGGCTGAACACCGCGACCACCAGCAGGTCGATCCACTCGGGCAGCCAGCTCTTGGACCCGTCGCCGTACCGGCCGGCCAGACCGATGAGGACAGACCCGATGATCCACGGGCCGATCCAGATCGCGTTGCGCAGCTTGCTGGCCGCATCGGTGTGGTTCACGTTGATGCCGATGCCGAAGATGATCAGGCCGACCACGATGGCCAGGGCGATCTTCCAGGTGTAGTTGTAGCCGCCCCAGTACAGGATCAGGTTGGCCGAGACGAACGCGGAGGGGAACAGCAGGCCGGGCATCGGCGCTCGGTACTGCCGGGGCCGGTCGCCGTCCACCTTCTGCAGAGCCGCCAACGAGACGGGTGCGAACGCGTACATCACCGCGGTGGCTCCGGTGACGACGCCGACCAGCTTGTTCCAGCTGGGGAACGGTCCGAAGCAGAGCTCTCCGACGATCGCCGTCACCAGGATGGAGAAGACCGGCACGCCGCGGCTGTTGACACTGGCCAGCCTGCTCGGCAGCTCGCTCTCCTCACCGAGCGCGTAGGAGATGCGGGAGGTCGTGCCGACGTAGACGATGCCGGTGCCCGCAGGGGAGATGACGGCGTCGATGATCAGGATCGTGGCGAGCCAGCCGGCTCCGACGGCGAGCGCGAGGGTGTACCAGGCGCCGTAGTCGGACGGGTCGGTGCCCAACGGGTTGTTCCAGTTCTTGGTCACGTGCGAGGGCGCGACGCCGGCAATGAACACCAGCTGCAGCAGCGCGTAGAGGACGGCGCCGATCGCCATCGCCGTGATGATCGCCCGGGAGATGTCCTTCTTCGGGTTGCGCGCCTCACCCGCTAGCTGGACCGCCTGTTCGAAGCCTTGCAACGCGAACACGACCCCGGCCGGGAAGGCGGCAAAGATGCCGTGGATGCCGTCGGGCGCGAACCCGCCGCCGGCGGTGAAGTTGCCGCCGTGGAACTCGGATCCGGCCACGATGATGATCGCGAGCAGGGGTACGGCCGTCTTCCAGATGACCACGATGGAGTTGCTCTCCGACATGAACTTCGCGCCGGCCAGGTTCATCGCGGTGAACAGGATCATGCCGAAGGTGGCGACGAGGAGACCCTTGCCGTTCAGCAGGCCGGCCTTGTCCCCCGAGGCGTAGAGCATCGCGAAGTTCTCGTGGACGGCCTTGACGCTGTTGACGTACGTGATGCAGGCGAGCACCTCGATCGGCGCGATCGCCACGGCCTGCAGCCAGGATGTCCAGCCGGCCACGAAGCCCGCGACGGGCCCGTGCGAGAAGTACGGGAAGCGTCCCGTGCCTCCCGCCACGGGGTAGGTGGCCCCGAGCTCGGCGTACACCAGAGCCAAGGACGTGAGCATGGCGGCCGCGAGAATCCACGAGATGATCGAGGCCGGACCGGCGACCTCCGCTGCATTGAGGGCGCCGAGTAGCCAGCCGGACCCGATGATCGAGCCGAGGGACACGAACATCAGTCCGTAGAACCCGACCGATCGCTGCAGGTGACCGGCCCGCTCGGGGCCTTGCTCCACCGTCGCGCTTGTCGCCATTGTCAAGCCCCTGTTCTCCTGGCGGTCACTCGCCCGACATGCGCCGGACGGGCATCGGGCGCAGCCAATCACGCGGAGAATTGCGGCGGCTAGAGGGCTTTACTATCCATTGACCAAAGTCGCACTTAGACATGACCGTGTGCCGCTGGGGGCCCGACCAAATCCCCCAGCGGCGCGACGATCGAGCCAGACCGGTCGTGCGGCCGACGCTCAGGACGAGGAGGCGCCGGACGTCAGGTCGTAGACCGTGACCCCGTCCACCGTCTGGGCGGTGAAGTTGGCACTGACCCAGCTCGCGATCGCCGACGCGGCGTTGCTCCCGCTGCCGCCTTGGAACCCACCGCCGACCGACCCGGAGCCGATGAACTAGTGGATCTCGCCCGCAGCCACCCACGCCTTGAACTGGGCCAGGGTCGGCGATGGATCGCTCCCGTTGAACCCACCGATCGGCATGACCGACTCGCCGCTGGCCAGCTGGTAGCCCGCTCCGTTCTGGGCGCCGACCGTCGCGGCGACCCAGCGGTATGACGAGGCGTCGGCCCTGAGCAGGGCGGTCATCGCGGCACTCGAGGTGCTGCCGTTGAGCAGTCCGCCCATGCCGCCACCGGTCCCGCCGCCAGCCGGGCCGCCAGCCAGGCCGCCAGGCATCCCGCCAGGCGGCGTCCCGCCCCGAGCCAGCCCGCCAGCAGGCATCCCACCGCCGGGACGCCCCGTACCGCCGGCCACCGACGGGCCGGCCGTCACGATCGAGCCGCTGTGACCGACCGACGCCGTCTGCATCGAGTACGCCGCGGGACCGGCCAGGCTGGTGACCAGGGCGGCCCCCGCGGCGGCTGCCGCCAGGCGGGGGGTCAGCAGGTTGACCCCGGCGACGGCGAACGCCGCAGCCAGACCACCGACCAGTACGGCGTACCGCAACCACGGGTGCCAGTCACTGCTGCGCTCGAGCAGGACGAACGACCAGATCGCTGTCAGGGCAACGGTTCCGGCCAGTGTGAGCGCCGCTGACAGATGCTGCCGGCCCCGCCACAGCGATGCCGCACCGACTCCGACGACGGCCGCGATCGCCGGCGCCAGAGCCACCGTGTAGTACTGGTGGAAGATGCCCTTCATCAGGCTGAAGGTCAGTCCGGTGACGACCAGCCAGCCGCCCCAGACGATCAGCAGGGCACGGGTCCGGTCGGTGCGGGGCGCGCGCCGGGTGAACCAGAGGCCGGCACCAGCAGGACCAGGGCCGCGGGCAGCAACCAGGCGATCTGACCGCCGATGTCCCCGTCGAACAGCCGGGTCAGACCGGTCGAGCCCCACATGCCGGCGCCGTTGGTGCCGCCGCCACCGACGCTGCCGGTCTCTTCTCCGGTGAGCCGGCCCAGACCGTTGTAGCCCCAGATCAGCTCCCACACGCTGTTGGTCTGCGACCCGCCGATGTACGGGCGGGACGAGGCCGGGACCAACGTCACGACGACGACCCACCAGAGGCCGCTGACCAGCATGGCCACCCCCGCGACCACGAGCTGGAACAGCCTGCGGCGCAACGAGGTCGGCGCGACGATGAGATAGACGAGTGCGAGCCCTGGCACGACGAGCAGGGCCTGCAGGCTCTTGGTGAGGAAGGCCAGGCCGACCAGGGCACCGGCCAGCGCGAGCCATCGGGTGCCGGACCGGCGTACCGCGGCGTCGATCGCCCGGGTGGTCGCGTAGACCGCTGCGACCATGAGCAGCACGAGCATCGCGTCCGGGTTGTTGAACCGGAACATCAACGTCGCGACCGGTGTCGCGGCGAGGGCCAGCCCGGCCAGCAGACCGGCGCCCGAGCCGGCCCAGCGACGTACGGTCAGGTAGAGGAGGTAGACGGAGGCGACGCCCATGAGGGCTTCGGGGACGAGGATGCTCCAGCTGCTGACGCCGAAGATCCGGGCACTGACCTCCATGACCCACAACGACGCCGGCGGCTTGTCCACGGTGATCGAGCCGCCCGCGTCGGACGAGCCGAAGAAGAACGCGGCCCAGCTCTTGGTGCCGGCTTGCATGGCAGCGGAGTAGAAGGCGTTCGCCCACCCGTTGGCACTCAGGCCCCAGAGGTAGAGGACCGACGTCAGGCTCAACAGGCCGGCCAGCGCGGGACGGTGCCAGCCGGGATCGCCCGGCGCGGTGCTGGTGGGGGCCGGTGCGACCGGCGCAGGTGGCTGCGTGAGTGTCGTCGTCATGAGACCAGCGTCGGCCGCACCGCTATGCGTCCGCTGTGACGGTCCTGGCCGGCTGCTGCGGAGGCAGCCACACCGTGAAGCGGGTGTCGCCGGGCCGGCTGGTGAGGCCCACGCGCCCATGGTGGGCCGCGACCACGGAGGAGACGATGGCCAGACCGAGACCGCTGCTCCCGGCCGCCCTGGACCGTGAGGAGTCGCCACGGGCGAATCGCTCAAAAACATTGGGTCGCAACGAGTCTGGGATGCCGGGACCGTTGTCGCAGACGGCCATCTCGACGCCGCCACCGTTGCTGTCGACCGGCCGCAGGGTGACCGAGACCGTGGTGCCGGGCGCGGTGTGGGTGCGTGCGTTGGCCAGCAGGTTGGCGACGACCTGGTGCAGCTGCAGACGGTCGCCGTCGACCTGGACGGGCTCGTCCGGGAGGTCGAGCTGCCAGGTGTGGTCTGGCGCGGCAGCGTGCGCGTCGCTGAGGGCGTCGACGACCAGCTCGGACAGGTCGACCGGCTCGGTCTCGATCGGGCGCCCGGTGTCGAGGCGGGCCAGCAGCAGCAGGTCCTCGACCAGGGTGCTCATCCGTTCGGCCGCCGACTCGACCCGCTCCATCGCGTGGGCCATCTGCGGGGGAGCCGTGTCGCGCTGCGGGCGGGTCAGCTCGGCGTACCCGCGGATCGCCGCCAGCGGCGTGCGCAGCTCATGACTGGCGTCCGCGACGAAGTGGCGCACCTTCATCTCGCTGGCCTGTCGGGCGGCCAGGGCGTTCTCGACGTGGCCGATCATGTGGTTCAGCGCCGACCCGACCTGACCGACCTCGGTGTGCGGGTCGGTGTCGCGCGCGGGAACGCGCACGGGCAGCTCCACCTCGCCCGTGTCGAGCGGCAGCCCCGCGACGCTGCGTGCGGCCGACGCGACCCGGCGCAACGGCCGCAGGCTGAGCCGTACGACGAGCAGCACCAGGAACGCCGCGACCACCAGCCCGCCGACCGCGACCAGCGTGATCGTGACGGCGAGGCGGTACACCGTCGAGGTGACCGGCGACATCGGCAGGCCGGTGATCAGGGCACTCCCGTCGCCGTCGGGGTCCTTCGACACGACCACCCGGTAGGTGCCGAGGCCGGGCAGGTCGACCGTGCGGGTGCGGTCGTCGGCCGGGATGCGCAGAAGCGCCTTCGTGACCGAGGTATCCGTGACCGGGATCCGGTTGCCCGAGTCGTCGAGGACGCCGGCCGCCTGGATCGTCCCGCCCGAGACCTGGGCCGCGAACGTGCCTGCGCCCTGGCCCGGGGCGAGCAGTCCGGGGGGCAGCCCGTCATGCGGATGGGACTGCTGACCGCTGGGCTGTCCGGTCGCCGGCCCACCGCCGTACCCGTCGGTGCCGTCGTCCGCCGACGAGCCGTCCGGGCTGTCCTGGTAGCTCACGGCACGATGAGAGGCCGCCGTGAGCCGGTCGTCCAGCTGCCCGACCAGGAAGCTGCGCAACGCGACGACCGTCACGCTCCCGACGACGCCGCAGACGACGAGCAGCACCCCCACCAGGGCGGCGACGAGCCGGGCCCGGAGGGTCCAGCCGCCGAACCGTCGCGGTCGCAGACGCGAGGTCAAGATGCCGGCTTGAGGATGTACCCGGCCCCGCGCAACGTGTGGATCATCGGCTCGCGGCCGGCGTCGATCTTCTTGCGCAGGTAGGAGATGTAGAGCTCGACCACGTTGGCCTGGCCGCCGAAGTCGTAGTTCCAGACGCGGTCCAGGATCTGGGCCTTGGACAGCACCCGCCGGGGGTTGCGCATCAGGAAGCGCAACAGCTCGAACTCGGTGGCCGTCAGGTGGATCTGGTCGCCGGCGCGCCGTACCTCGTGGCTGTCCTCGTCCATCGTGAGGTCGCCGACCGTCAGGAGTGCCTCGTCGCGCGACTGCAGCAGGCCGCTGCGGCGCACCAGGCCGCGCAGCCGGGCGACGACCTCCTCGAGACTGAACGGCTTGGTGACGTAGTCGTCGCCACCTGCCGTGAGGCCTGCGATGCGGTCCTCGACACCGTCCTTGGCGGTCAGGAACAGGACCGGCACGTCGGTGCCGTCCGCGCGCAGCCGGCGCAGCACCTCGAGACCGTCGAGATCGGGCAGCATCACGTCGAGGACCACGGCGTCGGGACGGTAGCTGCGGGCGGTACGGACGGCAGCCAGGCCGTCGCCGCTGGTCTGCACGTCCCAGCCCTCGTAGCGCAGGGCCATCGACAGCAGCTCGGTCAGCGCCGGCTCGTCGTCGACGACGAGGACGCGCACGGGCGTGCCGTCGAGGCGGGTCAGGACGGGGCGCGGCTGAGGCGTGGGGGACGTCGTCATGGTCATGACTGTCGGGTCTGTGGCTGGGCGGGCGCCCGGCCCGGCCTGTGCGCTTCCTGTGAGCCTCCTGTCCTGAGCGTGCTGTTCGCCGCGGTCCACAGGAAGGGCACAGGGTCAGCCGGATGCGCTCACAGGTGCGCTGCTGATGGTTACCGGCATGAACGCACACGACGACGCCCTCGACCCCATGCTCCCCTCCGGCACCGGTCCGGCGGGACCGGCCGGCCGCGACCAGGGCCGCCGCAAGCTCGCGGTGGCCACGGGCACCCTGCTCGCGCTCAGTGTGGGCGGCACGATCGGAGTCGCAGCCGTGGCCCACGCGGCGAGTTCGAACGGTACGGCGAGCTCCGCCAGCACGTCGTCGACGACCGGCACGGGCTCGGACTCGTCGGCCTCGAGCTCGGACTCGTCGGCCTCGAGCTCGGACTCGTCGGCCTCGAGCTCGGACTCGTCCAGCTCGTCCGGCTCGGTCAGCCTCGGCAGCGGCAGCAGCGACTCCGGTGCCGCCACCTCCGGCGGGTCGTGATGGCCCTCCTGGAGCGGCTGCCGGTCGGCCCGGACACGGCGCAGTGGCCGCTGTGGAGCACCACGGCGCGCGTCGTCGTGACCGACCCCTCGGCGCTGGCCGAGGCCCGCCGCATCACCGAGCAGGTCTGCGCCGAGGTGGACGCCGCCTGCAGCCGGTTCCGGCCCGACGCCGAGATCCACTGGGTCGCGCGCAATGCGGGCGAGTGGGTCACGGTCTCGCCCCTGCTGGCCGAGCTGGTCCGCACGGCCCTCGACGCCGCCCGGCGTACCGACGGTGACGTGGACCCGACCGTCGGCGACGCCATGAACCGGGCCGGGTACGACGGGGACATCCGCGTGATCACGACGCGCGGGCCCAAGGCTGTCGGGACGCGCGTCAGCGCGCGCCCGGTGGCCGGTTGGCAGTCGGTGCGGTTCGACGGTCACCACGTGCAGGTGCCCGAGGGCGTCAGTCTCGATCTCGGCGCCACCGCGAAGGCCTGGGCCGCGGATCGAGCCGCTGCTCTCGCCGCTGCTGCTCTCGGCGTCGGGGTGCTGGTCTCGCTCGGGGGAGACCTGGCTACGAACGGCCTTGCACCGCAATGGCCTTGGGCGATTCTGGTCTCGGACGGTCCGGGCCAGCCGGAGGCGCATGTGACGCTACCGGCCGGCGCGGCGCTCGCGACGTCGAGCACGATCAGCCGCACCTGGCGCCGCGGGGGGCAGAGCGTGCACCACGTCCTGGACCCGCGCACCTCGCTGCCGGCGCCCACCCTGTGGCGAACGGTCTCCGTGGCTGCGCCGACCTGCGTCGAGGCCAACGCGCTCTCGACGGCCAGCATCGTGCGCGGCCACCGAGCGGTGCCGTGGCTCTCCGCACAAGGTGTCACGGCGCGGCTGGTGACGTCCGCGGGCGACGTGATCCGGCTCGGCGAGTGGCCGAAAGAGGCGGCGTCATGAGTTCATCCACCGAGGCAGCGCTGTGGTACGTCGGTCGCGGCTCTGGCGTGGTCAGCCTGCTCCTGCTGACGCTCGTGATGGTGCTCGGGGTCGGATCCCGTTCCGGGCGGCCGGTCTTCGGCCTTCCCCGCTTTGCCGTGGTTGCCCTGCACCGCTCGGCCAGCATGATGGCGGTCGCCTTCCTGGCGATCCACGTCGTGACCCTGTTGCTGGATCCGCAGGCGGAGCTCCGCCTCGTCGACCTGGTGCTCCCGTTCGAGGTGTCCTACCGGCCGCTCTGGATGGGGCTGGGCACGGTCGGCCTCGATGTCATGGCGGCCGTGTTCGTAACCAGTCTGCTTCGGCACCGGCTCGGCGTCCGGGCCTGGCGAGCGGTCCACTGGCTGGCGTACCTCTCGTGGCCGGTGGCCGTGCTGCACACCGTCGGGACGGGCACGGACCGTTCGACGTGGTGGTTGCTCGCACTGACCGGACTGTCGATCGGGGCGGTCGGCACGGCCACGTTGTGGCGGCTCAGGGAGGGCTTCGGCCGGCCCCTTTCGCGCCTGGTCGCCGCACCCGTGCAGGTGTCCCGGTGACCGCCGTGTTCGAGCGTCCGGTCGGCGTACCGGCAGATCTCGGGAGCACACAGCGACTGACTGCCGCGATGGCGCCCGACCTGCCGGCTCATCTGGGGCAGGTCGGCTCCTTGCCATCGCTGGACCGCGCGCACCTGCTCGCAGAGGTGCGGGCCGCCGGTCTGACCGGCCATGGTGGTGCAGCCTTCCCGACCTGGCGAAAATTGGAAACCGTTGCGGGTGGGCGCAATCCGGTCGTCATCGCGAACGGTGCCGAAGGCGAGCCCGCGAGCAGCAAGGACCGTGCGCTCATGACCAGCGCGCCGCACCTTGTGCTCGACGGGCTCCAGGTGGCGGCAGCGATCACCGGCGCGCGGACGGCGTACGCCTACGTGCGCGCCTCTGCGGAGCCTTCGTTGCGGCGGGCGCTCGCCGAGCGCACGGATGCCGTGGCGGCGCAGCTCGTGACAGCGGCTGAGTCGTTCGTGTCCGGGCAGGAGACCGCGGTCGTGTCGGCGATCGAGGGTGGTCGGCCGGTGCCCCGCGACGTACCGGATCTGGTGGTACGCCGGGGAGTTCGTGGCCGGCCGACCCTCGTGCAGAACGTCGAGACGCTCGCTCACCTGGCCCTGATCGCGCGCCGCGGTGGGTCGTGGTTCCGTTCGGTCGGCACCGAGCGGCAGCCGGGGACCTTCCTGGCCACCGTGACCGGCGCGGTCCGCCGGCCCGGCGTCTGCGAGGCGGCGTACGGCGTGCCGCTCGGCGAGCTGGTCGGGCAGGCCGGTGGTGCGGTGGAGCCGTTGCAGGCGCTGCTGGTCGGTGGGTACCACGGAGTATGGCTACCTGCGTCGGCGCTGTCGGCACCGATGTCGGTCGAGGGCCTTCGGCAGTGGGGTGCGACTCCCGGCGCGGGTGTCGTTGTCGCGGTCGGCTCCTCGGAGTCGGGCCTCGCCGTGACGGCTCGGATCGCGGCGTACCTGGCCAACGAGAACGCCCGCCAGTGCGGCCCGTGCCTGAACGGACTGCCCGCCATGGCAACGGTTTTGGGGCGCATGGCGAGCGGCTCGCCCGACCGGGCCCTGCCCCGGCAGGTGGAGTGGCTGACCCGGGTTGTCGAAGGCCGAGGGGCCTGTCATCACCCGGACGGGACGGCCCGGATGGTGCGGAGCGCGTTGGAGGTGTTCCCGCGATGAGCGAGACGAAGCTGCATGTCGACCGGGTCGCCTGCGACGGCCGCGGACTGTGCATCGAGCTGCTGCCCGAGCTGCTCGCGGCGGACCCCTGGGGCTACCCCGCGGGGCGGGACGGTGGCCGGGACACGTCAGTGCCCGACTCCCTGCGACTGCTCGCAGGACAGGCGGTTCGCGACTGCCCCCGCCTGGCGTTGAGCCTGCGACGCAGCGGATAGGCCCGATTCCTCGTCCGTGCCGCGGTCCCATCCGTGGCGCCTTGTGGACAAACAACGCGTTGTCGGACCATCCGGCTATATTCGTACACATGAACGAAACCACCGGCGACGAGCAGCTCGATCGGCTGCTCGACGGGATCGAGGACCACGTCGACGCCGTGGCCGGTCGCGACCTGATGCCCTTGATGCGCCTCGACGGTCCGTCCCTCGCGTTGCACGCAGCGGGTCGCCGCATCGAGCGCATCCGGCGCAAGCTGCAGGGCTTCGACACCGGCTATGTCAAGGCGCTGGACGCGGGTGACGAGGCTCAGCGCAGCGGGTTCGCCTCGACGGCGGCCTTCCTGGCGGCGCAGCTGCAGATCTCGCCGGGAGAAGCGCGAGCCCGGGTCAAGGCTGCGGCAGCCGGCGTGAGGCTCGAGCTCAGCGGCGGGTGCCTTCCACCGCAGCGGCCGGTGCTCGCCGCTGCCCGAGCCACCGGATCGGTGTCGGCGGAGCACACGGCGGTGATCATCGACGCGCTGGACCGGCTGCCATTCGGCACTGCGGCCGAGGACGTAATGGCGGCCGAGGAACGCCTGGTGTGCGAGGCCGAGCGGTTCGATCCGTCAGGGGTGGCGCGACTCGGGCGCCGGATCCTCGATCACATCGACCCCGACGGGACCTTGCGCGACCACAGCTGGAAGCAGCGGATCCGGACCGCATCGCTCACTCGGCACCACGACGGCACCGGCAGCCTGCGGGCCGTCCTCACGCCCGAGGCGCTGGAGACGTGGCAGACAGTGCTCGATCCACTGGCTCGCCCGCAGCCCACCGGACCGGAGGGGCCCGACCCGCGAACACCCGGCCAGCGGATGCACGACGCGCTGCACGACGCCGGAACGCGACTACTCGATGTCGGCGACCTCCCGGCCTCAGGTGGGACACCGGCATCTGTCGTGATCCACATGACGAAGGAGCAGTACGACGCGCATCGGTGCGGGGCCGCCGAGGCGCTCGGCGACGACGAGCCGGCGGAGAGGTCGTCAGGTCTGGTCGAGACGGAGCACGGCAACCTGCTCCCCGTCCCGGCGGCCTTCGCCATGGCCGACCAGGCTGCCGTGTGCACTGTCATGACCGGCTCCAAGGACGTCCCGCTGCGGCTGGGTCGCGCCAGCCGGATCGCGACCCCCGGTCAGACCATCGCTTTGGCGGCGCGGGACCGGGGTTGCACCTTCCCAGGATGTGACCGCCCGGCGGCGTGGACCGAGCGTCACCATGTAGTCCCTTGGCATCGTGGCGGGCTCACCGACCTGGACAACTTGGCGCTGGTCTGTGGCTACCACCACCGCAGCTTCGAGCCGCGAGGTTGGGCCTGTGTGATGAAGGACGGGCTTCCGCACTGGATCCCGCCGGCCTGGATCGACCCCGAGCGTCTTCCCATGCGCAACCACCGGCATGACGGGTCACTCAGCCGCCGGACGCGTTGCGGGTGGCGGTCAGTCGGCCGGCCGAAGCGCGGTGACCTCGGCTTTCGCCGGCGTACCGAAGAGCTCGTCGTACAGCGGGGTGGCGAGGATCACGGCCGCGTGCAGGTCACCGTCGCGGGTGGCGCGCTCGACCTGGCTCAATGCTGCCGACGGGTCGGCGATCTGCTGGCATCCCGGCCGCACGATGACCTGGAAGTCGAACAGGCGGTCGATCATCGGACCGCTGCCGCACAGCGTTGCCGGGCACCAGAGGTCGAGGTGTCCGGTGCCGTCGCTGATCTCGATCCGCTGGCCGGAGGCGCACCCGGCGAGTGCGACGACGCGAGCGCGGATCGCCCCGGTCGGCGACTCGCCTGCTCGAGCCCGGGCCAGCAGGTGGTCCACCGTCGTGAACGCCGACGGGAACGGCCCGTCCAGCTTGGCCCGGCTGGACGCCAGACGGACGGCCTGCGCGTCCGGCCACCGGCGGCCCGGGTCGAACTCGATGACGCCGAGCTCGCTGTGGTGGACGAACTCGCGCAGCTCGAGCATCGTCGCGAACAGGTCGACGTACGCCGCCACCGACGCGAAGGCCTGGACGACCGGCACGCTGCCGCCGGCCCAGCTGAAGCAGCCGCCGCGCCTCTGGCCCGGCTCGTCGAGCTCGACCAGGAGGTAGTCGTGACTTTCGTAGCACCAGGGGAAGTAGGACTCCATGCCCCAGTCCGGCGACAGCTGGTTGCGCCACAGGCGGAGCGCGAGCCCCGGTCCGGCCGGCCGAGGACACGGCGACGCGGACAGGGTCTCCGGGTCCACGCTGCGCCAGAAGGCCATCAGGTCGGCGGGCAGCCGCCATGGCGCAATGGCCGCGGCGATCTCGGCCAGCACTGCTTCGATCTGTGGCCCCGGCTCCGACAGGTGGCCAAGCCCGGCGTCGGCGTGCGCGCGGCGCAGCCGGTCGACGGCCTCGATGACGTCCATGGTTTCCCCTCCACCAGCAGCGTCGTCGGGCACGGCGAGCCGCTTGAGGGCAGTGCGTCCGGATGGGGGCCAATTCCGGCCGGTTTTCAGTCCGTTGGAGGATCGACGTCGTGCCGGTGAACTTGGTCAACCTCGAACGGGTGAGCGTGTCGTACGGCGCGGACCCGTTGCTCGACCGGGTGAGCCTGGGCGTCGCGGCGGGCGACCGGGTCGGCGTCGTCGGCCGCAACGGCAGCGGCAAGACGACATTGCTGCGCGTGCTCACCGGTGCAGCGGCGCCGGACCGCGGCCGGGTGACCCTGTCCAGCCGGCCCCGCATCGGCTACCTGCGGCAGGACGACGACCTTGACCCGCAGTCCACGGTCCGGGCGAACGTGCTCGGCGGCCGGGCGGACCACGAGTGGGCCGCCGTCGCAGCGATGCGTGAGGTCGTGCAGGTGCTGCTCGCCGGCGTCGACCTGGATCGACGGGTCACCGAGCTGTCCGGTGGGGAGCGGCGCCGTACGTCGTTGGCGCAGTTGCTGCTGACTGCACCCGATCTGCTCGTCCTCGACGAGCCGACCAACCACCTCGATGTCGAAGCGGTGGACTGGCTCGCCCGACGGCTGGCTGCGATGGTCCCGGCCTCGTCCTCCTCGGCGGCGTTGGTGGTGGTGACGCACGACCGCTGGTTCCTCGACGCCGTGACGACGACCACCTGGGAGCTGCACGACGGGACGGTCGACGCGTACGACGGCGGCTACGCGGCGTACGTGCTGGCCCGGGCGGAGCGGGACCGGCAGGCCGGTGCGGAAGAGGCCCGTCGCCGCAACCTGGCTCGCAAGGAGCTGGCCTGGCTGCGTCGTGGCGCACCGGCCCGGACCGCCAAGCCGAAGTTCCGGATCGAGGCGGCGAACGCGATCATCGAGGGCGAGCCCCCGCCGCGCGACCGGCTCCAGCTGGAACGGTTCGCCACCGCACGGCTCGGCAAGGACGTCGTCGACGTCGAGGACGTGACGCTCACGCGCGGCGACAAGACGGTCCTGCGCGACGTCACCTGGCGGCTCGGCCCGGGCGAGCGCGTCGGGCTGGTCGGGATCAACGGCGTCGGCAAGACGTCCCTGCTCCGGCTGCTGGCCGGTTCACTCGCGCCCGACCGTGGCCGCTTGCGGCTCGGTCGGACCGTGCGGCTAGGTCAGCTGAGCCAGGACCTGGCGGATCTCGACCCGGCGCAACGGGTGCTCGACTCCGTGGAGGAGATCGCCCGGGTGACCCGTACGACGCAGGGCGAGGTCAGCGCGTCGAGCCTGCTCGAACGGTTCGGCTTCGTCGGCGACCGGCTGGTCGCGCGGATCGGCGACCTATCCGGCGGCGAGCGGCGCCGCCTGCAGGTTCTGCGCCTGCTCCTGGAGCAGCCGAACGTCCTGCTGCTCGACGAGCCGACCAACGATCTGGACATCGACACGCTCGTGGTGATCGAGGACTACCTGGACACCTGGCCGGGCACGCTGGTGGTCGTCTCCCACGACCGGTACTTCCTCGAGCGGGTCTGCGACACGACCTACGGGATGCTCGGCGACGGTTCCGTACGGATGCTCACCCGCGGCATCGACGACTTCCTGGCCGCCGTCGCGGCCCGTGAGCAGACCGTCGTACCCGAGCTCGCCCCCAGCGCGTCACCCAGCGCGTCACCCAGCGCATCCTCCCTCGCCCAGGCGAGCGAGGCCGATCGTCGCGAGGCGCGCAAGGACGTGGCCCGGCTGGAGCGCCAGATCGGCAAGCTGGCCGACCGCGAGCGCCGCCTGCGCGAGCAGATGGCCGACCATGTGTCGGACTTCGTCCGCCTCGGCGAGCTGCAGGCGGCCCTCAACGAGCTGGCCGCCGAGCGGGAGGCGGCAGAAACCAGTTGGCTGGAGGCCGCCGCCATGCTGGAGTGACGCCGGTGAGCCGGATCCTCGATGTGGTGGCGCCGCGGCGTCTCGGCTCGGGCTTTCGGTGGCTGCTCGGGTCGTACTGGCTCACCAACCTCGGGGACGGGTTCACCGTCGCGCCCGGCCCGTTGCTCGTCGCCTCGCAGACCCACAGCCCAGCCCTGGTTGCGGCCGCCGCGTTCCTGCAGCGGCTGCCGTGGCTGCTCTTCGGCCTGTACGCCGGTGTCGTCGCCGACCGCGTCAACCGCCGCAGCATCATCATCGTGACCAACCTGGTGCGGGCAGCCGTCCTGCTCGTTCTGGCCGGGTGCATCGTCACCGACGAGGTCTCGATCGCGGTGGTTCTCGCGGCGCTGTTCCTGCTCGGGCTCAACGAGGTCTTCGCCGTGACCACGAGCGGGACCCTGATGCCGATGCTCGTCGCCAAGGAGGACCTCGGCGCCGCCAACGCCCGACTGATGTTCGGCCTGATCGCGACCGAAGAGATCGTCGGGCCGCCTTTGGGGGCAATGCTTTTCGCCGTCGGCATGGCCTTGCCGTTCGTGGGTGAGCTGGTCCTGGTGCTCGCCGGGGCCGCGCTCGTCGCCAGGGTCCGGCTGCCGGCCCACAATGAGTCGCGTTCCGAGGAGCGGGTGACCGACGAGATCCGCGAGGGCTGGCACTGGCTCTGGGCACATCCGGCGGTCCGAACGCTCGCGCTGACGATCCTGACCTTCAACGTGACGTACGGCGCCGCCTGGTCCGTCCTGGTCCTGTACACGCGCGAGCGGTTGCACATGGGGGAGATCGGCTTCGGGCTGGTCACGACGGCCATGGCCCTCGGCGGGCTGGCCGGCACGGCCTCGTTCGGGCGGCTCGAACGCCGGTTCACGTACGGCGTGATCATGCGGATGGCCCTGGTCACCGAGACAGCCGTGATGCTGTCGCTGGCGTGGCTGACGTCGGCGCCGGCGGCTCTCGTCGTGTTCGCCTTCTTCGGTGCCGAGGCGTTCGTGTGGGGCACCACCTCGACGACGGTGCGCCAGCGGGCCGTGCCGGCCGACATCCAAGGCCGGGTGAACGCCGTCTACCTCATGGCGGTGTTCGGCGGCATGGTGATCGGCGCGGCCATCGGCGGCGTGCTGGCCGAGCTGTGGGGCGTGACGGCGCCGTTCTGGTTCGCGTTCGTCGGCTCGGCGGTGATCCTCGCCCTGATCTGGCGCACCCTCACCCAGATCGGCCACGCGGAGTCATAGCCCCGGCACAGGCGGACCAAACGCCTTGACTAGCCGGCCACTCGACGCTCTGGTCATGACGATCACGGCGCCCGTCCCGGCCCAGCGCTCCCGACCCGCCCCGGGCCCCGTCGCGGGCCGTGCCCAGGCCCGGCCGCAGACCGGCGTCGTGGTCGATCTCGTCGTGCCGGTCTACAACGAGCAGGCCTCGCTCGACCGCTCGGTACGTCGCCTGCACCAGTACGTCGCGAGCACCTTCCCTTACCGCACGCGAATCACGATCGCCGACAACGCGAGCACGGACTCGACGTCCGCCATCGCCCACGACCTCGCCGACGAGCTCGACGACGTGCACGTCCTGCACCTGGAACAGAAGGGCCGGGGCCGCGCGCTCCGCGCCGCCTGGACGCGCTCCGAGGCGCCGGTCCTGGCCTACCTGGACGTCGACCTCTCGACCGATCTGGCGGCGCTCCTGCCGCTGGTCGCCCCTGTGGTGAGCGGGCACTCCGACCTGGCCATCGGGACTCGGCTGGCTCGCGGCTCGCGGACCGTGCGCGGACCGAAGCGCGAGATCATCTCCCGTTCCTACAACGTCATCCTTCGCGGCTCGCTGCGGGCACGGTTCTCTGACGCGCAGTGCGGGTTCAAGGCGATCAGGAAAGATGTCGCGCAGCAACTGTTGCCGCTCGTTGAGGATGAGGGCTGGTTCTTCGACACCGAGCTGCTGGTGCTGGCGGAGCGGGCTGGACTCCGCATCCACGAGGTACCGGTCGACTGGGTCGACGACCCGGACAGCCGGGTCGACATCGTCTCGACGGCCGTCGAGGACCTGCGTGGCGTCGCGCGCGTGGGGGCGGCGCTCGTGCGAGGGCGCCTGCCGCTGGCCGAGATCAGGGCTGAGCTCGGCCGGCCGCCCGTATCGGCCGGCCTCATCGGCCAGGCCTTCCGGTTCGCCGGCATCGGCCTCGTCAGCACCGCGGCGTACCTGCTGCTCTTTGTCGCTCTGCGCGGCTTGCTCGGCGCTCAGGCCGCCAACCTGCTCGCCCTGCTGCTCACCGCCATCGGCAACACGGCCGCGAACCGGCGGCTGACCTTCGGCGTCCGCGGAGGCGACGATGCCGCGAAGCACCAAGGCCAGGGCCTGGTGGTCTTCGGCATCGGTCTCGGGCTCACCAGCGTGGCGCTCGCCCTGCTCAATGGCGTGTCCAAGCCACCCGTGTGGCTCGAGCTCGGCGTCCTGGTGGTCGCCAACCTGGTCGCCACGGCGGTGCGGTTCGTGCTGCTCCGGCGCTGGGTGTTCCGCGCTCAGGGCGCCTGGATCTCGAGTCGCTCGTGACAGAGCTCGACCGACTCGATCGCGACCTCGTTGCCCTTGGCGTTCAGGGCCGGTCCGCTGTACTTGCACGGCCACGCGTTATGCAGGACGAACCGCAGCACCGGTGTGCGGTCCCGGTCCAGCATGGTGATCGTGACGGTACGGCGGTCGGGTGGCTCTGCGGCGATCCACTGCCACAGCCGCAGGTCGCTGGTCACACCGCGCTTCAGAGTGACGTTTCCGTAGTGGCGCAGGCCCGGGAGCTTGCGCGTGTGCATCTCCGGGTCGTTGCCGTTGCGGTACTCCACCGGGTCGATGGTCGTGCCGAGACCACGGACCTTGCGGAAGCCGCCCGCCGGCACGTCGCCGGAGCCGTCGCCGAGGTCGACCACAAAGTTGAAGCGGGTGTGAGGGTCGCCGTGTGCCATGGTGCGGAGCCTAGGCCCGCCACACGGGCGAGGGCACCGGCCGGAAGGCGTCCGACCGGTGCCCTCGTTGCCCTCAGTGCGTTGACGCAGCAGCCAGCCGGTCGGCGGCGCGGGTCAGCGCCTCCGCGAGCAACCGGCTCGTTGTCACATCAACGGCGCGCGGCGCCTGCCCGGCTGCAGCGTCCGCGAGGAGCTGCTTGACGTGCGTGGCCAGGAGATCGCGTTGGCCGGCCAGCAGGCCCAGTGCGCGCTGCACCCGCCTGAACGTCCGGTCGTCCGCGCCCGACCCACTCGCCAGCGCTGCGCTGTCCGCGATGAGGGTCGCCGTCGCGAACTCGCCGACGCTGGAGTTCAGCTGCTGGTAGGCCGAGGCCAGGCCCTCCGTGCCCTGCAAGGCCTGCGGCACCTGGGTGAGCGCCTGGGTGATCACCCGCCCGTCGGTCTGGTAGTCGTCCCTGAGGCCGACCAGCGACAACAGCGTCGGCCGGAGGTCGGTCTCCTCGACCCAGGTGCCGACCGTGCTCGCCTCCGGGACAGTGCGTAGCGAGTTCGGGTCCGACGGCTGGTTGCCCTGCGCCGGCGAGGGCCCGTCGACACCGCGCGCCGCCACACCCGGCCCGACCAGGGCCGACCACGTGACGTCGATGTTCGGGCTGTAGTAGCCGTGGTCCCAGGCGAACGCCGAGTTGATGCTGACGTTCGGACCGGACGTCCCGAAGAAGTAGTCCGGCTTCGGGAACAGCGTGTACGTCGGTGTCCGCAGCGGATCCGCGGTCTGCAGGTGCAGGATGCGCTGTTCCGTCGCACCAGCCTGATAGTTGGTGATCTTCTCGCCGTTGACACCCGAGTACGGGTTGTCCCCTGTCATCGCCGCGGTGTCGCGTTCCAGCTGACGCACGGTGGGGTCATCGGCCACCGGTTGGCCGTGGACGTAGATCGCGGCACCCTGCGGCTCGATGTCGAACGCCGTACCGCTGCTGGCCGTGGTCGACAGCAGGCCCTTGATGTTGGCAGCCAGCTCGCCGATCTGGCCGTTCGCGTAGTTGCAGGCCACGGTGACGCCGTCGCAGCCGGCCGGTGTCGGCTCGGTCGCCCGGCCCACGTTGGCCCCGGCGAACTGATCGTTCTCCTCCGCACTGATCACGAACTCGGTGTTCGCCGGCGTGATCCCGTCCTTGGTGAGGCGGTCGAAGAACTTCGCGAATGCGGAGTCGTATCGCGCGGCGTTGCCCACGTAGCAGCTGTCACCGGGCCCGATCGGCCGGCCGGTCGCGGTCGCCGATGCGGTCGTGCACCCGCTCGTGCCCGCCTTCCGCTCGTGCAGGTCGGAGATGTACCCGTAGGTCACCGGGACGCCGCTCTCCTGCATGTCGGCGAGGTACCCGAGGGTCTGGGACGCCGTCGGGCTGAACCCTGGGAAGCCGGGCTGCGTCGTGAAGGCGCCGATCAGCGGTTGGCCGTCGATGTCGGTCAGGTTGCCGTTGGCGTCGGTGACCGGATACCCGTTGTGCGTGAGGTTCGGCGTGCCCTGGCCCAGCTGCGGCGCGAGGTAGCGATCGCCGAACAGCGCCTGGTAGCCGTGGTAGCCGCCGGGCTCGGTCGGCAGCAGGTCCGGAGCCGCCGTAGGGGTCGCCGTCGTCTGGCCGAACTTCACTCCGGTGGCGCCGGCACAGAGGCTGTCGTGCTTCGCGCAGTGCAGCGCGATGCCGATGTAGTCGGCCTGCTCCGCGTCCTTGAAGCTGTCCGGGTCGGCGTTGAGCTGCGCGACCTCCGGCGAGCTCGGACCGAAGACGCTCGACAGGTCGAGCTTGGTGTTCTCGAGCACCATGTTGGCCGTGGAGAAGTCACCGACCGAGCAGCCGGCCCGGGTGAACGGCACCCAGGGTGCGGGCGTCTGGCGGTCGGTCGAGTGCGTCGTACTCGTCGGCACCTTCGGCGAGTAGGCCATGGAGGGCGAGGTGTCGTGACCGGTGGTCGGCGTCGAGGCCGTGTCGTAGACCGGCGAGGTCCAGTAGGCGAACGAGCCCGCGGGGTCCGTCGTCCCGTCCGGGTTGTAGGTCTTGTAGGAGTTGCTGACCGCCTGACCGTGCCGGTCGCCGTACAGGCCGGTGTAGATGGTGAGGCTGTCGTCGGCGGTGTGCGCGATCAACGGCGTGTGGGTGTTGGAGAACACGGTCCCGTACTGCTTGAGGAAGTCGAGGAGGTGCGGCATCTGCTCCAAGTCCGACGGCACGTTGGGGTTGTCCCTCGAGAAGTGGACGTTGTCGAACACGAGACTGACGACGTGCTTGACGCCGTTGCCAAGATGACATGTCGGGTCACCCGAGCCGGCCTGTGCCGGAACGCTCATCGCCGGTACGCCGAGTGCCATCGCACTCGTCACGACAGCCGCCGCGCCGATGCCCGTCGCTCTCCGACCGCTCCCGCCGATAATCTTCATCGCCACCTGCTTCCCTTGCCGGTTGCTGACCGCTGGGACGCTAGCCACCCGACCGGTCCAGCAGGTGTGGGTAAGGTGAACTGGAGCCGTCGGGCGTTGCGAACCGCGGGACGACGCCAGGCCGTCGGAGTCGATACAACTCTCGAAGCGCTGGGGCGACAACCCGAAACCGGGCTCCGGTAACTTCGTCCTCGGAGGGCTGACCGAGTGGCCGATGGTGGCGGTCTTGAAAACCGCTAGGCAGGACACCACGCCTGTCTCGTGGGTTCGAATCCCACGCCCTCCGCAGTCGGTCGAGGGCCAGCTCCGCGGCGAGCGCAGCCGGTTGAGGATCAGTCCTCGCGGGACAGGTAGCGGACCACGGCGAGGACCCGGCGGTGGTCGTCGGTGTCCTCGTGCAGGTGGAGCTCGTCGTAGATGCGTGACACGTGCCCGACGACGGCCTTCTCGGTGATGTGCAGCTGGCGCGCGATCGCGGCGTTGGATCGGCCTTGGGCCATCAGGCCGAGCACCTCTCCCTGTCGGGCGGTGAGGCCGTCCAGCGCACCGGTGCGCCGGCGCGCGCGGGTCACCATCAGGGCCACGACCTCGGGGTCGAGGACGGTGCCGCCCTCCGCCACGCGCTTCAGGTCGGCCAGGAAGGTGTCCACGTCCGCGACGCGCTGCTTCAACAGGTACCCGACGCCGGCCGGCCGTTCGGCGAGCAGGTCAAGGGCGTACTGCCGTTGGACGTGCTGGCTCAGGACGACGATGGCGACGTCCGGCCATCGCCGGCTGATCTGTACGGCGGCGACGAGCCCTTCCGTCGTATGCGTCGGCGGCATCCGGATATCGGTGATCACCAGCTCGGGCCGGTGCTCGGCGACGTCACGCAGGAGGTGCTCGGCGTCGGCCGCGGCGGCCACGACCTCGTGCCCCCCGCCCTCGAGGACGCGCACCATCCCGGCGCGCAACAGCGCCTCGTCCTCCGCGACGATCACTCTCACGGCTGCTCCGCAACCACTGCGGACTGGCCCGGGCGGACCGGCCCTGACAGGTTCGTGGCCGCAAGAGGCGACCTGGCTCCGACCAAAGTGGCGACCTAGGTCTCTACTGCGCGCACCACACGCCACCGACTATTGATCAAGGCCGTGCCGTCCGGGGCATGGGCCGCCGCCAGGGAGAAGATCGACCGGCTGGGCATCAGGGAGCCCATCAGGGAAGTCGGTCGGGTCCCCTTCTCCTTGGCGGCGGCCGCAGGCCAGACGGGCATCGCTAGTCACGCCGCTAGTCACGCCGAGAGGACGGCGCTCTGCACCTGCGGCAGGATCTGGGTCAGGTCGACCAGCTTCACGTGGGCCGCGGCGACCTTGGTGAACGCGGCGATCGGCAGGCTCGTGTCGCCGAACCTCTCGACGAACAGCTCACGAGTCTGGGTCGGGCCGAAGTTCAGTGCCCACGAGACCGGGCTGCGCGACTCGCGCAGGAAGGTCAGCGGCGCCTCGCCCGCGACGTACAGCTCGGCCCGCCGCCCGGAGTGATGGGCCGCGAGGTGCACCAGGTCCTGGAACACCATGCGCTTGCGGATCGCGTCCTTGCCCGTCCACACGCCGATCTGGAAGTCGGCCACCCGACGGTCGGTCTCCAGGTCGAACCGGTTGGACCGCTCACCGGTCGTCTCCAGGGCCGGCCGGCTGACGACGGCCTCCCCGGGCTCGAGGATGCGCGGCAAGGCCAGCGTGATGGCCGTCGCGTGGATCAGGTCGTTGAGCTGCCCCAGGTGGCGTCGCACCGTGATCGCCTCGGTCAGCAGCTCGGTCGTCACGCCGGCCAGCTCGGCAGCCGCCACGGCCGTGTCGGCGTCCGCGCCGTCGAGATCCTCCTCCAGACCGCCGACCAGCCCGGTGACCCAGCCGCCACTGAGCAGCGCCGCCAGGTGCTCCATCCGGTGAGTGACCGGTGCCTCGCCTCCGGAGCCATTGGCGCCGTTCAGGGGGAGCTCGTCCCGGGCATCGTGGTCATCCGCACCGTTCACACGTTCGAAGGTAACCGACCGGTCGCGTAGGTCAACTGATCTGACCACCCAACCGCTGCGGGTCCACGCCTTCGCCCGGACATGAGTCTCGTTCGGCGACCCGGCCCACCAGCCGGTACGACGGTAGGCCGTGGACGGCAGCCCCCCGGGGATCCACCGGGCCACCTCGTCGAAGCTCATGTCCAGCCGAGGGCCGGAGTCCACCGCGCTCAGGTGGCGCTCCAGCTGCTCGTACTTTCCCATGCGCGCAGTCTGTCGTAACTGGGCGTGTTTGCATGGGACCTTTTCGGAGTCACATTGGCTACCTGCAGCCACAGTTTCTGGCGAACGGTGCACTTCGGGGCACTATGGGCCCTGGTCGTCCGACCTCATGCCCTCGTCGCCGTCAGCACCAGGTACTCCCAGCCGAGCCTGGTCGCACCGGTGCCCGTGTCGAAGCGCCGGGCCAGCTCGACCAGGTCCGAGTCGAGCGCGGCCACCTGGCCCGGGTCGTCCTTGATCGCGCCGTAGACCGCGATCGTCGGCCCGTACGCCGTCTTGAAGAAGTCGCGGAACTCCTCCGGCGTCGCGAACCGGTCGACCGTCAGGGTCTCGGTACTGGTCACGACATCGGTGACCCGGTCTCCGAAGAGGGTCCTCACGTGGTCCTCCGACCCCCACAGAGGAGCCGGCGAGGCGCCGGGCGGGGGCGGCGGCGCGTACGGCTTCATCGTGACGAACAGCTGCCCGATGAACCCTTCCGGCGTCCAGCTCAGGACGCCGAGGGTGCCGCCGGGCCGGCAGACCCGCAGCATCTCGTCCGCGGCGGTCTGATGATGCGGCGCGAACATCACGCCGATGGACGAGAGCACCGTGTCGAACTCGGCCGTGGCGAACGGCAGCGCCTCGGCGTCGCCCTGGCGCCACGCGAGGTCGACGCCGGCGTTCTGGGCGATGCGCCGGCCCTCCGCCAGCAGCTCCGGCGTCAGGTCCGACGCCGTGACGCGCGCGCCGGCCTTGGCGGCCGCGATCGCGGCGTTGCCCGTGCCGGCGCCGACGTCGAGCACGTGCTGCTGCGGCCGGACCGAGCACGCCTCCACGAGGATCGGTCCGAGCGGAGCGACCACCTCACGGGCGACGGCCGGGTAGTCCCCCGACGCCCAGATCGCGCGGTGCTTGGCCTTCAGCGCGCGGTCCGCATCGGATGCCGGGTCAACGGTGACCCTGGTGGTTGCGGCAGCTCCCGCCGTACCGGATGTCGTCTGCGTCATGTTCGTTCCTTCTCTGTCGTCGGTTGCACGAATGCCCCCTGCGGACCAGCCTCACGGCGGGCACCCGCGACGGTCATCCGTGCAGCACACGGAAGTTCAGGAACGCGGGCAGCCGCGTCGGTGTTGCGTCCGTCATCCGTCAGTAGGGTGCGGGAGGTGGCGCCCACGTGGCAGGAGCTGACGCCCCGCGAGGGCGCGGTCCTGGCGGCCGTCGAGCGGCGGCGGACCAATGCCGAGATCGCCGACGAGTTCCACCTGTCGATCCGGACCGTCGAGAGTCACATCGCGGCTCTGCGCCGCAAGCTGGGCGCCGACAGCCGGTCGGCGCTGATCGACGCCGCCCGCTCCCGGAGGGGCACCGGCGTGGTGCTGCCGGACAACTCCTTCGTCGGCCGTGATCGGGACCTGGACGCCGTACGGCGGCTGCTCGATCGCGAGCGCTGGGTCACCGCAGTCGGTGCCGCTGGCTGCGGAAAGACCCGGCTCGCGCTGGAAGTGGCGGCGGCAGGCCCTCGGGTGCCACTGGTGGTCGAGCTCGAACACGCCAGCGACCGCGACGTCGTCGCGGTGGTCGCGGCGGCGGTCGGCGTCGGGGCCGCGGTCGGTGCCGGGGCGGCGGTCGGTGTCGGGCCGGCGGTCGGTGTCGGGCCGGGGAGCGGTCCGGAACGGATCGCGGCCCTGGGCCTGGCCCTGGACGCGCAGCCCTCGCTGCTGGTGCTGGACAACGCCGACCGGGTCGGGCCCACCGTCGCCGACCTGGTGGCCCGACTGCTGGCGACCGCGCGCTCGCTGCGGGTCCTGGTCACCTCGCGGTCCCCGCTGGGCAGCCCGGCCGAGGCCGTGCACCAGCTGAGCCCGTTGCCGGTGGAGCAGGCCGCGGTCGAGCTGTTCTGCGACCGGGCGCGCACAGCCGTCGGCGGCCGACTGCCGTTCGATGCCGACGACCCGCTGGTCCGGACGGTCTGTGACCGGCTGGACGGGTTGCCGCTGGCCATCGAGCTGGCCGCGGCGCGACTGCGGCACCTGTCGCTGGCGGAGGTGGCGGTCCAGCTGGTCGACGGGTTCGACGCGCTGGAGCGGACCGGGCCGGCCGGGCGGCACCGCACCCTGGACGCGGCCCTCGACTGGTCCTGGGACCTCTTGGACGACGACGAGCGGTCGGTGCTTCTGCGGCTGGCGGCGCTGCCCGGCGGCTTCGACCTCGACCTGGCCGTGGCCGTCGCGGGCCGCGGCGCGGACACGGTGGTGCTACGCCTGCTGGACCGGTCGTTCGTCGCGACCGCCCGCACGCGGAGCCCGCAGGCGCCCTTCCGCCTGCTGGACGCCGTCCGGTACTTCGTCCTGGCCCGCACGCCGTCCGACGTGGTCGACGCGAGCCGAGCCGCCCACGCGGCGTACGTCCTCGACCGCGCGCGGCACCTGGACCGCCGGCGGCATCCGGTCGAGCCGTCCGAGGGGGAGGCGGCGTCGCGCCGGCTGACCCCCGAGCTGGTGGCCGCCGTGGACTGGGCCGTCGATCGCGACCTGCAGCTGACGCTGGCGCTGGCCCACTGCCTGTCGATGTTCGCCGAGGAGTACTCGCCGGACCTGTCGGCGCAGGACGCGATGACCCGGCTGGCTCAGGATCCGCGCGTCCTCGAGGTGGCGGATGTCGACGCGCTCGCGGCGCTGGCCGAACTGCTGTTCTACGGAGACCTGTCCGTCGCCGAGGAGCTGGCCCGGCTGGCGCTCGAGCGAGCGCGGGATGCCCGCGAGCAGATGGTGGCCCACCGCCTGGCCGGGTATCTCGAGGCCTATCTCTACCGGCCCGAGACCGCCGTCGAGCACCTGGGCATTGCCGAGCAGCTGGCCGTCGGGCTGAGCGACGGCCGGTTCCTGGGCATGGCCCGGATGGGTGTCGGCATCGCGTTGCGCCGGCCGATCTCCGAGGATCCGGGCCCGGCTCTCGCGGCCTTCGCGGCAGCGATGGCCGCCTTCGCGGACGTCGGTGACGCGAACATGGTCGACAACGTGCGCTACATGATGGCCGCGACGGCTGCCGACTTCCGGCTGCCGACCGACCAGGCCCTGAAGTGGTGTGAGGAGTGCGTCGACTTCGCCCGCCGCAACGGCAACCGGCACGGGCTGGCCCACGCGCTGCTCACCCGGGCCCGGCTCCGGCCGTACGACCACGACGTCGACCTGGAGGAGACGGCGGCGACCTTCCGCGCCATCGGCGACCTGCGTTGCCTGACCCGCAGCTATCTCGAGCTCGCGGAGCACGGGCCTGCGGACCGCCAGGTGGCCTACCTGGAGCTGGCTCTCGAGGTGGCCGACCGGGCGCACGACCCCGGCCATCAGGCGCGGGCGCTCGCCGGGCTGGTCGACCGGCACTGGTCGGCGGGCGCCGAACGGGCCGCTGCGCTCGCCTTCGGGCGGCTGGTCGCCCTGGTCGGGCAGGACGAGGCGGCGGCAGCGATCCCGGCGGCGATGGCCGGGCGGCTGCACGAGCTCGGTACGGCGATCGCCGAGGGCCAGGCGCAGGGATCCGCCGTCCGCTGAGCGCGAACGGCCGCGGGCGCGCGGCATCGGGCGGCGTGGTGCGTCGTTGCAGAGGCATGACTGAGCCCGACCCGGCTGACCCCCTGGACGCCTACTCGCGCACCATCGTGCGGGTCGCCGAGACCGTGCTGCCGAGCGTGGCCAGCCTGCGGGTGCGGCACGCCCGGGGCCAAGGCGCCGGCAGCGCGAGCGTGCTCACCGCCGACGGCTTCCTGCTGACGAGCGCCCATGTCGTCGCGGGGGCCGACTCCGCCGACGCGACCTTCGCCGACGGGACCGAGCTGACGGCCGACGTCGTCGGGCGCGACGTGCTGTCCGACCTGGCGGTGCTGCACGCCCGCGCGGCGACCCCGCCGCCGGTCGAGCTGGGCGATGCGGCTCAGCTGCGGGTCGGGCAGCTCGTGGTTGCTCTGGGCAACCCGCTCGGGCTGGCCGGCAGCGTCACGGCGGGCATCGTCTCCGCACTCGGCCGCTCCCTGCCGACCCAAGCCGGCCGGATCATCGACGAGGTCATCCAGACCGATGCCGCGCTCAACCCGGGCAACAGTGGTGGCGTCCTCGCCGACAGCCACGGGCGGATGATCGGTGTGAACACTGCTGTGGCCGGGATCGGCGTGGGTCTGGCCGTGCCGATCAACGACACCACCCGCCAGCTGGTCACCACCCTGATGACCCACGGGCGGGTCCGCCGCGCCTGGCTCGGCATCGCCGGCACGCAGGTGCCCCTCGCGCCACCGATCGCGGCGAAGGTCGGCTCGCGGACCGGCCTTCAGGTGGCCCAGGTCGTGGACGGCAGTCCGGCTGCCGCCGCGGGGCTCAGACGAGGCGATGTCGTCATCGAGGTCGACGGCACCAAGGTCGTCACCACGACGACCGTGCAGAAGCTCATGGTCGAGCGGGCGATCGACCGGCGGATCGAGATCACGGTCTGGCGCAACGGCGCGCTGGTCGACGTCATCGCCTACCCCCGCGAGCTCCTGGACGCCTGAGCGGTCCGGGCCTGGTTGTCGATTCCGGCGATCCCGTTCGACGGGTTGGTGGAAGGATCCGAACCCGACGAAGGAGGACCAGCATGTCGACTTACGTCCTGGCGTACACCGGTGGTGCCCCGGCCGACACCCCCGAGGCCCAGGAGGCCTCGATGAAAGCCTGGACCGAGTGGTTCCAGGGTCTCGGCGACTCCGTGGTCGACGCCGGCAACCCGTTCGCGGCGTCGGCCACCGTGGCGAGCGACGGCAGCACGAGCGAGGGCGGCCGCGCCGGTCTGACCGGCTACTCGATCATCTCGGCGGACGACCTGTCCGCGGCGTCGGCCCAGGTCAAGGGCTGCCCGATCCTCACCGACGGCGGTGCGGTCGAGGTGTACGAGGTCTTCCCGGTCATGTGACCGCCGGAGCCGGCGGGCTGCCACACTGTGAGCCGTGGCTCACGACGGGCGGTCCGCCGGCTCGGGGCCGGTCGCCGAGGTCGTGGCCGAGATGCAGCAGCGGCTCGAGGCGCTGCCGCCGGAGCTCGCCCATCGCAAGGCCTTCCTCGGCACGTACCTGCGCACCACCCTTGCCGTCGGCCAGGCCATCGACACCGGCCTTTTCGAGGACCCGGCCTGGGTCGAGCGCTGGGACGTCGTGTTCGCCGAGCTCTTCATCCAGGCCCACGACGCGGACCGTGACGGCCGGGCCGCCGACGTACCCAGGCCCTGGCGGCTGGCCTTCGACACTCCGGCCAGCCAGCCGGCGCTGCGTCACGTGCTGACCGGCATCAACGCGCACGTGAACTACGACCTGCCGCAGGCCTTGCTGGCCGTCATCAGCGACGAAGACTTCACCCGGCCCGGTGTCCTGGACCGCCGCCG
The DNA here is from genome assembly GCA_045807245.1 of Actinomycetales bacterium. Lineage (GTDB taxonomy): Bacteria > Actinomycetota > Actinomycetes > Actinomycetales > CAVURS01 > CAVURS01. Next base: position 92,949 of record JBJMHS010000016.1, read on the forward strand.
GCGTGACCACGAGAACATCGACACGGTCCTGTCCTCGCGCGTCGGCGCCGAGGACGAGGTCCTGTCCAGTGGTGGTCGCGCGCTCCTCGACCGCGTCCTCGCGCCGCTGAACCGCCTGGGCTCCAAGCGGTTCCTGCGCGAGGCCCGGCAGAAGGTCTGGCACAACGCGATCGAGCTGCAGCAGGCGCGCCTGACCGGGCCAGCGGCGTACGACGCCCGGCTCGCCGAGCTCGAAGTCTTGAGCGCAGCGCGCATCGCCGACCTGCTCGCCCCGGGTCAGGTCATCTTGAAGCTGTCCATCGCCGGCTTTGGCGTCACCTTGCCGCCGCCTCGTTAGCCCTCGGTGCCCGACGCACCCGATGCCGGTTGCTCGGCTCGCACATCCAGGTCGATCCGGTCCGGTGCCGAGGCGTTCGAGTCCGAAAGCCCTTGTGCCACAAGCCAGTTCATCGCGATGTCGGCGACCTGCCGCCAGCCGCTGTCCACGGTCAGCGAATGACCCCGGTCGATCTGCCGCAGCTCGGTCGTGGCGGTGGAGTGCCGGTACAGCTTGTACGTCGCGCGCGTCAGGACATCGGGCACCGTGTGGTCCTGCGTGCCCGAGATCAGCAGGAGAGGGCCGCGGGTGTTGTTGTGCGTGTCGACCTTGGCCGGCGAGTGCGGGTTGAAGTTCGCCATCGCCGCCTCGAACAACGGCCGGGCCGGGGAGGGGATGGTCCACTCGTCGTACAGCTGCTTGCTCTCCTCCTCCGACACCGCGTTGGCGAAGCCGTACCGGAACTGTCCCTCGGAGAGCGACACGGCCTTGCGGCGGTTGAGCGGGTTGCCGAGGATCGCACCGGCCGAGCGCAGCTGGGCCAGGGGCAGCGGCAGGACGCCGCGGATCTGGGCCGGGTCGATGGCTACGCCGGCGGCGCCCAGGCTCTCGCCCATGAGGCTCTGCACGATCAGCCCGCCGAACGAGTGCCCGATGAGGATCGGTGCGGCGTCCAGGCTACGGACGAACTCCGCGTGGCTGCGGATGATCTCGGCCAGACCCTTGCCGGCCTGGCGGTCCGGGTCGGCCCGGGTCCCCTCGATGGTGTCGGCCGCACCCGGCCACTCGGGCGTGTGGGTCTGGTGGCCGGCGACGGCGAACATCTCCGCCCACGGCGCCCAGCTCGCGGAGTGCAGCCAGAGGCCGTGGATGAAGACGACGGGGGGCTTGGTAGGGCTCATGGAGGCAACGCTCCCAGGCGCCGAGATCGCTGGGAATGGGCAGGCGCCGCCGTATCAGATGCTGGCCGCGGCATCCGGCACGTACCGGTACTGCTCGCGCGGCGGCCGCTGGTAGTCCCCGACGTCCGGCCGGGCGGGGATCGCGACGCTCGTGGGCTCCAACCGCTCGTAGGGGATCGTGGACAGCAGGTGGCTGATGACGTTGATCCGCGAGCGCTTCTTGTCCTCGCTTTCGACCACGTACCACGGGCATTCAGGCAGGTCCGTGTGTTCGAACATCTCGTCCTTGGCCCGGCTGTAGTCGACCCAGCGGGTGATCGAGAGCACGTCCATGTCGGACAGCTTCCAGCGCCGCATCGGGTCGTCGTGGCGCGAGCGGAACCGCTTCTCCTGCTCGACGTCGGACACCGAGAACCAGTACTTGCGGAGCAGGATCCCGTCCTCGACGAGCAGGTGCTCGACCGCCGGAGCCTGGCGCAGGAACCGCTCGTACTGCTCGTCCGTGCAGAAGCCCATCACCCGCTCGACGCCGGCCCGGTTGTACCGGGAGCGGTCGAACAGGACGATCTCGCCCGCGGTGGGGAGCTGCTCGACGTACCGCTGGAAGTACCACTGACCCCGCTCGCGTTCGGTCGGCGCGGGCAGCGCGGAGATGTGGCACAGGCGTGGGTTGAGGTACTCGGTGATCCGTTTGATGGCCGAGCCCTTGCCGGCTGCGTCACGGCCCTCGAAGATCACGACGACTCGGGCGCCGGTCTCCTTGACCCACTGCTGCATCGAGACCAGCTCGGCCTGCAGCCGGCGCAGCTCACGCTCGTGCCGCTTGGTGGAGAGCTTCTTCGGCTTGGCCGGGTCCGGCGCGTCAGTCATGGCGCACCGTAACGCCGGCGCTCAGGCGAGGTCGAGGATGACCGGTGCGTGGTCGCTCGGCCCCTTGCCCTTGCGCTCCTCGCGGTCGATGAGGGCGCCGGTGACCCGCGCGGCCAGAGCCGGGGAGCAGAGCGCGAAGTCGATCCGCATGCCGCGTTTCTTGGGGAAGCTCAGCTGCGTGTAGTCCCAGTAGGTGTAGACGCCCGGGCCGGGTGCGAGCGGCCGCACCGGGTCGGCGAAGCCGGCCTCCACGACCGCCATGAACGCCGCACGCTCCGCGGCCGACACGTGGGTCCTGCCCTCGTAGAACGCCATCGACCAGACGTCGTCGTCCTGCGGTGCGATGTTCCAGTCGCCCATCAGTGCGATCTGCGCGCTGCCGTCCGCGGCCAGCCAGCCCGCGCCGGCCGTGCGCAGCTTGTCCAGCCAGTCGAGCTTGTAGTCCAGGTGCGGGTCGCCCAGCTCGCGGCCGTTCGGGATGTACAGGCTCCACACCCGGATGCCGCCGCACGTCGCGCCGATCGCCCGGGCCTCGGCAGCCGCCGGGTCACCCCAGGTCGGCATGCCCGGGAAGCCGACCTCGACGTCCTCGATGCCGACGCGGGACAGGATCGCGACGCCGTTCCACTGGGAGTACCCCACGTGGGCGGTCCGGTAGCCGATCTGCTCGAACCGGTCGGCGGGGAACTGCTCGTCCGTGCACTTGGTCTCCTGCAGGGCGACCACGTCGAGGTCGCTGCGCTCCACCCAGGAGGCGACCCGGTCGATCCGGGCCCGGATGGAGTTGACGTTCCAGGTAGCGATCCGCACCCGGCGAACCTATCTCCGAGATGCGACGATCCTTCGATGAGGCAGTCGCGGGCCGAGGTGGAGGGGCTGTTCGGCCCCGAGTCGGTGACCTGGCGGGTCCATTCGGACCCGGCCATGGTGGTCGCCGGGTTCCGCGCGCTCCTGCTCCAGGCGACGCATCCCCTGGTCATGGCCGGCTTCGCGGCGAACTCGGACTACCGCGCCGACCCCTGGGGCCGGCTGCAGCGCACCGGAGAGTGGGTCGCGACCGTGACGTTCGGGCCGCGTCGCGAGGCCGAGGCGGCCGGGGCCCGGCTGCGCGCGTTGCACGCCCGGCTGCGCGCCGGCGTGGAGCCCGAGACCGGTCTGCCGTACCGCGTCGACGACCCCGAGCTGCTGCTGTGGGTGCACTGCGCGGAGGTCGACTCGTTCCTGACGACGTATCTGCGGTCCGGCGGCCGGCTCGCCGCCGGTCAGGCGGACCAGTACGTCGCGGAGATGCGCGAGTCGGCGCGCCTGGTCGGTCTCGACCCGGCGCAGGTGCCGGGGTCGGTGGCCGAGCTGGAGGCGTACGTCGAGGGCATGCGGCCCCGGCTGCACGTCACCGCGGAGGCGGCCGAGGGTGCGATCTGGGGCTTCGTCCCGCCGATGCCCTTGTGGGTGCGGGTGCTGACCCCGGCCCGACCGGCCTGGGCCGGACTGGTCGGCGTCGCCGCCGGTCTGCTCCCGCGGTGGGCCCGCCGGCTCTATGGCCTGCCCGGCCTGCCGACGACCGACCTCGCCGCGACGGCGGCCGCCCGAGGCGTCCGCCGGACCTTCCTCGCCGTGCCGGGTCGTCTCGGCCGCAACCCGGCCCAGGCCGAGGCGCTGGCCCGGCTTTCGGCGTACGACGCCGAGCGGCGGTCATCGGGTCGCTCAGTCGCTCTGCTCTGATCCCCCCGCGACTCACAGCAGAGCATCGTCGGCCTGAGTCGGCGCGTTCTGCTCTGATCCCCACGCGACTCACAGCAGAGCATCGTCGGCCTGAGTCGGCGCTCGGCTCTGATCCCCACGCGACTCACAGCAGAGCCGTTCGTAGGCTGGCCGGATGCCGACCGCACTCGTGACCGGAGCGACCGCCGGGCTGGGCGCGGAGTTCGCCCGCCAGCTCGCCGCGTCGGGCCAGGACCTGGTGCTGGTCGCCCGCGACACCGCCCGCCTGGACGCCTCGGCCAAGGAGCTGCGCGAGTCGTACGGCGTCGCGGTCGAGGTGCTCGGCGCCGACCTGGCTGACCGCGACCAGCTGGGCCGGGTCGCAGCCCGTCTGGCCGACCGCGACCGCCCCGTGGATCTGCTGGTCAACAACGCCGGGTTCGCGCGCCGGACCGGCTTCCTGGCCGACGACCTGGCCGAGGAGGAACGCGCCGTCGACGTCATGCTGCGCGCCGTACTCGTCCTGTCGCATGCGGCGGCCCGGGCGATGCGCGAGCGCCGCCGTGGGCAGGTCGTCAACGTGGCGTCTGTGGCCGCGTTCGTCGCGATGGGGACCTACTCGGCGACCAAGTCCTGGGTCGTGGTCTTCACCGAGGCGCTCGCACGGGAGCTGGCCGGCAGCGGCGTCACCGCGACCGTGGTCTGTCCCGGCTTCGTGCAGACCGAGTTCCACCAGCGGGCGAACCTCAACATGAGCCGCCTGCCGGACTGGGGCTGGGTCGACGCGGAGCAGGTCGTCCGCGAGACGCTGGCGGGCGCCGCCAAGGGGAAGGTCGTCGTCGTGCCCAGCCGCCGGTACGCCGTGCTGGTCGCGGTGCTCCGGTACCTGCCCCGCACCCTGGTCCGCCGGGTGTCCGCCGCCCTGGCGGCCCGGCGGCGCCGCGAGAGCGGCTCGGCCTAGCCGACAGAGACGGCAAGCACCCCGAGCAGCAGGTTGTCGCCGGTCGTGCGGACGTCGATCGCCCCTTGAGCGGCCGGCCCGGACGGGGAGACGAACGACCTCACGTCGACCCCGAAGGTCAGCTTGCGTGGCGTGCCGTCGGCCGAAAGAGCGCCGATCGAGTACGACGCGAACGCGTCGCTGTTGGGGGATAGTCCGTCGCCAGGCGTCAGCGCATCGGCGTACGTCGAAAGGGTGTCGCCGTCGTTGCCCGCGTCCCCCTCCCAGGCCACCGCCGTCACCGACGCGGGGCCGCCCCGCAACCCCAGAGCGCTGCCGGACCAGGCCGACCGGCCCATCAGCTGCGGGCCGGCCAGCACGGTGACGTCGCGGGCGGGGTCCGTGGTCGCCGAGGTGAGAACCACGAGGGCCCACCCGCCGTACAGCTGGTTCTCGACCGTGCTCGACAGCGAGATGTTGCCGGCCGTCCAGACCCCGGCCCCGCCCGTCGTGACCTCGTCCGTCACGTCCGCGACGGCGACGTAGCCGTCGCGTCCGCTGACCGACACGGGCGTGACCTGGCCGGCCGTGACCGTTACCGGTTTGCCGCCGGGTGCCTGCAGGTCCGCCGTCTGCTTGGCGGACGCGTCGAGGCCGCTCGCCGACCAGGTGAGCCAAGCGCGAACGACGCCCCCGTTGCCCGGCAGGGCGAGCGATGCGGACGCGGAGCTCGTCCACCCCGGGCCCCCGTCGTTGCGCGGGTAGATCCGCTTCCAGTCCCCGTTGGTCAGCTTGGCGCCGGACCGGTCGGTCTCGGCGGCGGCGCAGACGGGGTCCGGCTTGCCGGCCGGGTCCTGGCACGACATCAGCGAGTTGCCGGCCGCGGTCGTGACGTACGGACCGTGTGCGGCGAACAGCGCATTCATGCCGCCCGAGGTGGCCACGGTGACGGGCTGCGCCGGGATGACCGTCGACTGCTCGACGCCGTCCGCGCTCGCGACGAGCGTGCCGGACAGCATGCCGCCCGTCGCTCTCGGGTCCACCGACACGGGTACGACGGCATCGGTGGTCCCGCCCGGGCCGAGCCGGCCGAGCTCGCAGCTGACGGCTGTCCCGGCGCCGCTGCAAGGCCCGCCGGTGGTGATCGCGGTGGTAGTGGCGCGGGACCCGGACCAGAGCGCAGCATGCTGGGCCGCCCGGGCGAAGGCCGGTGGTCCGACCTGTCCGGACGCGTTGAACGTCACACCCGGGGGCAGGTCGAGGTCGAGCCGCTGGGCCACCGTCGTGTGCCCGGGGTTCGTCGTACGCACGGTCACGTAGCCCGTGCGCCCGGCCACCAGGTCACCGACCGCGGTGACGCCGCCGTCCGTGCCCGGCGCGGCCACCTCGGCCGGTGGAGCCGTGCTGCTGGAGCTCGAGCTGCTGGTCGCGCTGGGCGAGGTCGGGCTGGGTGGGGCGGTCACCACCGGCGGCGCCGGCGTCGTGCTCGAGCTGCTCGGCGAGGTCGACGGGCTGCTCGGGCTCGGGGACGGCGTGGCCGTGGTGGACGGCTGGGTCGACGGGGTGCTCGAGGTCGAGCTGGGGGGGCGGTTGGCCGCCGTGCGGGTGCCGTTGCCGCCCAGCGACAGCACCACGGTGACGACTGCTCCCACCGCTACGGCACCGGCCAGGCCGGCCGCGCTCAGGATCTGCCAGGTAAGGCGCCCGGCGTTGGTCGCCGCACCCACGGCGGTACCGGCGGCGGTACTGCCGCCGCTCGCTGCGCCGCCTGCCGCGCCGCTCGCTGCGCCGCTCGCCGCGCCGCTCGCCGCGCCGCTCGCCGTACCGGCGCTGTGCAGCAGGGCCGCGCCGCCCGACTGCAGCCAGGCGAAGGCGGGGACCGCCTGCGGCCCGAGCGCGATGATCCCCTCCCGGTAGCCGAGGACGGCCGCGCCCAGGATGAGCGGGCCGATGACCGCGCGCATGCTCGATGCGGTGTCGGAGAGCTCCAGGACGGCCGCGCTGCAGCGCGCGCAGCCGCTCAGGTGGTCCTCGACGGCGGCCCGCTCGCGCCGCGACAGCGTCCCGCGGACATAGCCGCCGAGGGATGGCCCGGCCTGCCGGCAGCCGGGGTCCGCGGTCTCGGCGACGTGCGCGGACAGGTACGCGTCGCGCAGCCCGGCCCGGGCCCGTACGGCGAGGGCGGCAGTCGCGTTGGCACTGATCCCGAGCAACGGCGCGACCTGGGCCGGGGCCAGACCCTCGACCTCGGTGTGCCACAGGACGAGGCGCCAGCGTTCCGGCAGGGACGTGAAGGCGGACGAGACGATCGAGCGCTCGAGCTCGTCGGCCGGCAGGTCGACGAACGGCTGCCCGGGGTCGTGGGGGCTGAGGTCCCCGCTCGGCTCGGTCCGCCGTTCGGCCTTGATCCGGTCCAGGTGCAGCCGGCGCATGGTGCTCAGCAGGTAGGGGCGGAAGGCCGCCTCGGGCCCGGCCCCCCGCTGCAGCACACCCAGCACGCGGGTGAACGACTCGGCGACCAGCTCGTCGGCCTCGATCGGGTCGCGGGCCAGCTGGCGGGCCAGCACCCGGGCGGCCGCCACGTGCCGCAGGTAGAGCGCGCCGTAGGCCTCGGTCCCGCCTTCGCGGGTGTGCAGCAGGAGGACGGCGTCGGACGTCTCGTCCGCCGCCGGTGTACCGACCGTCTCGGCCTGCACGCGCTCTCCCCATCGCATTGCTGCTCAGCGCTCACGTTCCGCCCCGGGCGAAGCCCCCTCGTGCACGCCCGGCCAGTGTGCCTTATGTGGCGGGAGGGGCGCTCCGCACCGGCCAGAAAAAAGTTTGGCGGTTCCGCGTCACGACCGGCGACCTCGGCTGTCTCAACTGCGGGGGCAAGGGACCCCGGCAGGAGTCGAAGCACGAGGAGGCGTGACCGTGGAACGAGCACTGGACCTGGTCCAGGGGGGGCTCGGGTCGGTCATGCCTGCGACGCCTGCCGGGGTTGCCGGTTGGCCGGCGCTGGCGCCGGCGACCGCCTGGCTGCGGGTGGACTGGTGGCGACGGAGCAGTGCCGGGGGTTGGCCTGAGCCGAGCGACTGGTACCACCCCGCAGTGGACGCGGTGTGCGAGCAGCTGATGGAGGGGAGTGACCCGGCGGCGGCGCTGGCACGGCTTGGCGCCGTGCGAGCGGCGTACGGCGCCACGGTCACCGAGTGCCTGCTCGACGTCACCGCGCTCTGGGAGGCTCACGCCTCCGAGCCTCCGACCACGGAGGTGCTCGCCGCGGCTCTGGGGGGCTGGGGCGAGCAGAACGCCGTACCGCTGGCGGCCGATGTGTGGCAGGACCCGATGACCGGGCTGGCCACCACCGGGTACCTGCGGGGGCGGCTGGACGAGCTCTGCCGCGCGGGGACCTCGTGGCGGTACGTGTTCGTCGTGGTCGAGGCTCCACGTCAGGTCGCCCCTCTGGTCCGGGCTCGCCGCGCCGCCTCGCTGGCCGCGTGTCTGCGCGAGGCCTTCGACCAGGGGGAGACCCTGACGACGCTGGGCAAGACCCGGGTCGCCGCCTTGGTCCGCAGGGATGCGGTGAACCACGGCGTGGCCCGGCTGCGCGAGGCGATGGAGCTGCGGGAACGCATCCTGCCGCCCGAGGAGACGCAGGTCTGGCTGGCCGAGGTCCCGCCTGCCAGCGACGCCATCGCGCTCGCCGTCCTCGACCTCGCGGCAGCGACGGGTCCGCGGCTCGATTAGCCTCGCCGCGTGACCGACGCCCGAGCTGCGCTGCTGCACCACATCATCACCAAGGCTGTCGTCCGGGAGCGGGTCACCCTCTCCAGTGGACGCGAGGCCGACTACTACGTCGACCTGCGCCGGATCACGCTCGACGGCCGCGCGGCGCCGCTGGTCGGCCAGGTGATGCTCCAGGTCGTCAGCGGGCTGGACTTCTCCGCCGTCGGAGGCCTGACGCTGGGCGCGGACCCGGTGGCTGCCGCCATGCTGCACGCAGCCTCGGCCGAGGCCCGGGTGCTGGACGCGTTCGTGGTCCGCAAGGAGGGCAAGGCGCACGGTCTGCAACGGCGGATCGAAGGCCCGGACGTCGCGGGCCGGCGGGTGCTGGCGGTCGAGGACACGTCCACGACCGGTGGGTCGGTGCTGACGGCGGTGTGGGCGTTACGCGAAGCGGGCGCAGAGGTGGTGGCGGTGGCGGTGATCGTCGACCGCGCCACGGGGGCGCGCGAGGCGGTCGAGGCGGAGGGCCTGGCGTACTACTCGGCGTACGGCGTCTCCGAGCTCGGCCTGGGCTGAGCGCTGGCCGCTACGATCCCTTAACTGTCCGCCTAGGTCGGGAGCCTCCGGTGCTTTGGGTCGTCATCCTCCTCGTGCTCGTCGTACTGCTGCTGCTGTACGGCGTGCTCCAGTACAACGGGCTGATCCGCCTGCGCAACGTCGTGCAGGAGTCGTGGCGCCAGATCGACGTCGAGCTCAAGCGGCGGCACGACCTGATCCCGAACCTGGTCGAGACCGTCAAGGGCTACGCAGCGCACGAGCGCGAGACGCTGGAGGCGGTCGTGCAGGCGCGGGCCGCAGCGGTGTCGCCCGGTGCCGGGCCGGCCCAGCAGGCCCAGCAGGAGAACATCCTGACCCAGGCGCTCGGCCGGCTGTTCGCTGTTGCCGAGGCCTACCCGAACCTGAAGGCGAACGAGAACTTCCTCGCCCTGCAGAACGAGCTGACCGCCACCGAGGACCGGATCGCCGCTGGGCGGCGCTACTACAACGCGAACGTGCGCGCGTTGAACGTCAAGGTCGAGACGGTGCCGTCGAACGTCGTCGCCGGCATGTTCCACATCACGAAGGCCGAGTACTTCGAGGTCGAGGACCAGGCGCAGCGCGAAGCACCCACGGTCAGCTTCGACCGATCCGTGCCGACTGCCACCACGCCCGGAGGAGTGGTCCCGCCGGCGTCCCCGCCCGCTCCGACGGTGGCCCGCCCGGCCGCGCCGCCGGCCGCGCCCTCTGCTCCGGCGGCGCCGCCGGCTGCCCCGGGTGCGCCGCCGCCGCCCGCACCGCCCGCCTGAACCCTGCCGCCAGGCCGCCCCTCGTGCCGGACGACGTCTACACGCACGGCCATCACGAGAGCGTGCTGCGCTCCCACCGATGGCGTACGGCGGAGAACTCGGCCGCGTACCTGCTGCCGCACCTGAGCCCGGACCTCGACGTGCTGGACGTGGGCTGCGGGCCCGGGACCATCACCACGGACCTCGCTCGCCTGGTCGCTCCAGGCCGGGTGGTCGGGCTGGACCGGGGTGCCGACGTGGTCGCGTCTGCTTCGGCGGACGGCGAGGCTGCCGGACTGGCCAACCTGTCGTACGCCGTGGGCGACGTGTACGGGCTGGACTTCCCCGACGCGTCCTTCGACGTCGTGCATGCCCACCAGGTGCTGCAGCATCTGACCGACCCGGTCGCCGCCCTGCGTGAGATGGCCCGGGTCACCCGACCAGGCGGCCTGATCGCCGTACGGGACAGTGACTACGAGGCGTTCACCTGGCACCCGGCCAGTGCGGGACTGGATCGATGGTTGGCGCTGTACCGCGAGGTCGCCCGGTCCAACGGCGCCGAGCCGGACGCCGGGCGGCGGCTCAAGGCCTGGGCGTCGGCGGCCGGCCTGACCGACCTGACGGCGTCGGCGTCGACCTGGTGCTTCGCCGCGCCGGACGACGTGGCCTGGTGGTCCGGCCTCTGGGCCGACCGCGTCGTGCACTCGGCCCTCGCGGAGCAGGCGCTGGGAGGCGGGCTGGCGACGGCGGAGGAGCTGCAGAGCCTGGGCGATGCCTGGCGGGCCTGGGGTGACGCGCCCGACGCGTGGTTCGTCGTACTCCATGGCGAGCTCCTCGCCCGCCCCTGACCCCAGCTTGCGTGCCCTCCGAAAGCCGCTTTGCCCTCCGAAAGCCGCTGCGGGGCAGTGATTTCAGCCGTTCGGGCGGCTTTCGAGGGGCAAAGCGGCAGTGGGAGGGTACGACGGGTGGTCAGGTAGCCCGGGCCCGGCGGTGCAGGAGGACCGTGCCCACGACGGACCCCGCGATGGCGACGGCCGCCACGAGGTACGCCGCGTGCCGCAACCAGGGCGTCGCGTGCGCCCAGTACCCGAGCAGGACCAGCCCGGAGCCCCAGACCAGGGCGCCGGCCAGGTTCGCGCTGAGGAACGCGGCGTACGGCATGCGCGCCGTACCGGCCAGGATCGGGGTGAACGTGCGCAGCCACGGGACGAACCGCGCGACCACCACGGCCGACCAGCCCCAGCGGGCGTAGAAGGCCTCGGCCCGCGGCAGCGCGTCCCCGAGCCGGCCGCCCCGCCGCTTCAGCCAGGGCCGGCCCAGCCGTGCGCCGGTCCAGTAACCGACGACATCGCCGAGCACGGCGCACAGAGCGACCCCGATCGCCAGCGCCGGCACCGACAGGCGCCGCGACGGGTCGGCCGCCAGCAGACCGGCCGTGAACAGGACCGTGTCACCAGGAAGGAAGAACCCGACGATCAGTCCCGACTCCACGAACACGAGCGTGAACACGAGGGCGTAGATCGCCCCCGCCGCCAGGCCGCTGAGGTCCGGATGAAGGACGTTGACAGCCGGCAGCACCCGGCCAGTCTGTCCGGCACTGCTGTTCCGCGGCCCCGATCTGCCCAGCAAGTGGGCGCATAGGGGCCGCAGGTCAGGAGGACGGGTGGCGCGGAAGCTGCAGCTCGTGCGGTGTCAGCCCGAGCCGGACCAGGCGGCCGGTGTCGACGTGCAAGGTTTCCAGCCGGCTGCCGTTGCCTGAGTTCACGACGAGCAGCAGCGTGCGTGCGTCCGTCCACTGCGCCTGGCTGATCTGGCTGATGGTCGGCGCGATGCGCTCGGTCAGGAGGTACTTGCCGTCCGACACCCGACGTACTCCCACGAAGCTGCCTCCCATAGACCACAGCACACCGAGGGAGTGGTCGGGCGAGAGGACCAGTGCCCACTCCTGGTTGGCCCGTTCGTCGGCCCACGGACCCTTCGGCCGCATCGAGGAGGGCTCCATCACGAATGCGCCGGTCGACGGAGTCCACCGCACCTGCTTGCCGGAACCGGACCCCTCCAGAAGAACGTCGTGGCCGTCGAACGCGAACGCTTGGTTCCCGGCACCACCGACCAACGGCGGCGACAGTGTGGTCAGGCGACCCGACGGCAGCGTCCAGATCCCGTACTGGGGTTGGCCGCTCAGTGACGGGAGGAACAGGCCCGCCACCATCGTGCCCTCGGCGTTCACGGTCTCGCCCGCGCAGGTGCCGGCCAGCTGGACCAAGGGACCGGTGGGACCGAGGAACCAGGTCGCGCAGCCGCGTCTGCCGTTTGTGTTCCGCCCGAGAGCGACGATGCCGTCACCAGCTCGATAGAGATCGTGGACGCGCCACGTGCGAGGCACCGTCGCACTCCGCCCTCCGACGTACAGGGTCCGCCCGATCGCGTACGGCAGGGCGCCGAGCGCGAGCAGTGGGGACTGAGCGGAGTGGGCGGACGAGATGAGCTTCCCGGGGATCCCGCCGGCGGGCAGCGTGAGACCGGTGGGGCTGGGCGTCGGGCCTGGGGTCGCCGTGACGGCGGAGGTCCGCGGCGTTGTCGCGTGTCGGTTCGTGCCTCCGGACGTGCATCCGGCGAGCAGGACGAGACCGATGACGACCGCCGTACGACGCGGTGCCTGGTTCATGCGCCGGCGAAGACGACGTCGTTGCTGGGCAGGGTGAGCGACGGTACGCCGGGACAGCAGAATGTCGCGAACTCGGCGTCCCGATCGGCTCGCTCCACCCGGCCCTCCGACTCGTCCCACTGGCTTAGACGCGTCGGGACCCTTGTGGGTTGCCCGGCTCGGTGGTTCAGGACCCCTCGGTCCCGGTGGCGCGCGGGCGGCGGGGCCGGAGCAGATGGACGGCGGCCGGGATCACCGACACGACCACGACGCCGATCAGGATGACGTCGATGTGCGGCTGGATGTGCTGCCGGACGAACTGAAACTGGCCGAGGTAGTAGCCCAGCAGCGTGACGCCGGTGGCCCACAGCGCGCCGCCGATGGCGCTGTAGGTGAGATAGAGGCGCCGGTCCATCTTGCCGACACCGGCCGTCACCGTGATGAACGTCCGGACGATCGGCACGAACCGGGCCAGGACGACCGCGGGGGCGCCGAAGCGCTCGAAGAACGCATGCGTGCGCTGCACGTTGTGCTGGCTGAACAGGCGCGAGTCCGGCTTGGTGAAGATCGCCGGGCCGGCCTTCCGCCCGATCTCGTAACCGACCGCGTTGCCCAGCAAGGCACCCAGAGACAGCACCAGACAGACCACCGCAAGCGGCTGCGGCACCAGCCCCTGGCTGACGAACAGGCCGACGCTGAACAGCAGCGTGTCGCCGGGCAGGAAGAACCCGACCAGCAGTCCGCACTCGGAGAAGATGATGGCCAGGCACACCCACAGCGCCCACTGGCCGGCGCTGTCCAGCAGCTGGTTGGGGTCCAGCCACGACGGACCGAGGGCGTGCAGCACGGGCCTGAGGCTACGGGAGCCCGGCACCACTCCGTGCCGCGGAGGATGTGATCCACTGGTCCGCTCACAGGGTCTTCACCTGTACGCCGGAGGGCCACCACATGTCCGTCGACACATCGGGGAGCGACGGCATCGTGCCGTCGGCCGAGCCGTGGGCCGAGCGGTCAGCCGAGCCATCGGCCGGGCCCGGCGTCGGGCCCTGGCGCGGACCATGGCCCGACGACCCGGCGTACGACCCGGAGCTGCTCGCGGGCGGTGACCGGCGCAACGTCGTCGACCGATACCGGTACCTGCGGGTCGAGGCGATCGTCGCCGATCTGGACCGCACCCGGCACCCCCTGCACGTGGCGATCGAGAACTGGGGCCACGACTTCAACATCGGCTCCGTCGTGCGGACCGCCAACGCGTTCAACGTCGCCGAGGTCCACATCCTCGGCCGCCGTCGCTGGAACCGCCGCGGCGCCATGGTGACCGACCGCTACCTGCACGTGCGCCACCACGCGGACGTCGCGGGGCTGGCCGCCTGGGCCGGTGGCGCCGGCGTACCGCTCATCGGGATCGACAACGTGCCCGGCGCCGTACCGCTCGAGACGTTCGCCTTCCCGCGCGCCTGCTGCCTGGTCTTCGGTCAGGAGAGCAACGGCCTGTCGGCCGAGGCTCAGAAGGCCTGCGCGACCGTGCTGGCCATCACCCAGTTCGGTTCGACCCGCTCGATCAACGCCGGCGCGGCCGGGGCGATCGCGATGCACGCGTGGATCCGCGAGCACGGCGGTCACCCGGGTCAACCTGGTCAACCTGGTGAACCAGATCCACCCGGTCAGCCCAGCCGACCGGTCAGGGCATGAAGTAGCCCGCCAGGTCAGCGATCGCCTGCGCCGTGCCGGACGAGCCGTTGTAGATCGTGAAGTCGCTCCCCGAGGTGATGGTCATGTTGGCGACTGTCTGGTGGGCGACGAAGTTCAGCGTTGAGACCGGGTGGTGCTCCAAGAGGTAGGTGTTCTCGCCCTGGTAGGCCATAAAGCCGGCCCGCGTCTCCTGGGTCACCGTGCCGTTCAGCACGAGGGCGCTGGCCACCGGGGCCCCGAACGGCGACGGCCACGATGCGTGGGGTCGGATCGGCCCGGGGTTGAACGGCCCGGTGGTGCGCGTGTCGAGCAGCCGCCGAGGCGTGACGGCGACGAACGTGCCGGGGTCGGTCGGCGTCCCGCCGAGGTAGTAGCCGGCGACGTCGACCAGGAGGTCCACCGAGCCGGACGAACCGTTGTAGACCGACACGTCACCGGCCGCACCGAGTCCGACCGTCACCTCGTTGGCCCGGGTCTGGCCGGAGGCGTAGCTCAGGCTGGACGCGACCGGCCGGGACGCCCCACCGGCGTACGCCGTGAGGTAGCCGGATCCACCGGGCGTCACCGCCGTGACGCTGAGGACGGCCGCGGAGACGTTGCTGCCGGGCACGCCACCCGCGCCGGAGACCCCGAAGGTGAGCGTCGCGCCACCGGCTATGCGCGCAGCCGGAGTGCCGGTGCCGTCGCGGGTGTCGACGATGCGGGCCGGCGTGAGGGCGGTGAAGGAGCCCGGCGCGGTGGCGGCACCCGATCGGTAGTAGCCGACGACGTCGACGAGCAGGTGCACGGACCCGCTGCTGCCGTTGTAGAGGTTGACCGCGCCGCTGCCATTGAGCGCGACGGTCACCGCCACCGGAGTCGTCGCTCCGGCCGCGTAGTTCAGGTTCGAGGTGGGCGGGCGGTTCTGGCCGCCGGGATACACCGTGACGTACCCCCGACGGGTCGGAGCTACCGCGGTGACGTTGAGCACGACCGCGCCGGCGCCCGTTGACGGCACGCCGGCGTGACCAGCGATCGGCAGGCTCAGCAGGCCCCCGCCCGGTAGCGGCCCGCCGGTGCCGGACCTCGTGTCCAGGAGGCGGCGGGGCACCAGCGGGACGAACGCACCGCTCGGCGCGACGCTGTCGGCGTGCAGCCGGATCGCTCCCATCCGGATGTTGTCCGTCGCGGTCAGGGCCAGGGCCAGCACGGGGTGGCCGTCGGGCTGGACGGCGCCGTCGAACACCTCCGCCGGGACCATGCTCCCCCGCACAACCTCCTCGGACATCTGGATGGCGCCACCGGACCCGAAGGCGGGGTCGACGACACCTGCGGCCGAGAGCCGGGCGATGATCGGCCCCCGCGTGGGGCAGCTGGGTCCGCCGAAGCTGCGGTGAGTGCCGAAGACATAGACGTACGGCGAGCGCACCGCCACCGACGTGGCCGTCGGCTCACAGTCCGAGAGCGGGATCCGGGCCGTGCCCGCTGTGCCGAACGTGGCGTCGACCGTGCCACTGGGCAGGAGGCGGGTCACCGCCATGGTCCCCTGCCGACTCGGACCGTCCGCTCCGGTGACGTAGTAGTCGCCGTCCGACTCCACGCCCAGGTGGCCCGCGCCGAAGGTCGTCGGGAGCGCCCGGGCGCCGCCTGACCCGAAGCCGGTGTCGAGCGTGCCGTTCGCGGCGCGGCGCTGCACCTGGCTCGTTCCTGTGGCCGCGACGAGCAAGAGCAGCGCGTGGTTGCCGTCCGTATCCAGGTCCGCGACCAGGTTGGAACTCGGGACGACGCCGGGGGTGCTGCCTCCGGCGTTCCACGCGGCGTCCAGCCCCCCGGTGGCATCGACCGCGGCCACGTACGACGTGGTGCTGGTGGCGCTGTGGCGTCCGGCCAGCACCACGTCGCCGTTCGCGAGGCGGGCGATACCGGTGACGGCCGTGATGGTGTCCGGGATGGCGACGACGACCTGACCGCCGGTGCCGTAGGTCGTGTCCAGCACGCCGCTGGCTGACAGGCGAACCAGCGCGATGCCGTTGCCGCTGGCCGCCGGGCCGGCCACGTAGATCGCATCCCCTGCTGCGGAGATGGCCGTGTAGCGCGAGCCGTCGGGCAAAGTGGTGGCCCCGCCGGTGCCGAACGTGGAGTCCTTCGCGCCGTTGACGGCGAACCGCGTGATCTGGATCTGGTCCACCACCGCCGACACCGGGCTGAGCACCACGGCTCGACCGGAGGAGTCGACCGTCCCCCCACCGCCGTACTGGTCCGACGCCCCGAGGGCGACCGCCAGCCCCTGCAGGCCGTAGTCGGTGTCGAGCCACCCCGGCGTCAACGCCTGCGCGGTGGTGGCTGGACCGAGAAGGCCGCCGGTCAGGACGGTCACGGCGGTCAGGGCCGAGATGACGACCAGGGTGGCGCGGTGGTGCTGGTACGGACGCATTTGGTCCTCCCGGTCTCGCCGATACGGCGTCAGCGGTGCCAGATCTTGGGGTGCCCGGGCAGGCGCGGCGACTCGGTCTGGGCCCAGACCCGGCGCCACTGCGCCACCTGCGGCCCGGACGTCGACGGGGTGCGGCCCGTGGCGGCGCGCCGCTTGGCCTCCCACCAGGTGTCCGCGTCCTCGTCGACCAGCTCCGCGACGGCGCTCTCGATCCTCGCTCCCAGCTGGCGCACGCCCTCGTCCGCGCTCGGGTACAGCGGCTCGCCGAACCGCACCGTCACCGGCGGCCGCCCGGGCACCGGCCAGCCTCGTCCTCGTGGCATCGCGGCGAACGAACCGCGGATGCCGACGGGTACGACGGCGACGTCGTACTGCTTGGCGAGGTACGCCGCGCCGAGCCGGAACTGACGCATCCAGCCGTCGGGTGAGCGGGTGCCTTCGGGGTACACGACGATGTTCCATCCGCTGGTGAGCAGGTCGCCCGGCGTGGAGGAGAGGGTGCCGCCACGGCGCTCGATGGGGAATGTGTTGAACACGACCGCCGACCCGGTCGCGCGCCACCAGGTGTCGAAGAAGTAGTCCGCTGCAGCGGCGACGGCCGTACGGCGACGCCAGTCCGCCGGCAGCGAGCAGAGGATGAGCGGCGTGTCCATGTGCGAGCTGTGGTTCGCCACGAACACGACCGAGCGCCGGCCCATGCGCTCCAGCAGGTCCAGGCCGTGGACGTCCGGCTGGACCTCGCTGCGCAGCAGCGGACCGAGCCCGAGCCGCTGGACCCCCTCGCGCACGACGTTCATCGCCGGTGTGCGGGCCCACGCCGTCGGGAACGGCGGCTTGGGCTTGGTCACGACATACGGCTCGGCGGAGCGAGGCACGAGCTGCCCTCTGCCCCAACGGAACCCGCGCGACACGAGCTTCAGATCGGCCCGCGCGCCGCGCATGAGGTCGCCGCCCAGGACGTGCCGAGCGCTCGCGAGCACCGTGCCTGCCCGCACCGGCGCTTTGGCCGAACGGCTCATCGCACGTCCGCGATCATGTGCGGCGGGTTGTGCAGGTAGGTGATCGACGGCGACCGGCCGACCGTGTGCGAGACCATCTCCAGGGCATCCGTCAGCGACGACGCCGCCCGGAAGCCCATCCGCTCGACGGCCCGGCGGTCCGCCCCCACCCAGACGACGTCGTCGACGTGGTCCATCGCGTGGGCCGCCCAGTACCACATGTAGAAGGGGTGCACGCCGTGGTACGCGTGCGATGTCCGGTACAGGTGCACGTACCACGGGTCGGTGGCGTACTGCGCCTCGAACTTCGCCTCGATGGTCGCCGGGTCGGTCGACTCGGCGAGCACCTCCTCGTAGAAGTCGACGTAGCTCGGGTGGTGCAGCTGGTGGAAGTCCGGCTCGACCGGGTGGTACAGGATCACCGCGCCACCACGCCGTACGACCGGCTGCCCGCGGTAGGAGTTGAAGTAGTAGCCCAGGCCCATGCAGGTCGCCAGGATCGGGTTCATGATCGAGTTGACGTTGTACGGGCCCAGGTATGGCACGCCCAGGACGAGTACGTCGGACTGTCCCTGCACCTCGACGAGCTGCTGCTTGTGCACCATCTCGATGGTCTTCTCGTGCACGGCCTCGACCTCACCGGCCTGCACCCCAGTCAGTCCATAGGACGACCGGATGCTCTGGAATACGTTGTGCCGCAAGCGTTTCGGCGATGCCGCCAGTGCCCGTCGAGCCGCGAGCATCGAGGCCTGGTCCTTGATCGACCACTCCCACTCACGCTTCATCAAGAACTTGTACGGCGAGGGGAACACGTCGTTGTTGAAGGTCGTCTCGATCTGGAAGACCTTCACGTGGTCGGCCAGCAGCCGGCCCATGCGCCAGGCCGAGGCGTGCAGGTGGCTGCGCGTGTGGTCCATGAACGAGTGCGACGCGACCATGGTCTTGCTGTTGTGGTGATGCCGCAGCGAGTTGTACGACGCGAGGCCGATCGCCGCTGACTTGTGGCCGCCGTCCATCGCGACCAGGTTCACGTTGACGTAGACGATGAGGTCGGACTCGGCCGCGCGCTTGGAGATCTCGACGTCCTCGCCGCGGTCGGTCAGGCCGAGGTTGACCAGGTTCGCGTGGTCCTCGGCGTCGAAGTTGTACAGCGCTCCCTGAGGGTAGAACGAGCGGAACACGCGCTCGCCGACGATGTGCTTCAGCTCGTCCGCGGTGAGGCGCCGGTGCAGCGCGTTGGCCGAGATCAGCTCGACGTCGTCGACTCCGGCGTCGGCCGCCATCACCAGAACGGCCTCGATGATCCGCTGTCGGATGTCCGGCGCGGCCATGGGCGGCAACGGGATCGAGATGTCATCGAAGGCGATGGTCAGCTTCATGCCGGCCCGGAGCAGGGCGGGCAGGGGTTCGCTGTCGATCGGCGAGAGCAGCGCCTCGCGGATGGCTCCGTCGACGTCGCGGATGGGCGGGAGCGCCTCCGTCGGGTACACGACTCGTGTCCCGCGCGGGAAGGTCTCCAGTCGGAAGCCCTCACCCTCGTGCACGACCAGCGGTGGCGTCCGGTCGTCCACCTCCAGAACGAAACCCGGACGGCTCACGGCGTGCTCCTCGTAGGTCGGGTGACGGCGCGTCGGGTCATGACGTCGACCGTACGTCGAAACAGATCTTCACACTGCCGAGGCGGCCCGCGGACTGCGCGTGGTCGAGGGCCTCCCGCCAGCGGTGCAGGGGGTAACGGCCGGCGACCACGCCGTCCAGGGGGGCGTGCCCCGCGAGCGCCATCGCCGTGGCGAAGTCCTCGCCCCGGGCGGCGTAGGTGCCGGCGACCTCGAGCTCGCGGAACCACGCAGGCGACAGGTCGGCGCCGGTCGACGGCATGCCGGACAGTACGACCCGGCCGCCCGCCCGGGTAGCACGCAGGGCCAGGTCGAGTGACGACGTCGAACCGACGGCGTCGACGGCGACATCGACCCCACCCAGGAGCAGCTCACCCGCGGCGCGCACGACCGGGCCGGGCAGGCCCGCCGTCGCGGGCTTGAGCGCCCGGGTCGCCCGCCGCACGGCCCGTAGGGCTTCGTCCGGCACCGCGACGTCCGTCGCGCCGAAGGCTCGGGCCAGGTCTCGCTGGGCGGGGTGCTTGGCAACCACCGTGATCCGGCCGGCCTGGGTCAGCTCCCGTAGGGCCAGGGTCGCGAACAGCCCCACCGCACCCGCGCCGGACACCAGCACATGCCCACCCGGCGGCACCTGGGCGCGGCGAGCGAGCTGGACGGCACAGGCCAGCGGCTCCACGAGCACGGCGCGCTCGTCGGGCAGGTCGTCCGGCACGGGGTGCAGCTGCGAGCGGTGGGCGACCATCTCCTCGCCCCAGCCGCCTCCGGTGTCCGCGCAGAACCCGGTCTGCAGGCCCGGAGCCACGTGCCCGACCGTGATCCGGTCGCACAGGTTGGTCCGCCCGGCCGTGCACTGGTCGCAGGGGTCCAAACCCCTTGCGGCACAGGCGAGTACCGGTTCGAGGACGACGCGCGTTCCCTTCGGCAGGTCGACGCAGTCCTCCGCCAGCGTGCCCACCAGCTCGTGTCCTGGGACGAACGGCATGGACGCCAGAGCGGCGAAGTACAGCGACGTGGAGCCCGTGATGACCCCGAGGTCCGAGCCGCAGATGCCGGCCAGCGACGGGCGGACCCGGGCCCAACCGCTGTGCCGCACGCGCGGCTCCTCGCGGGTCAGCAGCCGGACCGGAGCCATCGGGCCGACCAGCAGCCCGGGCAGCCGGCCGCCGATCGCCTTGGCCGCGGTGTAGCGGGACATGGAACGGTAGATCTCCAGTGCGAGCATCATGGCGCCGCCACCTTCTGGGCCGGGCTCCGCCCCGGCAGGTCGCCGCGGGACGACGCCTCGGCCGACCGCCACAGCTCGACCGGCCAGCGCACCCGCCGGGCCTCGCGCCACAGCGGCACGTCCGGCGAGATGGCGGTGGGCAGGCCCACGGCGCGCAGCATCGGCAGGTCGGAGTAGCTGTCGGCGTACGCGAACGAGCGCGACAGGTCGTAGCCGCTCAGCTGCGCGTACCGGCGCAGCCAGGCCGCCCGGGCCTCGCCCACGAGCGGCGGTGAGGCCAGGAAGCCGGTCGCCAGCCCCCGCTCGTCCACCGCGAGGTCGGCCGCGACGATCTCGTCGAAGAGCGGCGCCAGGGGCCGCGTGAGCGGCCGGACCGCACCGGTCAGCAGCAGCGTCCGGTGGCCGGCCTCGCGATGCTCGCGCACCCGGCGTACAGCAGCGGCGCTCAGCCGCTCCAGCACGTGCGGCGCGAGCACGTCGTCCGCCAGCCGGTCCAGCTCGGCCAGGTCCGCGCCCTTGTACCGGCGGTAGACGGCGCGCAGCAGGCCACCGCGGTCGCGCCGCTCGGCCTGGATGTACGACGGCATGCGCCGCAGCAGCTGGGAGACCTCGCGGGCCTTCGCCATCCGGTTCAGCTCCGGCAGCCGCATCCACAGGTAGCTCTCGATGATGTTGCTGCTCATCAACGTGCCGTCGAGGTCGAACACCGCGAGCACGCCCTCGGACTCCGCGGAGCCCGGCGAGCCGTCGATCCGGCGCCGCGTCGGGCCGCTGGAGGCGTTGCGGCGCTTGCGGATCACGTCGTACTTGCGCACCGGCTCGGTCACCGACGGGAAGTGGACCTCGCCCAGGTAGTACGGCCAGTCGAAGTCGGCGGTGTCGAAGCCGAAGACGTCACGGTCCGCGTCGTCGAGCGAGCGGTGCAGCGCGAGGGTGTTGTCGTCGACGAAATGGAGCTCGGCGACCGCGTACGCGCGGTAGAGGTCGAGGTAGCGGCGCAGGAAGTCCAGCCGCCGCTTCTGCCGGTCCAGGTCGCGCGCCAGCTCGCGGACCCGGTCCGAACGAGGCGCCAGACCGAGGGCCCGGTCAGCGATCCGGTGGGCGCGTTCGCCTTGCACGAGAAGGCGTTCCACCTTCTCCGCGCCCGGCCAGCGCCAGCTCGGCAGCCGGACCGCGCCCCGCTCGTCCATGTCGAACGGGTGGTGGTCGAAGTACCCGCGCACGAGGTCGTACAGCTGACGGAACGGCAGGGGGTTGCGCGCTCCCGACGACACGTGGAAGTACGCGACCTCGCCGGGCGTCGGCTCCGTCGTCGTGACCGCGATCATGGCGCCGACGACGTGGTCGACCGGGACGATGTCGACCACCGAGTCGGGCGCCGCCGGGA
Organism: Actinomycetales bacterium; assembly: GCA_045807245.1. GTDB lineage: Bacteria > Actinomycetota > Actinomycetes > Actinomycetales > CAVURS01 > CAVURS01. The sequence continues at coordinate 114,689 of JBJMHS010000016.1, forward strand.
ACTCGGGCAGCTCGCCCCGGCCGAAGGCCAGGATGAGCGGCTCGGCCATCTTGAAGCCCTCGATCCAGCCCGGGTACGGCGTGCGCAGCGCGGACTCGATGATGCTCGGCCGGACGATCGTGACCGGCTTGGGCGCACCCTCGCCGCGGGCGTGCTCCTCGACGACGCGCTCGCCCATGGCCTTGGTGAACGTGTAGACGTCGGTCCAGCCGAGGGTGCGGGCGCGCTCGCGACCGGCTTCCTTCTGCTGGTCCGTGACCCAGGTCCGTCGGCGTGACTCGGCGTCGGCGGCAGCGGTCAGCGGCCCGGCCCGGCCGTGCTCGCGCTCGGACTGGCTGAGCAGCTGCTTGAGCACCTTGGGCGATCGCGACCCGTCCTCGATCCGCTGGGCCAGCCGCCGCCCGGCCTCGGCCTCCTCGCGCCAGTCGACCGTGTGGTCGCTCGGGCCCTCGGGGACGGGTCCGCGGCGGCGACCGCCGACGTACGCCGTCGAGACGTGCACGTAGTGGACCGGCGGCGCGCCCCTGTCGGCCCGCCGCTGGTCGACCTCGGTGACCCGCTCGAGCAGCCGCCGTACGCCGAGCACGTTCGTCTCGAACGCCTCCTGGATCGGAGGGTCGAACGACACGTCGCCCGCGCAGTGGACCAGGATGTCGACGTCCGGCAGCTCGGGGATCTCGCTCAGGTCGCCCTCGAGCACCTCGACCCGCTGCATGAGTGCGTCGACGCCCCCGGCCAGCTCCGCGCTCTCGCTGTAGATCGGCTTGGCGAGCAGCCCGGCGATGCGGTCGCGGCCCGGCTGGCCGCTCTTCGGCCGCACCAGCAGGACCGGGGTCACGCCCGGTACGTCGTGCAGCAGGCGATGCAGCAACGCCTCGCCCACGAACCCGGTGACGCCCGTGATGAGCACCCGGCGGCCGTCCAGCCGCTCGGCTATCCGCACCCGTCCTCCAGCCCCGACGTACGTGTTCCGACCCACCTCGGGCCTTCTGCGGTCTCGTTCAGCGGCCCGCAACGCGCACGTCACGGACCTCGGCATCCAACCACTTCGGAGCGCGGCGCCGCGCGGTCGGGTCGCGCGAGGCCGACGCGCTCTGCTGTGAGTCCTCCGGGACTCACATCGCTCTGCTCTGAGTCGCCCGGCGGGTCACAGCAGAGCGAGATCTCCGGCATCACCGAGGCAGACCTGGACAGAGGGCACATCCGGGCGCACGATGGCGAGATGGCACGCCGAGCCCGACGACGCCGCGGCCGGTCCGACCGGATCGTGGCGGCAATCATGCGTGGACGCTGGGACGACGGTCCCGAGGGCGGACCGGGCACCGCGGGTGTCCGAGAGCCGCGCCGACCCAAGCCGTCGCCGTCGTCGATGCAGGCAGCGCTCCCGGAGCCGGTCGGCGCGCCCCGCTAGCAGCTAGACCAGTTCCACGAGGTCGGCGATGGACGGCACCACCCGGCTCGGCCGGTACGGGAACCGGTCAACCTCCTCCGGACGGGTCGACCCGGTGAGCACCAGCACGGTGCGCATGCCGGCCTCGAGCCCGGACACCACGTCGGTGTCCATGCGGTCGCCGACCATGACGGAGGTCTCCGAGTGGGCCTCGATCCGGTTCAGCGCGCTCCGCATCATCAGCGGGTTCGGCTTGCCCACGAAGTACGGCGCGACACCGGTCGCCTTGGTGATGAGGGCGGCCACGGAGCCGGTTGCGGGCATCGGGCCGTCGGGCGACGGCCCGGTGACGTCCGGGTTCGTCGCGATGAACCGGGCTCCGAGCTCGATCAGCCGGATCGCCGTCGTGATCGCCTCGAACGAGTAGGTCCTGGTCTCACCGAGCACGACATAGTCCGGGTTGCGCTGGGTCAGGACGTAGCCGACCTCGTGCAGGGCCGTCGTGAGCCCGGCCTCACCGATGACGTACGCCGAGCCGTGGGCCCGCTGGTCGGTGAGGAACTGGGCCGTCGCGAGGGCCGATGTCCAGATGTTCTGCTCGGGTACGTCCAGGCCGCTCGCCAGCAGGCGGGCCCGCAGGTCGCGGGGGGTGAAGATCGAGTTGTTGGTCAGGACCAGGAAGGTACGGCCACGGTCGACCAGCCGGGCCAGGAACTCGGCCGCCCCGGGCACGGCCCGCTCCTCGTGCACGAGCACGCCGTCCATGTCGGTCAGCCAGCTCTCGATCGGACTGTCGTCGGTCATACCTCCATGCTCCCAGCCCGATGTTTCACGACCGGTTGCACGTGGAAGGATCGGAGCCGAACGCCCACGAAACCCGAGCCGCCCCGAGAAGCAACCCCGCGCCGCGCAGGAGGTCCCGATGCCCATCGCCACGCCCGAGGTGTACGCCGAGATGCTGGACCGGGCGCGCGACGGCTCGTACGCGTTCCCAGCGATCAACGTGTCCTCCAGCCAGACCCTCATCGCGGCGGTCCAGGGGTTCGCCGAGGCCGAGAGCGACGGCATCGTGCAGGTCAGCACCGGCGGCGCGGAGTACCTGTCCGGCTCGACCGTGAAGGACATGGTCGCGGGCTCCCTCGCGCTCGCGGCGTACGCACACGAGGTGGCCAAGAACTTCCCGGTCAACATCGCGCTGCACACCGACCACTGCCCCAAGGACAAGCTCGACGGCTTCGTGCGCCCGCTGCTGGCGGCCAGCACCGAACGGGTCCAGGCCGGCGGGCTGCCGTACTTCCAGAGCCACATGTGGGACGGGTCCGCCGTACCGCTCGACGAGAACCTGCAGATCGCGACCGACCTGCTGGCCAAGGCCGCGGCCGCCAAGGTGATCCTCGAGATCGAGGTCGGTGTCGTGGGCGGTGAGGAGGACGGCGTCGAGGGCAAGATCGACGAGAAGCTGTACACCACACCGGAGGACGCCGTCGCGACCATGGACGCGCTGGGCCTGGGCGAGCGTGGGCGGTACATGACCGCGTTGACGTTCGGCAACGTGCACGGCGTCTACAAGCCGGGCAACGTCAAGCTGCGCCCGGAGATCCTCAAACAGGCTCAGGCCGCCGTCGCGCAGAAGGCCGGGCTGCCCGAGGGCAGCAAGCCGCTGCTGCTGGTCTTCCACGGCGGGTCGGGGTCGCTGGCGGAGGAGATCAGCGCGGCCGTCGACTACGGCGTCGTGAAGATGAACGTGGACACCGACACCCAGTACGCCTTCACCCGGCCGGTCGCCGGACACATGTTCGCCAACTACGACGGCGTGCTGAAGGTCGACGGCGAGGTCGGCAACAAGAAGGCCTACGACCCGCGCGCGTGGGGCAAGGCCGCCGAGGCCGGCATGGCCGCCCGGGTGGTCCAGGCCTGCCAGAACCTCCGCAGCGCCGGCCACAAGCTCTGAGGACGTCGACCGTGGTCGGACAGCGCGGACGCGAGGCGGTACGCCGATGAGCCAGCACCAGAACCTGCTGGGTCCCGAGCCCACCCTGCTCCCGGACGACGGCGAGATCCGCGCCGCACTTGCCTCCGGCACCAGCCCGACGGAGGTCGCGGCGGCGCACCCAGCGGCTCTGCTGCCGTGGGCCGAGCTGGCCGAAGGAGCGCTGGCGGAGGGCCGTTTCGTGCAGGGCTACGCCTATGCCCGGGTGGGCTACCACCGTGGCCTGGACGCGTTGCGCCGCAGCGGCTGGCGGGGCCAGGGACCGGTGCCGTGGGAGCACGAGCCCAACCGGGGCTTCCTGCGCTCGCTCAACGCGCTGGGCCGCGCGGCCGCGGCCATCGGCGAGACCGACGAGGCCGAGCGGTGCCGGCAGTTCTTGCAGGACTCCAGCCCCACGGCAGCGGCGGAGCTGCCCCAGACCTGAGCGCGCGCCCGCTGTGCCGGCTGCTGCCGTTGGTGCGGTTGGTGCGAGGTGCAGGGGCGGGGTGGGGGCCGGTACGGGTGCACCGAGCCGACCGCCCACCCCAGCGCCTGTCCCGTGACGAAGCCCTGACGTCGACCGGGCGGCGCTGCCGCCGCCCCTGACGTCCCCTGCGGCGTAGGAGGGCGGCTCCGCGGATCATGCCCAACGCGCGGCCTGGTTGTCTGGCCCAAAAAGGACATTGACCCTAACCTGCCAAACATGCCATTCGTCAGTGGCGCGAACGATGACCGGCTCCTGCTCGAGGAGGAGTCCGCCCGGCTCGAGGCACGCCAGCGGGAGCTCCATGACGCCCGTGCGTCCGTCTACCGGGACGCGGTCCGGGACAGTGTCGGGCCCGTGCGGGTGGTCGTCCTGACGATCGGCACCGCAGTCGGCCACGACGACGCCTTGGTCCAGTGGGTCCAGGCGGAGGTCGCCGGCGGCCGGGAGATGCGCACGATCTACCCCTCCTCGTTCCTCCAGGACGGCCACTCGCAAGAAGCGTCGTGGATCCGCACCTGGGCCGAGGTTGGGGAGCAGCAGCGCCTGATGGAGGAGGTCCCGCACCCGTTCGCCGTGTTCGGTGCCGACCTGGTGCTCTCCTCCACGAGCTGGGGTGCCGCCTCGCCGGACCTGCTGGCGATCCGGTCGGCCGTCGTCGTACCGGCGTTCATCGCCCTGTTCGAACAGCTCTGGCGCTCTGCCCTGCCGATGCCCCGGACCCGCCAGGACGGCACCGACGACCGGTTGGTCGCGATGCTCGCGTCGGGCCTGAAGGACGAGGCGATCGCGCGCTACCTCGGGGTGAGCCTGCGGACGGTACGGCGCCGGGTCGCCTCGCTGATGGAGGAGCACGACGTACAGACCAGGTTCCAGCTCGGCCTGGCGGCCGAGCGCCGCGGCCTGCTGCCTGCCGAGCCGAGCTGAGCGCCCGGTCTGGCACCGCCCAGCCGGAGCCGCCCGGTACCCTCGGTCCGGCTTTGCACCCGAGACGAAGGCGGACGACCATGCCGGCGGTCGTGCTCGTCGGGGCCCAGTGGGGCGACGAAGGCAAGGGCAAGGCCACTGACCTGCTCGGCCATCGGGTCCAGTACGTCGTGAAGTTCAACGGCGGCAACAACGCGGGCCACACCGTCGTCATCGGTGACGAGAAGTACGCCCTGCACCTGCTGCCGTCGGGCATCCTCACCCCGGGGTGCATCCCGGTCATCGGCAACGGCGTCGTCGTCGACCTCGAGGTGCTGTTCCGGGAGATCGACGGCCTCGAGGCACGCGGCGTGGACACGTCGCGGCTCGTCGTGAGCGCCGGTGCCCACGTGATCGCCGAGTACAACCGGGTGCTCGACAAGGTGACCGAACGCTTCCTCGGCTCGCGCCGGATAGGTACGACGGGCCGCGGCATCGGGCCCACGTACGCCGACAAGATGAACCGGGTCGGCGTACGCATCCAGGATCTGTTCGACGAGGGCATCCTGCGGCAGAAGGTCGAGGGCGCGCTCGACCTGAAGAACCAGATCCTGGCCAAGGTGTACAACCGCCGCGCGGTCTCGCTCGAGGAGGTGGTCGGGGAGCTGCTGTCGTACGCCGAC
>JBJMHS010000017.1:0-8047 GCA_045807245.1 Actinomycetales bacterium
ACGCTGAAGTCGGTGTGCCAAAGGTCTTGACCTCGGCTCGAGACTCGGCTTAACGTACCCCTACATCTAGTAGTTACACCGATGTTGTTCGCCCACATCTTGCGCACAGGCGAGAGGCCGTTATCCACGGCCTCGCGGGGTTCGTCCCCAGCCAGTCCACAGATGCGTCCCCAGGCGGGGGCCGGAAAGGCGCCGCCGAGCCGGGGTCCAGGGGGAGCAATACGGGGGCCGGGAGTGGTTGACACCACTGAGGAGGGAGGGGCCGCATGCACTGTCCGTTCTGCCGTCATGGTGACTCCCGCGTGGTCGACAGCCGCACCGCCGACGACGGCACCGCGATCCGCCGGCGCCGCCAGTGCCCTGAGTGCGGGCGCCGGTTCACCACCGTGGAGACCGCGAGCCTGAGCGTGCTCAAACGCTCCGGAGCGACCGAGCCGTTCAGCCGGGGCAAGGTCTTGGCCGGGGTCCGGAAGGCCTGCCAGGGCCGGCCGGTCAGCGAGGACGACCTCGCGCTGCTGGCCCAGCGGGTCGAGGAGACCGTCCGGTCGTCCGGACAGGCTGAGATCGACGCGCACGAGGTCGGCCTGGCCACCCTCGAGCCGCTGCGCGAGCTCGACGAGGTCGCCTACCTGCGGTTCGCCTCGGTGTACCAGGCGTTCGAGTCGCTGGAGGACTTCGAGGGAGCCATCACCCTGCTGCGGGCCGAGCACACCCCGACCGGGGTCGAGCCGGCGCCGCAGCCCTAGACGCCGGCGGCGGCAGGCGCTGGGGAAGGCATCTGCCGCCGACGGCCACCACGCAGACGCAGCAACGGACAGACGCAGCAACAGACAGCCAGACACAGACAGAGCAGGACGCAGAGCAACAGCAGGTCCAGGAACTGAGGGGACGGGAATGACGCAGACCACGAACGGCTCGGACACTCCATCTGTGGGGACGGGTGGAGCGCAGGCCAAGCGCAAGGCGGCCGGGGGACTGACCGTCGACCGCATCTACACCACGCCCGGCGTGCATCCGTACGACGAGGTGACCTGGGAGCGCCGCGACGTCGTCCAGCAGAACTGGAAGACGGGCGAGACGATCTTCGACCAGCATGGTGTGGAGTTCCCGAGCTTCTGGAGCGTCAACGCCTCCACGATCGTCACGACCAAGTACTTCCGCGGTGCGCTCGACACCCCGCAGCGCGAGTCGAGCCTGCGCCAGCTCATCGACCGCGTCGTCCTGACCTACGCGCGGGCCGGCCAGGAGCACGGCTACTTCGCGACGGAGGCGGACGCCGAGGTCTTCGAGCACGAGCTGACCTGGGCGTTGCTGCACCAGGTCTTCAGCTTCAACTCGCCGGTCTGGTTCAACGTCGGCACCGACGCGCCGCAGCAGGTCAGCGCCTGCTTCATCCTGGCCGTCGACGACTCGATGGACTCGATCCTCACCTGGTACAAGGAGGAGGGGTTCATCTTCAAGGGCGGCTCCGGCGCGGGGCTGAACCTGTCCCGCATCCGCTCGTCCAAGGAGCTGCTCTCCAGCGGTGGCACGGCCTCCGGCCCGGTCAGCTTCATGCGCGGCGCCGACGCCAGCGCAGGCACGATCAAGTCCGGCGGTGCGACCCGGCGTGCGGCCAAGATGGTCGTCCTCGACGTGGACCACCCGGACATCGAGGAGTTCATCGAGACGAAGGCGCGTGAGGAGGACAAGATCCGCGTCCTGCGCGACGCCGGGTTCGACATGGACCTCGGCGGCCGGGACATCACGTCGGTCCAGTACCAGAACGCCAACAACTCGGTGCGGGTCACCGACGAGTTCATGCGCGCGGTCGAGGAGGGCAAGGACTTCGGCCTGCGTGCGCGCAAGACGCATGAGGTCATCGAGACGGTCGACGCCAAGGCGTTGTTCGACAAGATCGCCAAGGCGGCGTGGGAGTGTGCCGACCCGGGTATCCAGTACGACGACACGATCAACGACTGGCACACCAACCCCGAGACCGGCCGGATCACCGCGTCCAACCCCTGCTCGGAGTACATGTCGCTGGACAACTCCTCCTGCAACCTGGCCAGCCTGAACCTGTTGAAGTTCCTCAAGGACGACGACACCTTCGACAGTGAGACGTTCGCCAAGGTGGTCGAGCTGGTCATCACCGCGATGGACATCTCGATCTGCTTCGCGGACTTCCCGACCGAGGCGATCGGTGCGACGACGCGGGCCTACCGGCAGCTGGGCATCGGCTACGCCAACCTCGGCGCGCTGCTCATGGCGACCGGCCTCGGCTACGACTCCGACGGTGGCCGGGCACTGGCGGCGGCGATCACGTCGCTCATGACCGGTACGGCGTACGCCCGCTCGGCCGAGCTGGCCGGCATCGTCGGCCCGTACGACGGGTACGCCCGCAACGCCGACGCCCACAAGCGGGTCATGCGCAAGCATGCCGCCGCCAACGACGCCGTGCGCGCCGTCACCACGCTGGACACGGACGTGCACCGGGCCGCCACCAAGGCCTGGGACCGGGTCGTGAAGACGGGGGAGCGCAACGGGTTCCGCAACGCCCAGGCGTCCGTGCTCGCGCCCACCGGGACCATCGGCTTCATGATGGACTGCGACACGACGGGCATCGAGCCGGACTTCTCCCTGGTGAAGTTCAAGAAGCTCGTGGGCGGCGGCTCGATGCAGATCGTGAACCTCACGATCCCGCGGGCGCTGCGCAAGCTCGGCTACACCGAGGAGACGTCCGAGGCGATCGTCGAGTACATCGCCGAGCACGGCCATGTCATCGATGCGCCCGGGCTGCGGCCCGAGCACTACGAGGTGTTCGACACGGCGATGGGCGAGCGCTCGATCGCGCCCATGGGTCACGTCCGGATGATGGCGGCGGCCCAGCCGTTCCTGTCCGGCGCGATCTCCAAGACGGTCAACCTCCCCGAGGACGCCACCGTCGAGGACATCGAGGACGTCTACCTCCAGGGCTGGAAGCTGGGCCTGAAGGCGCTCGCGGTCTACCGCGACAACTGCAAGGTCGGCCAGCCGCTGTCCGACGCCAAGGCCAAGAAGGCCGACGCGACCAGCGACGTGGCGGAGGCGCCGGCCCCGGCAGTAGTGGTGGAGCACAAGCCGACCCGCAAGCGCCTGCCGAAGCGCCGCCCCAGCCAGACCACGTCGTTCTCCGTGGGCGGTGCCGAGGGTTACCTCACCGCCGGCTCGTACCCGGACGACGGCCTCGGCGAGATCTTCCTGAAGTTCGGCAAGCAAGGTTCGACGCTGGCCGGAGTGATGGACGCGTTCTCCGTCGCGGTGTCGGTGGCGCTCCAGTACGGCGTGCCGCTGGAGACCTTCGTGGAGAAGTTCACGAACATGCGGTTCGAGCCGGCCGGCATGACGGACGACCCGGACGTTCGCATGGCCCAGTCCCTGATGGACTACGTGTTCCGTCGTCTTGCGCTGGACCACCTGGACTTCCAGACGCGTTCGTTCATGGGCATCCACACCGCCGAGGAGCGGGCTCGCCAGCTCGAGACCGGCTCCTACCAGCCGAACGATGACGTGGACGACGACGAGGCCGAGATCGCCGGCTACGCGTCGACGGCGGTGGTGAAGCAGGAGGCGAAGAAGGTCGACGCCCCCGCCGAGTCGGCGGAGGCCAAGGCGGAGCCGGAGGTCGCTGGTCATGACCACGACCACGACCACGGAGCTCAGGCCCAGGACGTCGAGGAGCACGTACACGCCGAGGACATCACCTCGGGGGCCGGTGCGGCCTCGGCCAAGGCCGTGTCGGGCTCGGTGCACTCGTCGGCCGAGCTGATGGAGAAGCTCACCGGCAAGGCGTCCGACGCGCCGATCTGCATGACGTGCGGCGTGAAGATGCGGGCCGCCGGATCCTGCTACGTGTGTGAGGGCTGCGGATCCACCAGCGGCTGCAGCTGAGCGCGGCGACACTGCGCCCCGGACTCCCCGACGGGAGCCGGGGCGCAGTCGTCTATCGAGAGCTCATCCCATGTCCATCGTGCTGCTGGACGGGACGGTCAGGGCGGGAAGGGCATCGGGGGCGGCCAGCACCAGAGTGCCCAGCACCAGCAGTACCCCTGCCGTCCCGTAGGTGACCACCCGGCGCCAGGGGAGCGCCTTCTCGGCGGCGATGATCCCGGCCACCAGTGCCATCCACGCCACACTCATGACGCCCAGCGCGAAGAGCGCAGCCATCAACGCCCAGCAGCACCCGACGCACCAGGCCCCGTTCCTGGCCCCCATCCGCAGCGCGCCGCCGCGGCCGTCCCGCCACGAGCCGAGCAGAGCGCCGAGGGGGCTTCGGCACTTGCCCAAGCAGACGTCCTTGAACGGCGTGAGCTCGTAGACCGCCGCTGCGATCAGGGTGACGCCGGACAGCGTCCGGCCCGCGCTGTCCCAGCTGAGCCGCGAGCCGAGCGCGTGGGTCGCGGCCGTGCCGACAGCGAACGCCGCCACTCCCGCCGCCGCCCAGACCAGCAGGTAGCCGGAGACGAACAGCCAGGGCAGGAGATGCGAGCGCCCCTTCGTGACCCGGGCGTAGAGCGCGACGGTCGGCGCGACCGAGGGGAACATCATCGCGGCCATCATCACGACCCAGACCCCGAGGAACCAGCCGACGCTGCCCAGGGCCGTCCACGGTCCGGCATCCATCCCCTGCATCCGGTGCGCGGTCCACACCCAGCCGGCAGCGGCGACGGCGAACAGGGCCGCGATCAGGGCCAGGCGCGCCCGCGCGGCGGTGTAGAAGGGGACGAGGTCGTCCGCAGATGTTCGCAGCATGGCTGAGCTGCGGCCGCTCACGCCGCCCAGGAGAACTCCGACTTCGACAGCCCGGTCTTGCCTTCGTAGGTGATGCCGAACGCGTTGATCCGGCTGCGCCTGGCCTCGGCCATCGTCAGGTCCGACCCGACCGGGTGGAACATCCCCTGGAACCGCACCGGCTCTCCGGACTCCACCCCGAACGGGACGATGTCCTGGATCTCGAAGTCGATCGAGTCGCCGACCCGGACCGTGTGCAACAGCCCGTCATCGCCGAACTCGATCGCGGCCCGCTCGACCCCGAGCATCTCGCCCACCAGCGGGGCCAGCGCTCCCATCGGCCCACCGAGCTGCCCGCCGAAGACCTGCACCAGCTTGTCGAACTGCTCGTCGCTGGCCTGGTCGTCGACGTACACACCGAGCCGCCAGTTCCCCTCGGTCATCACCTTCGGTGTGTCCGCGATCAGCACGACACGGCGGCCGGAGATGTCGGTGCCGTCGACCTGACCCTCCCGGACGTGGAAGGCCAGCGTCACCCGGCAGAAGTCATAGGTGGCACCGTGGTCCATCGACATGTTGCAGGGGCACATCAGCTCACATGAGCAGGTCTCGACGTAGCTACCGGTGAGATTCCAGGCCATGGCGAACGCCTCCCGAAGGTTGGGCGGAGTCTGCTCTGTGCACGGCGGCCCGTCAACAGCGCTGCTAGGCCGGCCCGTACGCGTCGTGGTAGTTCCACCACTGGTACGCCGGCGTCTGGGGGTACCCCTCCGGGGAGTCCTCCCAGTCCTCCTGGCGACCCAGCGCGGTGATGTCGAGGTAGCTCCAGGTGCTGCCCATGGCCTCGTCGCCCCGGCTGTTGACGAGGTAGGTGCGGAACACGCTCTCGCCGTCGCGGATGAAGGCGTTGGTGCCGTGCCACTCGTCCACACCGAAGTCGGCGTCGAAGTCGTCGGTCAGGGTGTACCAGGGGATCGCCTCCCAGCCCATCCGCGACTTCAGCCCTTGGATGTCCGCCTGCGGCGCCCGGGACACGAAGGCCAACGAGGTGTCGCGGGCGTTGAGGTGGGCCGGATGGGCGACCTGGTCCGCGACGAACGAACAGCCGACGCAGGCCCGCTCGGGATACGAACCACCCGAAGCGAACGTCGTGATGTCCGGCGCGTAGAAAGCGCGGTAGACGACCAGCTGCCGGCGGCCCTCGAACAGGTCCACCAGGCTGGCCGGCCCGTGCGGCCCGGTGAAGACGTAGTCCTTCTCCACGGCCATCCACGGCATCCGCCGGCGCTGGGCGGCCATGGCGTCGCGCGCCCTGGTGAGCTCCTTCTCCTTCACCAGCAACTGCTCCCAGGCGGCCTGCCACTCGGCCGCGGAGACGACTGTCCGTTCCATCATCGTGTTCCTCCTTCAGTGCGGGTGGGTTCGTCGCCACAACGACCGCGGGCCGGCATCGACCTCGCAGACCGTGCCGCCGGACAGGAGCACCCGGGCCAGCACCAAGGCCCCGGTCTCGCCCTCACCGGGCGGCGCGAGGGCCAGGCGAGGCTGCTCCAGCCAACGGGTAAAGCCCGGCTCCTCCGTGCCGTCCGCCGTGCCGTCCGCCGACACGTCCTCCGTGCCGTCCGCGGCGGGCACGAACGAGTCGGCCTGCTCGGCCCACGTCGCAGTCACGTCGAGCGAACCGTCGGGGTCGGTGTCATCACACGGCTCGAGATGTACGGCGTGGGGCAGGACGATCTCGCGGCCGAACCCGTCGATCGCCAGCCCAGGGCTGACCACGACCGTTGAGCCGTCGCCGGCAGTCACCTCCAGGCCGTGCACCACGCCGTGGCCGAGCAGCTGGTTGTGCAGGTAGCGCATCCGGCGGTGGTACTCCTGCTCCGCCTCCAGGTCCTCGGGCGTCAGCCGCTGGCCGGAGAAGAAGTGCACGCGTACCGGGTCCGTCATGTCATGCCCCTTGTGCGTCGGGCCGGAATGTCCGGAGCCTAGCCGTCGTTCACCGGGGTAGTTGCAAAGACAACAACATGGAAGAGTGAGGGACATGCAGTTCGGAGTGTTCTCGGTCAGCGACATCACGACCGACCCGACGACCGGCCGGACGCCCAGCGAGGGGGACCGCATCAAGGCCGTCATCGCGATCGCGAAGAAGGCCGAAGAGGTCGGCCTGGACGTCTTCGCCCTCGGCGAGCACCACAACCCGCCGTTCTTCTCCTCCTCGCCGACCACCACCCTGGCCAACATCGCAGCGCAGACCAGCACCCTGCAGCTCTCGACCGCGACCACACTGATCACGACCAACGACCCGGTGAAGATCGCCGAGGACTACTCGATGCTCCAGCACCTGGCCGACGGGCGCGTCGACCTCATGCTGGGTCGTGGCAACACCGGCCCGGTCTACCCGTGGTTCGGCCAGGACATCCGCAACGGCATCCCGCTGGCCGTCGAGAACTACGCGCTGCTGCGCCGGCTCTGGGACGAGGAGGTCGTGGACTGGAAGGGCCGCTTCCGCACCCCGCTGCAGGGCTTCACCTCCACTCCGCGCCCGCTGGACGGTGTGGCGCCGTTCGTCTGGCACGGCTCGATCCGCAGCCCGGAGATCGCCGAGCAGGCGGCGTACTACGGCGACGGCTTCTTCCACAACCACATCTTCTGGCCGCCCGAGCACACCCGGCAGATGGTCGAGCTCTACCGGCGCCGGTTCGAGCACTACGGCCACGGCGCGGCCGACCAGGCCATCGTGGGTCTCGGCGGTCAGGTGTTCATGAGGGCGAACAGCCAGGACGCCGTACGGGAGTTCCGGCCGTACTTCGACAACGCACCGGTCTACGGACATGGACCCTCGTTGGAGGAGTTCAGCCGCGAGACGCCGCTCACCGTTGGCAGCCCGCAGCAGGTGATCGAGCGGACCCTCGGCTTCCGGGACTACGTCGGCGACTACCAGCGGCAGCTGTTCCTGGTCGACCACGCCGGACTGCCACTGAAGACCGTGCTCGAGCAGATGGACATCCTCGGCGAGGAGGTCGTGCCGGTACTGCGCCGTGAGTTCGCCGCGCTCAAGCCGGCCCACGTGCCCGAGGCGCCCACGCACGCGTCGCTCGTGGCCGCGCAGCGGGCCACCGTCGAGCAGGCGGTTGCCCGCTCCGAGCAGGTAGTGGCTCCATGACGACCCGCGCCCTGGCCGTCGTCAGCGCCGGACTGTCGGTGCCGTCGTCGACCCGGCTACTGGCGGACCGGCTGACCGCGGCCACCGTTGCGGCCCTGGACGAACGAGGCGTGTCCGCCACGGTCGAGGTCGTCG
>JBJMHS010000018.1:0-29929 GCA_045807245.1 Actinomycetales bacterium
GCGGGCGGCGCCGGAGGGTGACTGGTTCGTCGGAACCGACTCTCTGCCAACGGCTTTCGTCGAAGCGATGGACGACGACCTCAACGTCTCCGGTGCCTTGGCCGCCATCCATGACACCGTCCGCGCCGGCAACACGGCGCTGGACGAGGGCGACGACCCGGTCGTGACGGACGCGTTCGCGGCGACCGTCGCGATGACTGACGTGCTCGGCATCAACCCGCTCGACGAGCGGTGGGCCGGAGCAGCCGCAGCGGACACCCGGGCAGCGGACGCGCTCGACACGCTGGTGTCGGCCGAGCTGGCGGAACGCCAGGCCGCGCGGGCCCGCCGTGACTTCGCCGCGGCCGACGCCATCCGCGACCGGCTCACTGCCGCCGGGGTCGAGATCGAGGACACGGCCGCCGGTGCCCGCTGGGCGCTGACCCGCCAGAGTGACGGCGACGACCTCTGATGGCTGGCAACTCGCAGCGCCGCGGAGCCGTCCGCAAGGCCGGCTCCAAGAAAGGCCAGGTCGTCGGGTCCGGTGGCCAGAAGCCCAAACGCCTGAAGGGCAAGGGCCCGACGCCCAAGGCCACGGAACGGCCCAAGCACCCGGCCGCCCGCAAGGCCGCCGCGGCAGCGCGCCGGAACGCTGCGACTTCGACCCGCTCGGGAGGGCGAGGTGGTGGCCGCGGGGGTTCGAGCCGCAAGGGTGGCGGCAGTGAGTGGGTGTTCGGGCGCAATGCCGTCGTGGAGGCCTTGCGAGCCGGGGTGCCGATCATGACGATGTACGTTGCGAACCGGATCGATACCGACGATCGCGTGCGCGAGGCCCTTAAAACCGCTGCTGCGCAAGGGTTCCCGCTGCTGGAGGTGCAGCGGCTCGAGCTTGACCGGTTGAGCGACGACGGGGTGCATCAGGGACTGGCGATCCAGGTGCCGGCGTACGAGTACGCGCACCCGGACGATGTGCTTGCCGCGGCGGCCGAGCACGACGAAGCCGCTCTGGTGGTGGCCCTCGACGGCGTCACCGACCCGCGGAACCTGGGTGCCGTCGTACGGTCGGCCGGCGCGTTCGGTGCCCACGGTGTCGTCGTACCGGAACGTCGTTCGGCCGGTATGACCGCCGCCGCCTGGAAGGTCTCGGCCGGAGCCGCGGCACGCGTGCCGGTCGCCCGGGTGGCCAACCTCACCCGGGCGCTGGAGTCGTTCAAGGAGGCCGGCTGCTTCGTCGTCGGGCTGGACGCTGGAGGCGAGCTCGACCTGCCGTTGCTCGACATCGTGCACGAGCCCCTGGTGCTGGTCGTGGGGTCCGAGGGGCGCGGGCTGTCGCGGCTGGTGCGGGACACCTGCGACCTGGTGGTGAGCATCCCGATGTCGGCGTCGACCGAGTCGCTGAACGCCGGCGTGGCCGCCGGGGTCGCGCTCTACGAGGTCGCGCGCCGGCGGGCCCACCACTGATCGTCGTACCCCCCGAAAGCCGCTGCGGAGGCCGGAATCGACCTCCCGCAGCGGCTTTCGGAGGGCAAAGCGGCTTTCGGGGGGCACCCAAGCTGGGGGTTAGTCGGTGTCGGGGACGACGGGGATCTCAGCGGTGTCGATGCCGAGGATGGTCTCCTCGTCGGGCTTGAGCGGCAGCACGTTCTCGAGGTAGTCGCGCACCGCGTCGGTGAGCGAGACGTCGTGCTCGTCCTCCTCGGACAGGTACCAGCGGTGCTCGAGCACCTCGTGGAAGACCTCGGCCTGGTCCAGCTTGCCGCTCAGCTCGCGGGGCACCGCGCGCACGATCGGCTGGAAGACCCGGGCCAGCCAGTCGTGGGCGACGATCTCCTCGTCCTCGCCCTGCCGGTCGGTTGCCGCGCGGTAGGCGTCGAGGTCGTTGAGCAGGCGGCGGGCCTGGTTCTCCTCGACGTCCAGGCCGGTGAGCCGCAGCAGCCGTCGCGAGTGGTGGCCGGCGTCGACGACCTTGGGCTGGATCTGGACCGTCGTCCCGCCGATGTCCGTCGTGATCGCGAGCTCGTCGACGTCGAAGCCCAGCTCGTTGAGCCGACGGATGCGCGCGTCGACCCGCCACCGCTCACCGCTGTCGAACGACTCGGCGCCGGTGAGCTCGGCCCAGAGCGAGTGGTACCGCTCGACGATCACGTCGGCCGTCGCGACCGGGTCGGCGTCGTCCTCGAGCAGCCCACCGGCCTCCAGGTCCATGAGCTCGCCGGCGATGTTCGTCCGGGCCAGGTCCACGTCGTACTCGCGCTGCCCCCGGCTGAGGACGTCGTGCAGGTCACCCGTCTCGGCGTCGACGAGGTACGCCGCGAAGGCGCCGGCGTCGCGGCGGAACAGTGTGTTGGACAGCGACACGTCACCCCAGAAGAAGCCGGTGAGGTGCAGGCGCACGAGCAGTGCCGCCAGCGCGTCGATGAGCCGCTGGGCGGTGTCCGGTCGCAGGGTCTGGCTGAACAGTGCGCGGTACGGCAGGGAGAACTGCAGGTGCTGCGTGACCAGCGCGCTCTCGAGCCCCGTGCCGGAGCGGTCGGTGCGGCCCGAGATGACCGCCAGCGGTTCGACGGCCGGCTGGTCGAGCCGGTTCAGCAGCCGCAGCAGGCCGTACTCGCGGCGGGCCAGCTTCTCGTCGATCTCCTTGATGGCGATGACCCGGCCGGAGAGCCGGACGAACCGTACGACGTGCCGCGAGATTCCGCGGGGCAGGGCGGCGAGCGTGTCAGGGGGCCAGTCCTCGAGTGGGACGTCCCACGGCAGGTCGAGCAGCGCCGGGTCCGGCCGCGCTGCTGTGATCTCGATGGGCACGCGACGAGCCTAGGGGGGTGACGAAGCCGGCCGGACCACGCGGTCCGGCCGGCTCTCGTCGAGGACGGTGTCAGGCCCCGTCCGGCCGGTCAGGACTCGATGCGCTCGCCGGTGTCGGTGTCGAAGAGGTGCACGTGCCCCTGCTTCGGCGTGAAGTTGACGGTCTCGCCCTTCTGGGGAGGCTTGCGGCCGTCGACGCGAGCCACGATCGGATCATCGGTCTCGCCGGTGCGTAGCGAGCCGTGCACGTTGGCGTCGGCACCGAGCTCCTCGACCAGCTCGACGATGACCGGGATGCCCTTGTCGGACAGCTCCAGGTCCTCGGGCCGGACGCCGATCGTGATGTTGCCGCCCTTGGCCTGGGCCAGCACCTCGCGCGGCACCGGGTAGACGGTGTCACCGAGCTGGACGCCGCCGTCGACGGCTTTGGTGGCAAGGAGGTTCATCGCCGGCGAGCCGATGAAACCCGCGACGAAGATGTTGTTCGGGTGGTCGTACATCCGCCGCGGGGTGTCGACCTGCTGGAGCAGACCCGCGGAGAGTACGGCGACCCGGTCGCCCATCGTCATGGCCTCGACCTGGTCGTGCGTGACGTAGACGGTCGTGACGCCGAGCCGGCGCTGCAGCGAGGCGATCTGGGTGCGCGTCTGGACGCGGAGCTTGGCGTCGAGGTTCGACAGCGGCTCGTCCATGAGGAACACCTGCGGGTGCCGGACGATCGCGCGGCCCATGGCCACGCGCTGCCGCTGACCACCGGAGAGGGCCTTCGGTTTGCGCTCGAGGTACGCCGTCAGGTCCAGGATCTGCGCGGCCTCCTCGACCCGCTTGCGGATCTCGTCCTTGGGGCGGCCGGCGATCTTGAGCGCGAAGCCCATGTTGTCGGCGACTGTCATGTGCGGGTACAGCGCGTAGTTCTGGAAGACCATCGCGATGTCCCGGTCCTTCGGGGACAGGTCTGTGACGTCCTTGTCGCCGATCAGGATCCGGCCGTCGTTGACGTCTTCCAGGCCGGCCAGCATGCGCAGCGAGGTGCTCTTGCCGCAGCCGGACGGGCCGACTAGGACGAGGAACTCACCATCGCCGATCTCGAGGTCGAGGGCGTCGACCGAGGGCTTGTCTGCGCCCGGGTAGGTCCGGGTCGCCTTGTCGAACGTGACAGTCGCCATCTCAAATCCCTTCACCGGCAGGTACGTGCCGGACGATCCGTAGTGGAGGGTGTTCAAGCGCGTCGGCGGTTGCCTCGGCGCCCGGTGCCGTTCATCCTGCCGTAACAATTCGGACCAGACCAGACCCGTCTTACTCACCGGTCAGCGGCTCGGCCGGACGGGCACGGGCTGCAGCCCGGCGGAACGAGCGGCTCGTCTCCGCGCTCATCTGAGACTCTTGGCCGGTGAGACCGCGGCTGGCCGACATCGCGACCCAGGCAGGGGTCAGCGAGGCGACGGTCAGCCGCGTGCTCAACGACAAGCCGGGCGTCGCGCCGGACACGCGGGACGCCGTGCTCACCGCGCTGGACGTGCTCGGCTACGAACGGCCGGCCAAGCTGCGGCGGCGCAGCGCCGGTCTGGTCGGCCTGGTGGTGCCCGAGCTGGTCAACCCGATCTTCCCCGCCTTCGCGCAGGTCATCGACACGGCGCTGGCCGGCAACGGCTACACGCCGGTCCTGTGCACGCAGACGCCCGGCGGCATCCACGAGGAGGACTTCGTCACGATGCTGTGCGAGCACGGCGTCTCGGGGATCATCTTCATCTCCGGGGAGCACGCCGACACGCTCGCCGACCACTCGTCGTACCAGGCGCTCGTCGAGCGCGGGCTGCCGATCGTGCTGGTCAACGGGTACGCCGGGGACATCGACGCGCCGTACATCTCGACCGACGACGCGTCCGCCGCCGAGCTGGCCGTGCACCATCTGCGCGCGCTGGGGCACCGCCGGATCGGGCTCGCGGTCGGGCCGGACCGGTTCGTCCCCGCCGTGCGCAAGATCGCCGGGTTCCGCCGGGCGATGTCCGATGTCGTCGCCGGCGCGGACCTCGACCCGTTCGTGGTGCAGTCGATCTTCTCCGTCGAGGGCGGTCAGGCAGCTGCGCTCCGGCTGGTCGAACGCGGCTGTACGGCGATCGTCTGCGGCTCGGACCTGATGGCCCTGGGCGCGATCCGAGGGGTCCGGTCGGTCGGGCTGGAGGTGCCGCACGACGTGTCCGTGGTGGGGTACGACGACTCGGCCTTCGTCGCGTTCACGGACCCTCCGCTGACGACCGTGCACCAGTCGGTCCAGGCGATGGCCGAGGCCGCCGTACGGGCCCTCATCGACGAGATCAACGGACAGCCGGCGCCGCGGACCGAGTACCTGTTCCGCCCCGAGCTGGTCGTGCGGGGGTCGACGACACGGGTCCGGCCGGTCGGCGTTCAGCGCTGGGAGCGCTCGGCGACCAGCCGCTGAATCAGCTCGCGCACGTCCTCGGGCCCGTCGACCCGGTACGCCGCGTGAGTGGCGCCCGGCCCGACTTTGACGCCCACGTCTCCCGGTCCCAGCACCGAGAATGCGGTCTCGTCCGTCACGTCGTCGCCCGCGTACAGTACGGCCGGAACGCCCAGGTCGGCCCGAAGTCGTTGCAGGGCAGCCCCTTTCGAGGTCTCGACCACGGCGAGCTCCACGACCGACTTGCCCCGGATCGCGTGCACCCCCGGCCAGGAGCCCGGTCCGCGGAGAGCCTCGTCCTCGGCCCGCCGGGCGACGTCGTCGGCCGCCCGTCGCGTGTGGAGCACAGAGCCGGTCGGCTTGAGCTCGACGTCCAGCCCGGGGTCCGTCGCGGCGATCGTCCGCAGCGCGGCAGTGACCTGCTCGAGCCGCTCGCCCTCCTCGCGCGTCATGCCGATCGACGCGGGCCGGCCGGTGGGTCGCTGCCGCAGCGACGCCTCCGCGCCGTGGCTGCCGACCAGCGAGACGCCGTCACCGTCGCGCACGCCGCTGACCGCGGACAGGCTCTCCAGGGCTCGGCCGGAGACGAGGACGACGTCGGTGTCCGGCAGGCGAGCCAGCTCGAGCACCGCCTCGACCGTGCCGGGCAGTGCCCGTGCCGCGTTCGGGTCGTCGACAAGCGGCGAGAGGACGCCGTCGAAGTCGAGCGCGACCAGCACGTGCGGCCGCGCCGCGAACGCGCGCACGGCCTGCACGACGTCGTCCGGGACCATGGCGCCTACTCGCTGAGAGCATCGAGATAGTCGCGCGCCCAGCGGTGCACGTCGTGCCGGAACACCTGCCGCCGCATCGCGCGCATCCGGCGGCGGGCGTCGCGCGGCTCCGCCCGGAGAGCAGCCACGATCGCGGCCTTGAGCCCCGAGATGTCGTGGGGGTTGCACAGGAACGCGCGGTGCAGGTCCTCGGCGGCGCCGGTGAACTCGGAGAGCACCAGCGCACCGCCGTCGTCGTACCGGGCCGCGACGTACTCCTTGGCCACCAGGTTCATCCCGTCGCGCACGGGCGTGACCAGCATGACGTCGCCCGCGAGGTAGAGCGCGGCCATCTCCTCCCGCGGGTAGCTGTGGTGCAGGTAGTGCACGGCGGGGGACCCGATACGGCCCTCCTCGCCGTTGATCCGCCCGACGGTCACCTCGACCTGGTCGCGCAGCTCGCGGTAGGCGTCGACCCGCTCGCGGCTCGGCGTGGCCACCTGCACCAGCACGGTGTCGGGCGGTGCGATCGCGCCGTCGGAGAGCAGCTCCTGGTACGCCTTGAGCCGGTGCCGGATCCCCTTGGTGTAGTCGAGCCGGTCGATGCCGAGCAGCAGGTGCTTCGGGTTGCCCAGGTCGGCCCGGATCTGGCGCGAGCGCTCCTTCACGTCCGGGCGGCGGGCGAGCGCCTCCATGCCCTCCGCGTCGACCGAGATGGGGAACGTGCCGGCTCGCACCTCGCGGTGGACGTGCTCCCCGGGCATCTGCACCGACACGTAGTCGCCCTTGATGTGCAGGTGGAGCAGCCGGCGTACGACGCGCAGGAAGTTCTGCGCGTCCGCGGCCCGCTGGAAGCCGAGCAGGTCCGCGCCGAGCAACCCCTCGACGATCTCGCGCCGCCAGGGGATCTGGGCGAACAGCTCCACGGGCGGGAACGGGATGTGGTTGAACCAGCCGATCCGCACGTCCGGGCGCAGCGTGCGCAGGATGGCCGGCACGAGCTGGAGCTGGTAGTCGTGCACCCAGACCGTCGCGTTCGGGGCGGCCACGGACGCCGCCATCTCCGCGAAGCGGTGGTTGACCCGGCGGTACCCGTCGTACCAGCGCCGGCGGAACCGCGCCGGGACGATGACGTCGTGGTAGATCGGCCACAGCGTGTCGTTGGCGAACCCCTCGTAGTGGTCCTCGATGTCGGTTGCGGACAGGGCCACGGGCACCAGCCACATGTCACCCGCCTCGAACGGCTCGAGGTCCTCGTCCCCGCCGGCCTCACCCGTCCAGCCGACCCAGGCTCCGCCGTGGTCCTTCATGACCGGTTCCATGGCGGTGACCAGCCCGCCCGGACTCGGTCGCCACTCCACTTCGCCGTCGGCGGTCGAGACCTTGTCCACCGGCAGCCGGTTCGCGACCACAACCAGGTCGTGAGTCTGTCTATCCGCGGGCGCCATTGCTCTGACACTAACCGCGACGCGGCTACCCCTCGCGTCGAGCAGGTAAACAGCACTACGGTCGAACATCGGCCAGCCGGGGCGGAGGGCCCGCTCGTCAGCGGCCGGGGAGAGCGAGGCCGGGATGCTCATCTCCGACGTGATCCGTAGCAAGGGCGACCTCGTCGTGACCATCGCGCCGGACCAGACCGTCAAGACGCTGATCGACATGCTCGACGAGCACCGCATCGGTGCCCTGGTGGTGTCGACCGACGGCAAGACGATCGCCGGCATCGTGAGCGAGCGCGACGTCGTCCGGCGGCTGCACAGCGACGGCGCCGACGTGCTCAACCTGACGGTCAGCGACATCATGACGGCGGACGTCCGGACGGCGGCGCCCGAGGACAACCTCGAGCACATCGCCCGGGTGATGACCGACGCCCGGGTGCGGCACCTGCCCATCGTCACGGGCGGTGAGCTCGTGGCCATCATCAGCATCGGCGACGTGGTCAAGAACCGCATCGACGAGCTCCAGGTGGAGCGGGACCAGCTGGTCGACTACATCCACCGCTGACGCTGTCGAGCGCGCCGAGTCCCGGTCAGCGCGCCGGTCGCGACGTACGCTCGTCGGCATGACCTGGGGGGACACGACCCAGACGCCGCCGCGGGAGCACACCCTGGGCGTGACGTTGGGTGTGTACCGGCTGGTGCAGCGGCTGGGCGAGGGCGGCATGGGGGTCGTGCATCTCGCCCTGGACCCGCACGGTCGCGCCGTCGCCGTGAAAGTGCTCCGCGCGCATGTCGCCTACGACCCCGACGCCCGAGCCAGGCTGAACCGTGAGGTCGCCACCCTCAGCCGGGTGCGCCATCGCCTGGTGGCCGAGGTGCTCGACGCTGACGTCGAGGGCGACCGGCCGTACGTCGTAACCCGTTACGTCCCGGGGCCGACGCTCGACGCGGAGGTCCGCGAGCGCGGTCCGATGCCGCCGGGCCATCTGGTCCAGCTGGGCCGGGGACTGTCCTCCGCTTTGCAGGCGATCCACGAGGCGGGTGTCGTGCACCGTGACCTCAAGCCGGCCAACGTGCTGCTGCTCGACGGCGACCCCGTCGTCATCGACTTCGGGATCGCGCACGTCGCGGACGACATCCGGCTGACGATGACCGGCCTGGTGATGGGTACGCCGGGCTACCTGTCCCCGGAGCTCATCGAGGGCGCCGAGGTCACGGCCGCCACGGACTGGTGGGGCTGGGCGGCGACGCTCGCTTTCGCCGCGAGCGGCGAACCGCCCTTCGGACGCGGGCCGGGCGACGTGGTCATCGACCGGGTCCGGCGCGGGGCCGCCGAGCTGACCGCGGTCGACACGCGGCTCCGGCCGCTGCTGCTCGCAGCGTTGGCGCCGGACCCGGCGGTGCGACCCGGCGCTCCCGAGGTGCTGTCCGCCCTGGAGCGGTTCGCCCTCGGCGGCCAGGCGACGGTGCCGGTGCCGGCGGTGCCGCCGACGCGCCCCTTGCCCGGTACGACGGCCGCGGTGGTCACGCCGCCGACCCGGCTCACGTCATTGGCGGCGCCGGTGGCGCCGGCCGTAGCCGTACCTCGTCCGGCCGCTCCGCCGCCCGACCTGGCACCGGCCCCGCCTGTCGCGAGCCCGGACGACGACCCGCTCGGGCTGTTCGCTCCGCCCGCCCAGCAGTCCGGGGACCCGGGCGCGCCGCGCAAGCCACGTCGTACCGGGACCTTGCTCGCCGTCCTGTGCGCGGTGGTCGGCCTCGGCTCCTGCTGGCCGACGCTGACTGCGCTCGTGACTGTCGCCTTGGTCGTCCTGGCCCGGACGGTGGACCGCGCGTTCACCGCCTCGCTGCGCCGGCGCGACCTGAACGGGCCGCGGGGCAGTGACGCCTGGGTCGCGGCGGCCACCGCGCCCTGGCACCTCGTGCGCAGCGCCGTCGTGAGCGGGCCGGCCGTCGTGCTGCCGGTCGTGCTCGGCGTGAGTGCCGCCTTGCTCGCGGGTGTGGCCAGCGGCGCGACCGCGGCGCCGGCTGGACCGGACCAGGTCTCCGCGACGCAGACGGCCGCGACTGCCGGCCTGCTGGTGGGAGTGCTGGTCACGTGGTGGGGACCGGGTGGGGCGTCGGTGCGCCGCGGGGCGCGGGAGCTGACCCGTGGGGTGGTGCGAGGCCGGGCGATGACCTCGGCCGTCGTGGTCGGGTGCCTGCTGGCAGGTGCGGCCGCGGCGTACTTCGCCTACACCCAGGGCCAGCCCGACTTCTCGCCCCTGCACTCGTTGCCGCTCGGGATCTCTCTGCCCGGCTAGGAGACGCAGAACTCGTTGCCCTCCGGGTCCTGCATCACCACGCCGTAATAGTCGTGCCCCTCCGTGTAGAGCACCCGGAAGGTCGTGGCGCCCAGGCCCTCCAGCCGGGCAACTTCGTTGTCCACCACGGTCTTTCGCTCGTCCAGGGAACCGGTGCGATCAGTGAGCAGCAGGTCGAGATGCACGCGGTTCTTCACGACCTTGCCCTCGGGAACGACCTGGAACCAGATCCGATGACCGGCGTTGTCAGGGTCGACGATCTTGTCGTACCCGAACTCCTCGATCTCCTTGACCTCGTCCTCGGGCAGTCCGCGCGCGCGGAAGTACTCGGCCCAGCTCGGCGCGCCCTGAGGCGGTGGCATCTCCACGTAGTGGAGCGCGCCCTGCCAGAAGGTGGACAGCCGCCCGGAGTCGGCGCAGTCGATGGTGATCTGGATCGGAGTGGCCATGAGCCCATCCTGGCCTCAGGCTCTGACACGTGCCTCGGCCCCGGCTCCCGCAGTACGCCACCTCGGCCATCCTCGTCCGGCTCGGCGACGAGGGCGCCCGGGTCGCACTTAGCCTGCTCGCTGTGACCGCGGGGTTGGGCACGCGGATCGGTGGCTTGCTCATCGCCGTACTGCTCGTGCCGCACGTGGTTGCTGCCCCTGCTGTCGGTGCCTTCGTCGACCGGTCCACGCATCCGGTACGGCGGGTGGGTCTGCTGGCCGTCGGCTTCGCCGTCGGCGTTGGGCTGGCCGGCCTGGTTGCCGGTCACCGACCGCTCGCTCTCGTGGTCGTGGTGCTGCTGGTCGCCGGCAGCTGCGGCCCGGCGCTGACCGGTGGCCTGTCGAGCGTGCTGCCCGATCTCGTGGCTCGGTCACGCCTGCCGCGAGCGTTCGGGCTGGATGCGCTGACGTACAACGTCGCCGGCATCGCCGGGCCGGCCCTGGCGGCGGTGGTGGCCGGTGTCTGGGGTGGCCGGTGGGCCACGGCTGCGGTCGCCCTGTCCGCTGGGCTGGGGGCCGTGGTGGTCGCGTCCTTGGCGACGGGTGGCCCCGAACGCCGCTCCAGGACAGGCGATCGGGGCCAGTCGTCCGATACGGCGTCCGATGCGGCGCCGGACGTGGCGCCGGTGGCCGTGTCGTGGACCGCCGGGCTGCGGGCGATCGGGCAGGACCGCGCACTCCGCGCGGTGACGACCGCGACCACGCTCGCCATGGTCGGTGCCGGGGCTCTGCCCGTGGTCGCCACGGTGATCGCGGTCCGCGCGCACAGCGCTCAGCAGGCCGGGCTGCTGCTGGCCGCGGAGGCCGTCGGCGGTCTGGCTGGGTCCCTGCTCTGGACCGCCCGGCCGGCCGGTCCGGACCGGGCGCCGGTGCTCGTGGCGCTCGGCCTCGCCGGAGTCGGCGTACCGCTGATGATCGCCGCGGCGACCGGTCCGCTGCCGGTGCGGCTAGCGCTGTTCGGCCTGGCCGGCCTTGCGGACGGGCCGACATTCGGCGCGCTGCTGCTGGTCCGGGACGCCAGGGCGCCGGAGGGCGCGCGCAGCCAGGTGTTCACGGTTGGGGCCGGCGCCAAGATCACCGCGGCGGCCGTCGGCGCCGCGCTTGGCGGTCTGCTCAGTGGCCTCGCCGTCGGTCCGCAGCTGCTCCTGGCCGGCGGCGTTCACGTCCTCGCCGGGCTGCTCGGCCTCGCTATGCTCGCCGTCGGCGGGCTGGGCTCGCATCACCTCGGCCGCCGTCGTACGCCGCCTTAGCTCAGCTGGCCAGAGCATCGCACTTGTAATGCGAGGGTCGTCGGTTCGACTCCGACAGGCGGCTCCCCTCAGCGGCTCCCCTCAGTGCCGCCGTCGAGCGGTTTGAGTTTCCTGGTAATCGGGTACATGGCGCTTTCCCGGTTTGGGCGGCATTCTTGTGGTTGGTGCTGATGGCCTCACCGCCGGCAGGCGCGGGTGACTCCCGACGATGCCGGGGAGGGAACGGTGGGGAACTCGCCGACGGCGGGACGCACCGTGACTGCTCCGACAAGTGGGCGGCCTGCGGCGCGTCCCGCCTGCACCGGACCTGTGGGCAGCAACGGTGGGAGACGTGATGACCGAACAGAGTGACCTGCCCGCGACCAGCGACGAGGTCGCGGACGCCAGGGACGACGCTTCCGCCCAAGAGGAGGACCAGCGCCCACCCGAGGACCAGGGCGACTCCGAATGGCCCGCACAGGCCGACCGCGACACGCCTGACAGTGCCGAACCCGGCGACGCAGCCGAGAGCTGACCAGAGAAGCGGAAGGCGAGCGCCATGACTGACAGTCCAGAGAAGGCCGCAGGCACGTCCGACAAGGGACCCGGTTCGGGCGCCGCCAAGCCGGTGACGGAGCCACCCGGTGGCGAGCTCGACCAGGCCATCAACGACGACCCGCAGGACCCGGGCGTCGAGCAGGGCTCCCGAGACCCGGAGGACGGCGGCGAGGGCGCAGGGTCAACGTCCTAGCCGCGTTCAGTCAAGGAATGTTCCGTTCTTTCCCAAGATCGTTGGAAGAGCCGCGCGCCGGGTGTATCTGTGTCTGCGGGACGGCCTCCTGGTCTCGCCCGGTCGGTGTCGGGTTGTTTCCCTCGCTCTACCTCGGCGTCGAAGGAGAACGCGACATGCGCGCTTTCACGGTTGTGGTCGCATCCGCCGGCTGTGCGGCACTGCTGGCCGCCTGCAGCTCATCGTCTTCCGGCGGCGGGACGAGCGGCGACCAGAGCTCCACATCCTCCTCCTCGTCGTCCTCGTCCTCGTCGACGAGCTCCACCGTCGCCGGCGGCACCACCAACCTGAACCCATGCCAGCTGGTCACGCGCGCCGAGGCCTCCAAGCTGGCCGGCGTGAGCCTCGGGCCGGGGAAGGAGTCGACGATCAGCAAGAGCAGCAAGGAGTGCGTGTACGGCGGGCAGACCCTGAACGTGTTCACGGTCGAGGTGGCCGAAGCGGCGAGCCCCGAAGCGGCGAACGCGGAGTGGACCAAGGACCAGGCTCAAGCGCAGGAGGCGCTGAAGAAGAAGGTCCCGGCCGGTCTGTCGGTCAAGCTCGACGCGACGGGCCTGTCCCGTCTAGGTGACAAGGCCGAAGCGGTGCGGGCCTCGGCCAAGGTCCAAGGGGTGGCGATCGCCCTCAGCGGCATCTACGTCCTGAAGGGCTCGACGTTCTTCGCCTTCCAGGACCTGGCGCTCGGCAAGTCCGCGCCGAGCCAGAGCGACCTCAAGTCCCAGGCTGAGAAGGTCCTCGGCCGGATCTGACCGAGCTGGTCGGAGTCACGCTGCGTTGCCGACCGCCTGATTGTCGTGAACCCGGCCTCAGGGGGACCGCTGCGCTGCTTCACTGACTCCGGCGCGAGATCGGGAGGGTCGATGCTCAGTGTGCTGCGCAGACGGGTCGTCCGCCCCGCCGGACTGGTCGCGGTGGTCGCTGCCGCGGCCTTCTTGACGCCGGCAGCCGACGCAGCGACTGCGGGCCCCTGTGGGACGCTCACCGGCACCCCGGCGTACCAGCATGTCGTCGTGATCATGGACGAGAACGTCAGCTACCAGCAGCTCAAGAGGTCGCCGCAGGCGCCGTACCTGCATTCGCTTGGGGCACAGTGCGGTTCGGAGCTCTTCATGCACGCGGCGACGCACCCGTCGCAGACGAACTACATGGCCATGACGAGCGGTGTCGCCTCGGCGCTCGGCATCCACACGGCCAACGACAACGTGTTCCACCAGGCCCAGGTGCACGGAGACACCTGGAAGGTCTATGCGGAGAACATGCCCCGCAGCTGCGCGAACACGAAGGTGCCGTACAAGACCGGTCACAACCCGGCCTTCTGGTACACCGACCTGCAGGCCCCGGCCAACACTTGTGCGCTGTACGACGTGCCGATGAAACCGGCGCTCGACGAGGACATCGCGAACGACTCACTGCCGAGGTTCGCGTGGGTCAGCCCGAACATCTGCAACGACATGCACGGCCTGGCCAGCTGCCCGCAGCCGAGCAGCCAGCGGATCGGAGTGGGCGACACCTGGCTGTCGACGATGATCCCCAGGCTCACGGCCATGCCGAGCTACCAGTCCGGCCGGACGCTCATCATCATGACCTGGGACGAGGGCAACGGCGGCGAGGTCCCCGGCTCGGACTGCACTGACCCGCTCGTCTACTCCAGCCAGGGGTCCTGCCAGATCGCGACCATCATCGTCTCGCCGTACGTCACGCCGGGCGCGACCGACGCCGCCGACCACAACCTGTACGGGCTGCTCGGTGACGTGCAGGACATCCTGGGCTACCCGCGGCTGGGCCGAGCGGTGGGAGCGAGCAGCCTTCGGCCCGGCCTCGGCTTCTAGACTGCGCGGATGGCTCGCGACGCCGGGATCTACGAGGTTCTGGACGACCGGTTCCAACAGTGCGCGAGCGGTGACCAGCAGCTCGAGGTGCTCCACGCGGGCTGTCGCTGGGCCGAGGGCCCGGTCTACGTCCCGGCCTGGCGCCAGCTGGTCTGGAGCGACATCCCGAACGACCGGCTGTTGCGCTGGGACGAGGCGACCGGCGCCGTCGGGGTGTTCCGCGAGCCGGCCGGGCACGTCAACGGCAACGCCTTGGACCGGTCCGGGCGGCTGGTCAGTGCCGAGCAAGGGAACCGGCGGGTGACCCGCACGGAGTACGACGGGTCGCGCACCGTGCTGGCCGACCGGTACGACGGCAAGCGGCTCAACAGCCCGAACGACGCGACAGTGAAGTCGGACGGCTCGATCTGGTTCTCCGACCCGGACTTCGGCATCCGCAGCGACTACGAGGGCAATCGCGCCGAGAGTGAGCTCGGCGCCTGCAACGTCTACCGGATCGACCCGGACTCCGGTGCGGTCACCCTCGTCGCGGACGGGCTGTCCGGCCCGAACGGGCTCGTGTTCACCGGCGACGAGAGCCGGCTGCTGGTCTCCGACAGCCGGGCCAACCACGTGAAGGCCTTCGACGTGCTGGCTGATGGGACGCTCGGCCCCGGCCAGGTGCTGGTCCAGCCCATGGACGGCAACTTCGACAACCTCCGGCTGGACGTGGACGGCCGCATCTGGGTGGGCGCCATGGGCGGTGGTGTGCACTGCTACTCGCCCGAAGGCGAGCTCATCGGGCGGATCCGGGTGCCGGAGGTCGTGGCCAACGTCGCCTTCGGCGGGCCCAGACGCAACCGGATGTTCATCGCCGCCAACACGACGATGTACTCCCTCGTCATGTCCGTGACCGGCGCCGGCCCGACCGGGCGGAGTGCATGACGGCCCGCGGCGGGTTGACGCCCGCCTGTAGATTGGTGGTGCGTGTCATGCCACGCGTTGCGTCATGCGGAACAGCGTCGGAACCAGCGGGAGTGCGATGAAGGACGCCCGAGGCGGCCGCCGGGCTGTGCCCGCTGCCGAGGCGGCACCGCAGGAGGTCGCCGACGCGGTTCGCCGGGCCGTGCAGCGCCACGAGCTGGAGCAGGGCCCGCTGATGGAGATCCTGCACGACGTCCAGGGCGAGCTCGGCTGCGTGCCTCGCACGGCCGTGCCGGTCATCGCCGAGGCGCTCAACATCTCGCGGGCCGACGTGTACGGCGTCGTCACCTTCTATCGCGACTTCCGTGAGGAGCCGGCCGGCCGCCGTACCGTCCGGATCTGCCGGGCCGAGGCGTGTCAGTCGCTCGGGTGCGACCAGCTGGTCGCGCATGCGACCCAAGCCTTGGGCGTCGACCTCGGTGAGACGACGCTGGACGGTGACGTCACACTCGACCAGGTCTTCTGCCTCGGCAACTGTGCGCTGGGCCCCTCGGTCGAGGTGGACGGCCGCCTCTACGGCCGGATGAGCGGCGAGCGGTTGGACCAGATGCTCGCGGTAGGTCGTCGATGAGCGAGCCGGTCACCGTCTACGTCCCGCGCGACTCGGCCGCTGTGTCGGTCGGCGCGGACGCCGTGGCCGCCGAGCTGTCCGAGCTCCTGGGTGACCGAATCCGCTTGGTACGCAACGGCTCTCGCGGCATGCTGTGGCTCGAGCCACTGGTCGAGGTAGAGACCGCTGAGGGCCGGGTGGCCTATGGCCCGGTGGATGCCGACGACGTCGTGGGCCTGCTCGACTGCGGGCTGCTCGAGGGTGGCGACCACGCGCTGCGGTTGGGGCCCACCGAGGAGATCCAGTGGCTCGCCTCGCAACACCGCGTCACGTTCGCCCGGGTCGGCGTCGTGGACCCCCTCTCCGCTAGGGACTATGCGGCACACGGCGGCCTGGCCGGTCTGCGGCGTGCGCTCGACCTGGCTCCCGAGCAGGTCGTGGAGGAGATCGTCACGTCGGGGCTGCGCGGCCGTGGCGGTGCCGGCTTCCCGGCCGGCATCAAGTGGCGCACGGTGCTGCAGGCCAACGACGGCGCGGACGGGCAGAAGTACATCTGCTGCAACGCGGACGAAGGTGACAGCGGCACCTACGCGGACCGGATGCTGATCGAGGGCGACCCGTTCTCGCTGATCGAAGGCATGACCATCGCGGGGGTCACGGTCGGAGCCAGCCAGGGCTACGTCTACCTGCGCTCGGAGTACCCGGCAGCGATCGCCACCCTGCGCTCGGCCATCGAGACGGCCTACGGCGAGGGCTGGCTGGGCGCGTCCGTCCTGGGATCGGGCCCGCGGTTCGACCTGCACGTCCGGGTCGGCGCCGGTGCCTACATCTGCGGTGAGGAGACCTCGATGCTGGAGAGCCTCGAGGGCAAGCGAGGCGTCATCCGGGCCAAGCCGCCGATCCCGGCCCTTGTCGGGCTGTTCGGCCGGCCGACGGTGGTCAACAACGTGCTCACGCTCGCGACCGTGCCGATGATCCTGGCCGACGGCGGCCAGGTGTACGGCGCGCTCGGCGTCGGCCGCTCGCGGGGCACCCAGGTGTTCCAGCTCGCGGGCAACCTCGCGCACGGCGGCATCGTCGAGACGGCCTTCGGCATCACGCTGGGTGAGCTGGTCCTCGGCTACGGCGGCGGCACATCCAGCGGGCGCCCGCTGCGCGCCGTTCAGGTCGGTGGACCCCTCGGTGCCTACCTGCCGGTGGAGCAGCTGGATCTGCCCATGGACTACGAGGCGTTCGCCGAAGCCGGCGCGATGGTGGGACACGGCGGCATCGTGGCGTTCGACGACACGGTCGACATGGCCCGGCAGGCGCGGTTCGCGATGGAGTTCTGCGCCGAGGAGTCGTGCGGCAAGTGCACGCCTTGCCGGATCGGCTCGGTCCGAGGCGTCGAGGTGATCGACCGGATCATCGCCGACGAGGACCGCAGTGCCAATTTGATTGTCTTGCAGGATCTTTGCGAGGTCATGGTGGAGGGCTCGTTGTGTGCGATGGGCGGTCTCACGCCGATGCCGGTCCGCAGTGCGCTGCGCCACTTCGGTGAGGACTTCGCCCAGCCCGGAGTCGCGCCACCCGGCCGATTGCGCGTCGAGATCGAGGACCGTCATCCCGCACCGACACCCACGGAGGTTCCGTCATGAGCCTGCTCAAAGAGCCGGACCTCGGGACGCCGGCCAAGCCGGGCGCCGCGACGGTCGAGGTCGAGGTCGACGGCCGGTCCGTGCTGGTGCCCGAGGGCACATCGGTCATGCGGGCCGCCGCGCTCGCGGGCATCGACGTGCCGAAGCTCTGCGCGACGGACAGCCTCGAGTCGTTCGGCTCGTGCCGGCTCTGCCTGGTGGAGATCGACGGCGCGAAGGGCACACCGGCGTCGTGTACGACTCCGTGCGCCGAGGGCATGAAGGTCACGACGCAGACGCCCAAGCTGGAGAAGCTGCGCCGCGGTGTCATGGAGCTCTACATCTCCGACCACCCGCTCGACTGCCTGACCTGCCCGGCCAACGGCGACTGCGAGCTGCAGGACATGGCCGGTGTCGTGGGCCTGCGCGACGTCCGCTACGGGTACGCCGGCGACAACCATCTTGACGCCCCGACGGACTCGAGCAACCCGTACTTCGACTTCGACGCGAGCAAGTGCATCGTCTGCTCGCGCTGCGTTCGGGCCTGCAGCGAGGTCCAGGGCACCTTCGCACTGACCATCTCCGGCCGCGGCTTCGACTCCAAGGTGTCGGCGAGCGAGGGCCTGGCGTTCATGGACTCCGAGTGCGTCTCGTGCGGCGCCTGCGTCCAGGCCTGCCCGACGTCGACGCTGCAGGAGAAGAGCGTCGTCCAGCTGGGCATGCCGACTCGTTCGGTGATCACCACCTGCGCCTACTGCGGCGTCGGCTGCTCGTTCAAGGCCGAGCTCAAGGGCTCGGAAGTCGTCCGGATGGTCCCGTACAAGGACGGCGGCGCGAACGAGGGCCACTCCTGCGTCAAGGGCCGGTTCGCGTTCGGCTACACGAACCACCCCGACCGGGTCCTCAAGCCGCTCATGCGTGAGCGCTACACCGACGAGTGGCGTGAGGTCGATTGGGACGAGGCGATCACGTTCGTCGCGCGACGGTTCAGCGAGATCCAGGCCACGCACGGGATGGGTTCGGTGGGCGCCATCTCCTCCTCCCGCACCACCAACGAAGAGGTGTACGTCGTCCAGCGGATGGTCCGGGATGCGTTCCGCAACAACAACATCGACACCTGCGCCCGGGTGTGCCACTCGCCGACCGGGTACGGCCTGAAGCAGACCTTCGGCACGTCGGCCGGTACGCAGGACTTCAAGTCCGTGGACGACGCCGACGTCATGGTCGTGATCGGCGCCAACCCGACGGACGCCCACCCGGTGTTCGCGTCGCGGATGAAGAAACGGCTCCGGGCCGGCGCTCGGCTGGTCGTCATCGACCCGCGCCGGATCGACCTGGTCCGGACGCCGCATGTCGAGGCCACTCTGCACCTGCAGCTGGCGCCGGGCACGAACGTCGCCGTCGTCAACGCGCTCGCGCACGTCGTGGTGACCGAGGGGCTGGTCGACGAGTCGTTCGTCGCTGAACGCTGTGAGGGCTACGCCGAGTGGGCCGACTTCGTCGCCCGCCCGGAGAACAGCCCGGAGGCGCTCGCCGACATCACCGGCGTGCCGGCCGAGCAGATGCGTCAGGCCGCCCGCCTGTACGCCGCAGGCCCCAACTCGGCGATCTACTACGGCCTCGGGGTGACCGAGCACAGCCAGGGTTCGACGATGGTCATGGGCATGGCGAACCTGGCCATGGCGACCGGCAACATCGGTCGGCGCGGCGTCGGCGTCAACCCGTTGCGAGGGCAGAACAACGTCCAGGGCTCGTGCGACATGGGCTCGTTCCCGCACGAGCTGCCCGGCTACCGGCACATCTCCGATGCCTCGGTGCGCGGGATCTACGAACAGCTGTGGGGCCACGCGCTGGACCCGGAGCCGGGGCTGCGGATCCCGAACATGTTCGACTCCTCTTTGGACGGGTCGTTCAAGGCCCTGTTCGTGCAGGGGGAGGACATCGCACAGTCCGACCCCAACACCCAGCACGTCAAGGCGGCGCTGGGCTCGCTCGAGCTGCTCGTCGTCCAGGACCTGTTCATCAACGAGACGGCCAAGTTCGCGCACGTCCTGCTGCCGGGCACGTCCTTCCTGGAGAAGGACGGGACGTTCACCAACGCCGAGCGCCGGATCAACCGGGTGCGGCCGGTGATGCAGCCGCGGACCGGCAAGCACGAGTGGGAGATCGTCGCGGAGATCGCCGCCCTGATGGGCGCTCCGATGCCGTACAAGAGCTCGAGCCAGATCATGGACGAGATCGCCGCGACGACTCCGACCTTCACCGGGGTGAGCTTCGAGCTGCTGGACAAGGTCGGCAGCGTGCAGTGGCCGTGCAACGCCGACGCACCGCTCGGCACCGAGACCATGCACGAGCAGCAGTTCGCGCGCGGGCTCGGACATTTTGTGGCGACGCCCTATGTGCCGACGACCGAGCGGAGCACCCGCAAGTACCCGCTCATCCTGACGACGGGCCGGATCCTGTCCCAGTACAACGTGGGCGCGCAGACGCGTCGTACGCCGAACGTCGCCTGGCACGACGAGGACCTGCTCGAGATCCATCCGCACGACGCCGAGGACCGCGGCATCCGCGACGGCGACTTCGTCGTGCTGGCCAGCCGGGTCGGTCAGACGAAGATCCGGGCCAAGCTGGCCGACCGGATGCCCCTGGGTGTCGTCTACACGACCTTCCACCACCCGGTCAGCGGCGCCAACGTCGTGACCACGGAGAACTCGGACTGGGCGACCAACTGCCCGGAGTACAAGGTCACCGCCGTGCAGGTCGCCCTCGCCACACAGGTACACGTGGACGAGATGCGCTCGCCCGCCGAGGTGCTCGGTGAGCCGGTGGGCGCCGGGTGAGCCACGACGTCGTCGAGGAACCGCGCGTCGTACGGCTCGCACACGACATCGCGCACAACCTGGTGAACCTGCCGGACCAGCAGCGGTCCGAAGCCGTGGCCAACCACATCCGGTCGTTCTGGGACCCCAGGATGCGTCGGCAGCTCAAGCTGATCGTCGACGCCGATCCCGACATCGTCGAGCCCGTCGTCCGCGCCGCCGCCGCTTTGCTTTCGTAGCCCGTCAGGAACGGGTGCTGCGCTAGCCCTCACACGGCACGAGGTCTGCGCGTTCCATCGTCATGACCGCGACACGTACGACGCCGACCGGCCTTCGCTTCCGCCCGCTGCCGGCGCCGCTGCCGGATATCGACCAGCTCCCACGGTCGCTGGTACGCCGCGTGGTCGCCGATGCTCCGCATGCCTACCCGTGCCGGCGGTGCCTGCGGGACGCCGAGGTGGGCGACGACCTCGTGCTGTTCCCTTACGACCCGTTCCTCGGCGACAGCCCGTACCGCCAGCCCGGCCCGATCTTCGTCCACGAGCGCGAGTGCACGCCCGACCCAGCGGACCTGGCCAGCGCGCCCGAGCAGCTGCGCCGGCGCCAGCTCTCGCTGCGAGGCTTCGACCTGAGCCACCAGCTGGTCGCCACCGTCGTGGTCGAGGGTGTCGAGACTGACGCCGCCGTCGCGGCCCTGCTCGACGACCCGGCCGTCGACTACGTCCATGTCCACAACGCGGCACCGGGCTGCTTCGCCGTGCGGGTCGAGCGCTCTGGCGGATGAGCCGGACCGGGTGACTGTCTGGGCTAATACATCCCCCAAAAGGTGCCGATGAGGAAGCAGGGGCAAGGGCTGTACCTCGCCGTACCGCAGGACGCGTACCACCCGCCGTACCCCGTCGAGCCCACGTCGAATCCCTGGACGACCACATGTACCCGAGCGTCACGCCGACCACGCAGTCGTGGTGGCGATCCCGCCTGCCGGTCCGGGCGCTGACGGGCTCCGAGGCAGTGCGCTACGGGCGCGGGTTGCTGTTGGCGACCGGGCTCGTCGTGTCGGCCGCGATGCCGCTGCTCAA
Source organism: Actinomycetales bacterium (assembly GCA_045807245.1). Taxonomy (GTDB): domain Bacteria; phylum Actinomycetota; class Actinomycetes; order Actinomycetales; family CAVURS01; genus CAVURS01. Next base: position 21,058 of record JBJMHS010000018.1, read on the forward strand.
CCCCACCCAGCACGACCTGTACGTCCTGGGGATGGTCAGCGCGGGCATGACGGCCTTCCTCGTGCTGAGCCTGTTTCTGCCCTGGAGCAGGTGGCCGGACCGGACCACGGTCGCGTTCCCGGTCGCGGTGATGGCTGCCCTGGCGACGGTCGGGCACTTCACCCGGACCGAGATCGGCACCTGCTTCTCCGGACTGTTCGTGCTCTGCTTCGCCTACCTGGGTGTGTGCGCACGGCGGCACACGGTGTTCTACGTCCTGCCTCTCGCGGTGGTCAGCTATCTGGTCTCGCTCGGAACGTTCGACGCCGCGGTCGGCATCCGGCTCTGTGTGGCGACGGCCGTGTGGACCCTGCTGGCCGAGCTGCTCTCGCACCTGATGGAGCAGCAGCACTTGGTGGCCGAGATGCTCGACGCCGCATCGCGCACCGACGAGCTCACCCGCCTCGCCAACCGGCGCGACCTCGAGGCGCGGCTGCGCGGGGCCAAGCTCGGCGACACCCTCGTCATGTGCGACCTGGACCACTTCAAGCGGCTCAACGACACCCACGGCCACGCTGCGGGTGACGCCGTCCTGCGCGACTTCGGGTCGGTCCTGCTGGGCGCACTGCGCGGTGACGACTATGCGGCACGGTACGGCGGCGAGGAGTTCGTCCTCGTGCTGGCCGAGACCGACAGCACCCAGACCCTCGACGTCCTGGAGCGGCTGCGCCGGCGCTGGCACGCGGCGCACCCGGAGATCACCTTCTCGGCCGGCCTGGCCACGCATGCCGGGGTGGTCGGCGTGGAGGAGCTGCTGCGTCAGGCCGACCAGGCGCTGTACGCGGCCAAGGCGGCCGGGCGCGACTGCTTCCGCGGCGCTCAGCGCCAGGCTGTCGCGTGACCCGGCCCCCCGCCGTACCCCCATCTCTTCGTACTCCCTGCAGCCCGGCGTGCTCCCCGCAGCCCGGTTCGGCACGGGACATTTCGGGCGTCGAGCGAGGCGGCAGGGAGCACCGCGCGGGACAGGGAGTACGGCGGGCTGGGGGCGTCAGCCGGCGGTGGCCAGCAGGGGAGCCCGGAGCGACAGCTCCGTGTCGGTCTGCAGCGCCTGGACGGCGCGACGGGTGCGGGCGTTGACCAGGATGGGCGCCGCCAGGTTCGCGGTGGCCTCGGCCAGGCCGCGGCCCGGGTTCACGACGAGCAGTACGAGGGGCTCCTCGCCGGTGGTCAGCTCGAGGGCGTCGACGACCTCCGTCTCCAGCTCGGCGCTGTAGTCGGGGAAGAACGCGCCCGGGGCCACGACGAGCAGGCGCAGACCCGGGTCCAGCACCGAGCGGAGCGCGAACACGCCCGCGTCGTCGTCGAGCGAGACGAGCAGGCAGGGCGAGAGCCCGGGCAGCCCGGGAACGTCCTCGACGAACGAGATGATCGGGAGGTCCTCGTCACCCATCGCAGCGTTCGCCTCCACAGCGTCGGCAGCCTCGGTGGTCCGCAGTGCGCTTGCGGTCACTTCAGGAAGTCCAACAAGGATGGTTGCACGACCCGCGCCGTGGCGCCGAGAGCCGCCTGGTAGGCGACCTGCTGGGTCTGTAGCGCGACGATCGTCGACGGCATGTCGGCGTCCTCGACATCACTCAACCGCGTGCTCAGGTCCTGGATCCGGTTGCCGGCCGTGGTCTGCCCGTTCTGGATCGTCGAGTAGCGCACGCCGGCGTCGGTCAGCTGGGTCCGGACGAGTCCGGCCGAGACGTCCACCGCGGCCAGGTCGCCACTCAGGGCGGCCGGGTTGTTCTGCAGGTGGTCGATGACCGTGGCGATGACGTTGAACACGGAGCTCGCGCCGGTGCCGAACGTCGCGGCGGCGTCGCTGTCGACCCGCACCGTGGTGCCGTCGGAGATCCGGCGCTGCACCGTGCCGGTGTCGCCGACGAAGGAGACGTCAGGCTGACCGCCGACGGTCGACGTGCTGCCGGCCGTGAATGCCGCCGACCCGGCGGTGGTGCCGCCGAAGACCGGCCGGCCCTGGTACGTCGTGTTGGCCAGTCCGAGGATCGACGAGCGCAGCTGGGTGAGCTCGGTGGCGATGGCCGTACGCGAGGCGGCGTCCCCGCTGCCCGTGTTGGCCGCCTGGACGACCAGGTCGCGGACCCGCCCCAGCTGGTCGTTGATCGACGTCAGCGTCGAGTCGACCGTCGAGAGCCAGCCCAGCCCGTCGGACGCATTGCGCCCGTATTGGTTGTTGCGGTCGATCTCGCCCTGCAGGGCCAGCGCGCTGACCGTGCCGCTGGGATCGTCGGACGCCCGGTTGATCCGCCGGCCGGAGGACAGCTGCTCCTGCAGGGTCGCACCGCGCTGGAGCGACGACTGCAGGTTCGCGAGCGACATCGAGGTGATCGAGTTGTTCGTGACGCGCATGGTCAGGCCCTTCCAGCGATGCCGGTGCGGTTGATCAGCGTGTCGAGGTTCTGGTCGAGCGCCGTCAGCAGGCGCGAGGCACCCTCGTAGGCCCGCTGGTAGGTCAGCATCCCGGTGAGCTCCTCGTCGAGGCTGACCCCGGACGCCGAGTCACGGTCGGCGTCGGCGTTCTTCACGACGCTCGCTGCAGTGGTGGCCTGGGTCGCGGCCCGGTTCGAGTCGACGCCGACCGACGAGACAGCGGTGCTCCACACCTTGTCGGCGCCCGTCGTCGAGGTGGCGAGCTGGGCGATCCGGTCGGCGAGCGAGCCGTCGAGGTTGGCCGTGCCGCTCGGTACGGCGGACGCGACCTTACGCGGGTCGGTGATGGCGACGGAAATCGTTGCCGCCGTGACGGTTCCGGTCGACGTGAAGAAGTCGGTGGCCGGGTTGCCGTCGAGGTCCTGGCCGGTGTCGTGAGCTGCGTTGACGGTCGAGGCGAGTGTCGTCGCAACCGAGTCGTACGACGCCAGAACGCCCGGGATGGTCGTGTTGAGCGCCTGCAACGAGGCGGCCAGGCGGCCACCGCTGACACTCGCGACGCCACCGCCGGCCCAGCTGAACGACACCGGTGTCGACGAGGTCTGGTCCACAGCGGTCGCCCCGCCCAGGATGAGCCGCTCGGCGTGGGGGCCGTGGACGAGGGGGCTGCCGCCGACCATGACGTCGACACTGCCGTCGGAGTTGGCCCGGGACGTCGCGCCGGTCAGCTCGGACAGGTGCAGGACCAGCTGGTCGCGCTGGTCGCTCAGCTCGTTGGCCTGGCCGCCGGACAGCTTGGCGTTGGTGATCTGCTGGTTGAGCTGCGCCACCGACTGGGCCGTGGTGTTGACGTCGTTGACCAGGGCCACGGCCTGGTCGCGCTGAGTGGACCAGTACGACGTGAGCTGCTGCGCGGACGAGTTGAGCGTGCCGGTGACCGTCTGGGCCTTGGCCAGCAGGGCGGCCCGGGTCGAGACATCGCCGGGGTTGTTCGCGACGTCGTGCCAGGCGGCCCAGAACGCGGTCAGCTGGCTGGACAGGCCCGTCGTACTCGGCTCGTTCATGAGCTGCTCGATCGCCGTGTACGTCGTACTGACGTCGTTGAGGTTCGCCTGCGAGGCGTGCGCGCCGCGCTGCCGGGCGTCCACCAGAGCGTCGGCCAGCCGGCTGACGTCGGTGACCATGACGCCCCAGCCGGGCTCCTGGGCCACGGCGTACAGGCCGCCGCGGCCGGCGGCGACGACCGGCTCGAGCTCGGCCCGCTGGCGGGTGTAGCCCGGGGTGTTGACGTTCGCGATGTTCTGGCCGGCGACGTCCAGGGCCTGACGCTGCGCCATGAGGGCGTTCAGCGCGGTGGACAGACCGCTGAAGGTGCTGCTCATCGTGGGCTCACAGGGCCTGGTCGACGACGCGGGGGCCGACCGGGCCGGTGATGCGGCCCTGCGGGCCGTAGGTGCCGACCGACTGCTCGAGGCCCAAGAGGGCTTCGCGAGTGGCCTTGGCGCCGGCGGCCAGCAGGTCGCGGTTGGCCTCGGCCATCGTGCTGATCTCGGCGGTCAGCGCCAAGAAGGCCTGACGGTGGGCCCGCAGCAGCTCGGGGTACGGCTCGGGCGCGTGCCCGGCCAGCGTGGTCAGGCTGGGCTGCGAGCCGCAGCCGACGGACTCGGCGAGCCCCTCGACGGTGACGGCGCGACGCAGCTCCTGCTGGCGGATCTCGGCCAGCACGACCTCGACCTCACGGGTGGCGTGGGCGAGCCAGCGGGTCCGACCACTCGCCAGCACGAGCTGCTCCTCCTCGATCTTGAACAGCAGCAGCTCGAGCAGCTCGCGCTCCTTCCACAGCAGCGCGGACAGCTCCTCCCAGCTCATCTGTTCCTCCTCGGTCGGACACGGCGCGTGACCGTGACGGTCCGCTGTGCTCTAGATCGGCCGGAGGGGCCGGTCTCCTGAGAGGTTCTCCAGGTTCTTGTCGCTGTTCGAGGCATTTCACGCTCAGTAGCCCTACAGATCGCCGCGCGGCGCGCCGAGTGACCACCCATGGAGCAGGGGGCGCTAGTCGACGAGCTGGTCCGCGAGGCCATGCCGCTCGTCGGCTATGTCGTCACCGAGATGATCAGTCGGCTCCCGGCGCACGTGCGGCGCGAGGACCTCCAGTCCGCCGGGTACGAAGCGCTCGTGCGCTGCGCTCGCAGCTACGACCCCAGCGTCGGTACGTCGTTCGCCCAGTACGCCCGGATCCGCGTACGCGGTGCGATCGTCGACGAGCTGCGGTCCGCGGACTGGGCCAGCCGCGGTGCGCGACGGGCCGAGCGTCAGCTCACCGGCGCCGAGGACCGGCTCACCCAGCAGCTCGGGCGTCGCCCCAGCGAGCAGGAGCTCGCGGCCGACCTCGGAGCGGACGGCGACGACCTCTTGCGCACCCGGGAGCGGGTGCAGCGCGCCGCCGTACTCAGCCTCAACGCGATCGTCGGCGAGACCGACGTCGACGTCGCCACCAACCTGCCCTCACACGACCCGTCGCACGACGACCGGATCATCGCCGACGAGCGGAGCCGGATGCTGCACGCGGCCGTCGAGGCCCTGCCCGACCGGCTGCGCCAGGTCGTCACCGACTACTTCCTCGGCGAGAAGCCGATGGCCGAGATCGCGGCGGAGCTGGGCGTCGGGGAGTCGCGCATCTCGCAGATGCGCGCGCAGGCGCTCGAGCTGCTGCGCGAGGGGATGAACCGGCACTGGGACGGCGTCGAGCCCACCGCCCGGCCCGAGGCTGGAGTCGCCGCGCGCCGTCGCGAGGAGTACTACGCGAAGGTCGCTGCCCTCTCCGGCGCGACGGCCCGGCGGGAGACCTCGCCGGCGTCCGACGCGTCGTTCGTGCCCGCCGGCTACACGTCGTACGTCTCGGCACTGGCGTGATGACGATGCGGTTCACCCGTTTGCGGGCACGAATAACCCTCAGCCCACGGCCGGCGATGACGATGGGTTGCCCGGCAGCCCACGGACGGGCGTCAGTACTCAGTTCACGGAGGAGCACATCATGAGTCTTCGCATCAACCAGAACATCGCGGCGATGAACGCGTACCGGAACCTGTCGGTCTCGGACAACCAGATGTCCAAGTCCCTGGAGAAGCTCTCCAGCGGTTTCCGGATCAACCGCGCCGCCGACGACGCGGCCGGCCTGTCCATCTCCGAGGGCCTGCGCTCGCAGATCGGTGGCCTCAAGGTCGCCGTCCGCAACGCTCAGGACGGCATCAACGTCGTTCAGACCGCCGACGGCGCGCTGAACGAGGTCACCAGCATCCTGCAGCGCATGCGCGACCTGTCGGTGCAGGCCAGCAACACGGGTTCGCAGGACTCCAACGCCCAGACCGCTGACCAGGCCGAGTTCGCCCAGCTCAACGCCGAGCTCGACCGGATCAGCGGCAACACGGCGTTCGGCGGCAAGAAGCTGCTGGATGGTTCGTACAACGGCGACTTCCAGGTCGGCGCGAACGCGGGCGAGACGATCAACGTCACGCTGTCGGCTGCGTACGACTCGACCACGCTGGGCACGGCCGCTCTCGACCTGACGACCGGCGCGTCGGCGGCCATCACGGCGCTCGACACGGCGATCACCACGGTCTCGACCGACCGGGCCACCCTGGGTGCGTACCAGAACCGCTTCGAGCACACGGTCAACAACCTCAGCGTCGCGGTGGAGAACCTGTCCGCGTCGGAGAGCGCCATCCGTGACACGGACATGGCGTCTGAGATGACCAACTTCACGAAGAACCAGATCCTGGTCCAGGCCGGCACGGCGATGCTCGCGCAGGCCAACGCGGTGCCGTCGAACGTTCTGTCCCTGCTGAAGGGCTGAGCCCGACGGATCGGCAAGACCTGGCGATCCCGGGTCGGGGCATCCCCGGCCCGGGATCGGCCAGTTAGCAAGTCGAAACAGCGGTACGACGAGCGAGCGGAGGTGACCGACATGGCGGCGACGTCCAGCGTCAGCGGCCTGGTCAGTGGCCTCGACACGTCGTCGATCATCAGCCAGCTGATGCAGCTCGAGGCCCAGCCGCAGACCGCGCTGAAGACCACGCTGACCAACACGCAGAGTGCCATCACGGCATACCAGGGGCTCAACACGAAGTTCCAGGCGCTGCTCACCGCCGCGCAGTCGTTGGAGAGCGCGAACACCTGGGGCGCCCGGGCCGCCACCTCGAGCGACCCGACCGTCGCGGCGTCGGCCGCCGCCGGTGCGGTCAGCGGCTCCATCACCTTCACGGTCAACCAGCTGGCCGCGGCCCACTCGCTCATGACGAGCGCGTCGACCGGGTCGCTCACCGACACCTCGACCTTCACCACCGGCGGCGGGTCGTTCCAGATCGTCAAGGGCGACGGCACCACGACCACGGTCACGCCGAACGACGGCTCGCTCACCACCGTCGTCAACGCCATCAACTCCGCCAGCGCAGGCGTGCGGGCCGCCGCCGTACAGGTAGCACCGGGGCAGTACAAGCTCCAGGTCACGAGCGCCACGACCGGGGACGCCTCGAGCTTCACGCTGCAGGGGCTGACCGGCCTCGGCGGCACGACCGTCGTCCAAACCGGTCAGAACGCCAGCATCCACGTCGGCTCGGCCACCGCCGGCTTCGACGTCACCTCGGCCACGAACACGTTCATCGACGTCTCGCCCGGACTGACCTTCACTGTGGCCAAGGCAGAGACGACCGCCACGGTCAGCGTCGCCAACGACCGGGACAGCATCGCCACAGCGGTGCAGGCGATGGTCGACGCGGCCAACGCGGTCCTCAGCGAGATCACCAAGCAGACCGCAACCGGCACGGTGAACGCGAACGGTACGCGGACCGGCCAGGGCGCGCTCGCGGGCGACACCTCGGTCAAGGCGATGACGACCTCGATCATCTCCGCCGTCACCAGCGCATTGGGTGGCGGCGTCTCCGCTGCCAGATACGGCATCCAGAGCACCCGGGACGGGACGCTCACGTTCGACAAGAGCGCGTTCCAGGCGGCTTACAACGCCGACCCGGACGGCACGCGTGCCGCAGTTGCGCCGACCACGGGAACCGGTGTCGCGCAGCGTCTGGCGACGGTGGCCGACCGCGCGACCGATCCGGTGAGCGGCACGATCACCACCACGATCGCCAGCCGCAACAGCACCATCCAGAGCCTGAACGACCAGATCGCGCAGTGGGACGTGCGGTTGGCGCAGCGGCAGGAGACCTTGCAGAACCAGTTCTCCGCGATGGAGGTGGCACTGCAGAAGCTGCAGAGCCAGGCGTCCTGGCTCAACGGCCAGATCAGCAGCCTGCAGGCGAGCCAGAGCGCCTCCCGATGAGCTCGATGCCTTCGGCCGCACGGTACGTGCAGGACTCGATCACGACGGCCTCGCCCGGCCGGCTGCTGGTCATGCTGTACGACCGGCTGGCGCTCGACCTGGCCCGGGCCAGCGAGGCGCTCGAGACCCGCGACCGGCAGACGGCGCACACGCGGCTCATCCACGCGCAGGACATCGTGTCCGAGCTCGCGAGCAGCCTGGACCACTCGGCCGGCTGGTCCGGCAGTCACAACCTGGCCGCCATCTACGCCTGGCTCGGGACCGAGCTAGTGCAGGTCAACATCCGCGGCGACCTCGACCGGCTCCGCGCCTGTCAAGGTGTCGTCGAACCGCTGCGGCAGTCCTGGCACCAGGCGCTGGAGGCGACCGCCGCCGGCGGCACCGACTCTCGGCTGGTGGGCTGATGTCCCTCGACCCGTCCGCCGAGACCGTCGCGCCGGGCGGGCATGCCTCCCAGCCGGGCGCGGAGGTCGTGGACTGGACGGCCGCCTGGGTTGCGGCGCTGGACCGGCTCGAGCTCGACGTCGACGAGACCGAGCGGATGATGACCGGCCTGCCGGTCAGCGTCGCCGAGTCGCAGGAGCACCGCTGGACCGCACCGGCCGGGTTGGGCCCCCTGCCGGAGTCCCTCAACGAGCGCGCGATGCAGGTCAACGCGCGCCAGATCGAAGTGGCCCGACGGATCGCGCTGTCGTTGGGCGCGACGCGCCGCGAAGCCGACCTGGCCAACCGTCTGTCGCAGAGCAGCGGCGACGCTCCGCCGGTGTACGTCGACCATCTGATGTAGCCGTCGGCGGACGGTACGGCGGCAGACTCCCACCGTCGTGCTTGAGCATGCTCGCCAAGGATCCCCCGATCGGCGTACCAGCACGCTCTCGCAACTGATCCGGCGATCAGGATCAGGCAAGTCGTTGGTTGAAACGACTACAGTCCGCAGACCCCCTGCCGAGAACATTTCTGAGCGACGGATCGCTCACCTCCGGCCATGGATCGGCCTCCAGCGCGGCACCTGCCGCTCTGCCCCTGGAGTGCTCCGTGTTCGACAGCGTCACGACCACGTCGTTGACCAGTGCGCTGGACAACCTCGCTCTGCGTCAGCGGGTCACGGCCGACAACATCGCC
>JBJMHS010000019.1:0-25738 GCA_045807245.1 Actinomycetales bacterium
CGGCGGCGTAGCCGCGACGGAGATGCTGACCGCCAGCCCGGCCGCGGCGGCGGCGGGCGACCCGTTGACCCTCGGCCAGAACAACGACGCGGGCAACGCCAAGACGGTCGTCAACAGTGGCGCGCCCAGCGCGACGCTCGACGTGCGCCACGACTCGAACATCGCGAACCTGCGGCTAGCGCCGGTCGAGGACTCGGTCGCGTACGGCGACCCCAGCACGGGCAACGGCGACACCGGCGGCACCATGCTCGGCGGTGAGCTGCTCAACCTCACCGAGCACGTCGACGACGGCACGGTCGGCGGGCAGGACATCGACACGCTGTTCTGGATGGCGGGCGACAACGCCGCCAAGGACCTCAGCAACCTGGCCGTGGTCCTGACCACGGCGACCGGCACGGTGTTCGTGCCCTACGGCCCGTTCCGCGCGCTCGACACGCGCAGCAACCGCAGCCTGCTGGCCAGCACGACGGTCCTGGACACCCAGCACCGGCTGGTCGCAGGCAAGACCCTGGAGCTGCAGCTCGACAGCTTCGTGCAGTTCGCGTACGCAGTCCACTTCAACATCACGGCGGTGAGTCCGGCCGGCGGCGGCTACATGACCGCCTTCGGCTCGCAGACGGCGGGTGGCGGTCCGGCCCGCCCGACCGCCTCGAACATCAACTTCACCAAGAGCGTCACGATCGCCAACCACGGCGTCTCGCCGCTGTCCGACCGGCTGTCGCTGTTCGTCTACGCCTCGCAGACGACGCACGTGATCATCGACATCCAGGGCTGGACGCTGCCGGACTTCAGCTTCCTGCTCGGCAACGCGGGAGCGAAAGCGGGCACGCAGTTCCGCTCGCAGGCGACCAAGAACGGGCTGGGCGTCGTCCGACGTCCGGTCCAGCGCAACAAGTAAGGGCTGGGGGATACGGCATGTACGACGAGGACTGGAGCTGGCTGTTCACCACGGACGGCCGCGTCCGCTGACTGCTCGTTGAGGTGTGGTTCGACCCGGTCGGCTGGGTCGAGCCACACCTCAACGCGTCTCAGTCCGCCGGTACGTCATCGCTCGCGGGCGGCCGCGCGCTGGCTGCGCTGCTCGGGGATCCGGCGGCCGGTCGGCTGGCTGCCGTGCGAGCCGCGCCGGTCCGGGCCGTCGTAGCCGGCCGCGCCACGACGTCGGTCGACGACGTTCGCCCGCCGGTTCACCAGCGGGTGGGCCGGGTGCGGAGACATCTGCCACAGGGCCTGGCTGGCGCCGGTCGCCCCGCCGCGGACGGCCTCGCCGGGCAGGGCAGCGGTCAGAGCGCTCTGGACGGCGGAGCGCACGCTGCTCTCACTGAGCCCGAGGCCCCTGGTGTGTCCGGCGGCGGCGACCTTGCGGCGACCGCGGGGGATCCACAGCCGCAGCAGACGGCGCCTGGACTCCCGGCGTCGCGCGCGACGAACCAGGGCGGCCAGATGGTCGGTCTGGGGCCCTCGGCGTTCGAGCGTGCCGGCGGCTGACGCCGTCGACCAGCCGACCAGCGCCGCCTCGGGCCGGGTGGCCAGAGCGAAGCGCAGGGCGGGGGCCGGAAGTCCGTCCAGACCGTCGCCTGGACCGGTGGTGGTCCGGGCTCTGACGCGGGCCCGGTCTTGGCTGTTGCTCATCAGAATCAGTCCTCTTGGTATGGGGTTTCAGCGGTGGAAGAAGGGGTCGAGTACCGAGACCCGCGTGACCCGGTCGACCGGCAGGTGGTTGCGGAGCGCGGCCCGCCGGATCGCGTCCTCGTCCGGCCCGTCGTACACGCAGAACGTGCGGCCGTCGTCGCAGGTCACGTACGAGTGCAGCCAGTTCACGCCGAGCTCGGCATTCCGGTCCACGACGCGCAGGCAGGCCTCTGCGCCGGCCAGGGTTGCGGGGATGGCGAGGCCGTGGGCGAACGTGCGCTCCACGATGTATCTCGGCATGTGGCTCCCTTCGTCGCGGCCCCGGTGTCGGGCCGATGAGGAGAACCTACGAACGCTCGACGCGCCCGAAATCGGTGACGAGTGCCTAACTCCGACGACCGCTGTGCCCAACTTTGCGTCGGGCCTCCTCGCGGGTGGTCACGTCGAGCTTGGTCAGGATCGCTGAGACGTGGTGGTCGACGGTCCGCTCGGACAGGAACAGCCGGTCGGCGATCTCGGCGTTGGTGAGCCGCTCGCCCACCAAGTCCAGCACCTCGACCTGGCGCGCGGTCAGGCCGTGCGGGTTGTCCCGCGTCGCCCGCCGCGGTCCCCGCGGGATCCCCGCCACGCCCATCCGACGCAAGGCGGCGGCGGTCACCGCGGCCGCCGGCGCGGCGCCCATCTCGTTGAAGATCTCCAGCGCCCGGCGGACGTCGGACTCGTCCCCGTCGGTCAGGAGTACGGCGGCGTCGTACCGGTTGCCCGCCTCGATCAGCCGCTCGGCGGCGGCGATCGGGTCGGCCACCGCGTCGCGGAAGGCCCCGGACTGGTGCGGTGCCTGCTGGACGTCCAGCCCGAGGCGATGCAGCCAGACACCGAGCTCGGTGGCATCGCGGTAGTCCCCGTACTCGAGGGTGTGGCGATACACGGTGGCCAGCTCGCCGTCGGCCGGCACGGGTTCGCCGGACAGCCAGGCGACCTCGGCCTGCAGGATGGCGAACCGCGCGGTCCGCTGGTTCTCGGCGAGCGTGCGGACGACGCGGCGCAGCTCGTCGGCGTGCGCGCGGTCCTCGGTGCCGCTGCGCAGGTTCACGGTGACGAGGGGCAGCAGCAGGACGAACCGATGCACGGGCGCCAGGCCCAGGATCGCCAAGGTCTCCAGGGCCTCGTCCCTGGCCTCGTCCCACCGTCCGAGCTGTGCGTTCATCTGCGCCCGGGTGGCCCGCAGGTAGGGCACCTGGAGGTCCAGGTCGCGGTGACCGCAGTACTGCAGCGCCTCGGCGATGACCGGCTCGTTCTCGTGCAGGCGCTGGATCAGGACGAGGTTGCGGGTCAGGTTCACGTAGGCCCGCGCGACGTGGTCCTCGAAGTTGAGGTCGCGGGACATGGCCAGGCTCCGCCGGAGCAGGTCGAAGCCGCTCTCGTCCCCACCCATCACCTGGGCCGACCCGACGTTGTTGAGCGCGTGCGCGATGACCTCGGGCAGGTCGAGCTCCTCGGCGAGCGCGATGGCCCGCGTGCCCCAGGCGATCGCGGCCGCGTGACCGCTGCCGAGCATGTGCAGCTGCGACTGGACGCTCATCGCCATGGCCAGCTCGGGGCTCGGACCCAGCGGCGTGAGGATCTCCAGCGCCTCGGCCGCACAGCGCTCGCTCTCGGCCCGCTGGCCGTTGTACCAGTGCAGCCGGCCCAGCCAGCGCAGGTCGTCCCCGACCCGGAACCGCTGCCCGAGCCCGCGGCGCAGCGCCAGCGCCTCGACCCGGGAGGCGACGGCGTCCGGCAGGTTGCCGTACAGGTAGTGCTCGGTGGAGGCACGCTCCAGCAGCTCGGCCCGCTGCTCCTGCTCGGTCGAGAACGCCAGGGCCCGGGAGTACTGCCGGGCCGCGTCGCGGTGGGCCCCGAGACCGGACGCGCGGCGAGCCGCGGCCGGGGCGAACTCCAGGACGGCCGCACCGTCACCCGCGTCCTCGGCCAGCTCGGCCAGCTTGGCCAGCACGTCGTGGTCGTCCGAGCGCGAGCGCAGCGCGGCCAGGGCATGGGCGCTCAGCACGCGTCGTACCGGCTCGGGGGTGACCGACAGCACGGCCTGGCGGACCAGCTCGTGGCGGAAGGTGAAGACCGGCGGGGTGAGCCGCAGCAAGCCGGCTGTCGTGCACTCGTCGAGGGCGAGGGCGTCGACGCCGGGGATCTCCAGCAGGGCGGAGGGCTCCGCCCGCGGGCCGAGTACGGCGGCGGCGGTGAGCGCATGCCGGGCGGCCGGGGTCAGCCGGGCGCTGCGCGCCACGACGGAGTCGCGCACCGTCGCGGGCACGTGCCCGTCCTGCGCGTGCAGCACCTCACTGACGAAGAAGGCGTTGCCGGCCGTGCGGTTCAGGACCTCGCGCGGATCCTGGCCGGTGCCCTCGGCCAGGGTCGTGACCGCCTCGAGCGAGAGCGGTGGCAGGTCCAGCCGCGAGACGGCGGACTGCGTTGCGAGGTCGCCCAGCCGGCGGCGCAGCGGGTGCTCCGGACCGGTCTCGTCATCCCGGTACGTCGCGATCACCAGAGCGCGCAGCGTGCCGACCCGACGGCCGAGGAAGCGCAGCAGGTCGAGCGAGGTCTCATCCGCCCAGTGCACGTCCTCGAACACCAGCAGCGTCGGTTGCGCCGAGGCGGCCAGGTCGGCGTACAGCGCGTCGAACAGGCCGGGCCGGCGCTCGTCGTGCAGGATCGAGGACACCTCGGCGCCGAGCCCGCGGGCCATGTCCACCAGCGGGCCGGCCGGGCGGGGCGAGGCGAGCGGCTCGCACCAGCCGGTGAGCGTGCGGGCGCGCGAAGCCACGGAGTCGCAGAAGGTCTGAACCAGCAGCGACTTCCCGGCACCTGCCTCTGCCGCGACGAAGATCAGCCGCCCGGAGCCACGCGCCGCATCGTCGAACAGGCCGCGCAGGGTCGTCAGCTGGGCGTCGCGGTCGAGCAACCCGACCACGAACGCATGATCGCACTGAACGGTTGTCCCGTTCACCGTCTGTTGCCCGCCAGTTTGCAGCGCGTCCCTAGGATTAGTTGCATGAGCAACCTCGAGCGGCGCCCGGTCGAGGTGATGCTGGCCGAGGACCCGCGGTCGGCCGAGGCCTCGCCGGACGCGGTCGAGCTGCTCGAGCCGCGCGAGGTCCCGCTCGGTGGTCCGCGCGCCCTGCTGGTACGGCGGACGCTGCCCCAGCGGGCCCGCAGCCTGGTCGGCGCCTGGTGTTTCGCCGACGCCTACGGCCCCACCGTCGCGGCGGGGACCTTGACGATGGACACGCCCCCTCACCCGCACACCGGGCTGCAGACGGTGAGCTGGCTGTACGGCGGCCAGGTCGAGCACCGGGACTCCACCGGTGTGCACGCGATGATCGTGCCGGGCCAGGTCAACCTGATGACCGCCGGCGCCGGCATCCAGCACTCCGAGGTCGCGGTCGGTGACGCCCGGACCGCTCACGGGGTGCAGCTATGGGTCGCACTCCCCGAGGCGCACCGCGGTGTGGCCCCTTTCTTCGAGCACTACGTGCCCGAGCCGGTCGTCGTGGACGACGCCGTGCTGCGGGTCTTCGTGGGTGAGCTCGCGGGGGCCCGCTCGACCGTGACCTCCTTCACCGCCCTGGTCGGCGCGCAGCTCGACCTGCCCGCCGGCGGCATCGCGCGCCTCCCGGTCGACCCGGCGTACGAGCACGGGTTGCTGGTCGACGCCGGTCAGCCGTTGTTCGAGGGCCGGCCGGTGCCCGTGGCGCACCTGGCCGTGGTCGGCAGAGGGCGGTCCGAGGTGGTCGTCGCGGCCGGTGAGGAGCCGGTGCGCGCCCTGATCATCGGCGGGGAGCCGCTGGGTGAGCAGATCGTCATGTGGTGGAACTTCGTGGGCCGCAGCCACGAGGAGATCGTCGCCTTCCGGGACGAGTGGCAGCGCGACGTCATAGGCGGCGGCACGACGTCCGGCCGCTACGGGCACATCGAGGGGTACGACGGGTCGCCCCTGCCCGCACCCGCGTTGCCCAACCTGCGCCTGCGTCCGCGCGACTGAGCCCGAGTGTCAGCACCACGGCGGCGGATCTGCCGCCGTGGTGCTGACACTGGGCCTGATCACGTGTTCGCGAACTCACGCGGGTGCGTCGAGGGGGAGCAGCTCGTAGGTCGGGTTGGCGATGGCCAGATGACCGTTGTGCTGGCCGAGCATGCCCTCGGCGCGCAGTGCCGCCCCTGGCTCGAGCCCCACGATCGTGCGACGCCCGTAGAACAGCAGGGTCACCCCGCCGGTCGAGTCGCAGAGCTCGGCCATGACGGCCGGGCTGCCTGCGATCGGTGAGAGACGAACCGACCGGACCCGGCCCTCGACCCGGGCGCGGTGGCGGTAGGCGACCTCGCCGATGGGGACGACGTCCGGGTGCTCGCTCACGCGGACGGCTGCCAACGGCAGCACTTCGCGTACTGCCGTGCCGTTGATCGGTTCCGCAGCAACGGTTTTCGTCATCGGCCCGGTGACGTCGGCGACGACTGGAGGCGCGGGCCGCACGACGTCGTAGGGCAGGATCGTCGCCGCGGCGCCGGGGACGCGACCCACGGCACCGGCGATGTCGTCCGCCGTACGGTCGTGCAGCAGGCGGCCGACGACGGCTGAGTAGGTACGGCGGGGGAGCAGGACCGTGACCTCGTCGCCCGGGTTGGTGACCGAGCGGGCGGCCAGCTCGACGGCCGCGCGCGGCAGGCGGCGGTCCGGGCAGTCCACCATCTCGAGCGGGACGTCCAGGCCGGGCTGGGCGTCCCACGCCGTCCGCAATGCCGCGGCGTGACCGGAGTCGATGACGATGTGCACGGCCCGCAGGTTCGGCGGTCGCAGTGACCGGGCGTAGCGCACCGCACGGAGCACGGCCAGGTCGACCGAGTCGACCAGCAGCAGGACGGTCGAGCGGCTCCGTACGGGTCGTAACGCCGAAGAGCTCACGGCGGCAAGGGTTTCCGCTTCGCGTTGGTAGGTCCGGTGCAGCCGGAGCAGCGCCAGCACCATGACGGGGAAGAGGACCAGGACGACCCAGGCACCCTCGGTGAACTTGGTGATCGCGAAGATTGCGACGACCAGGGCGGAGATCGTGCCCGAGGCGACATTGACGGCGACCTTGAGCCGCCAGTGCCGATCTCGTCCGGCTCGGAAGTAACGCGCCATGCCGTAGCCGGCGAGCGTGAAGCCAGTGAAGACGCCGATTGCGTAGAAGGCGACCAGGTTGTTGACGTGACCGCCCGTCACCAGGACCAGCAGGATCGATACGACGGTCAGCACGACGATGCCGTTGGAGAAGGCGAGTCGGTGACCGCGTTTGGTGAGCCAGCGGGGCAGGTAACCGTCGGAGGCGACGAAGTTGGCCAGGAACGGGAAGCCGTTGAACGGCGTGTTCGCCCCGGTGTAGAGGATGAGCATCGTCGCCAGCTGGACGAGCAGGAAGGCCACATGACCGACGGGGCTGTCGCCCAGGACGGCCTTGGCCACCTGGGAGATAACCGTCGGCGAGCCGGACTGGTACGGCACCGCGTGCGTCTCGTGCGCGAGCCAGGAGACGCCGCCGACCAAGGTGCCGAGGATGCAGCTCATCACGACGAGGGTGTGGCGCGCGTTGCGACCCTCGGGCGGTGTGAGGGCGCTGACCCCGTTGGAGATCGCCTCGAGACCGGTGAGCGAGGACCCGCCGTTCGCGAACGAACGTAGCAGCACGAAGACCGCCATCGCGGAAAGGATGCTGTGGCCGGTGCCGACCGGTACGCCGCCCGCGACGTGCGTCGAGTAGCGCGGCAGGTCGCCCACTATCTCGCGGACGAGCCCGCCGACGATGACGAACACCATCGACACGGCAAAGAAGTAGGTGGGGAAGGCGAACGTGCGGCCGGCCTCACGCAGTCCGCGAAGGTTGCCGCAGAACAACACAAGGACGACGCCGACCGTGATGGCCAGGGAGTAGTGGACCAGGGCCGGCACGGCCGATGTGACGGCTGCTGTCCCGGCCGCGGCCTGGACGGCCACCGTGACGATGTAGTCGATCATCAGCGCGACCGCACCCACCTGTGCGAACACCGGCCCCAGGTTCTCGCGCGCCACGACGTACGACCCGCCGGCATGTGTGTAGACCATGACGACCGAGCGGTAGGAGAGCGTCACGATCACCAGGACGGCGAGGACGATGCCTGTCATGGGCAGGAGCAGCCCGTACGCCGCCAGCCCGAAGGTGGGCAGCAGGACGAGCAGGATCTCCTCGCTGCCGTACGCCGAGGACGAGATGCAGTCGCTGGAGAGTACGCCGAGGGCCAGCCGCTTGGAGAGCTTCTCGTGCTTGATCTGGTCCGTCGTCAGAGGCGGCCCGAGGAGCTTGCGCTTGAGCCGGTAGCCGATGCCCTCGGGCACGTCCACCGTCACCGGGAGGGCAGGCGGAGGCGCAGTCATTGTTGACACGCCATCGACGCTAAGTCGGCCGGATGCGTTGTTGGCGATCTTGACAAAGTCCTTATAGGAAGGCGGAGGACACTGGACACCATGGCCAAGGGACAGCTCCGGGTGTACCTCGGTGCTGCCCCGGGCGTGGGCAAGACTTACAAGATGCTCGAGGAGGGGCATCGGCGGCGCGACCGCGGGACCGATGTCGTGGTTGGCTACGTCGAGACGCACGGCCGCAAGCACACCGCGTCCATGCTGGCCGGGCTGGAGGTGGTGCCGCGCAAGGACATCTCCTATCGAGGCACGCAGTTCGAGGAGATGGACGTCGACGCGGTACTGGCCCGGCGCCCGGCTGTGGCCCTCGTGGACGAGCTGGCGCACACCAACGTCCCGGGCAGCCGGAATGCCAAGCGGTGGCAGGACATCCAGCTGCTGCTCGACGCCGGGATGACCGTGATCACGAACCTGAACATCCAGCACCTCGAGTCGATCAACGACGTGGTGCGGCAGATCACCGGCGTACCCCAACGCGAGACCGTGCCCGACGAGATGGTCCGCAGCGCCGAGCAGATCGAGCTCGTCGACATGACGCCCGAGGCGCTGCGGCGCCGGATGGCTCACGGGAACATCTACCAGCCGGACAAGGTCGACGCGGCGCTGGCCCGCTACTTCCGGGTCGGCAACCTGACGGCATTGCGTGAGCTGGCCCTCCTGTGGCTGGCCGACAAGGTCGACGACGAGCTGGACCGTTACCGCTCGCAGCACGAGATCACCGCCGCCTGGGAGACCAGGGAGCGGGTCGTCGTGGCCCTCACGGGAGGTCCCGAGGGCGACACCCTGGTCCGCCGGGCGGCCCGGATCGCGGCTCGGGTCAAGGGCGCCGACCTGCTCGGCGTCCATGTGACCCGCAGCGACGGGCTCGTCGGCGCCGATCCCGCGAACCTGGCCCGTCAGCGCACGCTGGTGGAGAGCCTCGGTGGCACGTACCACCAGGTGGTCGGCACCGACGTCGCCGACGCGCTGCTCGACTTCGCGCGCGGCGTTAATGCCACCGAGCTCGTGCTCGGGGTGAGCCGGCGCCGGCGGCTCACCCAGCTGCTGTCACCGGGCGTCGGCCTGACGGCGGTGCGGCAGTCGGGTCCGATCGACGTGCACCTGGTGACCCACGAAGAGGTCAACCGCGGACGCCCGCACGGTGGTTCGACCAGCGCCCTGAGCCGCACCCGCCAGGTCTACGGCTACGCACTCGGTCTGGCCGGTCTGCCCCTGCTCACGCTGGTCGTGTCGTGGTTGCGCAGCGACCTGACGCTGCCGAGCGCCATCCTGCTGTACCTCGCTGCCGTCGTCGGCGTCGCGCTGGTCGGCGGCTTGTTCCCGGCGATCCTGGCGGCGCTCGCCGCCTCGCTGCTGCTCAACTTCTTCTTCACTCCACCGATCCACACGTTCACCATCGCCGAGCACGAGAACCTGCTTGCGCTCGTGGTGTTCGTCGCTGTCGCGATCTCGGTGAGCATCACCGTCGACCGGGCCGCCCGCCGTACCCGCGAGGCCGCGAGCGCACGCGCCGAGGCCGAGACGCTGTCGACCCTCGCCGGCAGCGTCCTGCGCGGTGCGCGGCCACTGACGGCCTTGCTGGACCAGCTGCGTGAGGCTCTCGGCTTCACCAGCGTGACCCTGCTGGAGCGGCGAGCGGATGCGCGACCCGGTCCGGATCTCTGGCGCGACTCCGGAGCGTGGCGGGTCGCCGCGGCAGTAGGGGACCAGCCGTGCGCCAACCCAGGCGAAGGCGACGCGGAGATCCTTGTCGACGAACAAGTCTCTCTTGTCCTGCGTGGTCATCCACTTGCTGCAGAGGACCGCCGCATGGCGGAGGCGTTCGCCGCCCAGGCCGCGGTCGCCCTGCGTCACGAACGGCTGGCCGAGGAGGCCGCTGCGGCCGCTCCCCTGGCCGCTGCGGACCGGCTCCGAACCGCCCTGCTGTCCGCCGTGAGCCACGACCTGCGCACACCGCTCGCGTCGGCGAAGGCAGCAGTCGGCGGGCTGCGTGGCCCGGCCGAGTTCAGTGCCGAGGACCGCGAGGAGCTGCTGGAGACGGTGGAGCAGTCGCTTGACCGGCTGAACCGGCTGGTCGACAACCTGCTCGACATGAGCCGGCTGCAGGCTGGTGCGCTGGCCATGACACCGCAGTCGATGAGTGTGGCGGAGACGGTGGCCACAGGTCTGGACGACGTGGGCGAGGAGGGACACAGCGTCGAGGTCCGGCTGCCGGACGACCTGCCGGAGGTGCACGCGGACCCGGTACTCGTCGAGCGCATCCTGGTCAACGTCGTACGCAACGCAATCCGCCACAGTCCCAACGGTTCTGCGCCAATCATCACCGGCAGCGAGCTGTCCGACTTCGTGGAGATCCGGGTCATCGACACTGGCCCGGGGATTCCCGCGGAGCAGTGGCAGGCGGTCTTCGTGCCGTTCCAGCGCCTGGGTGACTTCGACAACGAGACGGGTGTCGGGCTGGGGTTGGCACTGTCCCGCGGCCTGGCCGAGGCGATGGGTGGGACGTTGGTCCCCGAAGCCACGCCGGGCGGTGGGCTGACGATGACGTTGCGACTGCCTCAGGCCGAGGCGGTCACCTCATGATCCGCGTGCTGGTCGTCGATGACGAGCCGCAGATCCTGCGGGCGCTGCGGATCAACCTGGCGGCGCGCCAGTACGACGTGGTGACCGCGAGTACGGCGATGTCGGCGCTGCGGTCGGTGAAGGAGGAGCACCCGGACCTCGTCGTCCTCGACCTCGGGCTGCCGGACCTCGACGGCGTGGAGGTGATCCGCCGGCTGCGAGCCTGGACGAAGGTGCCGATCATCGTGCTGTCCGGCCGGATGGAGAGCCAACAGAAGGTCGCCGCGCTCGACGCCGGTGCCGAGGACTACGTGACGAAGCCGTTCAGCGTCGAGGAGCTGTTGGCCCGGGTCCGGGTCGCGACGCGGGACCGCAGCGACGGTGCCTTGCCATCGTCCGTGCGGATCGGCCGGCATACGGTCGACCTGGTCAACCACGTCGTCCGCGTCGACGGCGACTCGGCGGGCGGCGACTCGGCGGGCGGTGACTCGGCGGACGGTGACTCCCCGGACGGTGTCGTCCACCTCACCCGCACCGAGTGGCAGCTGCTCGAGGCCGTCGTCAGCGAGCCGGGCAAGCTGGTCGAGCAGCGGTACCTCCTGGAGAAGGTGTGGGGCCCGACGTACCGGACGGAGACGCAGTACGTACGGCAGTACATGGCCCAGCTGCGGCGCAAGCTCGAGGACGAGCCGGCGCGGCCCAGGCACCTGCTCACCGAGCCGGGCATGGGATACCGCTTCCAGCCCTGACTAGCGTCTGAGGTGTGCACGAAGGAGACCTGCGACTGGACGACGGCCGGACGGTGCACTGGTACGACACGGGACCGCCGGACGGCGTCGAGGATCCGCTCGTCGTCTACTGGCACCACGGCACGCCGAACATCGGCTCGCCGCCGGCGCCGCTGTTCGACCTCTCGCACCGGCTCGGGGTCCGCTGGGTCTCGCACGACCGACCGGGCTACGGCGGCTCGACCCCGCAGCCGGGCCGCACCATCGCCGACGTCGTACCCGACGTTGTCGCGGTGACCGCGGCGCTCGGCGTGGACCGGTTCGCCGTGATGGGCCACTCGGGCGGAGGACCGCCCGCGCTGGCCTGCGCGGCTCTGCTGCCCGACCGGGTGCAGGCCGTCGCGGTCGGATCGAGCCTCGCGCCGTACGACGCATCGACCGCTGGCGGCGGGTTGGACTGGTTCGCCGGCATGGCGGACGAGGGACCGCTGCGTGCCGCGCTCGCCGGCCGCGCGACCAAGGAGGCGTACGAGGCGACCGGCACCGAAGGCATGCCCGGCTTCATCGACGCCGACTGGCAGGCGCTCGACGGTGAGTGGTCCTGGTTCGGTCAGGTGGTGCCGCCGGCCACGGTGAACGGGCCCGCGCCGCTCATCGACGACGACCTGTCGTACGTCGCGCCGTGGGGATTCGACGTCCGCGAGGTGCGCGCGCCGGTGCTCGTGTTGCACGGCTCGGGCGACGGCGTGGTGCCGGCGTCGCACGGCGAGTGGCTCGCGCGCCACCTGCCGGACGCCGAGCTGTGGCTGCGTCCTGGCGCGGGCCACGTCTCCGTGCTGGCCGAAGCCGGGGACGCGCTCGACGGGCTGGTGCGCCACAGCGTCACGGACAGGTAAGACTTTCGGCAACGCTGCGTCACGTGCCATGATCCCAGCGTGGGGCCTCGCATCTGGGGGCGAGCATCGGTCTCCTACGCATTTGGCCTGTCGCTGGCCTTCCTGGGCCTGGTGGCGGGTCTGCTCGTGTTCGTCATCATGAGCTTCTGGCCGTTCCCATCGCCGGTCGGGCGTGACTGGTACGCCTACGGGCTCTACCTCGCCTGTGTGTCGCACATCGGCTCGGGACTTCTGTTGTGGTGGTTCCGGCCGACCAACCGGCTCGGGCCTCTGCTGGTCGCTGTCGGCTGTGTCTGGCTTCTCGTCGGCCTGGACACCTCGAGCAACATGACGGTGGCGGGCTTCGGCTTCATCTTCGCGAGCGCTCCGGCGGCCATCGTTTGGCACATCCTGCTCGCCTTTCCCAACGGCCAGCTCCAGACGCGTTGGGCGCGCGCGGTGGTCTTCGCCAACTGGTTCTCCCATGTGGTTCTCTGGGTCCCGCAGTGGCTCTATAACCCCGGGACCCCCTGGGCCATCGGCGACAACCTGCACATCGCTCACACCTGGCACAACATCGAGTTGTATGTCGTGACCATCCCCCTCAGCATCGTCGGCGTAGCGATCTTGGTCAGTCGGATCCGCCGGACGGACGCCAGAGTGCGCTGGGTGCTCTGGCCGCTCCACGGGTACGGCGTCTTCGCCGCCTTTGCGGTGCCGGTGACGTACGACGTGCTCGGTCCCGATCTCGGTTTGGATGCGACGACGGTCACTGGCATCCAGCTCTACACGGTCGCGATCGTGCCCATCTTCTTTGCTGCTGCGGCGTTGAGCCCAGCGTTCGGGCGGATGGGGCAGGTAGACGAGCTCGCCGCGAGGCTGGGCCAGCGCGCCCGTTCGGAGCGCGACCTGCAGCAGGAGCTGAGCCGCACGTTGGGCGACCCGACCTTGCAGTTGCTGTTCTGGCTGGACGACGCAGGTCGCTACGTGAACGCCGAGGACGCGGTTGTGGAGCTACCGGCGCCCGACGACGATGAGCGAGGCGTCGTACCGATCGACGTCGCAGACCGCCGCGTCGGCGCGATTGTCTACAACCGCGTGCTCATTGCAGAACCGGCGCCGGTCGAGGCGGCGGCCCAGGTCGTGGCGCTCTCGGTGGACCGCGAACGTCTGCTGGCAGACCTGCGGGCCAGCGAGGATGCGCTGCGTCAGTCGCGCACCCGCATCGTCGAGGCGGGAGACGCAGAACGGCGCCGGTTCGCGCGCAGCCTGCATGACAGCGTTCAGGGGCAGCTGGTGCTGCTGGGCCTCCAGGCGCGCTCCTTGGCCGACGACCCGGCAGCACCGAAGTCCGTGCGGGCCGAGGCGCTGGCCCTGTGGTCGGGCATCGACGCCGCGGCCTCCGACCTGCGCCAGCAGGTGCACACGGTCATGCCGGCCGCCCTGCTCGAGCGCGGCCTGGTCGCGGCGATCGAGGACTACGTCGACCGGATGCCCGCCCACACCACCCTGACCGTGGGCGATCTCAGCGATCATCTGCCGACCGTCGTCCAGACGACGGCGTACTTCATCGTCGTGGAGTCCCTGACCAATGCCATGAAGTACGCCCACGCTTCGCGGATCTCGGTCGTGCTGGACGAGACGGAGGCGGGGCTGGTGGTCACCGTGGAGGACGACGGCGTAGGCGGCGCCGGTACGGCGGGCGGCTCAGGGCTGAGCGGGCTCAGCGACCGCGCCGAGGCCCTCGGCGGGCGGCTGACCTTCGAGAGCGTCGCCGGGTGCGGCACCCGGCTGACCGCCGTACTGCCCAGCGAGCCGGTCGGCAGCGCGCGCCGCTGACCGTGGCTCGGCCGGCTGACGGCTCAGAGCAGCTGCTGGCCGCCGTCGATGTCGAACGTCGCGCCGGTGAGCGCGGTGTTCGTCATGACGTGAACCGCAAGCGCTGCAACGTCTTCCGGCTGCACGACGCGGCCGATCGGCAACGTGTCGCGCAGCTGTTGCCGCCGGGCTTCCAGGTCTTCGCCGAGCAGCTGGGCCGAGAGCGGAGTGTCGACGAATCCGGCGGCGAGGACGTTGACCCGCACCGGCGCCAGCTCGACGGCGAGGACGCGGGCCAGGGCCGGAAGTGCCGCCGTCATCGCGCCGATCACGGCGAAGCCCGGCTCCGCCCTGCGGCCGCCGGTGCCGCTCATGAAGAGCAACGTGCCGCCGGGCCGCATATGTGGTGCGGCCGTGCGGGCCAGGTGCAGGTGGCCGACGATGTGGTCGTCGACGTCCGCGCGGGCGCGGTCGAGGTCGATCTCGGCCAGCGGTGCGTAGTACGGGCCGGCGCCCGTCAGGAGCAGATGGTCGAACGGCTCGTCCAGCCCGGCGAGGAACGCCTCAAGCTGCCCGAGGTCCGTGGCGTCGAAGGCCGCAGTGTCCTTGGCGCCCACCTCACGGGCGGCCGCCTCGAGCCGCTCGGAACCCCGTCCGGTGAGGATCACGTCGGCTCCGGCGGCCCGGGCCAGCCGCGCAGTGGCCAGGCCGATGCCGGCGCTCGCGCCGATGAGGACGACGACCTGACCCTCGAGGGGCTCTTCCTGGTTCTCCGCCATGGACGTAGCCTGCCGGTTGGCCCGTGCTCGCGCCCGTGGCCCCCGCGGCGGCGCCGATCGAGACAAGGACTCCGATATGGACATGAAGCTCGAAGTCGTGGTGATCCCGGTCTCCGACGTGGACCGGTCCTTGCAGTTCTACAAGACGCTCGGCTGGCGCGTGGACGCGGACCTCGTGGTGACCGAGGCGTACCGCGTGGTCCAGGTGACCCCGCCCGGTTCCCCCGCCTCGGTCATCTTCGGCACCGGTGTCTCGTCGGCTGCGCCCGGTTCGAGCCAGGGTCTGCAGCTGGTCGTCGACGACATCGACGCGGCGCGGGCCGACCTGGTCGAGCAGGGCGCTGACGTTAGCGAGGTCTTCCACGACTCGACCGGGATCTTCCACCACGCAGGCAGCAACGAGCGCGTGGCCGGACCGGCGCCCGAGCATGGCAGCTACGGCTCGTTCCTCTCCTTCAGCGACCCGGACGGCAACGGCTGGATCCTGCAGGAGGTGACGACCCGGCTGCCGGGTCGCGTCGACCCGGCCACCGCGACGTACGCGTCGGTCAGCGACGTCGCATCGGCGCTGCGTCGGGCCGCGGCCGCGCACGGCGAGCACGAGGCCCGCACCGGCGAGGCCGACCCGAACTGGCCCGACTGGTACGCCGCATACATGGTCGCCGAGCAGTCCGGGACCGGGCTGCCGACCTGACGCCTGCGACCTGCGTCAGTCGCGGCGCGCGACGAGCGTCTGGTACAGCGGGGTGAGCGTCGTCCAGCGGTCCCGCCAGTCGCTGGCGGGTCGCCGGCCCACCTCGGCTGCGAGGTCCTCGAGGTGCGCCTGCCAGCCCGCGCCGTGGAACGGCAGCACGTCGATCGGCAGGCCGCGGTCGTGGACCACGAGCCGGGTCCGCTCGCCCTCTGCGGTGAGCTGGGCCTCGAGGACCGTCTCCTCTTCGGTGCCCGCGTGCCACGTGACCAGCAGCCGATGAGGGGCGTCGCAGACGTCGATGCGCCCCGGGCCTTCCCAGGTGCTGGTGAAGCGGGCGTTGACTCGGCCGCCCAGGCTCAGCTCACCCTCCACTGAGGCGATCCATCGCTCGAGCCGGTCCGGCTCCGTGAGGCAGGACCACAGGTCCTGGATGTCGGTCTCGTAGACGTCCTCGACCCGGACCGTCCCTTTGCCGTCGCCGGTGTCGTGGAGGCTCCCCACGATGCGTACGTCGGACGCAGCGTCTGTCATTGCCTTGCCTTTCTCTCGCGTTTCCCACGCGCCACTTCGGTGCGCAGGGCATCCATCCGGTTCTGCCAGAGGGCGCGGTATCCGCCGAGCCAGGTGTCGACCTCCACGAGGGGCTCGACCCGCAAGGTGTAGACCCGCCGCTGAGCCTCCTTGCGTACGTCGACCAGCCCCGCTTCACGCAGCACCCGCAGGTGCCGGGACACCCCGGGCCGGGCGATGGGCAGCAGCTCGGCCAGCTCGCCGGCGGTGGCCGGTCGCTGCCGAAGCGTCTCGAGCACCGTCCGCCGGCTCTCGTCCGAGAGTGCGTGCAGCACCGCGTCCATGCGATCAATGTACCCATCTGGATACGTAACCTGCAAGGTACGCACCCGAGGCCGGGCGCGCCTGGGCCCAGGCGCGCCCGGCCTCGGGCGTTGTGTCGATGCCGATCAGGTTGCGGTGGCCACCACGTCCTCGAGCGCTGCGACTGCCGCCGGGCGGAAGCCCTTGACGGTCATCCACAGGCCGACCGACAACTCCCAGGCGGCGATGGGGAAGGCGAACAGGGCACCCAACGACGAAGTCTGGTCCCATACGCCGAAGATCGTCGCCGTGGCCGAGATCAGGATGAGCGGGGCGCCGATCAGGCCGACGGTCGGGATCAGGCGCGGGACCAGACCGGACTTGTACATGACGTAGCCCAGGAACAGCGCGTTGATGCCCGGGATGACGCCCGGCCCGACCAGGAACGTCCACTGGCGCAGCGACACCAGGGCCTGCCCGGTGACGTTCAGCGCATCCGCCTGGGCGCCCGTCGCGCCGGCCAGCTCGCCGCGCAGCGTGATGGCAGCCAGCAGAGCGACGACACCGACGGCGATGAGCGCGCCCTCGACGACGCGGGACGTGACGTATCCGATCGCAGCGGTCCGGCTGACCCGTCGAGTGATCGGGTACAGCGCGACCGCGGTGCCGATGGTCGAGGCCGCCGTGACGAGCTCGAGCCACAGACCGACTCGGACCGGAGTGAGGCTGCCGGCGCCGTTGATGAACGCCACCGGGTCGTTGACCAGGTCCGCGAACAGCTTGAGCTGCGGGATGGAGGCGGCGAACGTGACGAGGTACAGCACGCCGCCGGCCAGCGCCACCTTTCGGGCCCAGTCCATGCCTCGTGCCGGTGTCCCGGAACCGCTCGCGGCCCTCGGTGCCGTGTCGGTGTGTGTACTCATGACGTGCTCCTTTCGATCAGGCGGACGGAGATGAGCGGTACGCCGAGATCGCCGAGTGCGCGGATGATGCCGTGCAGTGCGGACTGGTCCGCGACGGGGCCACTGATGACGGTGGTGCCGTCGTCCTGCGCCGTCAGGGTCATCCCGTCGAACCGGATGGTCCACCGCGCGGCGAGGTGCCCGCGCACTCGGATCTCGTACCGTGCCGTGTCGTTCATGGGCGAACCGTCGCCGTTGACCTGGTGACGCGTCATCACCACATGTGGTGACTGCGGTGGTGAACTTGTGCCGGCGGCGCTGGCGGGTCAGCGGCGCCCTGCCGTCACCTCGGTGGTCTGGCCAGCAGGTCGAGCTCGCGGGCCCGGGTCACAGCTGCTCGCCGGCTGCTCGTACCGAGCTTGGCGTAGATGTTCTTCGTATGGGTGCGCAGCGTGTTCAGTGAGACAGACAGCGAGCGCGCGATGTCGGGGCCGGCCAGGTCCGTCGCGAGCAAGCGCAACACGTCGAGCTCGCGTGCGCTGAGCGGCTCGACCAGACCCGGCGGCGATGCGGGCGTGCGTTCCACCGGTTCGATCGAGGCGAGGATGCGCCGGGCGTAGCCCGATGTCGACGGCTCCTCGGACACGTCCTTGGGCAGCGCCTTGAGCAGCGCAGCCATCGGCTGTCCTTCGTCGGCGAACACGCGGACCGGCCGCTCCGGCGCGGCCAGCCGCAAGGCGCGGCCGAGTACGTCGAGGGCGGCCCTCTGGTCGCGCCGGGCCTGGTGCGCCAGTGCGAGCAGCACGAGTACTTCCACAGCGCTGCCGTCCCGGCCGCCGTCCTCGGCCGCGGCCAGCAGCCGGGTGAGCAGCTCGACCGCCACGTCGAGAGCCGCGTCATCGTGCCGGATGCCGTGCCGGGCCAGGAGGATCCGGGCCAGCGTGATGTGCTCGTACTCCCTGAGGTACGTCAACGGTTCATCTGCCGACACGGCCTGGTCGAGGGCCCACGCCTCGGCCAGCTCGAGCTCTCGGCGGCGCAGCCGCAACCGGGCCCGCGTCGCCGCCACCGGCCGGATGTTCGGTGAGTAGTCCCCGACGTACACCCGATCCGCCTCGTCGAGCAACGCGAGCGCATCGTCGAGGTCGCCCTCGGCCTCGCGCAGGCGCGCTTTCACGACCCGGGAACGGTACGGGTTCTGGGGCAGGCCGTTGTACTCCGGCAACGCACTGACGATCGCCAGGTGCTCGGCCGCCGCCGCAACGTCGCCGCGCTCGAGCAGGATTTCGGCGATCCCGACGTGCATGTCCGCGGTCCCACGCAGCGGCTCGCGGCCGGAGGTCGCGGCCGCCAGGTCGAGCGCCCACTCGAACGTGCGCAGCGCATCGCCCAACCGCCCGCGCGCGCGTTGGATGTCGCCGACCGCGATGCAGCAGCCGAGGACGTCGGCGATGAACCCGGCGCGTTCCAGCCCGGCGACGGACTCGAGGTACGCCGCGTGCGCGCCGCTCAGGTCACCGGCGGTCCAGGCCGCCAAACCCCCCAGTGCACCCGCGGCAGCGCGGACCAGGTCGTGGCCCGGCGGGGCCAGCGTAAGCGCCTCCTGCGCGTGCGCGACCGTGCCGCTCAGGTCGCCCCCCGCGAGCGCGAGTGCGGCGCGGTACATCTCGACCGTGGCCGGCAACGCTCCGAAGCCGTCGTCGTCGACAACGATCAGGCCGGGGGGTGGCTGCCGTGGCCAGGCGCCGCCCTCCGGTCGAAGGGCCGCCTCGATGTCGGCCAGTCGCTCCGGGATGGTCGCGAAGTCCGAGCCCTGGGCCAGGGCGCCGACGAACGCGACTCCCAGCACGGGTCGGCTTCGCACGACGTCGTCCGGGAGGGCGCGGACCCAGCGACCGAGCTCGGCTTCGCGCCGCTCCCGTTGCATCACCGGCATGGCACGTTCCATCACGTCCGCAGCCCGGTCCACGTCACCGGCGGCCAGGTAGTGGTCGACGGCCAAAGACGTCTCTGCGTGGGCCTCGAACCACGCGGCCGCTCGCCGATGCAGCCCGGCCACGTCGTCGGACGCGTCTTCGAGCAAGTGGGCGCGTAGGACGTCGGCGAAGAGCTGGTGGTAGCGGTACCACTCGCGCCGGTCGTCGAGCGGGGTGAGGAAGAGGTTCGCTCGCTCCAGCGCGGCGAGCCGTGCCTTCCCTCCCGTGGACGCGGTCACCGCGTCACACAGGGAGCCGCTGAGCCTTTCGAGCATACTCGTCTGCAACAAGAACAGGCGGACGTCGTCGGGCAGGCGGGCGAGCACCTCCTCTGCCAGATAGTCCAAAACGTACCGATCGTCGCCAGCAAATTCGGCGATGAAACCCATTGTGTCACTGCGGTTCTGGAGGGACAGACCCGCCAGCTGCAGCGCCGCGATCCATCCCTCCGTGCGGTTCTCCAACGCAGTGACGTCGTCGTCCTCGAGGTCGAGGCCCATCGTCGTACGCAGGTACTGCTGGGTTTCCTCGCCCGTGAACCGCAGGTCGGCGGAACGGGCCTCGACCAGGCCGGCCCGAGCCCGAAGCTTCGGCAACGGAAGCGGCGGGTCGGCGCGCGTCGCCAGGACCAGCTGCAGACGAGAGGGTAGGTGCTCCACGACGAACGTCATGGCGTCGTGGATCTCGGACGCCTCGATGACGTGGTAGTCGTCCAGCACAAGGATGACGTCTCGCGACTGGAGGTCCAGCTCGTTGCACAGTTCGGTCAACGCGGCTTCGGTCGGTGCCACGCCGGACTGCAGCAACATCTGGGCGCCGGCTCCGACCTCGCCGGCCGCTGTCCGCAGGGCGGCGACGACATAGGCCCAGTACGTCGCGGGATCGTTGTCCCGGCTGTCGAGCGAGACCCAGGCGATGCCTCGGTCGGCGCCGTGCCGGTCCAGCCATTCGACGAGCAGCGTGGTCTTGCCGAAGCCCGCGGGCGCCGACACCAACGTGACCGTTCCCGGCCCGCCGCGCTCGAGCCGATCCATCAGCCGCTCCCGCAGAACCACGCCGGTGCGGCGCCGCGGCACGCGGAGCTTGCTCTCCAGCAGCGGCGCTAGCACGGTGGGGCGGCGTCCATGGTGTCGACCTTAGATGCACCGAGCGCGTCACCGGTGACGCTCAGCGTTCAGCTAGTACGACCGGTCGAGGGCCTCTTACTTGATGCCGGTGTTGGCAATCGAGCTGACGAAGAACCGCTGTCCGAGCACGAACAGGACGAGCACCGGGAGCTGGCTGGTCAACGTGCCGGCCATGAGCTCGGGCCAGTTCGTGAAGTGCGCGCTCTGGAACGTGCTGAGCCCCAGCTGCACCGTCATGGTGTCCGGCGACGAGGTCACCACGAGCGGCCAGAGAAAGTCGTTCCAGACGCTCAGAAAAGTGAGCACGGCGACCGTTGACAAGGGTGGGCCCATGAGGGGTAGCAGGATCCGGAACAGGATGCGCAGCCGTCCGGCGCCGTCGATGAGCGCGGCCTCCTCGACCTCCACCGGCAGGGAGACGAAGAACTGCCGCAGCAGGTAGATGCCGAACGGCGTGACCAGGTTCGGCACGATCAGCGCGGGCAGGGAGTTCACCAGGTGCAGGTGCTTGACGATCAGCAGGGTCGGGATCATCACGACCTGGAACGGCACCATGAGTGTGGCCAGGATGGCAAGGAAGACCAGCCGGCTGCCGCGGAACCGGAGCCGGGCGAAGGCGTACCCCGCCAGGCTGCACAGCAGGACGTTGCTGACGACGCAGGTCACCGAGACGATCGTGCTGTTGAGCATCCACCGGCCGAACGGTGAGTCCGTCCAGGCCAGCGCGAAGTTGTGCCAATGGATGCTGGACGGCAGTTCGGGCGGGAAATGCCTGGTCTCCTGCAGCGTCGAGACCGCCGTGACGAGCATCCAGATCAGCGGGGACGCCATGACCAGGCCGACCGGCACGAGCAGGAGGTGCCAGGCCGACGGGCGCCGGCTGCGCGCTCGCCGTACCGGCACCGCCGGCCTCAGCGTGGTCTCGGTGGGCGCGGTCATCGGGCGACGTCTCCTGCGGTCTCGTCCCTGGTGAGCCGCAGCTGCAGCACGGTGACGAGCGCGATGGCGACGAACAGAACGACGGCGATGGCACCCGCATAGCCGGCGTGGAAGAACTGGAACGCCTGCTGGTACAGGTAGTACACGACGACGGTGGTCGCGCCCACCGGGCCGCCGCGCGTCGTGACGTAGACCTCGTCGAAGAGCTGCAGCGAGTTGATGGTCAGCCACACCAGGAGGAAGCCGCTGACCGGTCGCAGGAGCGGGACCTGGATCCGCCAGAAGGCCGCCCGCGGGCTGCAGCCGTCAGTGCGAGCTGCGTCCACCAGGTCCTGCGGGACGCCTTGCAGCGCAGCCAGATAGATGAGGGCGCCGAAGCCGACCCAACCCCACACCGTCATGATGACGACCGCGACCAATGCCTGGTCGGGTGAGGCGAAGAACTGCAGGGTCGGCAGTCCGACCTTGTCCAGGACCACGTTGACGAGTCCGTAGTCGGGGTCCATGAGCCAGCTGAAGATCACGCCGGTGGCGATGGTCGACGTCACCACCGGGATGAAGACCGCGAGCCGGTACGCCGTGATGCCGCGGATGCGCCGGTTCAGGGCCGCGGCGGCGAGCAGGGACAGAACGAGCGTGACGGGCACGAAGAGCACCGTGTAGAGCAACGTGTGCCGGACCGAGCTCCAGAACAACGGGTCGTGCACGAGCTGGCGATAGTTCTTCAGCCCCACCCACTCCGCCGGGAGCTGGAGGTCGTTGCGCTGGAAGGAGAGGAGGAACGCCCACACCACCGGCAGCAGACCGAACACCCCGATGAGCACGACGCTGGGGCTGATCATGGCCCAGCCGGTGACCGCCTCGCGCCGGGCGCCGGGCCGCCGCCGGCGGGCCGGCGCGGCGGACGGTTCGTCGCCCGGCCGCGCCCGCGGCGGCAGGATCGTCGCGCGGCTCACGAACCGGCGAGCGCCCCGGTGACGGCTTGGCCGGCCCGTTTGAGTGCGTCGGCCGGCTGGGCCTTGCCGAGCAGGACGGACTGGACCATCTGGCCGATCGCCGTGGAGACCTCGCCGTACGACGCGATGTTGGGCCGGACGTGCTTGACGTTGTTCAGGTTGTCCACGAAGGCCTGCTCCGAGGGGTACTTCTTGAGGAACGTCTGGTACTCCGGCAGCTTGGTCTCGGACTGCCGGACCGGCAGGTCACCCGTCGCCACGGCGAACTTGATGTGCACCGCGGGGGACAGCAGCCAGGTGATGAACTGTACCGCGGCAGCGCGCCGGTCCTTGGAGTGGTCGAAGACCATGTAGAGGTCGGGACCCGAGATCGTCTCGTGGTTGCCGTTGTAGCCGGGCAGGAGCGTCACCCCGAAGGAGACATCGGAGTTGATGCTCGAGATGTCCCAGGGCCCGGTCCACAGCATGGCGATCTTGCCGCTGTTGAACAGGTTCAGGTACTGGCCGTTGCCTGTGTCGAGGTACACCGACCGGTCGGTCACGGCCATGTCGTGCAGCTGTTGCAGAGCGGCGGCGCCGGCTGTCGAGTCGAAGGCCGGCTTGGTGTTGTCCGAACTGAGCAGGTCACCACCGGCCTGCCAGAGCATCGCCAGGAACCGCCAGACCGTGTCCTCGCTCCCGTCGTTGACGTACGCCCAGCCGTAGGTGTGGGTCGAAGGGTCGGTGAGCCGGCGGGCGGCGTCGCGGAAGTCCTGCCAGCTCCATTGGTCGGTCGGCAGCGGGACGCCGGCCTGCTGGAACAGCTTCTTGTTGTAGACGAGGGCCAGGTCGTCCACCAAGGCCGGTAGGCCGACGACCTTGCCGTCGACCGTGCCGGCCTGCTGCTCGGACGGGAAGAAGTCAGCGAAGTTGACCGCCGGACTCTTGACCACGGAGGTGAGGTCGACGAGCTTGGGCTGCCGCGCGAGCTGTGCCGCCGACGAGCCGAACTGGTAGGCGACGTCGGGGTAGTTGCCGGCCGTGAAGCCGGCCACGGTCTTCTGCAGCGCGAAGTCGTTGCCGCCGTTGAACTGGAGATCGACCTTCATGGTCGGGTGCTCGGTGTTCCACTGGGTGACCTCGGCCTTGAGCTCGGTCGCCTCGACGTCGGTGTACCCGTGCGACAGCGTGATCGTGACCGGGCCGGCGGGCGTGGCCGATGCGTCTGCCGAGGGCCCTCCGCCACTGCTGCCGCTGCAGGCGGCGGCCGCAGTCAGTAGCAGCACGGACACCACCCCCGCGGCCACCGCGCGGTGTCCCTGAGCCCCCCGGTGCCGCACGCCTGTCGTGTCCTGCTGGCGGGCCGGGTGCGGCATCGGAGTGCTCCTTCGGACGGCGACCGCTGATCGAGCAGAGTCAATCGTGATTTCTGCGCAATCTTGCACGGTCCTCGTAGGCGGGTCAACAGCAAGCCGTGCTCGAAACGAGCATCAGCGTGCGCGTATTGTGCCCACCGTGCGCCAGGAGGACCGGCTCGGGATCATCCTGCGGCAGCTGAACGAGCACGGCTCGGTCGGCGTCGCGGAGCTCACCGACCTGCTCGCCGTGTCCGAGGCCTCGGTCCGGCGCGACCTGCACCTCCTGGAGACCCAACAGCTGCTGACCCGCACCCACGGCGGCGCGGTCGCGTCGGGGGTGCTCTACGAGCTGCCGATGCGGTACCGCGGCGGTGAGCACCACGACGCCAAACGGGCCATCGCGCGGGCCGCGATCGCGCTCCTGCCGGCCGAGGTCTCGTCGGTCGGTCTCAACGGCGGTACGACGACGACGGAGGTGGCCCGGGCGCTGGCCGCGCGACCGGGTCTGCGGGTCGTCACCAACGCGCTCAACATCGCGTCCGAGCTGGCGGTCCGCTCGAACATCGAGCTGGTCGTGTGCGGTGGCAGCGTGCGGACCGAGTCCTACGAGCTGGTCGGGCCCCTCGCAGAGCTGACGCTGGGGAACATCAACATCGACGTGGCCATCATCGGTGTCGACGGCGTGCATCGCAGTGCCGGGTTCACGACCCATCACGAGGTCGAGGCGCACACCAACCGCGCCCTGGTCCGAGCGGCCGAACGGGTCATCGTGGTTGCCGACTCGAGCAAGATCGGACGCCGCGGCTTCGCCCGGATCGGTGACATCGCCACGGCGTCCGACATCGTCACCGATGGCGGCGCAGCCGCGAAGGATGTGGCCGAGCTGCGGCGCATGGGGCCGCACGTGCACGTCGTGGACGTCGAGTGACAGCGGCGCGTCCGGGCCGAGCCGGTGGTCCGAGACTCAGCTCGCGAGCGGTGCGCGGAGGGGCTCGGGCAGCAGGCTGCCGTGCGCCGCCACCAGCTCGTCGGCCAGCCGCCAGATGTCGCCCACCCGCAGGGTGGCCGCTGTGTTCGGGTCCGCCAGCATCGCCTGCCGGACCAGCTGCGGACGCTCCTCCACTGCGGCGCGAACGGTGAGCTCGACGACCGAGAGGAACTGACGGTTCAAGGCTGCGCACTGCGGCGGCAGATCACCCGCCGGCACGGGACGAGCGCCGGAACGGTCCAGGAGACAGGGGACTTCGACGCCGGCGCTGTGGGCCAGGTTGGTGATCAAGCCGTCGTTCGCGACGTTGACCTGGATGGTGCGCGGCGTACCGGTCACCAGACTGTGGACCACCTGCGGCGCGTACTCGGTGGCGTCCTCGTCCGGCTCGTCGTACTGACCTGCCGCCACCTTGGGGATGAGCTCCTCGGTCTCCCGCACGTTGTCCGCGCTGATCTGCAGGTAGTCGAGGACCGGGATGCGCAGGCGGTCGACCTCGCTGTCGTGATGCAGGTACCACGCGACGTACTCGCTCGAGTGTTCGCTGGTCTCGGTCGGGTAGTAGCCGAGGCGTTCGTACATGTCGACGCGCACACGGCGGCGCAGCTCAGGGTCGGCGGCGATGCGTTCGTCCAGCAGCGGGTACAGGCTCTGTCCGGAGGTCTCCCAGCGCAGCAGCCAGGCCTGATGGTTCACCCCGGCGCTGTGGAACGAGACGGCATCCATCGGTACGCCGACCAGGGCGCACAGGTCGTGGACCGTCCAGTAGACGGAATGACACAGACCGAGAACCTTCGTCTCGGGGTGGGTCGTCGCGAGGTACTGGACGTTCATCGCCATCGGGTTGGTGTAGTTCAGCAGCCAGGCGTCCGGGCAGACCGCACGCATGTCCGTCGCCAGCGCGTCGAGGAAGCCGAAGGTCCTCAACCCGCGGAAGATCCCGCCGACGCCGAGGGTGTCACCGATGGTCTGACGCAGGCCGTAGCGCATCGGAAGCTCGAGGTCGGTGACGGTCGCCGGATGGCCGCCGATGTTGACCGTGTTGATGACGAAGTCGGCGCCGGCCAAGGCCCTGCGGCGGTCCGGCTCGGTCACGACCACGTCGGGGCGACCGTGCCGGGCCAC
>JBJMHS010000020.1:0-70900 GCA_045807245.1 Actinomycetales bacterium
GATCACGCAGAAGGGAGTGGCCTACAACCGCACGGGGGCGTTCAGCTTCAGCGCCACGGCGCCGTTCACGCTGACGTCCTGGGCGCCGAACATCGACGGGACCGTCAACTCCATCGGGTTCGTCAACGGGGACTGCTCCTCGGCGTACATCGGGGGCAAGTTCACGACGGTCAACGGCACGGCCGCCAGCAACCTCGCCAAGATCAGTACGTCGACGGGCAACGTCGACGCTACGTTCAAGCACTCGGCGGGCAGCCAGGTGGCGACCGTCCTCGGTTGGAACGGGCATGTGTTTGTCGGCGGCTACTTCAAGAAGGTCAACGGCAACACGAACGCGTACTACGCGAGCCTGAACCCGACGACCGGCAACGACGACGGGTACATCTCGCTGAACATCTCGGGCAACTACCAGTTCCCGGGAGTGGGGAGCAACCCCACCCGGGTCTACAACCAGCAGCTCAGCCACTCGGGCAACAAGCTGCTGGTCGAGGGTGACTTCACCTCGGTGGGCGGGCAGTCGCGCCAGCAGATCTTCATGCTCGACCTGGGGCCGACGTCCGCCACGCTGAACTCCTGGAACTCCAACGAGTTCTACGTGAACTGCCACTACAGCGAAGCATTCTTCCTGCAGGACGCCGCCTGGTCGGTCGACGACCAGAAGGTGTTCGTCGCAACGACCGGCTACAAGCCGGCCGGGTCCTCGACCTCGATCCCACGCAGCGGGCTGTGCGACGCCGCCGCGGCCTTCCCGGCCACCGGCAGCAATGCCAGCCACCTCTGGATCAACTACCCCGGTTGTGACTCGTTGTACTCGGTCTCGGCAGACGCCACGACCGTCTATGTTGCCGGCCACGAGCGGTGGGCCAACAACTCGTTCGGCTGTGACTACAAGGGTCCTGGAGCCATCAACGCTCCCGGCATGGTCGGACTGTCGGTCTCCACCGGCGCCGTCACCTGGAACCCGGGCCGCGGCCGCGGCAAGGGCGCCGACGACATGGTCATCACCGACGCCGGTCTGTGGATCGGCAGCGACAACGCGCAGAACACCAACATGTGCGCCGGCAAGTTCGGCTTGGCCGGCATCTGCTTCATCCCCTACTGAACGATCGAGTCGCGGGCGCCCGCCGGACAGCGAACCAGGCCTGAGGGATCTCCGACTACTGGCCGTCCCTCACGCTCGCACGACTACCTCGACTGAAGCGCGACCAGCCCCCCTGTCCTTTGACAGGCCGAACCGCTGACCGGCATAGGGGACCCGGTCAGCGGTTCGGCTGTGGTGATCCCGCTCGGGGGGGACGGGACCAGTCGATGGGCCGGTCAGTGACCGCCGGGGTGTGAGGTCGGGGAGCCGTGCCCGGGGTGGCTGGTGGGAGAGCCGTGGCCGGGATGGGAGGTCGGGGAGCCGTGGCCGGGATGCGATGTCGGGGAGCCGGAGTCCTCGGTGGAGCCGCCGCCGGGCTTGACGATCGTGGCGCAGTAGGCCTGGATGCCGTCTGCGCCTCCTGCGGCGGTGGCCAGGTTGCGGTAGGCCACTGAGGCGGTGGCCAGGCCGCCGTGGGTCCAGGCGTTGCACAGGCCGAATGCGGCCGGGCCGGTTGCGTCCGGGCCCACGCCGTGGGTTGTCGAGGGTGTGCCGGTGGGGGAGTCCGTCGGGGTGCCGGTGGGCGTGCCGGTCGGCTCGTCGGTGGGGTCGTCGGTGGGTTCGTCCGTGGCATCGGCGGTGGGGGCGCCGATCGTGGAGTGCGCTGCACGCTGGATCGGGCCGGGCAGGGAACCGGTGTAGGCCGCGGCGCCGGTGGCGGCCGCCAGTACTGCTACTCCGGCGACGATGGTGGCTCGAGTGCCGATAACGATGGTGCGCACGGACTTCCTCTCGGTCGAGCGGCTGTATCGAACGCCGCCAGTCGCTCGGTTAACGCCGACCGTGCTGAGCCCGTTACAGGGAGGCGTCGAAGTCGCCGGATGGGTGACGAGGCTTAGCCACGCCGGGTCGGACGAGGACGCTGTCCGGCCGGGGTCCGGGGCCGTCAGACGCTCAGGGGAGCGCGCCGAGGCCGCCCGGCCGGACAGCGGCATGAGCCTATAGACACAGCGTCAGCCCATCGGCGGCAGAGACGTCACGTCCGCGTCGGTCTGGACCCCCCCGGTCCGATGCCCCAGTCATTGGCCGGGTCCGTCTCAGAGGCGTAACGTGCTTCTCCTCGAGGTCGTCCTGCTCTCCGGACCATGCGGAGCACCCGTCCCGTTCATCCCCTCGCCAGATGCGTCGGCTGGCAGCAGGGGGCTGGTGCTTCAGGCAGGAGATGCCGATGGCCGAGTTTGAGCGCGCGGAGGCGGCTGGGGATGTCGCACTCGCGATGGATCGATCAGTGACCAGTATCCGGTTGGTCGGGGACATCGACTTCGCTGTTGACCGCGACCTGCGGGTGGCTACTCGGGCCGCGATCGACCGGAACCTTCGGGTGCGGGTGGATCTCTCCGCAGTCACTTTCCTGGACTCCGCCGGACTGAGCTTCGTCGCGCGGCTCCTGCGCAACGAGGACCGCCCGCCGCGCAGCGTGACAGTGGTCGGTGCCTCTTCGGTTGCCAAGGAGCGGCTGGAGATGGCCGGACTCCACCTTCTGGTGACGTTCGAGGGCTAGGCCCGGGTCCCGTCCGGGAGAGCGAATGTTCGCTGGTCTTGCCTGGACGAGCATGTGCGGTGATGCTTAAGACTGCCTGCGACATGTTGGGCGTGGTACGAGACGCGTTCAAGGAGTCTGACATGGCGATGCCTCAAGACCTGCTGGCGTATCGGGCGCAACGCGCGATCGTGAGCGCCTTCTTCGACGGTGACGAGACCCTAATCCGCTTGGTCGGCGAGGTCGACCTGGCCCTGGCGGAAAGTCTTGATGTCACGGCGACAGAGGCGACCGCGTCCGGCAAGCCGGTCATCGTCGACGTCGAGCGGGTGACGTTCATCGACTCGACGGGACTGGCCTTCCTGAGCCGACTGGCGGCAGCCGGCCACGAGATCGGGTCGGCGCCGCGCATCGTGGGCGCCAGCTGCCGCGTGCGGGACACGATCGAGATCGGCGGCCTGCTCCCCGTCCTCGACCTGGCACCCTGACGGGACGAGTCGGGACGGGAACGGATCGATGGAGGACCCATCGGACGAGGCGACGAGGCCCATCCGGTTCACCACCCCGTCCTGGCGGACCAGGTTGTCGTGGGTGCTGGTGGTCGTCGTACTGGTCTCGGCCATCGTGGGTTTGTTCATCGCGGGGCACACGCCGTTGGCGTGTCTGGTCGCCGTGATGCTGCTCGTGGTCCTGGCTGCCGGGCCGGGCCGGCTCCGAGGCGACCGGACCCGCCGCAGATAGCGGGACGCGTCCCACGAACCGCGAGGACCGAGGTGGCCGGGGCTGGAAGCGAAGCATTGCCAACGTCCCGCCACGGGCGGATGCTGAGAGCGGTGCTGATGGCCTCACGTCCCGGGGAAGCGGGTCGGCCCACACATCGCCGGGAACACTGGGGGATGGGGAACTCACCGCGTCGCGGCGTGCCGTCATCGCTTGGATGGGCGGTGGCGGGGCGCTGCGACGGCTTGGGTCCGTCACGTCGATTTCGAACACAGTTCCGATACCTGTGGGACAGTGTCTCCATGGCCGGCGGCATGCTCCCAGCGCGGGGCATGTCTTTGGAAGAGCGGTCCCGGCTCAGCGGCATCGCCGGGGCAGGATCGGGGACGCACCGCCGCCACTGCTGGGTGACCGGACCGGCCGAGGAGCCAGGACCCTGGCCCGGCCTGGTCGTGCACTGGGACCGCGCGGACGGGGGCTGGCGGGCCTGGGTCGTCTACCTCGTCGGCGACGGGCAGGCCCAGGCCGCGGTCCAGTGCTGGGTCGAGCGCGCCCGGCTCACGCCGGCGGAGTAAGACCAGTAGGTCCGGTGGCGACCACTGGTCGCTACGACTCTCCGGGAGGCGCGAAGTGCTCCTCGCGCGAGGACCACTCGAGCCGTTGACCCGAGCGGCCGCGGTACACGACCACACGGAACCGCGACGCCGGCCCCGGCTCGAGCAAGGCCTCGGCGGGCACGGTGAACGCGAAGGTCTGCTTCGGCGGGATGTCCCCGTGCAGGCTGCCGGCCAGCTTCAGGTGCATGCCCACGCGTCCGTCGTCGTACCGGACCGCGGCCTCGTCCACCCGGTGCGCGACGTCGGAGTCGTTCCGGATGAGTACCGAGATCCGGGCGAGCCGGGTGCGGCCTGCGTCCGAGATGTACTCCGGCCGGCACTCGATCCAGAACCGCGGCTCCCGGCGCCGCTTGCGTACGCCCAGCCTCACCGCTGCCCTCCCGTCACCTGCTGTTCAGGCATGTATACCCGCAGCAACCGCTGTCGCCGAGAACCAGTACCCGGACGTCGCACCCGCCGGGGCATAGCCGCGCCCCCCGAAGCCGCAGGGGGCAGGGCTCGAGGGGCGCGGTAGGACAAGGGTGACGGGTTTCGGCGGCCCGCGCTAGTGGGCGCGTCCTCCGAACATGCGGCGTCGTCTCGGCGAGTGACCACGATCACCGCGGTCGCCTGGCCCTCGGGTGACGGAACGTCCGGTTCGGGCGATCCGCCGGTCGACGCCCGCGATCCGTTCGCCCGCCCGCGCGGACAGCACGACCAGCTGGTCGGTGCCCGAACGGGGCAGCACCCGCGCACGCAGCCGGGTCGACCGGTCCCGGCTGGTCCGGATCGCCTTCACCACCTGGTCGAGGTCGGGTCCGATGGTCGACAGCAGGTCGGGTGCCAGTCCCCGCGGTGCGCCGGCGGCCGTGGGAGGTGCGTAGCGAACCCGCTCGACCGCGAAGACCAGCCGGGCGAGCGAATCGGCCGGCTCTCTGCGCAGCATGGCCCGCGACATCAGCTCGGCCTGGATCCGTCGTGGGGTGGACCCGATCGGAAGCTCGATGCCCAGGTCGTCCGCCCGCTCGATCAGCTCGGTCCACGTGGCCTCGACCCGCGTCGCGATGTCACGTGCCCGTCGCCGCCGACGCCATCGGGCCAGCAGGGCCGCGACCGGCGTGGCCGCCAGGCCGAGGACCAGCAGAGCCAGCAGCACGAGGACCTTGCCCGGGACGCGGAAGCCGTCGCCCGAGCCGGTGCCGGCGCTCAGGCCCGTGGGGGCGCCGGCTGCAGGCTCGGGCAGGTCGCGCGTCCCCGTCACGCGAGGCGTTGCCGTCTGTGGCCTCGTGGCTACGTCGGTCGGAATCGACGACGTGCCGGGGACGGAGTACGACGGGGGCGCGCCCGTCCGGACGGCCGGCGTCGGCTCGAACCGCACCCACCCGACGCCCTCGAAGTACAGCTCGGGCCAGGCGTGCGCGTCGTTGAGGCTGACGCCCTGCCGGCCGTTGCTGAGGCGGGTGCCGGGCAGGAAGCCGACGCCGACCCGGGCCGGGATGCCGAGGGTGCGGGCCATCACCGCCATCGCCGATGCGAACTGCACGCAGTAGCCGCGCTTGCTGGCCAGGAACGTGCTGACGGCGTCGGCGTTCTGGCTCGTGTCGACGTTGGTGTCGTAGATGAACCCGCCGGTGTCGCGGAAGTACTTCTGCAGAGCGACGGCCTTGTCGAAGTCGGTCGGGGCCGTGGCGGTCAGCTGCCGGGCCAGCCGGGCGACCTCGGGCGAGAGGACGTTCGGCAGCTGCGTGTACTGCTGAACGAACGAGGCCGCAGCCTGCGGCGCCGTCTGGAGCTGGGCCGAGGTCGGCTGCACCTCGAGGTAGTTCACGGTGTAGTCCAGGCCCTTGGTACTGCGGCCCCGGCTGATGATGTCCAGGGAGTCGGCGGCATAGACCCAGGTGCCGGCGATCTTGACCGAGCGGACCGGGTACGGCACCGGCAGGTAGCCCTGCGCGAGCGAGCCGACCTTGACCCTCATCGTGTGCGCCGTCGTGGTGATGGTGGGCGCCAGCCCTGGAGGTGTGGGCAGAGTGACGCCGGCCAGGTTGTTCAGGGAGGGCCGGCTGGACCGCCAGGTCTCGCCGTCGAACCGGTCGTCGGCGACCAACCTCAGCAGCGGCGGGTTGGCCTGGTCCGTCGTGTAGGTGAGCACCGGCGCGGCGCTGCGGGCCGTGAGGTTCTGCCGCAGGGTCAGGATCGGGTCGACGGCCGAGGCGCCCCGGCCGCCGCCGCCCGTGCCCGTCCCGTCGCCCTCACCGCTCTGGCCGATCAGCCCGTTGGGCAGGCTGGGCAACAGGAGCGGTACGGCGATCGCCACGGCGATGGTGATGATCCCGAGCCGGCGCGCACCGGTGCCCAGCACCTCGAGGTCGTCGCCGAAGCGCCGGCCTCGGCTCTCCGGCCCGGTGCGCAGGATGCGACCCCACCCGTCTATCCGCAGCCGCCCGTCGTGGGCCAGCAGCACCAGCCATCCGGCCGAGACCGCCGCGAACGACCACGCGCTGGCGCCTCCCGGCAGCACGGCGGCCGGCACGCAGTAGAGCACCAGCAGGGGCAGGCCCGCGCCGACCGCCGTACCGCCGGTGACCGCGAGAGCGTCGACGGCCAGGGCGACGCCGAAGACACCGATCGTCACCAGGTAGGTCAGCCCGGGCAGGTCGGGCGCCGGGGTGGAGAACTGCCGCGTCGCGTCCATCCCGTCCGTACCGAGCTGGAACAGGTCGTGCAGCGCGTCGGGACCGGGGAAGATCCCGAGCACCGCGTTGTCGCGCGCGAAGGCCATCGTCAGCACGATGATCCCGACGACGAGCTGGCCCAGTACGACGACGCTGGGGGGCCGAGTGACCGATCGCAGGACCATGCCGCTCGCGGTGACGACGGCCACCATCAGCAGCGCGTACCAGGGCCACGAGTGAGCGGTCACGACCGGCACGAGCGCCAGCGCGGCCAGCCCGGTGGCCCCCGCGGCGAGGTACGGCGCCAGCGTGTCGCGCCTCATCGCTCCACCACCGCGAGCACCTGGTCGTCCGTACGCAGGCGCTCCCATACGTCCGGGATGGCGTCGCCGAACCGGGCCTCGGCGACCGCCCAGCCGGCGTTGCGCAGGATGACGCACGCGCGGACGTGGGCGGGGTTGACCAGGTCCGGCGGCTGGCTGCGGTCGAAGCTCAGGGTGTCGAGGACGATCGCCACGCAGGAGGTGCCCTGGCGGCGCAGCCGGGCCAGGTCCTCGGCGGTGGCGTCGTCCATGTCGCCGACGACGGCGACGACCATGCCGCCGCGCTGGCTGGCCCGGGCCAGGTTCAGGCCCTCGGCCAGGAGAGCCGAGTCGCCCGCTTCGAGGACGGCGAGCTGGTCCAGCAACGGTCCGTCGCCGCCACTGGACGGGTCCGACCAGTCGTGGTGCACGGGTCCGTCGATCAGCCGGACCAGGTAGCTCAACCCGATCAGATGATGGGCGATCGAGGCGGTCGCGCTGACCGTCCACTCCAACGACGACGCCAGGCCCTCGCCACGGTGGGCGGACGCCCGGCAGTCGATGAGCAGGCTGGCTCGGCTCTGCCAGGGCTGCTCCTCGCGCCGGACCATCAGCTCGCCGCGCCGTGCCGTGGACCGCCAGTGCACCCGGCGCAGGTCGTCGCCGTGCCGGTACTCCCGGGTTGCGACATCGTCCTCACCCGACGCCGAGACGGCACGTGGCCGGCTGTCGCCCCGGCCGCCCCAGTCGCTGCGCCACGGCAGGCCCGGGAGCGAGTGAACCGGAGGAGTCACGACGAGGGTGTCGCGAGCGGTGAACGAGCGGGTCTGCTCGACCAGTCCGAACGGGTCGCTGAGCCGTACGGCGAGCGGCCCGATGGTGAACCGGCCCCGCACCTCGGACCGCACAGAGTAGGCGACGCCCCGTCGGTCGCCCGGCTCGAGGCCGGGCAGGACGAACCGAGGCCGCGTGCCCAGCACATAAGGCACGCGCTCCTCGACGAGCATGACCGAGCAGCGCGTCGCCGACACGTTGGCCAGCTCGAGATGCACCCGGGCGGCCTGTCCCGCGGCGACGCGATGGGGCAGCAGTGTGCGCGTGCAGGACACGCGAAAGTGCCTGCGGGACAACACGACGGCGCACAAGGCGGGCAGGACGACGAGGAGGACGCCGACCCGCAGCAGGTCGGACTGGCCGAGACCCACCGCGCAGACGATGGCGCTGATGCCGGCGGCCAGGACGGCCCGTCCCCGGACGGTGAGCGAGCGCAGAGGGCCGAAAAGTGTGCGCCGCAGCGTCCGCCGCGGTTGCAGGGTCGCGCTCATCCCCGGCGGCTAACGGCTGAACGCGCCCGGCACGCGCACCCGGGTGAGGAGGTCGGCGACCACGTCGGCGGTGGAACGTCGGGCCAGCTGCGTGTCAGCCGTCGGGAGCAGGCGGTGCGCCAGCACTGACACGGCGAGCGCCTGCACGTCGTCGGGCAGCACATGGTCGCGACCGGCCAGAGCAGCCGTGGCCCGCGCCGCGCGCATGAGGTGCAGAGTCGCGCGGGGCGAGGCGCCCAGCCGCAGCTCGGGGCTGCGCCGCGTCGCGGTGGCCAGGTCCACGGCGTACTGCTTGACCGAGTCGCTCAGATAGATGCCGCGCACGGCCTGGATCAGGCGTCGTACGTCGTCAGCGCTCGCCACCGGACGGAGGTCGTCGAGTGGAGACGCCGCGGTGTGCGTCGCGAGCATGTCCAGCTCGGCTGCGGCCGACGGGTAGCCCATCGAGACCCTGGCCATGAACCGGTCGCGCTGGGCCTCCGGCAAGGGATAGGTCCCCTCCATCTCGATCGGGTTCTGCGTGGCGATCACGATGAACGGGGACTCCAGGACGTACGTCGTGCCGTCGACCGTGACCTGCTGCTCCTCCATCGACTCGAGCAGCGCGGACTGCGTCTTCGGCGAGGCCCGGTTGATCTCGTCGCCCACCACGACGTTGGCGAAGATCGCGCCCGGCTTGAACTCGAAGTCGCGCGTCTCCTGGTGGAAGACGCTGACGCCGGTGATGTCGCTGGGCAGCAGGTCGGGTGTGAACTGGATCCGGCGGACCGAGCAGTCGATCGCCCGGGCCAGCGCCTTGGCCAGCATGGTCTTGCCGACGCCCGGCACGTCCTCGATCAGCAGATGTCCTTCGGCGAGCAGCACCGTCACGGCGGTGCGCACCACTTCGGACTTGCCCTCGATGACCGACTCGATGGCCTCGCTGATCCGTCCCGCGGTCTGCTCGAGGTCCTCGAGAGCGAGCGAGTCGGGCTGCTCGTCGTAACCGGCGTCGGAATGTTCGGCGCTCGGTGCGCTCACTCGTTCCTCCTCATCGCGGTGCCGACCTTGATTGGACCATTCTCTGGGACCCCTCGCCTAGCCGCCCGAAGGCGAAATCAGATCGTTCTCCACTTCGCACCACCGGACGGATGCGTTCGCGTGACC
Organism: Actinomycetales bacterium; assembly: GCA_045807245.1. Lineage (GTDB taxonomy): Bacteria > Actinomycetota > Actinomycetes > Actinomycetales > CAVURS01 > CAVURS01. Next base: position 9,386 of record JBJMHS010000020.1, read on the forward strand.
GGAGAGCGAACCGAAGGTGACCACTCTGTTGTCCCGGCGGCATCCACCACTTCGCTTCCGGACCGCTGACCTGCAGCGACGTCGGCGACAACCGGGCGCGGACGAGCCGGATCTGCTTGACGGTGGGGAGAAGTGGGGTAAGGTGGGGCGCGCGGGAGCGGAGGGGCTCCTGGCTCTGGATGCTTCTGGACGCTTCTGGAGGCGGTCTGCGTGATGGGGAGGTGCGCCAGCGGTGTTCCTGGGCACCCACACTCCACGTCTGGACGAGAAGGGCCGGCTGTTCCTGCCGGCGCGGTACCGCGACAAGCTCGCCGACGGCCTGGTCGTCACGCGAGGGCAGGAGCGCTCGCTCTACGTCTTCCCGATGGACGAGTTCACGCGCATCTCCGACCAGCTGCGGTCCGCACCGATGACGAACAAGGCGGCCCGCGACTACCTGCGTGTCTTCCTGTCCGGCGCGAGCGACGAAGTTCCGGACCGGCAGGGCCGGATCACCGTCCCGCCGGTGCTGCGCGAGTACGCGCGGCTGACCCGCGACTGCACCGTCATCGGCGCGGGCGCGCGGATCGAGATCTGGGACTCGCCGACCTGGTCCGAGTACCTGGCCAGCACCGAGTCGGCCTTCGCCGACCAGGCGGAGGAGGTGGTGCCTGGCCTCATGTGACGACACTCGCCGCTCCCCGGGCTCGCGCCCGCTGACGCGGCAGCTGGCAGCCGGCCTGCCGCGAGGTCTCCACCCGCTCCCGAGCCGTCCTGGCGCACCTTCCCCGGCGCCAGGCCGAACCCCTCGCCCACAAGGAGCGGTTGGGGACCTGACGGCAGGCCGCCCACACCTTCGACGCACCTACCCCGACCCCACACCACCCACGACGGCGAACGGCAAGGAGACGGACGGCGATGACAGCGAACGGCGACGCTCGCGACCGGCATCAGCCGGTCATGCGTGAGCGGGTCACCGCGCTGCTCGCGCCTGCTCTGGCCGAGCCGGGGTCGGTCGTCGTCGACGCGACCCTGGGGATGGGCGGCCACGCGGAGGCGCTGCTGGATGCCTGCCCCGAGGCCCGCTTGGTGGGCCTGGACCGCGACCCCGGCGCGCTCGAGCTGGCCGGGCGCCGGCTGGAGCGGTTCGGCGACCGCCTGAGCCCGGTCCACGCGGTGTACGACGAGCTGCCCGAGGTGCTCGCCGAGCTCGGGATCGCCCGAGTGCAGGGCGTCCTCTTCGACCTCGGGGTCTCGTCATGGCAGCTCGACGAGGCCGATCGTGGTTTCGCCTACCGTCTGGATGCGCCGCTCGACATGCGCATGGACCCCACCACCGGGCCGACCGCCGCGGATGTCCTCAACGACTACTCGGTCGAGGAGCTCACCCGTGTCCTGCGGGACTTCGGCGAAGAGCGCTTTGCCCGGCGGATCGCGAATGCCGTTGTGCGGGAACGAGTTCAGGCTCCCTTCACGACATCCGCGCGGCTGGTCGAGCTGCTCCACAGTGCCATCCCGGCTGCCTCCGCGCGCACTGGCGGCCATCCGGCCAAGCGAACCTTCCAGGCGCTCCGGATAGAGGTGAACGGCGAGCTCGCCGCCTGGTCGTCGGCGCTGCCCGCGGCGGTCGACGCGTTGGCGGTCGGCGGCCGGATCGTCGTCCTGGCCTACCACTCGCTCGAGGACCGCATTGCCAAGCAGATCTTCGCCCGCGGCGCGCAGAGCAGTGCGCCGCAGGGCCTGCCGGTCGAGCTGCCCGACCACGCGCCGTACCTGAGGCTGCTCACGCGCGGTGCCGAGACGCCCGCGGCGGACGAGGTCGCGGAGAACTCGCGGGCAGCTTCGGCCCGGCTGCGCGCGGCCGAGCGGGTCCGCGAGGTGCGCGCCGCATGAGCCAGTCGCTTGCCACGTCCGCCGCCCGGGCCGCCCGAGCCGCGCGGGCCGGTGCGGTCGGGACCGCCGGTCCGCAGCCGTCCCGACGGGACCCCTCCACCGGTCGCCCTTCGGTCCGCCGGCCACCGCTGCGCGTGGTGCAAGCCCCGCCGACGGCCGGCTCGCCGCTGGGCTTCGCTCTGCTGTGCGCCGCCCTGCTCGGCGCGGGCCTGATCGCTCTGCTGCTGCTCAACACGGCCGTGGCGCAGGACTCCTTCGGGCTGCAGCGGCTGCAGGCAGGCTCGCAACAGCTGAGCGACCAGAAGCAGGCCCTGACCCAGAGCAACGACCTGGCGGCATCACCCGAGCAGCTCGCGCAGCGCGCCTGGGCGCTGGGCCTGGTGCCCGCCGGGACGTCGGCGTTCGTCGAGCTGCCTTCGGGCCGGATCGTGGGCGTGGCGAACCCGGCGGTGCGCGCGAAGCCACCTACCGTGATCCTTAGCACCACTCGCCCCACCGGCACCACCAGCAACAGACCCGCCGCGCCGGCCATCCAGGCCGGTCCGGTCCTGGCACCGGCGAGCCCCGTGGCTCAGACCGCCGTGTCCGGCACCGCCCCGGGTCTGCCGCCCGCGGCCCCGGCGGCAGCGACCGGGCAGCAGGGCACGCAGGGCACCAACCGAGCAACGACGGCAACGACGACAACGACGACAACGAGGTGAAGCACGTGACCCCGCCCCGCGACGCGAAGCGCCCGGGTCGTCCGGGGTCCCGGCAGGAGCCCGGGTCGGCGCCTCGCGCCGCGACGCGCGGGAGGGCCGCGGCTGGCCGGGGGAAACGGCTCGGGCCGGCGAAGGCCACCGCCACCAAGGCCGGCACCAAGGCCGGCGCCAAGGCCGGGACCAAGACAGCGGCCCGAGGTCGCAAGACCGCCTCCTCTACCGTTCGGCGTCGTCCCGCTCCGGCCCGCCGGACCGGTCGCACCCGCGCCACCGGCTCGGCCGGGAAGCCTCGCTCCGCGTCGCAGCGCAGCCGCAGGTTCCCGCGGCTGCCGGCCCGGATCGGCCACACGCCCCGACGGGTGCGGGCGATGCTGGTCGTCGCGTTCATCGTCCTGACCCTGTTCGCCGCGCAGCTGCTGCGGCTGCAGGGCATCGACGCGTCGGCGCTGGCGGTCAGCGCCCTGGGCAGCCGCACGGTCGAGGTCAAGCTCTTCCCGACGCGCGGTCAGATCCAGGACGCGGACGGACGCCCCCTGGCCTTCTCGGTCGACCGGCGCAACGTCACCGTCGACCAGACCCTCGTGCCGCTCTACGGCGTGCCGCGGGGCGCCATGGCCCAGCAGATCGCGGCCCTGGACCCGGCCACGACGGGCATCAACGGCGCAGCCGCCAAGCTCGCCCCGGTCCTGGGCGTGACGGTCGCGGACGTGAAGGCGAAGCTGACCGGCACCCGGCACTTCCGGTACGTCGCGAAGGGCATCCCGCCGGACGTCTGGGACCACGTGGCGTCGCTGAAGATCCCCGGCATCTTCAGCGAGCAGACGTCGCAGCGCGTCTACCCACAAGGCCCACTGGCCGCCGGTCTCGTCGGGTTCATGGGCACGGCCGGCCAGCCGCTCGGCGGCCTGGAGCTGTCGCTCAACGCATCCCTCTCGGGCAAGCTCGGCTCCATCCGCTACGAGAAGGACCCGCAAGGTTCGATCATCGGCACCGCACCGGTCGACCAGACGAACGCCGTTGCCGGGCAGTCGGTCCGGCTCACCATCGACCAGGACCTGCAGTGGAAGGCCGAGACACTGCTCGCCGACCAGGTGCGCAAGACCAAGGCCCTGTCCGGCTCGGCGGTCGTGATGGACGTCAAGACGGGCAACGTGCTGGCCTTGGCCGCTGCGCCGACGTTCGACCCCTCGAACTACGGCAAGGCGGCCCCGAACACGCTGGTCGACCAGGCTCTGGCCGGCGTCTACGAGCCTGGCTCCACGAGCAAGGTCATGACCGCCTCGGCGGCGCTCGAGGAAGGCGTGGTCACTCCGGAGACACCGGTGACCGTGCCGGGCACCCTGCACCGGGCCGACCGGATCTTCCACGACGCCGAGAGCCACGGCACCGAGCACCTGACCTTCGCGGGCGTGCTGGCCAAGTCGAGCAACATCGGCACGATCGAGGTCGGCGAGCGCATCTCGCCGCAGACCATGTGGACGTACCTGACGAAGTTCGGCGTAGGGCAGCCCACCGGCCTGAACTTCCCCGGTGAGAGCTCGGGCATCCTGGCCGACTACAAGGACTGGAACGGCTCCCAGCGCTACACGGTGTTGTTCGGACAGGGTTTGTCGGTCAACGCGGTCCAGGCCGCCGGGGTGTTCCAGACCATCGCCAACGACGGCCTTCGGATGCCGCCGCGGCTCGTCGACGCCTATGTGTCCCCGTCCGGCCGGGTGACCGAGACCGACCCGAGCACCGGCGTACGCGTCATCTCACCCGCGGTCGCCAAGCAGGTTCGCACCATGCTCGAGGGCGTGGTGAGCAACGAGGGAACGGCTCCGGCGGCCAAGATCCCGGGCTACCGGGTCGCGGGCAAGACCGGTACGGCACAGCGGTTCGACCCCACCTGCGGCTGCTACCGGGGCTTCACGGCCTCGTTCATCGGCATGGCGCCGGCAGACAACCCACAGCTGATCGTCGCGATCACCCTGCAGCGGCCGGTGAAGGGGCACTTCGGCGGCAGCATCGCCGCTCCGGTCTTCCAGCAGATCATGAGCTACGCGCTGGCCCGGCTGGACATCCCCCCGACCGGCACCAAGTCCCCGAAGGTCCGGCTCACACCCCGGTGAGGGGTCACGGACCCTTCGTCTGCGGAAGGTAGCCTCCGAGCGTGCCGACACCCGGCGGTCTGCGACCTGCGCGAACCCCGGCCCTGCCGCTCCCGGTGGTGGCCCGGATCGCGGGTGCCGACCCCGCCGGACTGCCCGCCGTGCCGGTCACGGGGGTGACCCTGGACTCCCGTTCGGTCCGGCCCGGAGACCTGTACGCCGCCCTGCCGGGCTTCCACCGCCACGGCGCCGGCTTCAGCGCGGAGGCGGCCCGAGCCGGTGCGGTCGCCGTCCTGACCGACCCGCCCGGCGCCACCGCGTCCGCGGCAGCGGGCCTGCCGGTCGTCGTCGTCGTGGACCCGCGGGCCGTGCTCGGTGCGGTCGCGGCCCGGGTCTACGGCTCCCCGGCCGACGACCTGCTGATGCTCGGCGTGACCGGTACCAACGGCAAGACCACCACGGCCTACCTGCTCGAGGCCGGGCTGCGAGCCGAGGGCCGCATGTCCGGGCTGATCGGCACGGTCGAGACCCGGCTCGGTGACGACCGGCTGGACAGTGTCCGCACGACGCCGGAGGCGACCGAGCTGCAGGCACTGCTCGCTGTCATGCGCGAGCACGGCTGTGTCGCCTGCGCGATGGAGGTGTCCAGCCACGCCCTCGCGCTGCACCGCGTCGACGGCGTGGTCTATGACGTCGCCGGGTTCACGAACCTGTCACAGGACCACTTGGACTTCCACGCTGACGAGGAGGACTACTTCGCGGCCAAGGCCTCCTTGTTCACGCCCGAGCGGTCCCGCCGAGCCGTCGTCTGCGTCGACGACGAGTGGGGGAGACGCCTCGCCCGTCAGGCCGGCGTGCCCGTCGTCACGTTGCTCACGGCCGATGCCCGCTCTGCGGAAACCGTTGGGGGACAGGCCATCCCGACTGCAGAAGTGACTCCAGACTGGGTCGTCACCGAACGCCGTACGGTCCAGGACGGTGCGGCCACCGACTTCCTGCTCAGCGGCAGGGACGGAGCGGCACTGTCGTTGCGCAGCCCGTTGCCCGGAGAGTTCAACGTGGCCAACACCGCGCTCGCGGCCCTGATGTTGCTGGAGGCCGGTCTCACGGTCGACGGCCTGGCGGCGGGCCTGTCCCGGGCCGTCGTGCCGGGCCGGATGCAGCGCGTCCCGGGTCCGGCCGGTGGCCCGCTCGGCGTCGTCGACTACGCCCACACCCCCGAGGCCGTGGCTGCGGCACTCCGCGCGCTACGACCCGGGACCGTCGGCCGGCTGGTCGTGGTGCTGGGTGCCGGTGGGGAGCGGGACGTCGCCAAGCGACCACTCATGGGGGCGGCAGCCGCGCGCGGTGCCGACGTCGTCATCGTCACCGACGACAACCCCCGCTCGGAGGACCCGGCGGCGATCCGCGCGCACGTGCTGGCCGGCGCCGTGGACGCCGACACGGCTGCCGTCGTCGTCGAGGTCGGCGACCGGCGGGCGGCCGTGCAGCTGGCGCTGACCTACGCGACCGGACCGCAGGACACGGTGCTGGTCGCCGGCAAGGGCCACGAGCGCGGGCAGGACGTCGGCGGCACGGTGCTGCCGTTCGACGACCGCGAGGTGCTGGCTGCCGCCCTGGACGGCCAGGCGGTGCGCCGATGATCCCGATGCGCCTGTCCGCCATCGCAGCGGCGACCGGAGGGACGCTGCACGGCGCCGCGGGTGACGCACCCGACGACGTCCTGGTGGACGGGCCCGTGGTCACCGACTCGAGGCGCTGCGGACCCGCTGGCCTGTACGTCGCGCGCATTGGCGAGCATGCGGACGGACACGACTTCGTTCCTGACGCGGCCGGCCGAGGCGCGGTCGCTGCCCTGGCGGCTCACCCGGTGGACGAGCTGCCCAGCGTCGTCGTCGACGACGTCGACGCAGCGTTCGGCCGCCTGGCCCGCGCCGTCCTGGACGCTGTCCAGGACGTGACCGTCGTCGCGGTCACGGGCTCGTCGGGCAAGACGAGCACCAAGGACCTGCTGGCCCAGGTGCTGCCGGCGCTCGGCGCCACGGTCGCGGCCGAGGCGTCGTACAACTCGGAGATCGGCGTACCGCTCACGGTCGTGCGGGTTGACCCTGACACCCGATACCTCGTCGTCGAGATGGGCGCGCGTGGTCCCGGTCACCTCAGCCACCTCACAGGGATCGCACCGCCGGACATCTCCGTCGTCCTGAACGTCGGCACCGCGCACGTCGGGGAGTTCGGCTCGCGGGAGGCCGTAGCAAAGGCGAAAAGCGAGCTGGTGCAGGCACTTTCGCCATCGGGGCTGGCGGTGTTGAACGCCGACGACCCTGCCGTCGCCGCCATGGCGGATCTCTCGCAGGCGCCGGTCGTGCTGGTCGGGCGCGGGCCACGCGCGCAGGTCCGGGCCGAACGCGTCGAGCTGCGCAGCGGAGCCAGGCCGGCCTTCGTTCTCGTGAGCGACCTCGCCGCCGCCCCTGGCCGCGCCCCGGTGCAGCTCGAGCTGCATGGCGAGCACCACGTCGACAACGCACTGGCCGTCGCCGCGGTCTGCCTCAGCCTCGGGCTCCCGGTCATCGAGACCGCCGAACGGCTGAGCCGGGCCGGCCCGACCAGCCGGTGGCGGATGGAGGTGGTCGAGCGCCCGGACGGCGTGACGGTCGTCAACGACGCCTACAACGCGAACCCGGAGTCGATGCGGGCTGCCCTCCGGGCCTTGGTGGCCATGGCGCCCGGCCGTCGGACCTGGGCGGTCCTCGGTGAGATGCGCGAGCTCGGCCCCTCGTCGGCGCCCGAGCACGCCGCCCTGGCGGAGGTCGCCGCCCGGCTCGGCGTCTCGCGCCTGGTGGTGGTCGGCGAGGGTGCGCGGGCGGCGTACGACGCGGCGCTACTGTCGAGCACCTGGCAGGCACCTCCGATGCTGGTGCCGGACACCGAGGCGGCCTACGAGGCCGTGTCGGCGGAGCTGGCCGAAGGGGATGTCGTGCTGCTGAAGTCGAGCCGGGACTCCGGCCTGCGCTTCCTCGGCGAGCGGCTGGCGGCGGGCGCGTGAAGACCGTCATCGCCGCGGCGGCCATCGCGCTGATCGTCTCGCTCTTCGGCACCCCCCTGTTCATCCGGTGGCTGGTGAAGCACGGGTACGGCCAGTTCATCCGCGACGACGGCCCGACCTCGCACCACACGAAGCGCGGCACGCCCACGATGGGCGGCGCCATCATCATCGGCGGCACGGTGTCGGCGTACGCGATCGCGCACATCGTGACCGTGCGCGGCGTGACGATGAGCGGCGTACTGGTCCTGTTCCTGATGACCGGGCTCGGCCTGGTCGGCTTCCTCGACGACTACCTCAAGATCTCGCGGCAGCGCAGCCTCGGTCTCGGCGCCGGTGCCAAGCTGGCCGGCCAGTCCGCGGTCGCCATCGCATTCGCGATCCTCGCCCTGCAGTTCCCGAACGGCAGCTACCGGCGGCCCGCCTCGACCCAGGTCTCGTTCATCCGGGACACGACCTTCGACCTGGCCTTCGCCGGCCCCGCGCTCGGCCTGCTGCTGTTCGTCGTCTGGGCCCAGCTGATGATCTCGGGCTGGAGCAACGGCGTGAACCTCACCGACGGGCTCGACGGTCTGGCCACGGGCACGTCGGTGATGGTGTTCGCGGCGTACGTGCTGATCGGCACCTGGCAGTCGAACCAGAACTGCCAGGTCGACGCGACGCTCAAGTGCTACGAGGTGCGCGACCCGCGCGACCTCGCGGTGGTCGCGGCCGCCGTCATGGGAGCCTGCTTCGGGTTCCTGTGGTGGAACGCCTCGCCGGCGAAGATCTTCATGGGGGACACCGGCTCACTGGCACTGGGTGGCGCCCTGGCCGGGCTCTCGATCACGACCCACACCGAGCTGCTGCTCATCATCCTGGGCGGGCTGTTCGCCCTCATCACGGCGTCCGTGATCATCCAGGTCGGGTCGTTCAAGCTCACCGGCCGCCGCGTGTTCCGGATGGCACCGTTGCAGCATCACTTCGAGCTGGCCGGCTGGGACGAGATCACCATCGTCGTGCGGTTCTGGATCATCGCCGGGCTCTTCGTCGCCCTCGGCCTCGGCATCTTCTACGGAGAGTGGGTCGTCGGGTCGTAACCGACGCTCATGATGGACCTCACCCCGCTCACGCATCGCGACGCCGCCTGGGGCGCCCTGCGCGTCCTCGTGGCCGGGATCGGCGTCAGCGGGTTCGCGGCTGCTGACGCCCTGCTCGAGCGAGGAGCCCGCGTCGTCGTCACCGATGCGCGCGAGGGGACCGGAGAGCGAGAGCGGGCCCAGGTCCTCACCATCCTCGGCGCGGACGTGCGGCTCGGCGCGGAGCCCGACCCCGCGCTGCTCGACGGCCTGGACCTGGTCGTCACTTCGCCGGGCTGGCGCCCGGAACACCCGGTCCTCGCTGGGGCGGCGAGGTCCGGGATCCCGGTGTGGGGCGAGGTCGAGCTGGCCTGGCGGATGCGGCCGGGCGAGGGCGCGGCGCCCTGGCTGACGGTGACGGGGACCAACGGCAAGACGACGACCGTCCAGATGCTCGAGGCCATCCTGCGAGCCGAGGGACTGCGCGCGGTGGCCGCCGGCAACGTCGGGCTGCCGCTGCTCGAGGCGGTCCTGCATCCGGACCCGTACGACGTCATCGCCGTCGAGCTGTCCAGCTTCCAGCTGCACTGGTCGGAGTCGATCAGCGCGCAGGCCAGCGCCTGCCTCAACGTCGCGCCGGACCACGTCGACTGGCACGGCTCACTCGACGCCTACACGCGCAACAAGGGGCAGGTGTACGAGCAGACCCGGATCGCCTGCGTGTACAACGTGGCGGACCCGGTCACCGAACAGCTGGTCCGCGAGGCCGATGTCGTCGAGGGCTGCCGCGCCATCGGCTTCACGCTGGGGACTCCGGCCGTCGGCATGCTCGGCGTCGTTGACGACATCTTGTGCGACCGCGCCTTCGTCGAGGAGCGCCGGACCTCGGCGGCCGAGCTGGCGACGCTGGCCGACCTGTCCGGTCCGGCCTCGACCGCGCCGCCGGCCCACACCGTCGCGAACGCGCTCGCCGCCGCCGCGCTCGCCCGCGCGCACGGCGTCTCTCCGCGAGCCGTCCGGGACGGCCTGCGCGGGTTCACGCCCGGCGCCCACCGCATCGCTCTCGTCGGCGAGGCCGCCGGGGTGCGCTACGTCGACGACTCCAAGGCCACGAACCCGCACGCCGCGGCGGCGTCCCTGGCGGCGTTCGACTCCGTGGTGTGGGTCGCCGGCGGTCTGCTCAAGGGCGCGGAGGTCGACGACCTCGTGCGCGACCACGCCCGGCGCCTGCGGGCCGTCGTCCTGCTCGGCCAGGACCGGGCGGTCATCGCGCGTGCCCTCGCGCGACACGCGCCCGATGTCCCCGTCGTCGACGTGACCAGCACCGACACTGACGTGATGGACCGCGTCGTACGGGCAGCGGCCGGGCTCGCGCGCCCGGGTGACGTCGTGCTGCTCGCACCGGCCGCGGCTTCGATGGACCTGTTCCGCGACTACGGCGCGCGCGGTGACGCCTTCGCGGACGCCGTACGACGGGTAGCGCAGCAGCCGGGGCAGGCGGACGGGTGAGCTCGCAGACCACGACCGGCCGTCCGGCGGCGCCCGGCCGGGGGCGCACGCCGCCTGGCCCGCGGGCTCAAGGCCGGCTCAAGGCCCAGGTGCCGGGACTGGCCCGGCTGGACTCGCCGCTGACGACGTACTACGCGCTGCTGGGAGCGACCCTCCTGCTGCTGGTCATCGGGCTGGTGATGGTGCTGTCCGCGTCGTCGGTCACGTCGTACCGGCAGACCGGCTCGTCGTTCACGGTGTTCAAGAGCCAGCTGGTGTTCGCGGTGGCCGGCCTGGTGCCGATGTTCGTCGCTTCGCGCACCCCCATCCGGTTCTGGCAGCGGTTCGCCTGGCCGGCCGTCCTGCTCGCGATCGTCCTGCAGGGCATGGTGTTCAGCCCGCTCGGCGTCAGCGTCTACGGCAACCGCAACTGGATCGCGTTCGCGGGCCAGCGGCTCCAGCCGTCGGAGGTCGCCAAGATCGCGCTGATCGTGTGGGGGTCGACGGTCCTGTGCCGCAAGCGTTCCTCGCTCGACAGCTGGTCGCACGTGATGATCCCCGTCGTCCTGCCGGTCGGCCTCATCGTGGTCGGGCTCGTCCTGGCCGGCCGCGACCTGGGCACCGGCCTGGTCCTGCTCCTGGTCCTCGCCGCCCTGCTGTTCGCGGCCGGAGCGCCTGCGCGCATGTTCCTGGCCGCCGCCGCCGGTATGGCCCTGCTCGCCGGCGTCCTGGCCACCACCTCGGCGAACCGGATGGCCCGTATCGACGCCTGGCTCAAGGGCACCTGCTCGGACCAGCTCGGCACGTGCTTCCAGTCCATCCACGGCAGGTACGCGCTCGCCGACGGCGGCTGGTGGGGCGTCGGGCTCGGGGCCAGCCGCGAGAAGTGGTCCTGGCTGCCCGAAGCCCACAACGACTTCATCTTCGCGATCATCGGCGAGGAGCTCGGCCTGGTCGGGGCGCTTGTCGTGCTCGCCCTGTTCGGCGTCCTGGCCTGGGCGTGCTACCGGCTGGTGGTCCGCAGTGACGACCCCTTCGTCCGCGTCGCCACCGCCGGTGTGATGGCCTGGGTCGTCGGTCAGGCGCTGATCAACATCGGGGCGGTCATCGGCATGCTGCCGGTCATCGGCGTGCCGCTGCCGCTGGTGTCGAGCGGTGGCACGGCCTTGCTGACGACGATGTTCGCGCTGGGCATGTTGCTGTCGTTCGCCCGGCAGGAGCCCGACTGCCGGGCTGCCCTGGCCGACCGGCCTTCGCTGTTGCGCCGGTCCCTGGCTGTGGTCCCGAGCTTGCGCCGGGCCCCTGAGCCCGACCCGTCCGGTCACGAAGCCGCGGCCGGGCGCGGACCGGCCCGATGACCGCTCCGTCGTCGGTGCTGCTGGCCGGCGGCGGTTCGGCCGGCCACGTGTCGCCGCTCCTTTCGGTGGCCGATGCCCTGCGGCGCCGCTGGCCGGACGTGACGATCACGGCCCTCGGCACCGCCGAGGGGCTCGAGGTCCGGCTGGTGCCGGAGCACGGGTACCCCCTGCGCACCATCCCGCGCGTGCCGATGCCCCGCCGGCCCGACCTGAGCATGTTCCGCTTCCCGGGCGCGTTGTCGGCCGAGATCGGCGCGGCGGCCGAGGTCGTCCGGGACGTGCAGGCCGACGTCGTGGCCGGCTTCGGCGGGTACGTCTCCACCGCGGCGTACCTCGCGGCCCGCCGGCTGCGGCTGCCGTACGTCGTGCACGAGGCGAACACCCGGCCCGGCCTCGCGAACCGGCTGGGCGCGCGGTTCACGCCGTACGTCGCAACAACCTTCACCTCGACCCGGCTCCCGCACGCGGTGCGCACCGGTCTGCCACTGCGCCGCGAGATCAGCACGCTCGACCGCGCCGACCGCAGGCCCGTGGCGCAGGCCGCGTTCGGTCTGGACCCGGACCGGCCGACGCTGCTCGTCACCGGCGGCTCGCTCGGCGCCCAACGCCTGAACCAGGCGTTCGAGGCCTGCGTGCGCGACCTGCGCGCTGCGGGCGTCCAGGTCCTGCACCTGGCCGGCCTCGGCAAGGCGTTCGACCCAGGGCCCGGCGCGAAGGACGACCCCGCGTACCTGGTGCAGGAGTACTGCGACGACATGGCCGCGGCGTACAGCGCCGCCGACGCCGTCGTCTGCCGAGCCGGCGCGAACACGGTCTGCGAGCTCACGGCGGTGGGCTTGCCCGCTGTGTACGTCCCCTTGCCGATCGGGAACGGCGAGCAGAGGCTGAACGCCGAGCCGGTGGTCGCCGCCGGTGGCGGCCTGCTCGTCGCGGACGCGCAGTTCACCCCGGAGTGGGTCCGCGACAACCTGCTGGGCTGGCTGTCCGACCGCGAAGGCTTGGTCGCCGCCGGCCGGGCTGCGGCCGCGTGGGGGGTCCGCGACGGCGACGAACGCGTCGCCGACCTGGTCGAGCAGGCGGCGTCCGGTCCCAAGGCGCTGGCCCGGCGAGGTCGTCGATGAGCCTTCCGATCGACCTGTCCCTCGACATCCCGCCGGCCGAGCTGCTCGGCCGGGTGCATTTCGTCGGCATCGGCGGCGCGGGGATGTCCGGCATCGCGCGGGTGTTCCTCGCCCGCGGCCTACCCGTGAGTGGCAGCGACGCCAAGGACTCCCGCACCATCACCGCCCTGCGGGCCGAAGGCGCGCGGATCGCGATCGGCCACGACGCCGTGAACATCGCCGCGGCACACACCGTCGTGGTCTCCAGCGCCGTCCGGGCGACGAACCCGGAGGTGGTTGCGGCCCGCGAGCGCGGGCTGCTGGTCATGCACAGGTCGCAGGCGCTGGTCTCGCTCATGCAGGGACGCACCCGCGTCGCCGTGGCGGGCACGAACGGCAAGACCACGACGACGTCGATGCTCACGGTCGCGTTGCAGCGCGCCGGCGCGGATCCGTCGTTCGCGATCGGCGGCGAGCTCACCGAGAGTGGCACGAACGCACACCACGGCACCGGACCGACGTTCGTCGCCGAGGCCGACGAGAGCGACGGGAGCTTCGTGCTCTACCGGCCACACATCGCCGTCGTGACGAACGTGCAGCCGGACCACCTTGACCACTACGGGACGGCTGAGGCCGTCGAGCAGGCCTTCCTCGAGTTCGCCCGCGGCATCCCGCCGGACGGTGTCCTGGTCGCCTGCGCGGACGACGACGGCTCACGGCGGCTGGCCGGCGCCGCTGCCGATCTCGGGATCCGGGTGCTGACCTATGGGCGCTCGCCCGACGCGGACGTCGTCGTGGAGCCGCTGGAGACGGCCGGAGCCGGCCAGGGCGGCTTCGCCCTGCGCGAGCCGACGGCGGACCCGGCGGTCGAGCCGGCCGTCGCCAAGCTCCTGGTGCCCGGGTGGCACAACGTGCTGAACGCCGCGGCCGCCTACACCGCGGCGACCCGCGGACTGGGCCTGGACCGAGTCGTGGTCCGCGGTGGCCTCGAGCAGTACACCGGCACCCGCCGCCGGTTCGAGCCGCGGGGCAGTGCGGCGGGCGTGCGGGTCGTGGACGACTACGCCCACAACCCGGGCAAGGTCGCGGCCGTCCTGCAGACCGCCCGATCGGTGGCGGCCGGTGGCCGGGTCGTCGTGGTCTTCCAACCGCACCTGTTCAGCCGGACCCGAGACTTCGCCACCGACTTCGGGGCAGCGCTGGGCGCGGCCGACGAGGTCGTCGTCATGGATGTGTACGCCGCTCGCGAGGACCCGGTGCCGGGGGTCACGGGAGCGCTCGTGGCCGCGGCGGTGCCCCTGCCGGCGGACCACGTCGCGTTCGTGCCGTCCTGGTCGGCGGTGGCGGACGAGGTCGTCGCGCGGCTGCGCCCGGGCGACATCCTGCTGACCGTCGGTGCGGGCGACGTCACCCTGCTGGGTCCGGAGATCCTGGCCCGGCTGGAGTCCGCAGCCTCCGCGACGAGAGGCGCGCGATGAGTACGACGGCGGCGCCGCCCCAGCTGCCCGGACAGCGGCGTTTCGCGCTGCGCGCCCGCGCCGTCCGGCGGGCGTCGTGGTGGTGGAAGCTCGGCGTACCGCTCGCCCTCCTGCTCGTCGCGGCCGGATGGTGGTTCGTCTGGTCCGGCCCGGTGCTCGTCCTCAAGACCGTGACGGTGCGCGGGGTGGCGCCGGCCGACATGGCGGACATCCGCACGGCCGCCGCCCTGCCGGTCGGCCGCCAGATGGTCCGGCTCGACCTGACCTCGGCGCGCGACCGCGTGGCTGCCATCCGCACGGTGCGCGCCGTGAGCGTGAGCCGGACATGGCCGTCCGCGGTCACGGTCACCGTCACCCTGCGGACCGCCGTCGCGGTGGTCAAGGACGCCGCCGGGCAGCTGCATCTGGCCGACAGCACCGGTACGACGTACGCCGAGGTGTCCTCCCCGCCGCGCGACCTGCCGCTGGTCGACGCTGACGCCTCGGACCCGGCCGCGGTGCAGGCGGTCGTCGCGGTGCTGGCCGCACTGCCGCCCGGCGTTCGCGGCCAGATCAGCTCGGCGCAGGCGAGGAGCCCTGACTCCGTCGTCCTGACCCTCGGCCGCTCGACCGTGGCCTGGGGGAGTGCCGACGAGTCGGTGCTGAAAGCGTCGGTGCTGCAGACGTTGCGCAAGGCCAACCCGACGGCGCGGCACTTCGACCTGAGTGCCCCGCGGTCCCCCTCCGTGGGTTGATTCGGGAGCCGCGCAGGCTCGACACGCCGTCGTGGTCATTGATCCCCGGGACCACCGCTCGTAACGTCCCTCCTGACGAGGTTGACATAACTATAACTCTCTACTTGAGGGTTATAGTCGCCGGAGCGAGAGGGCAGCTGACGTGGCAGCACCGCAGAACTACCTGGCCGTGATCAAGGTCGTCGGGATCGGCGGCGGCGGCGTCAACGCGATCAACCGGATGATCGAGGTCGGCCTCAAGGGCGTCGAGTTCATCGCGATCAACACCGATGCGCAGGCGCTGCTGATGAGCGACGCCGACGTCAAGCTCGATGTGGGCCGCGACCTGACCCGAGGGCTCGGCGCCGGCGCGGACCCCGAGGTCGGCAAGAAGGCCGCCGAGGACCACATGGAGGAGATCGAGGAGGTCCTCAAGGGCGCCGACATGGTCTTCGTCACTGCCGGCGAGGGCGGCGGCACGGGGACCGGCGGCGCGCCCGTCGTCGCTCGCATCGCGCGGGCGATCGGCGCGCTCACCATCGGCGTCGTCACCCGTCCGTTCACCTTCGAGGGACGGCGCCGGGCCGCGCAGGCCGAGACCGGCATCGCCGGCCTACGGGAGGAGGTCGACACACTGATCGTGATCCCCAACGACCGGCTGCTGTCGATCAGCGACCGCGCGGTCAGCATGCTCGACGCCTTCCGCAGTGCCGACCAGGTGCTGCTGTCCGGTGTCCAGGGGATCACCGACCTGATCACGACCCCCGGGCTGATCAACCTCGACTTCGCCGACGTCAAGAGCGTCATGCAGGGTGCGGGCTCGGCGCTCATGGGCATCGGCTCTGCCCGCGGCGAGGACCGCGCGGTGCAGGCGGCAGAGCTGGCGATCTCCTCGCCGCTGCTCGAAGCCAGCATCGACGGCGCGCACGGCGTGCTGCTCTCGATCCAGGGCGGTTCGGACCTCGGGCTGTTCGAGATCAACGAGGCGGCCCGGCTGGTCCAGGAGGCCGCGCACCCGGAGGCAAACATCATCTTCGGCGCCGTCATCGACGACGCGCTCGGCGACGAGGTGCGGGTCACGGTCATCGCAGCCGGCTTCGACGGTGGCTCGCCCCAGCGGCGCCCGGACGAGCGCCGGCTGGGCCAGGTGGCCGAGGCGAGGTCGCACTCCATGGCCACCACGGGCGAGCAGCCGGCTGTGCCGGGCACCCCGGGCGGCGCGACGATCCTGCCGAGCGCGCCCGGCGAGGCCCAGGACCGAGGCGGAGCCGAGCAGCCCGCGACGCCGGAGCCGATCACGGTCTCCGACGACGAGGAGGTCGTCCTGGTCGACGACCCGAAGCAGCCGGTCCGCGTCGGCCGGCCACCGCGCGCCGCGACGTTCGACGACGGCGACGAGCTGGACGTGCCCGACTTCCTGAAGTGACACCGACCGACCGCCCGGCCGAGCTCGCGGCGGGCCTGGCGCAGGTCGAGGAGCGGATCGCGGCCGCCTGCCGGGGCGCCGGCCGGGCGCGGGACGAAGTGCACCTGGTCGTTGTGACCAAGACCTTCCCCGCGTCGGACGTGCGGCTGCTCGCCGCTCTCGGGATCACCGACGTGGGGGAGAACCGCGACCAGGAGGCGGCGCCCAAGGCCGAGGAGTGCGCGGACCTGCCCTTGACGTGGCACTTCGTCGGCCGCCTGCAGTCGAACAAGGCCCGCTCCGTGGCGTCGTACGCGTCGGTCGTTCACTCGGTGGACCGGCCCAGTCTGGTGAGCGCTCTGTCCGGCGGTGCCGCGCGCGCCGGCCGGGTCGTGGGGGCGCTGGTCCAGGTCAGCCTGGATGGCGACCCGGCCCGTGGTGGCGTGCCCGTGGACGGGCTGCTGGATCTGTGCCGGGCGGTCGACGCGGCCGAGCATCTCGACCTGCGTGGGGTCATGGCGGTCGCTCCGCTGGGCGAGGATGCCACGGCGGCGTTCGCCCGTCTCGCGGCGGCAGCAGGTGAGGTTCGCCAAGAGCTTCCCCAGGCCAGCTGGGTCTCGGCCGGGATGAGCGAGGACCTCGAGGCGGCCGTCGGAGCCGGTGCGACACACCTGCGTGTCGGGAGCGCGATCCTCGGTTCGCGGCCTCTGCTCGGGTAGCGTCACAGTTGTGCCGCAGGTGGCTGGTGTGACCAGATGTGACT
Organism: Actinomycetales bacterium; assembly: GCA_045807245.1. Lineage (GTDB taxonomy): Bacteria > Actinomycetota > Actinomycetes > Actinomycetales > CAVURS01 > CAVURS01. The sequence goes on from JBJMHS010000020.1 coordinate 26,455, forward strand.
CTAGCGACACCTGCAGCACCAAAGATCACGACGACCTGCTGAGGAGCTCGCGATGGCGGGTGCGCTGAAGAAGACCATGGTCTATCTCGGACTGGCCGAGGACGAGCTCGACTACGACGAGTACGACGACTACGACGAGCCCGACGCCACGTCCCGGGACGGGCGCGAGGTTCGCGAGACGCGCGCCGCCGTCACGCCGATGCCACAGCGCCCGCACCTGTCGCGGGTCGGCTCGGGCGGCGAGCTGTCCCGGATCACCACGATCCACCCGCGCACCTACAACGAGGCGAAGACCATCGGCGAGCACTTCCGGGAGGGTGTCCCGGTGATCATGAACCTCAGCGACATGAACGACGCGGACGCCAAGCGCCTGGTGGACTTCGGGGCGGGGCTCGTCTTCGGTCTGCGCGGGACGATCGAGCGGGTCACGAGCAAGGTGTTCCTGCTCTCGCCCGAGCACGTCGAGGTGAGCAGCGAGGAGAACGAGACGGTCGGCACCCGGACGATCTTCAACCAGAGCTAGCCTGTACCGCTGTGAAGGCGGTCTGGCAGATATGTGACCTCGTCGTCTTCCTCTTCCTGATCCTGCTGATCGGCCGCTTCGTCCTCGAGCTGGTCCAGAGTTTCGCCCGTGACTGGCGCCCGCGCGGGATCGTTCTTGTGCTGGCCGAGATCGTCTACACGGTCACCGATCCACCCCTGCGCCTCATCCGCCGGCTCATCCCGCCGATCCGCCTCGGCGGGTTCGCGCTCGACCTGGGCCTGCTGATCCTGTTCATCCTGACCACCGTGCTGCTTTCCGTCTTCGGATCCCTGAGCCGGGCCTGAGCCCTGCTGCACGACGCGCCCGGCGCGCCCCGGTGCCGCGCGTACCGGTGCCCGCCCGGGATTCGCTACGGTGAGTCCGCCCGCCCGACATGCTGACGAGGTGACGAGATGCCGTTGACTCCCGACGAGGTCGTGAACAAGCGCTTCAGCGCGACCAAGTTCCGCCAGGGATACGACGAGGAAGAGGTCGACGAGTTCCTCGACGAGGTCGTCGCCGAGCTGCGTCGGCTCACCTCGGACAACGAGGACCTGAAGGGCAAGCTCGCCGCTTGCGAGCGCCGCGTCAGCGAGCTGACCCGCGGTGGCGCCAGTGTCAGCCAGTCGGTGCCGCCACCCGCACCAGCGCCCGCTCCCGAGCCCGAGCCGGTCGCCGCCCCGGCCCCGGTCCCCGAGCCGGAGCCGGAGCCGGCTCCCCCGCTGCCGGTCCCGGCGCCCGTGGCCGCGCAGATGGGCTCCACCGGCCCCGAAGGTGCCGCCGGCATGCTGGCGCTGGCCCAGAAGCTGCACGACGAGCACGTCGAGGCGGGACGCAGCGAGGGCGCCAAGATCGTCAACGAGGCCAAGGAGCACGCCGACCGGCTGGTCCGGGAGGCGGAGGAGAAGCAGCGCCGGACCCTCGGCAACCTGGAGCAGGAGCGGGCGGTGCTCGAGCGCAAGGTCGAGGAGCTGCGCGCGTTCGAGCGTGACTACCGACGCCGGCTCAAGGCCTACCTGGAAGGTCAGCTGCGTGACCTGGAGGCGCTGCCCTCGGCCAGCGAGGGCGGGGACGGCAGTGGACAGCCGGAGCAGGTGGGCGGCGGGTCTCCGCTGCCGACGCGCTCCAGCGCGCACCAGCAGGCCGACTCGGGGGACGGCAACGCCGAGCCGCCACGGTTCCCGTTCGGCAACTAGGCAGGAGTCGGGTCGGGCGGGCAGCCAGGTACCGGTCAGCGAACGCAGGGTGAGGCCGCCGGGGTTCTCCCCGGCGGCCTCCGCTACTGTGTGTGACCGCGCCGGCGGCGCGCCACATTGAGCGGCGCGCTCCCCGGCGCCTATCCTGCCCGCACCCGGCCTGTCGGCCGTCGCATGAGGACCTCGAAGGGACCGCGGACATGGCCAGCAGGACGAGCGAGGCAGTGCGCCGGTCCCGGGTAGCCCCGGCGAACCAGCTGGCACCGGTCGGTACGACGCTCGCCGCCACCGCGCGGTCGGCCGCGAAGACCGCCAAGAGCACAGTCAAGGCGGCTGTAAAACCCTCGGCGAAGCGGGTCGCCGCGTCGACAGCGAAGGCCACCACTCGCAAGCCCGCCGCCACCAAGGCTGCGGCCAAGACGGCGGCCAAGAAGACGACGGCCAAGAAGACGACGGTCAAGAACACGACGGCCAAGAACACGACGGCCAAGAAGGCGCCGGCCAAGAAGATCGCGGCGAAGGCGCCGGTCAAGAGTGTGGGCAACAAGGCCGCTGCGAAGAAGGCCGCCGCCAAGAAGGTCGCGGTGAAGGCGCCGGCCAAGAAGACTGTCGCCGACAAGCCAGCTGCGCACAAGGTCGCGGCGAAGGCGCCGGCCAAGAAGCTCGCGGCGAAGGCGCCGGCCAAGAAGCTCGCGGCGAAGGCGCCGGCCACCAAGGTCGTGGCGAAGGGTCCGCCCAGCACGGCGACCGCGCCGCCCGCCCAGGCGCCGACCAAGCCTGCCACGGCGCGACGCCTGGCCGTCCGCGAGGACGAGTCGCCGTGGACGACCAAGGAGCTGAACGTCGTACGGGCCGAGCTGCAGGCCGACATCGACCGGCTGCAGACCGAGATCAGCAACGCCGAGCAGGACCTGGCCGACCTGCTGCGCGACTCCGGCGACGGCGCGGGTGACGACCAGGCCGACGCGGGAGCCAAGACCTTCGAGCGCGAGCAGGAGATCTCGCTGGCGAACAACTCCCGGGAGCTGCTGCTGCAGAGCCAGCGTGCCCTGGCGCGGATCGAGGACGGCACCTACGGCATCTGCGAGATCTGCGGCAACCCGATCGGCAAGCTCCGGCTGCAAGCCTTCCCGCGGGCCACGCTGTGTGTCGCCGACAAGCAGCGCCAGGAGCGTCGCTGATCACCGAGCCGACGCACGAACCCACCGGCGAGCCGGTGAGCGAGCCGACCGAGCTGGACCACGGAACGCGAGCCATGTCGGACGAGCCTGATCATCGTGATCGGTCTCGCCGGCTCTTGGCGCTCGTGGCGCTGGTGGCCGTGGTCGTCCTGGCTCTGGACCAGCTCACCAAGGCGCTGGTCGTGGCCGACCTCGGCGAGGGGGAGCGGCGCGACCTCGTGGGGTCCCTGCTCCGACTGCACCTGACCCGCAACGCCGGCGCGGCGTTCTCGACCGCCACCGGCATGACGTGGGTGCTCACCGTCATCGCGGCCGTCGTCGTGGTCGTGGTGGTCCGCGTGGCCAGCCGGCTGCAGAGCCGGGTCTGGGCCTTGACGCTCGGCCTGCTGCTCGGCGGCGCGTTGGGCAACCTGACGGACCGGCTGTTCCGGGCCCCCGGTGTGGCCCGAGGTCACGTCGTCGACTTCCTGGAGCTGCCGCACTGGCCGATCTTCAACGTGGCCGACTCCGCCATCGTCACGGCAGGCATCCTGGTCGTGCTGCTGACGCTGCTGGGCGTCGGGCTCGACCCGGACGGCCAGCATGGCTGAGGTCCGGTCCGTGCCGGTGCCGGACGGCCTCGCCGGTGAGCGGGTCGACGTCGCGCTGACCCGGTTGTTCGGGCTGTCGCGGACCAAGGCCGCGGACCTGGTTGCCGCCGGGGCGGTGCAGGTCGACGGGGTCTCGCCCGCGAAGTCCGACCGGGTCCAGGCCGGGTCATGGCTCGAGGTGGCCCTGCCCGACCCGCCCGGTCCGGTCCAGATGCGCCCCGAGGCCGTGGACGGCCTGGTCGTCGTGCACCAGGACGACGACCTGGTCGTCGTCGACAAGCCGGTGGGCGTGGCCGCGCACCCGAGCCCGGGCTGGAGCGGACCCACCGTCATCGGCGGTCTGGCCGCAGCCGGGGTCCGGGTGGGGACTTCGGGCGCCGCCGAGCGGCAGGGCGTCGTCCACCGGCTGGACGTCGGAACCAGCGGGCTCATGGTCGTGGCCAAGAGCGAGCGGGCGTACAGCGTGCTGAAGCGGGCCTTCCGCGAACGGACGGTCGACAAGACCTATCACGCACTCGTCCAGGGCCACCCCGACCCGAGCCGCGGCACGATCGACGCGCCGGTTGGCCGCCATCCGGTCCACGACCACCGGTGGGCAGTCGTGGCGGAGGGCAAGGAGAGCATCACCCACTACGAGACCATCGAGGCCCACGCCGCGGCCTCACTCGTGGAGATCCACCTGGAGACCGGCCGCACGCATCAGATCCGCGTGCACTTCTCCGCGCTGCGCCATCCCTGCGTCGGCGACCTCACGTACGGCGCGGACCCGACATTGGCCGAGCGGCTCGGGCTGCACCGTCAGTGGCTGCACGCCGTAGGCCTCTCGTTCGACCATCCGGCGACCGGTGAACGGGTCACCTACTCCAGCGCGTACCCAGCCGACCTCGCGCACGCTCTGGACGTGGTGCGGGGCGCGGACCCAGGGTAGGCACCGTGAGCGAGCAGACGCCGTACGACGCGGCTTTGGACACAGCAGCCCGGCACGCCCGGGCGTGGCTCGCGTCGGTGCCGGAGCGCCCGGTCGCGGCCCGCGCGGGCGTCGACGAGATCGCCAAGGTGCTGGGCAACGGCCTGCCCGACGGCCCCACGGCTGCCGACCAGGTCGTCGACGAGCTCGCAACGGCCGCCGACCCGGGCCTGGCCGCCATGGGCTCGGGCCGCTGGTTCGGTTTCGTCATCGGCGGCACGTTGCCGGCGGCGCTCGGGGCGGACTGGCTGACCAGCGCGTGGGACCAGAACTCCGGGCTGCGCCAGGTCACCCCGGCCGTGACCGCGCTCGGTGACGTGGCGGCCCGTTGGCTGCTCGAGCTGCTGCAGCTGCCCGCCGGGTGCAGCGTGGGCTGGGCGACCGGCGCGACGACGGCGAACTTCGCCGGGCTCGCGGCCGCGCGCTACCGGGTGCTCGAGCGTGCCGGCTGGAACGTGGAGCGGGACGGCCTGCAGGGGGCACCGCGCGTCCGGGTCTTCGCGGGCGAGGAGGTGCACAGCTCGGTCGAGCTCGGCCTGCGGATGCTGGGCCTGGGCGAGCCGGTGCGGGTCAGGGCCGACGCCGAGGGACGGATGCGTCCGGACGCCTTGGCCAAGGCCCTCGCCGAAGGACCGGAGGGCGGGCCGGTCGTCGTCGTGCTCCAGGCCGGCAACGTCCACTCGGGTGCGTTCGACGAGTTCGCCGCGCTCGTGCCGCTGGCCCACCAGGCCGGTGCCTGGGTGCACGTGGACGGCGCCTTCGGGTTGTGGGCCGCCGCCAGCCCACCGCTGCGCGCGCTGACCGTGGGGATGGCCGGTGCCGACTCGTGGGCGACCGACGCGCACAAGACGCTCAACGTGCCGTACGACAGCGGGGTCGTCCTGTGTGCCGACCCGGTCGCCCATCGGGCCGCCCTGGGCGTGCAGGGCCCGTACCTGATCCAGGACGACGCCGGCGACCCCTCCGACTTCGTCCCGGAGCTGTCCCGCAGGGGCCGCGAGATCGTCATCTGGGCGGCGCTGCGCTCGCTCGGCCGTTCCGGCGTCGAGGACCTGATGGCGGGGTTGTGCCGGGCGGCCCGGCGGTTCGCCGACGGCGTGTCCGCCATCCCGGGTGCGCGCGTGCTCAACGACGTGGTCTACACGCAGGTCTGCGTCGGGTTCGGCTCGGACGAGCTCACCCAGCGCGTCGTACGGCGGGTGCTGGATGACGGGACCGCGTGGATGAGCGGCAGCCGCTGGCACGACCAGGCCGTGCTGCGCGTGTCGGTGAGCAACGCGGCGACCACCGACGAGGACGTCGACCGGAGCGTGGACGCGCTCGCCCGAATTGTCGGCGAGGAGTCGACGTAGGCGTTCTGACCGTTGCGGGACAGCGAGTTTCGGACTGCCCGGTGTTTCGGCCCGGTGCTGTCGGCGCGGTGCCATAGGCTCGCGGAGTGCCAGGCGGGGTCGGTGGAGCGAGCGGCGATAAGTCGGGTTTCGTCCATCTGCACGTGCACACCGAGTACTCCATGCTCGATGGCGCTGCGCGCATCGACAGCCTGTTCGAGGAGGCCGCGCGCCTCAAGATGCCGGCCCTGGCGACCACCGACCACGGCTACGTGTTCGGGGCGCACGAGTTCTACCGCAAGGCAGCGGCCCACGGGGTCAAGCCGATCATCGGCGTGGAGGCCTATCTCGCGCCCGGCACCAGCCGGTTCGACCGCACCCGCGTCAAGTGGGGAGACGCCGCGTCGGCCAGCCGGGACGACGTCTCGGGCGGCGGCGCGTTCACCCACCTCACCCTCTGGGCGGAGACGACAGAGGGCATGCACAACCTGTTCCGCATGTCGTCGCTGGCCAGCATCGAGGGCCACTTCTACAAGCCCCGGATGGACCGTGACCTGCTGCAGCGGTACGGCAAGGGTCTGATCGCCACGACCGGGTGCCCCTCCGGTGAGGTGCAGACCCGGCTGCGGCTCGGCCAGTACGACGCCGCGCGCCAGGCGGCCGCCGACTACCGCGACATCTTCGGTGCGGGCAGCTACTACTGCGAGGTGATGGAGCACGGCCTCGGGATCCAGAAGGCCGTGCGCGCCGACCTGCTACGCCTGGCCAAGGACCTCGGCCTACCGCTCGTCGCGACCAACGACCTGCACTACGTCCGGGCCGAGGACGCCCAGGCGCACGGGGTGCTGCTGTGCGTGCAGTCCGGCTCGACCATGGCCGACCCGAACCGGTTCAAGTTCGACGCGGACGAGTTCTACCTCAAGACCCCGGCCCAGATGCGCGAGCTCTGGCGCGACCTGCCCGAGGCCTGTGACAACACGCTGGCCATCGCCGAGCGCTGCGACGTCCGGTTCGCCGAGGGCGGCAACCTGATGCCGCGCTTCCCGGTCCCTGAGGGGGAGTCGGAGCAGTCCTGGTTCGTCAAGGAGGTCGAGCGCGGGCTGCACCACCGGTACCCGGCCGGCGTCCCGGACCGGGTCCGCCGGCAGGCGGAGTACGAGACGGGCGTCATCGTCGAGATGGGCTTCCCGGGTTACTTCCTCGTGGTCGCGGACTTCATCAACTGGGCCAAGGAGCACGGCATCCGGGTCGGCCCCGGCCGTGGCTCGGGCGCCGGGTCCGTCGCGGCGTACGCGCTGCGGATCACCGACCTCGACCCGATCCAGCACGGCCTGATCTTCGAGCGGTTCCTCAACCCGGACCGCGTCTCGATGCCGGACTTCGACGTTGACTTCGACGAGCGCCGTCGCGGCGAGGTCATCCGCTACGTCACGGAGAAGTACGGCTCGGACCGCGTGGCGCAGGTGGTCACCTACGGCACCATCAAGGCCAAGCAGGCGCTCAAGGACTCGGCCCGCGTCCTGGGCTTCCCGTTCGCCGTGGGCGAACGGCTGACCAAGGCGATGCCGCCGACGGTGATGGGCAAGGACATCTCGCTGGCCGGGATGTTCGACCCGCAGGACAGCCGGTACAAGGAGGCCGAGGAGTTCCGCAAGCTGCACACGACGGACGCCGAGGCCCAGGAGGTCGTCAAGACAGCGCTGGGGCTCGAGGGGCTCAAGCGCCAGTGGGGCGTTCACGCGGCCGGCGTCATCATGTCGAGCGAGCCGCTGATCGACATCATCCCGATCATGAAGCGGGAACAGGACGGCGTGATCATCACGCAGTTCGACTACCCCACGTGCGAGGGCCTCGGCCTGATCAAGATGGACTTCCTCGGCCTTCGCAACCTGACCGTGCTGGGCGACGCGCTGCGCAACATCGTCACCAACGGCAAGGAGCCGGTCGAGCTCGAGTCGCTGAGCCTCGACGACGCCCCAACGTACGAGCTGATGGCCCGGGGCGACACGCTCGGCGTGTTCCAGCTGGACGGCGGGCCGATGCGCTCCCTGCTGCGCTCGATGCGACCGGACAAGTTCGAGGACATCAGTGCCGTGGGTGCGCTGTACCGCCCCGGGCCGATGGGGATGAACTCGCACAACGAGTACGCCGACCGCAAGAACGGCCGCAAGCCGGTCACTGCCCTGCACCCCGAGCTCAAGGAGCCTCTGGCCGAGATCCTGGGCGAGACGTACGGCCTGATCGTGTACCAGGAGCAGGTCATGGCCGTGGCGCAGAAGGTCGCCGGCTACTCCCTCGGGGCCGCCGACCTGCTGCGCCGGGCCATGGGCAAGAAGAAGAAGGCCGAGCTGGACGCCCAGCACGAGACGTTCCGGGCCGGGATGGTCGAGCGCGGCTTCTCCGAGGGCGCCATCAAGGCGCTGTGGGACACCCTCCTGCCGTTCTCGGACTACGCCTTCAACAAGGCCCACTCCGCGGCGTACGGGCTGGTGTCCTACTGGACCGCCTACCTCAAGGCGAACTACCCGGCCGAGTACATGGCCGCCCTGCTGACCAGCGTCCGCGACGACAAGGACAAGTCGGCGCTGTACCTCAACGAGTGCCGCCGCATGGGGATCAAGGTCCTGCCGCCCGACGTCAACGAGTCCTCCGCGGAGTTCACCCCGGTCGGCACCGACATCCGCTTCGGCCTGGCCGCCATCCGCAACGTCGGCGCCAACGTCGTGGACGCGATCGCGACGGCCCGCGCGGACCGCGGCCGGTTCGCGTCCTTCGAGGACTTCCTGCGCAAGGTGCCTGCGGTCGTCTGCAACAAGCGCACGGTCGAGTCCCTGATCAAGGCCGGTGCGTTCGACTCGTTGGCGCATCCACGGGCCGGGCTGTTGACGATTCACGAGACTTTCGTCGACATGTTCGTCGACGAGAAGCGCCAGGAGGCGGTGGGGCAGGACTCGCTCTTCGGTGGGTTCGACGACGAACCCGCGGTTCAGCTTGCCGTGCTGCCGCCGATCCCCGACGTCGAGTGGGAGAAGTCGATGCTCCTCGGCTTCGAGCGGGAGATGCTCGGGCTGTACGTGTCCGACCACCCGCTGCTGGGCGTCGAGCATGTCCTGTCCCGGCTCGTGGACGCCTCGATCGCGCGGGTCATGGCCGACGAGGCGCGGCCGGACGGCTCGGTCCTCAGCCTGGCCGGGCTGATCACGTCGCTGCAGTTCAAGACCACCAAGCAGGGCAAGCCGTGGGCGCTGGCGACGCTGGAGGACCTCGAGGGCGCCATCGAGGTGCTGTTCTTCCCGCAGACCTTCGAGCAGGTGCGCAACCTGCTGCGCCAGGACCTCATCTGCGTGGTCCGCGGACGGCTCAACCGGCGCGACGACGTACCCACGCTGTACGCGATGGAGTTGACCATCCCCGACGTCACCGAGGCCCCGCGGGGCCCGGTCGTGATCTCGCTGCCACCGACCAAGCTGACCCCGCCGGTCGCGGAGCAGCTCAAGGACGTGCTCGCCGACCACCCGGGTGTCACCGAGGTGCACGTGCGGCTGGAGCAGCCCGGTCACTCGACCGTGCTGCGGCTCGACGACGGCCTGCGGGTCACCGCGAGCCCGGCCCTGTTCGGCGACCTCAAGCACCTGCTCGGGCCCACCTGCCTGGTCTCCTGACCGGGCGGCCTGACGCCCGCCCAGCTTGGGGCCAGCCGGGTGACGTGACCGTTTCGCGACGCTTCGGGGCTGCAGGTGCGCCCGCCACCTGTCGATATCCCGTCGAGCGGCCGGCCGGGTCGCGTACACGCAGCGAGGGGTACGACAGACGATGAGCGACACCTGGGGCACGCCGGCGCCGCCGCCGGGCCAGGGCCAGCCCGAGATCCTGACCAACGCGGCCACCGGCACGATCCTCGCGGCCGAGCTGCCCCCTAGCCGGGGGCTCGGCAAGGGCAAGCTGGTCGCGATCGGCGCCGGTGTCGTCGCGGTGGCCGGTATCGGGATCGGTGCGGCGCTCGCCGCCGGCGCCCTCGGCGGAGGCGGAGCGCAACCGGACAGCTTCGTCCCGGCCAGCGCCGCGGCGTACGCCTCGGTCGACCTCGACCCTTCGCTCGGGCAGAAGGTCGACGCTCTGCGCTTCCTGCGCAAGTTCCCGTCCGCCCGCAGCTCGCTGGGCAGCACGGACGACATCCGTCAGTGGTTCTTCGACCAGGTGACCAAGGACGACCCGCACCTGTCCAAGCTGAGCTACGACCGGGACGTGAAGCCGTGGATCGGAGACCGGTTCGCGGTCGCGGCGGTGCCGTCCTCGACGGGCGGTCAGCCGAACGCGGTCGTGGTGCTGCAGGTCAATGACGAGAGCAAGGCCAAGGCGGGCTTGGCCAAGCTGATGAGCAAGCCGGACGACGGCGTCTGCTCGGTCTCCAGCGGGTACGCCGTCTGCGCCGAGAACCGGGCGGTCCTGAACGCCGTGCGCGCCGAGGCCGCGAAGCACTCCCTGGCCGGCAACAGCACCTACCGCTCCGACGTGAGCTCGGTCGGGAAGCGCGGCATCGCTGTGGCCTGGGGTGACCTCGGCAAGCTGTCCTCGATGGTTCCCAGCGCCGCCTCATCGCCGTTCGGGGGGATGGCCGGCGGGGTCGGCGGCGTCACCTCCGGCCGGTTCGTCGCCTCGATCCGGTTCACCGGTGACGACGTCGAGCTCGTGGGCACGACCCGCGGCGGCTTGACGACCGTGAAGCCCGGACCGGGCGGCACTGGCGTCGAGACGCTCCCGGCCGGCACGGTGGCCGCGATCGGCGGCTCGCTCGACCCGCACGCGATCGACCAGGCCTACGCCAAGTTCCGCTCGCAGGCGCAGCCGGCCGGCGGGTTCGACCTGGCCGGCGCCATGGAGGAGCAGCTGGCCTCGCTCGGCATCCACCTGCCCAAGGACCTCGACGCGCTGCTCGGCACCAAGTTCCAGATCGCGTTCGGGGGCTTCGGTCCCGGCGGTGCGCCGCAGGTGGGCCTGCACAGCAACGCGCCCGCCGGACCGGCCGCCCGGGTGCTGGACACGTTGTCCAGCCAGCTCAGCCAGTACGGCGTGCCGTTCGCCCTCCGTCACGTCGCGGCGCGGGACGGCTACGCGGTGGCGCTCGACGAGCGGTACGCCAAGCAGCTGGCCTCCGGCGGCCGCCTCGGTGACGAGGCCGCGTTCAAGCGCGCGGTCCCGGACGCCGCATCCGCCCAGAGCGTCGGCTATCTCGACTTCGGCAACCTGCAGAAGGCCCTGCGTGCGTTCGGCAGCAGCGACTCCACGGATGCCGACCTGAAGGCGCTGCTGGCCGCGGGGTTCAGCGTGAGGACCGGATCGGACGGCACGGCGACGGTCCGCGCGACGCTGATCACGCGCTGAGGCACTTACCCTGGTCCGGTGACGGTTCCCGCTGCCAGCGACCAGGCCTCGCGCCGCCGTCGTGACCTGCCGGTCCCCCTGCTCGCCGTCGGCGTCGTCGTCGCCGCCGGCCTGCTGTGGGGCGTGCTGTGGTGGCTGCTCGCGCCGACTGCCGGGACGGTCGTCCAGGACGGCGGCGTCTACCTGCAGGGCCACGACGAGCTGATGGTCGGCCAGGACGGCTGGTTCGTGGTGCTCGGCGCCGCGGCGGGGGCGATCCTGGCGACCGTCTGGCCGGCCCTCACCCGGCGTCGTCCGGTGGCCGGGCTCCTGGTCGGGCTGGGCGGCTGCCTGGTGGCCGGCCTGGTCGCCTGGGCGCTCGGCAGCTGGCTCGGTCCGGACTCGCTGCGCTCCCAGCTGGCCGCAGGTGTCAAGGCGCCGGTCACGCCGATCGCCCTGCACACGTGGGCGGCGCTGCTCTTCGCGCCCTTCCTGTTCGCGGTCGTGCGCGGCGTGACCGAGCTGCTCAGCTCCGCGGTGGCAGGAATGCACACCGAACCACCGCCACCGGCGACGTCGACCTCGCCCGCCACGCGCAGCTCAGCTGCGCAAGGCGTCCACGTCCAACAGCGGCAGTGACGGCACGACCGACATGATGGTGATCTCGGTGCGCAGGAACGCGTTGACCGCGGCCAGCCGTTCCGCGTCGGTCGCGACGGACAGCAGCAGCTGACGCTGGCTGAGCGGCATGACGACCGCCGTGGTGAGCAGGTAGGAGAGCGGCCCGGCGTCCTCCGGCAGATCCTGCGCAACCTGGGGGCCGAACCCGCCGAGCAGCTCGGTGTACCGCGCCCACAGGGCCCGGCTGCGCAGTGTCGTCGTCGGGTCGAGCTCCCCGTCCTGCTCGTCAATCCACTCGACGACGCCCGTCAGGTACGCCGTGTCAGCCTCCAGGTCGAGGTCCAGCAGCCGGAACCGTCGCGCCCCGGTGGACAGGATCTGGCTACGCCCGTCGGGCAGCTGAGTCACCTGCTGGAGGGTGGCCGCACAGCCCACGTCGTACAACGCTCGCAGGCTCCCGGCGCCCACCTCACGTCCCTCGCGGATGGCGACCACACCGAACTCGCGGTCGTCCTCGGGCAGCGCCTCGAGGTCCGAGACCAGCTGCCGGTAACGCGGTTCGAAGATGTGCAGCGGCAGCACCAGGCCCGGCACGAGGACCGTGCTGAGCGGGAAGAGCGGCAGCCGCTGAGCCATCGGCCCACCCTAGACTCGACGAGGTGATCACCCGCATCGATCTGCGCGGGCGCCGGCTGACCGACTCCGATGCCACCGAGCTGCGCGACGTGCTGCCCCGGGCCGACCTCGACGTCGCGGCCGCGCTCGCGACGGTGCAGGCGATCATCGCGCAGGTGCGGGCCGGCGGTGCGGCCGCTCTGCGCGACCTCGGTGAGCGTTTCGACGGCGTCCGGCCCGAGCAGCTGCGCGTGCCGGCGGATGCCCTGTCAGCGGCGCTGGCCGAGCTCGACCCTGCGGTGCGCGCGGCCCTCGAGGAGTCCATCCGCCGGGCCGGGCTGGTCCACCGCGAACAGCGGCGCAGCGACGTGACCACGAGCGTCGTACCGGGCGGCACGGTCACCGAGCGCTGGGTGCCGGTCCGGCGGGTGGGGCTGTACGTACCGGGTGGCCTCGCGGTGTATCCGAGCAGCGTCGTGATGAACGTCGTACCGGCCCAGGAGGCGGGCGTCGGGTCGCTCGCCATCGCGTCGCCGCCCCAGCGGGACAACCCGGCGCGGTTCACCGGACTGCCGCACCCGGCGATCCTCTCGGCGTGCGCCCTGCTCGGCGTGGACGAGGTGTACGCCGTCGGCGGGGCCCAGGCGATCGCGATGTTCGCGTACGGCGCGCGCGAGACCGACGGGCCGGACACCGGGGCGCTGGTCTGCGCGCCGGTCGACCTGGTCACCGGGCCGGGCAACATCTGGGTGGCGGCGGCCAAGCGGGCGCTCAAGGGACTGGTCGGGATCGATGCGGAAGCCGGGCCGACCGAGATCGCGATCCTGGCCGACGACTCCGCTTCGCCGGTGCACGTCGCCGCCGACCTGGTCAGCCAGGCCGAGCACGACCCGCTGGCGGCAGCGGTACTCGTCACGGACAGCGAGGAGCTCGCGGACGCCGTGGCCGCCGAGCTCGGGCGCCAGGTGGCTGCGACCAAGCACGTCGAGCGGGTCGGCACGGCCTTGACCGGGCGGCAGTCCGGCATCGTGCTGGTCGACGACCTGGACGCCGGGCTGGTCGTCGTGGACGCCTACGCCGCTGAGCACCTGGAGATCCAGACCAGGGACGCGCGTGCGCTGGCGGCGGCGGTCCGCAACGCGGGAGCGGTCTTCGTCGGGCCGTTCTCGCCGGTCTCCCTCGGCGACTACGTCGCCGGGTCGAACCACGTCCTGCCCACGGGTGGCTGCGCCCGGCACTCGAGCGGTCTGTCGGTCCAGTCCTTCCTGCGCGGCATCCACGTCGTCGACTACGACGAGGGGGCCCTGCGCGAGGTGGCCGCTCACGTGAGCGCACTGGCCGAAGCCGAGGACCTGCCCGCCCACGGCGCGGCCGTGCGGGTGCGGTTCGACCGGAGCTGAGTTAGCCCTCCCTAGACTTGCCCGGTGACCGCCGACCTGCCGCTGCGCCCCGACCTGCGCGGGAGCACGCCGTACGGCGCTCCGCAGCTGGACGTGCCGGTCCGCCTCAACACGAACGAGAACTCCTACGACGTGCCGCAGCAGGTCGCGCTGGCCGTGGTCGAGGCCGTTGCCGGCCAGGTCCAGCACCTCAACCGGTACCCGGACCGGGAGTTCACCCAGCTGCGCCGGGCGCTGGCTGCGTACCTCACGTCGACGACGGGGCAACCGGTAGGCGAGGCCCAGGTGTGGGCCGCCAACGGCTCGAACGAGGTGCTGCAGCAGCTGCTCCAGGCGTTCGGGGGGGCCGGACGGACGGCCATGGGGTTCACGCCGGCGTACTCGATGCATCCGCGCATCGCGCAGGTCACCGCCACCGCCTGGCTGGACGGCGTGCGTGCGGACCCCGCGCGCGGGGACTTCGACCTGAGCGCTGCCCACGCGGCCGAGCAGGTCGCCGCCGCCGACCCGGACATCGTCTTCCTCTGCTCGCCCAACAACCCCACCGGTACGGCGGTCGCGCTGGACGTGGTGGCTGCCGTGTACGACGCGTCGCGCCGGGCGATGCTCGTGGTCGACGAGGCGTACAGCGAGTTCGCGCGAGCCGGTACGCCGAGCGCGCTCGAGCTGTTGCCCGGTCGCCCCCGCCTGGTGGTCACCCGGACCATGAGCAAGGCGTTCGCCTTCGCCGGCGCCCGGCTCGGCTACCTGGCCGCCGATCCGGCGGTCGCCGACGCGCTCCGGCTGGTACGCCTGCCGTACCACCTGTCCGCGCTCACCCAGGCAGCCGCGGGTGCGGCGCTGGCTCACGCGCCGCACCTCCTGGCCACGGTCGAAGCCACCAAAGCCGAGCGCGACCGCATCGTCGAGGCCCTGGCGGGGATGGGACTCGCCCCCGTGCCGAGCGACGCGAACTTCGTCCTCTTCGGTGGCCTGGCCGACGAGCGGGCCACCTGGCAGGCGCTGCTGGACCGGGGCGTGCTGATCCGTGACGTCGGCCTGCCGGGACATCTGCGCGTGACCGCGGGCACGCCGGCCGAGACGTCGACGTTCCTGGCCGCCATGGCCGACGTTCTGGCCATCCCCCGCGAGCTCGCGAGCCGCAGGGAGAGCGCATGAGCCGGCGGGCGGCCGGGCGGCGCGCTGCCGTCAGCCGGACGACGACCGAGAGTCGCGTCGAGGTGCAGCTCGACCTGGACGGCACCGGCCGCAGCGAGGTCTCGACCGGCGTGCCCTTCTACGACCACATGCTCACCGCGTTGTCGGCGCACTCGCTCATCGACCTCACGGTTCACGCCACCGGTGACCTGGCCGTCGACGCACACCACACGGTGGAGGACGTGGCCATCTGCATCGGCCAGGCGTTGCGGGATGCGTTGGGGGACAAGACCGGGATCAGCCGCTACGGCGACGCGCTCGTCCCCCTCGACGAGGCGCTCGCGCAGGCGGTCGTGGACGTCTCCGGCCGGCCCTACCTCGTGCACGCGGGCGAGCCGGACGGCATGCCATATGTGCTCATCGGCGGCGGTGGGTCGGCCCCGCCGTACGCCGGTTCCCTGACCGCTCACGTGTTCGAGAGCATCGCCCATCACGCGGGCATCACGATGCATGTGCGCGTGCTGTCCGGCCGCGACCCGCACCACATCGTCGAGGCACAGTTCAAAGCGTTGGCCCGGGCTCTGCGTCAGGCCGTCGAGACCGACCCACGACGGACCGGCGTACCGAGCACCAAGGGCTCTCTCTAAGCGGCCCAACGGTTTCGAGCCATGCCATCGCCGGCTGACCGCCCCCAGGCGCTCGTGGTCATGCGGGACACCCGCGGCTCCGCGACCGGCTGGGCCCAGCGAGGTCTCGGCCCGGTGACGGTGGTCCCCGGCCTGGTCTGGACGCTCGTCACTCCCGCCGGTCCTGCTCGCAGCGCGACGCCGTACGACGACCCGACGACGCTCCTGGGCGGGCGGCCGGTGCCACGCCGGCTGCGGCCAACGGCGTGTCTGGTTGCCGACGCGGACCGGCTCACCGTCCGGGTGCAGGGATCCAGCTGGCGCGCTCCGCAACGCTGGGTCGTCTGGACCCGCGGTGTCGGGCTGAGCCGGGTGCCCGACCTGGAGCCGGCCCCTTTGGCGCTGGTCGCGCGCCTGTTGTCGCCGACCCGCGAGTCGGCCGGGCGGCTGACCGAGGTGTTCGCACAGGACGGCCGGCTGCCGGCTTCGGTCGGCGACGCGCTGCTGGAGGCGCTGCTCCTGCCGGGCGCCGGGGTCCTCTCCGGTCGTGTCGACCCGGCCACCCTGCCGGGAGCCGTCCGGGTCGAGCCGCAGGAGCATCTGGTTGCGCGCTTCGACGCCGTGGCGCTGGACGAGGACCAGGCGGCCAGGGAACGCGGGGAGCGCAGGGAACGCGGGGAACGCGGAGAGCGCGGCGAGGACAGGGGGCGATCGTGACGGCCGGCGTCGTCGTCCTGGACTACGGGTCGGGCAACGTGCACTCGGCTGTGCGCGCGCTCGAGCGAGTCGGTGCCCGGGTCGAGCTGACCGCCCGGCGCGACGCCGTGCTCGGGTGCGATGGCCTGGTGGTGCCTGGCGTCGGTGCGTTCGGGGCTTGCGTCACCGCGCTGCAGTCCGTGCGGGGAGGTGAGCTGATCGGACGCCGCCTGGCGGGGAGCCGTCCGGTGCTCGGCATCTGCGTCGGCATGCAAGCGCTGTTCGAGAGCTCGGCCGAGCACCGTGACCCCGAGTCGGCCGAGCGCGCAGACGAGGTGCCGGGCCTGGCCGAGTGGCCCGGTCTGGTCGAGCGGCTCGACGCGCCGGTCGTCCCGCACATGGGTTGGAGCCCGGTCCGGACGCCCGAGGGGACCCGGCTGTTCCGCGGGGTCGAGGGGGAGCGCTTCTACTTCGTGCACTCCTACGCCGTCCGCCGCTGGGTGCTGCAGACCCCCGCCGACTCCCCGCTGCCGGCACCGCTCGTCACCTGGTCCGAGCACGGCGGGCCGTTCGTCGCGGCCGTGGAGAACGGCCCGCTGAGCGCCACCCAGTTCCATCCGGAGAAGTCCGGTGACGCGGGGGCCGCTCTGCTGGAGAACTGGGTCGCCTCGCTCTGACGGTAGGTTGCGCGCGTGACCACGCGCCGGCGGCCGTCCTCCTCCAAGAAGCGGTCGCGCGCCCGCTCCTCGACCGGCCGGGCCCGGACCACGCGCTCGACGAGCCGGACCACGGCGCCCCGGCCGCGCCGGTCCCGTCCGGCCACGACGCTCGGCGCAGCGGCCGGGACGGTCGCCGTGGCGTTCATCCTCGGCGCGCCCTGGTCGGTCCGGATCGCGCTCATCGTGCTCGTCGTCCTGGGTGCGCTCGGCTACCTCGTCTGGTCGCGGCGCCGGTGAGCGACCGGCTGGTCCTGCTGCCCGCTGTCGACGTCGCGGACGGTCAGGCCGTCCGCCTGGTGCAGGGGGAGGCGGGGAGCGAGACGAGGTACGGCGACCCACTCGCCGCGGCGCTGGCCTGGCAGGCGGCCGGGGCGGAGTGGGTCCACCTGGTCGACCTGGACGCGGCCTTCGGGCGTGGTTCGAACCACGACCAGCTGGCGGAGGTCGCCGGCCGGCTCGACGTCGCGGTGGAGCTGTCCGGCGGGATTCGCGACGACGAGTCGCTCGCCGCCGCGCTCGCCACCGGCTGCCGGCGGGTCAACATCGGCACTGCGGCGCTCGAGGACCCGGGCTGGACCGCATCGGTGATCGAGCGTCACGGCGACGCCGTTGCGGTGGGTCTGGACGTCCGCGGGACCACGCTGGCCGCGCGCGGATGGACCCGCGAGGGGGGCGACCTTTGGGAGGCGCTCGACCGGCTCGACCGGGCCGGCTGTGCGCGGTACGTCGTGACCGACGTGACCAGGGACGGCACCCTGGGCGGGCCCAACCTCGACCTGCTCCAGCAGGTCTGTGCCCGCACGCCCGCCCCGGTCGTGGCGTCCGGCGGCATCTCCAGCCTCGCCGACCTGCACGCGCTGCGCGGCCTCGTTCCCTCGGGGGTGGAGGGTGCGATCGTCGGCAAGGCGCTGTACGCCGGCGAGTTCACCCTTGCGCAGGCGCTCGACGTCGCCGGGCGCCCTTGAGCCCCGCGTCGAGCCGCCCGCAGAGCAGCGGCGCTCCAGCCGACTCCGTCGGTCAGCCGTGGACCGGCCGTGACCTGCCGCCGGCGCCGTACGCCGGGGACGACGGCCGTCCCGACTCGACGCTCACCGCGGTCCTGGCCCGTCTCGGCACCGGGCCGGAGGCCGAGACCGAGCTGGTCCGCGCGCTGGGGCCGGCGCGGGTGTTCGTCGCCGTGGTGGCTCTGCCGGGCGAGAGCAAGGATGGGCGTTCAGACATGGGTCTCGTCTGGCTGGACCGGCTGGACGGGCGGCGCGCCCTGCCGGTGTTCACCAGCCCGCAGAGCCTCGCTGCGTGGCGAGCGGAGGGGCGGCCCGTGCCTGCCGATGGGCGTCGGGTCGCCCTCTCTGCCGTCGCCGAGGGCGCTGAGCTCTTGCATCTCGACCCCGGTGGCCCGGTCGAGTACGTGGTGCCGCGGCCGGCCCTCTGGGCCCTGGCGCAGGACCGTGACTGGCGACCGGCGTACGGGAATCCTGTTGTGACACAGACGATCTCGGATATGTGCGCTGAGCTGGGCCTCACCGTTGGATGCGAACGGGGAGAGGCGGCGGAGCTCCGGGTCGTGCTCTCGCTGCCGCCGGGCCTGGGCGCGGGCTCACTCGACGGGGTGACGACCGGCCTGAGCCGGCGACTCGGGCAGAGCGATGTCGTCACCGAGCAGGTGGACTCTGTCGAGATCACCGTGCGGTCGTCCTGATGCACGCTCGCGCGCCGCGCCGGAGTTTGGCAGAATGCGACAAATGCCCCTAGAGCGCTATCGCGCCGTCCTGCGTGCGCCGGGAGTTCCCGGCCTGCTCGTCGTGGGCTTCCTGTCCCGTGGCCCGGTGATTGCCGTCAGCGCCGTTCTCACCCTGCACACGGTCCTGACCCTGCATCGCGACTACGTCAGTGCCGGTCTGGCTGCCACCGCCCTGACCGCGGCGACTGCGGCCGGCGCGCCGTGGCGGGGCCGGGTCGTCGACCGCAAGGGGCTCCGCCGAGCGCTCGTGCCGTCGATCGTGATCGGAGGCGGGACCTGGCTGGTCGCGCCCTGGGTCGGGTACCCCGGGCTGCTGGCCCTCGCGGTGGTCGGCGGGGTGTTCGGGCTGCCGTCGTTCGCCGTCGTGCGCCAGGCCCTCTCCGTTGCCGTGCCGCCGGACCAGCGTCGCTCGGCGCTCGCCCTGGACTCGATGAGCGTCGAGCTCTCCTTCATGACCGGTCCGGCCATCGCCGTCGTGGGCGCCTCTACCTGGTCGACCAAGGGCGTCTTGGTCATCGTGGGCGTCGCCCAGATCCTGTCCGGTCTGGCCCTGTGGCTGCTGAACCCACCCGTCCGCACAGCCCCCGCCCGGAGCGGACCCGGCGACGCCGCAGTCGGGTCGGAGGGATCGGACGGGCGCGGCCGGCACCGGGCGGGCGCGCCGGTGAAGGCTGAGAGCCGTCGGCGCACCTGGTTCACGCCTGCCCTGTGTGCCGTCTTCGCCAGCGGTGCCGGCGCCGCCCTCGTCCTGGCCGGCAGCGAGGTGGCAGTCGTTGCCCAGCTGCGGCACCTCGGGCACCTGCCGTTCACCGGGGTGGTGTTCGTCGTGTGGGGCATCACGTCCATGCTGGGCGGCTTCGTGTACGGCGCCCTGCACCGCGAGATCAGCCCGCCGGTCGTGCTGCTGGGCCTGAGCGTGCTCACCCTGCCGATCGGTCTGGCGACCGGCCCGGTCACGGTCGCCCTGCTGGTGGGGGTCGCCGGGCTGTTCTGTGCGCCTGCCCTGACGGCGACGTCGACCGCCCTGACCCGGCTGGTCGCGGAGGAGTACCGCGGGGAGGCCCTCGGCTGGCAGGGCACCGCCATGACCGTGGGCAGCGCCGCCGGCGCGCCACTCGCCGGTTTCGCGGCGGACCGGTCAGGCGCCTCCGGCGGCTACCTCGCGGCCGGGCTCGCCGGAGTGGGACTGGCCCTGCTGGCGCTGGTCATGGCCGCGGCCTTCGGTCGGCATCGACGGCCGGGTTCGGACCGTCCGGACGTTCGCACCGAGGCGGCGGCGGGGACCGCCGTGGTGCAGCTGCCGCGGAATACCGAGCCCCGCGTGCCTGCTGATACCCTCACAGACTGACCCACCAACGGGTCCCGGCCGTCCAGGTCGAGGACCCGCGGTGCGCAAAGAGGAGTCTCGCTCCCACCCGCGTCGACCGCGACGGCCATCTCTTGAGGTGGTCGCCACACCAGGTCGCCGGGTCCGGTCACTGCCCGGCTCTCCAGCCGGGCGTTCGGCGTACGGCGATGGCCGTGCACCGGACCGGTTGCGAGGCTCCCGGCTGCGACGGCGACGGGAGCCTTTCTCGTCTGTCGTGGTCGCCCGGACGACACAGAGGAGAACCACATCAGCGAGCCCCGCATCAACGACCGCATCCGGGTCCCCGAGGTCCGACTGGTCGGCCCCAACGGCGAGCAGGTCGGCATCGTCAGGGTGGAGGACGCCCTTCGCCTGGCTGCGGAGGCTGACCTCGACCTGGTCGAGGTCGCCCCGAACGCCCGCCCCCCCGTGTGCAAGCTCATGGACTTCGGCAAGTTCAAGTACGAGTCGGCCATGAAGGCCCGCGAGGCGCGGCGGAACCAGACGAACACGGTCATCAAGGAGATCAAGCTCCGCCCGAAGATCGACCCGCACGACTACGGCACCAAGAAGGGCCACGTCGAGCGGTTCCTGCGGGCCGGGGACAAGGTCAAGGTGACCATCATGTTCCGCGGGCGCGAGCAGTCCCGGCCCGAGCTGGGCTTCCGGCTGCTGCAGCGCCTGGCCGAGGACATCGGCGAGCTCGGCTTCGTGGAGAGCACCCCGAAGCAGGACGGCCGAAACATGATCATGGTGATCGGTCCGACCCGGAAGAAGGCCGAGGCCAAGGCCGAGGAACGCCGCCGGCGCGAGCAGACATCGCGCGAACCGGTGCCCAGCCAGGCCGCGGCCAGCGAGCCGGTCATCGAGCCCGTCATGGAGCCGGTCATCGAGCCGACGGTCGAGCAGGCGGCCGAGCCGATGCTCGAGCCGGCGCCCGAGGCGGCTGCTGTTGCCGAGCCCGAGGCCACCCCTGAGGTCACGCCCCAGGCCACGACCGAGGCCACGCCCGAAGTTGCGCCTGAGATCGCAGCGACCGCACCCGAGGCGGCTCCCGAGCCGGCCGCCGTACCGAGGTCCGCTCCCAAGCCGGCGCCGCGGCCGGCGGCACCCGCCGCGAAGGCCCCGGCCAAGAAGGCCGCTGCCAAGACGGCGAGCAAGCCTGCCACCAAGACGGCGAGCAAGGCGACGACCAAGACATCCCCGGCGACGAGCCGGACCAGCAAGACCGCCGAGAAGCCCGCCGCGAAGTCCGCGGCCAAGACGACCGGCGCGAGCACAGCGAAGGTTGCCGAGCCGGCGGCCGACGCGAGCTGACGACAGGCACAGATGAGGTGGCCGCGAGGCCGCCGCAGCACAGCATGCCGCGCCATCCGGTGCGGCCGACCGAGAGGGCAGACCAATGCCGAAGATGAAGACGCACAGCGGTGCGAAGAAGCGCTTCCGGGTGACCGGC
Source organism: Actinomycetales bacterium (assembly GCA_045807245.1). Lineage (GTDB taxonomy): Bacteria > Actinomycetota > Actinomycetes > Actinomycetales > CAVURS01 > CAVURS01. The sequence goes on from JBJMHS010000020.1 coordinate 47,963, forward strand.
AAGGGCAAGGTCATGCGCGAGCAGACCAACGCGCGACACCTGCTCGAGCACAAGCCGTCCACCCGCACTCGCCGGCTGGCGCTCGACGTCGAAGCAGCCCCCGCGGACGTGAAGAAGATCAAGCGCCTGCTCGGCCGCTGAGCCGGGCCCTCGCATCCTGACCACACCTCATAACCAAGGAGTACTCACGTGGCACGCGTGAAGCGGGCGGTCAACGCCCAGAAGAAGCGCCGGGTCGCCCTGGAACGGGCGAGCGGCTACCGCGGGCAGCGGTCGCGGCTGTACCGCAAGGCCAAGGAGCAGGTCACCCACTCCCTCGGCTATGCCTACCGGGACCGCCGGGCGCGCAAGGGCGACTTCCGCCGCCTGTGGATCCAGCGGATCAACGCCGCCGCCCGGGCGAACGGGATGACGTACAACCGGTTCATCCAGGGCCTGAAGGCCGCAGGCGTCGAGGTCGACCGGCGCATGCTGGCCGACCTGGCCGTCAACGACGCCGCCGCGTTCACCGTGCTGGTCGAGACGGCCCGGGCGCACGTCCCGGTCGTCGCCGACGCGAACGACGCGGCCTGAGCGCCGCGATCGGCTCCCGCTCGTGCTGACCAACGTCCGCTCCGAGCGGGTGCGGTCGTTGCGCGGCCTGTCCCGCCGGGTGGCCCGCGAGCGCGCGGGCCGCTTCCTGGCCGAGGGCCCGCAGGCGGTCCGCGAGGCGCTGGCGGAGCACGATCGGCGTACGGCGGCCGGGCACCCCGCGTTGGTGCACGAGCTGTTCGCCGAGCCGGAGGCAGTTCGGCGGTACGCCGAGCTGGTCGACCAGGCAGCTGCCGCGGGCGTCACGGTGACCGAGGCCGGTCACGAGGTGCTGTCCGCGCTGTCCGACACCGTTCACCCGCAGGGCCTGGTGGCTGTGTGCTCCCTGGTGGACGTGCCGCTCGACGACGTCGCGGCGCGGGCGCCGGGGTTGGTCGCCGTCCTGGCCCGGGTGCGCGACCCCGGCAACGCGGGCACGGTGCTGCGGGCGGCCGATGCGGCCGGCGCCGACGCGGTGGTCCTGACCGCCGAGAGCGTGGACGTCCACAACTCCAAATGCGTGCGGGCGTCGGCGGGCAGCCTGTTCCACCTGCCGGTGGTCGCCGGACCGTCCGTGGCCGACGCGGTGACGGCGCTGAAGGCCGCCGGGTGCGTCGTCCTCGCCGCCGATGCGCGCACGGACGCGGAGGACCTCGACGACCTGCTGGACGCTGCGGCGACCGGTGCCGGACCCCTCGCCCGGCCGACGGCCTGGCTGTTCGGCAACGAGGCGTGGGGTCTCACCGACGACGACCTGTCACTGGTCGATCACGTGGTGCGAGTGCCGATTCGCGGCTCCGCGGAGAGCCTGAACCTCGCCGCTGCGGCGACCGTGTGCCTGTACTCCTCGGCTCGGGTGCGTCGTGCCGGCTGAATCGGGACCGGCCGTGGTGCCGGTCGGCGTACCGGGGCCGCCTCAGGAGCCACCGCCGGACACGGCAACGCCGTCTGGTCAGGCTAAAGTCGCGGACATGGGCACGGGGGAGGGTCGGACGACGACTGTGCACCCCGATGAGCTGCCGGACGGGCTGATCGTCATCGGGGCAGACGCGCACGTCCTCGACTTCAACACCGCGGCGGAGCGCATCACCGGTCTGAACGCCGCCGACATGCTCGGAACCGACGTCCGCGAGAGCCTGCCGTTGCAGGACCGGGACGGCAACAACTGGTGGCTCGCGACCGACCCGTGGGGCGGCCTGACCACTCGGACGGGCCAGCGTGAGCGCCTCCTGCTGCTGGCCGGCACGCGCGAGCTGTTGGTCACCACGAAGTACGTGCGGCCCGGTCGCGGTCGGCCGGTCGAACGCGTCCTGGTCGGGCTGCGCGACACCGAGAACCGGCGGCGGGCCGAGGTCTCGCAGGCCCAGCTGCTGTCCACGGTGGCGCACGAGCTGAGGTCGCCGCTGACGTCGGTGAAGGGCTTCTCCGCCACACTGCTGCGGCGGTGGGACCGGTTCAGCGACGACCAGAAACGGCTGATGCTCGAGACCATCGAGGCCGACGCGGACCGGGTCACCCGGCTCATCGGCGAGCTGCTCGACATCTCGCGGATCGACGCCGGCCGGCTCGAGGTCCGCCGCCAACCGGTCGACCTGGTCTCGGTGGCGCACAAGCACGTCGAGCGGATGGTGGCCAGCGGGTACGACGACGAGCGTTTCGTGGTCGAGGCTCCCGACCCGTTGCCCGAGGTCTGGGCCGACCCCGACCGGGTCGACCAGGTCCTGGGCAACCTGCTCGAAAATGCCGTGCGCCACGGCGCCGGCACGGTCACGCTGACCGTCATGCCCGACAAGGTCGAGGTCGCCGATCCCCAGGCGGGGGGTGCGCTGACGCCGCAGGACGCGGTCGCCGTGTCCGTGGCCGACGAGGGCGAGGGCATCCACGAGGACCACTACCCACTCGTCTTCACCCGGTTCTGGCACGGTCGCAGCCGGGGCGGCACCGGACTCGGCCTGTACGTCGTGCGCGGCCTGGTCGAGGCCCACGGCGGACGCATCTCGGTGGGGCGCGCCGACAACGGTGGGGCGATGTTCCGATTTACGTTGCCCGCGGGCGCCCCCGAGCATCTGGCCTGACGGCCGCCGCACACTCCGGCTCATGATGGCCGGCGGCCGGCCGTCACCGGTCACTCGCGAAGGGCGTCCGGGTGGGCCGCCCTCTTTCGCCACCTAGACTCACCCGTCGATCGCCCAACAGATGGATCGGATTGATGTCCGCACCCAACCAGTCCTACGACCCGGTCGAGGTCGCGGCCCTGTCGCCGGAGAACGTCGACGCCGCCGTGGCGGACGCACTCGCCTCGGTCGCCGCTGCCGCTGACCTCGACCAGCTGAAGGCCGTGCGCCTGGCCCACGCCGGTGACAAGAGCCCGCTCGCGCTGGCCAACCGCGAGATCGGCGCACTGCCGCCCGCCGCGCGGGCCGAAGCCGGCAAGCGGGTCGGTCAGGCGCGCGCCCAGGTGAGCGATGCCATCGCCGCGCGTCAGGCCGACCTCGACGCCGAACGGGCGGCCCGGGTGCTGGCCGAGGAGAGCGTCGACGTGACGCTCCCGGTCAGCCGTCAACCGCTGGGAGCGCGGCACCCCCTGCAGACCCTGCAGGAGCACATCGCCGATGTGTTCGTCGGCATGGGCTGGGAGGTTGCCGAGGGGCCCGAGGTGGAGTCCGAGTGGTTCAACTTCGACGCCCTCAACTTCGACCCGGACCACCCGGCCCGGCAGATGCAGGACACGTTCTTCGTCGAGCCGCCGAGCGCCGGTCTGGTGCTGCGCACGCACACCTCCCCGGTCCAGGTGCGCACGCTGCTCGAGCGGGGCGCGCCGACCTATGTGATCTGCCCGGGCAAGGTGTTCCGGACCGACGAGCTGGACGCCACGCACACGCCGGTGTTCCACCAGATCGAGGGCCTGGCCGTCGACAAGGGCCTGACCATGGCGCATCTAAAAGGCACGCTCGAGCACTGGGCGCACCTGATGTTCGGGCCGGACATCCAGATCCGGCTGCGGCCGTCCTTCTTCCCGTTCACCGAGCCGAGCGCCGAGCCCGACCTGCTCTGTTTCGTGTGCAAGGGCAAGGACCCGGTGTGCCGGACCTGCGGCGGCAGTGGGTGGATCGAGTGGGGTGGCTGCGGCATGGTGCATCCCAACGTGCTGCGGTCGGCCGGTGTCGACCCCGAGGTCTACTCGGGCTTCGCGTTCGGGATGGGCGTGGAGCGGACGCTGATGTTCCGCAACGGCGTCGCGGACATGCGCGACATGATCGAGGGCGACGTGCGGTTCAGCCGCCACTTCGGGATGGGGGACTGATGCGCGTCCCGGTCCCCTGGCTGGCCGAGTACGCCGACGTACCCGACGGAACGTCGGCGGCCGACGTGGCGTCGGCCCTCTGGCGGGTCGGCCTCGAGGAGGAGGCAGTCCACGGCGGGGCCTTGTCCGGGCCTGTCGTCGTCGGCCGGGTCGTCGACTTCGTCGAGGAGCCGCAGCGGAACGGCAAGACGATCCGGTGGTGTCACGTCGACGTCGGTGGCCGGTCTGAGGATGGTGCTCCACGCGGAATCGTCTGCGGCGCGAGGAACTTCGAGGTCGACGACCTGGTGGTCGTGGCGCTGCCCGGGGCGGTGCTGCCCGGTGGGTTCGAGATCTCGGCGCGCAAGACCTACGGGCACGTCTCCGACGGGATGATCTGCTCCGCCCACGAGCTGGACCTCGGTGACGACCACGCCGGCATCCTCGTGCTCTCCACGATCGGCATCGGCCAGGACGGCAGCATCTCACCGGGCGTGGACGCCGTCCCGCTGCTCGGGCTGGCCGAGCAGGTGCTCGAGATCAACGTGACGCCCGATCGTGGCTACTGCTTCAGCCTGCGCGGGGTCGCGCGCGAGTACGCCCAGGCGACGGGCGTGGCGTTCCGGGACCCGGCCGATGTCGGGCTGCCCGAGGCAGCCGGACCGGGGTACGAGGTCCGGGTCGAGGACGGTGCGCCGCTGCGCGGCCGCGTGGGGTGCGACCGGTACGTCGCCCGCGTCATCCGTGGGGTCGACCCTATGCGGCCGTCGCCGTTCTGGATGCAGCGCCGCCTGCGTCAGGCCGGGATGCGTCCCATCTCGCTCGCCGTCGACGCCACGAACTACGTCATGCTTGCCACTGGGCAACCATTGCACGCGTTCGACCTCGCCACCCTGAGCGGTGCGATCGTCGTACGGCGGGCCCGGCCCGGCGAGCGGCACACCACGCTGGACGACGTCGAGCGCGCCTTGGCCGGCGAGGACCTCGTGATCACCGATGGCGGAGACCACGTGCTCGGCATCGCGGGTGTCATGGGCGGTGCGACCAGTGAGGTCTCGCCCACGACCAGCGCGGTGCTGGTCGAGGCGGCGCACTTCGACCCGGTGTCGGTCGCCCGGTCGGCCCGGCGGCATAAGCTGTCGACGGAGGCGAGCCGGCGGTTCGAGCGGGGTGTGGACCCAGAGCTGGCGCCGTACGCGGCCGAGCTTGTGGTCCGGCTGCTGGTGGAGTACGGCGGTGGCACACCGGATGCCGGCGTGACTGATGTCGGCTCGCGCGAGGCGCCGGAGACGATCACCCTGCCCCTCGACCTGGCGTCTCGCCTGGTCGGCGTGGAGTACGACGCGGAGCAGGTGGTGGGATCGCTCGAGGCCGTGGGGGTCGCGGTCGAGCGCTCCGGCGAGGCCTTGCTGGCCACGCCGCCGTCGTGGCGACCGGACCTGCGCATCCCGGTCGACCTGGTCGAGGAGGTGGCTCGGCTGGTCGGCTACGACCGCATCCCCAGCGAGCTCCCGGTGGCGCCACCGGGCCGCGGGCTGACCAAGGTCCAGCGCGCGCGCAGGTCGGTGTCGCGAACGCTCGCCGACCTTGGCTGCGTCGAGGTGCTCAGCTATCCCTTCGTCTCTCCGTCGGTGCACGACGAGTTCGGCCTGGCCGCTGACGACCCGCGGCGCAACGCGGCTCGCCTGGCCAACCCCCTGTCGGACGAGCAGCCGGAGCTGCGGACGTCGGTGCTCGCAACGCTGCTGCCGGTGTTGCGGCGCAACGTCAGCCGCGGGGCCCGAGACCTCGCCGTGTTCGAGCTCGGGTCGGTGACCCGGCCGCACCCCGGCGACTCGGCGACGGCCCCGTCGCCGGCCGTCGTCGCGCGGCCGAGCGACGACGAGCTGGCCGCCTTGGAGGCAACGGTGCCGCCACAGCCGGGCCGGCTGGCACTGGCTCTTGCCGGTGACCGGGAGCCACGCGGGTGGTGGGGCGGTGGACGCGCCGGCGACTGGGCGGACGCCGTGGCGGTGGCCCGGTCGGTCGCCGACGTGCTCGAGGTCGGCCTGCGGGTCAGTGCCGACCGGGAGCACGCGCCGTGGCACCCAGGACGCTGCGCCCGGCTCACACTGGACGACGGGACGCTCGTCGGTCACGCCGGCGAGCTGCACCCACAGGTCGTCGAGGCGCTGGAGCTACCCCCGCGGACGTGCGCCGCCGAGCTGGACCTCGACGTGCTCGTGGCCGCTGCGCCCGATGTCGTCCTCGCGGCCCCGCTGTCGACGTACCCGCTGGCGCTGCAGGACGTTGCCCTCGTGGTCGAGCGGTCGGTGCCGGCGGGCGACGTCGAAGCCGCCCTGCGCGCCGGCGGCGGAGTGCTGGTCGAGTCGGTCGAGCTGTTCGACGTGTACACCGGGCCGCAGGTCGGGGACGGCAACAAGTCCCTCGCCTACCGCCTCGGCCTACGGGCGCCGGACCGCACCCTGACCGCCGACGAGGCGAGCGCAGCCCGCGCGGCCGCCGTCGAGGAGGCCACCCGCCGTACCGGAGCCCGTCAGCGCACCTGACCCGCGTTGCATCCGCCTGGTCCCCGACGAAGGTCAGGGGATGAGCAGCACCTTGCCCGTCGTGCGACGACCCTCGAGCGCCTCGTGCGCCGCCCGAACCTCGGCCAGCGGGTACGTCGCGCCGACCCGCACCGAGAGCCGTCCGTCGACCACGGCCGCGAAGAGCTCGCCCGCGCGCCACAGCAACTCCTCGCGCGTGGCCACGTAGTGGCCCAGCGTGGGCCGGGTCAGGAACAGCGAGCCGCCGGAGTTCAGCCACTGCGGGTCGACCGGCGGCACAGGTCCGCTGGACGCGCCGTACAGGACCATCATCCCGCGCCGCCGCAGGGAGCCCAGGCTCGTGTCGAAGGTGTCGCGGCCCACCCCGTCGTAGACGACAGGCACGCCGATGCCGCCGGTCACCTCGCGCACCGTGGCCGGCACCTCGTCGTACCCGATGACGTGGTCCGCCCCGGCCTGGCGGGACAGGGCGGCCTTCTCCGGAGTTCCCACGGTCGCGATCACGACGGCGCCGCGAGCCTTCACCAGCTGGGTCAGCAACAGCCCGACGCCGCCCGCACCGGCATGCAGCAGGACGACGTCACCGGGCTGGACGGCGTACGTCGAGGTGCACAGGTAGTGCGCGGTCAGACCCTGCAACAGCAGCGCGGCCGCGACCTGGTCCGAGACGGCGTCCGGCACGGGCACCGCCGCCTCGGCCGGCACGGCCACCTGCTCGGCATAGCTGAACGGCACGCCCTGCCACGCGACCCGGTCGCCGACGGCCAGGCCGTCGACCCCCGCGCCGACGGCCCGCACCCGCCCGCTGCCCTCCGACCCGAGCACGAGCGGCATCGGGACCTCGTAGACGCCCCCGCGTTGGTAGGTGTCGATGAAGTTGACGCCGGCCGCAGCGACGTCCACCAGCACGTGACCCGGTTTCGTCTCGGGGTCGGGCCGGTCCACCACTTCGAGCACCTCGGGACCACCGGTCGTCCGGACCAGGACTGCCCGCATCCCTGCCTCCTTGCCGTATGGACTTGCGGACCGATGTATATTCATGCAGAACATCGATCAGCAGTCTCGCCCCCAGCCTGACTGCACGAGTCTGCATCCGGCCCGAGGAGGGCGCAGCATGGGCATCCGGGTCGCCGTCGCGGGCGCCAGCGGGTACGCCGGCGGTGAGGTGTTGCGCCTGCTGCTGGGCCACCCGCAGGTGGAGGTCGGTGCGCTCACCGCGGCGTCATCGGCCGGCACCCCGCTCACCGACCACCACCCTCAGCTGCAGCCGCTCGCCGACCGCGTGCTGGAGGCGACCACCGCGAGCGCCCTGGCCGGCCACGATGCGATCGTCCTGGCCCTGCCGCACGGCGCCTCCACCGCCCTCGTCGCCGACCTGCCCGACGACGTCGTCGTCATCGACTGCGGCGCGGACTTCCGGCTGACCGACGCAGCCGCCTGGACCGCGTTCTACGGCACGGACCACGCCGGCGCCTGGCCGACCGGCCTGCCCGAGCTCGTCCTGGCCGGCGGCGGCAAGCAGCGCGACCGCCTCACCGGTACTCGCCGGATCGCGGTGCCCGGCTGCTACCCGACCGCTGTCGCCCTGGCCCTGGCTCCCGGCTTCGCGGCGCAGCTGCTCGAGCCCGACGACGTCGTCGTGGTCGCGGCGTCCGGCACGTCGGGGGCGGGCCGGGCGCTGAAGCCGCACCTGCTCGGGTCGGAGGTCATGGGTTCGATGTCGCCGTACGGCGTCGGTGGCGTGCACCGCCACACGCCCGAGCTGGAGCAGTACCTCGGGCAGGCGGCCGGGCAGCCGGTCCACGCGTCGTTCACTCCGACGCTGGCCCCCATGGCCCGCGGCATCCTGGCCACCGCGACAGCACGCGTCCGGCCGGACACCGACCGGGCCACGCTGCGGGACGCCTGGGCTGAGGCCTACGACTCCGAGCCGTTCGTCCACCTGCTGCCCGAGGGGCAGTGGCCGCGGACCGTCGACACCCTCGGGGCCAACGTCGTACACCTCCAGCTGGCGTACGACGTGCGGATCGGCCGGGTGGTCGTCACGGCGGCCGTCGACAACCTCACCAAGGGCACCGCGGGTGCGGCAGTGCAGAGCCTCAACCTGGCCCTCGGCCTGCCGGAGGCGCTCGGGCTGCCCACTGTCGGGGTCGCGCCGTGAGCGTCACCGCTGCCGCCGGCTTCCGCGCCGCGGGCGTGGCCGCCGGCCTCAAGTCCAGCGGTGCCCCGGATGTGGCGCTGGTCGTCAACGACGGACCGTCGGCCGCGGCCGCCGCCGTCTACACGGCCAACCGGTGCAAGGCCCATCCGGTGCTGTGGAGCGAGCAGGCCAGTGCCGACGGTGCAGTGCGGGCGGTGGTCCTCAACAGCGGCGGAGCCAACTGCTACACCGGCCCCGAGGGCTTCGCGACGACCCACGCGACCGCCGAGCGGGTGGCCGACCTGGTGACGGTGTCGGCCGGGGACGTGGTCGTCTGCTCGACCGGCCTGATCGGCGACCTCCTGGACCGCGACCGCCTGCTCGCAGGGGTCGACGCGGCCGCGGCCGCCCTCGCGGCCGACGGCGGCCCGGACGCTGCGGCGGCGATCATGACCACGGACACGCACCCGAAACAGGCGGTGGCGCATGGGAGCGGCTGGACCGTCGGCGGCATGGCCAAGGGTGCGGGCATGCTGGCACCGGCCCTGGCGACGATGCTGGTGGTGCTGACCACCGACGCGGACGTCGACGCCGCGGCCTGCGAGCGGGCCCTGCGCCGAGCCGCGTGGGTGACGTTCGACCGGCTCGACTCCGACGGTTGCATGTCGACGAACGACACCGTCCTGCTGATGGCCAGTGGCGCCAGCGGTGTCACGCCCTCGGACGCCGAGTTCGACCAGGCCGTGCGCACGGTCTGCCACCAGCTGGCCCAGCAGCTGATGCGGGACGCCGAGGGCGCCGAGCACGACATCGCGATCGAGGTGCGTGGCGCGCGCAGCGAGGCCGACGCCGTGGACGTCGGCCGGGCGGTCGCGCGCAGCAACCTGTTCAAGGCGGCGATCTTCGGACAGGACCCGAACTGGGGGCGCATCCTGGCGGCGGCCGGTACGACGACCGCGGCCTTCGACCCGCAGGTGCTGGATGTGGCGATGAACGACGTGTGGATCGCCAAGGGTGGTCAGCCGGGGGAGTCGCGCGACCTGGTCGACCTGTCGGCGCGGGACGTCCACGTGGTCGTCGACCTGCACGCCGGCGATGCCTCCGCGACGGTCTGGACGAACGACCTCACCCACGCGTACGTGCACGAGAACTCGGCGTACAGCTCATGAGCGCGCCATGACCAGTACGGCGAAGCAGAAGGCCGAGGTCCTGGTCGAGGCCCTGCCCTGGCTGGAGCGGTTCCACGGAGCGCTCGTGGTGGTGAAGTACGGCGGCCACGCGATGGCCGACCCCGAGCTGACCGCTGCCTTCGCCGAGGACATCGTCTTCCTGCGCTACGCCGGACTCCGGCCGGTCGTCGTCCACGGCGGCGGACCACAGATCAACCGGATGCTCGCGCGTCTCGGCATCACCAGTGAGTTCCGCGGCGGGCTTCGCGTGACGAGCCCGGAGGCCATGGACGTGGTCCGGATGGTGCTGACCGGGCAGGTCGGCCGCGAGGTCGTCGGCCTGATCAACCACCACGGACCCTTCGCGGTCGGGCTGTCGGGGGAGGACGCGGGCCTGTTCGGCGCGCGCCGGCGGGCCACCGTGGTTGACGGCGAGGACGTCGACCTGGGCCTGGTCGGCGACGTCGTCCAGGTCCGGCCCGAGGCGGTGCACGACCTGCTGGAGGCGGGTCGGATCCCGGTGGTGTCGACGGTCGCGCCCGACCTCGACGCCGGCAACGGCCAGGTGCTCAACGTCAACGCGGACACGGCCGCCGCTGCGCTGGCCGTGGCGCTGGGCGCGCAGAAGCTCGTCGTCCTCACCGACGTCGAGGGTGTCTACGCCAGCTGGCCCGACCCGGCGTCGTTGGTGCACGAGCTGACCGCGAAGGAGGCGGAGGCTCTGCTGCCGCAGCTCGAGGCCGGGATGGTGCCGAAGATGGAGGCCTGCCTGAGTGCGGTCCGCGGTGGCGTACCTCAGGCGCACATCGTCGACGGCCGCGTGGCGCACTCGATCCTGCTGGAGGTCTTCACGTCCGAGGGGATCGGCACCATGGTCCTGCCGGACGACGTCCCGACCGACGAGGTGCGACCCGGTGAGTGAGCTGACGAGGACCGCGGACGCGCTGCCGGCCGGCGTCGGCGGCTCCACCCCGTGGCTCGAGCGGTACGCCGGGTCCGTGATGGCGACGTACGGCATCCCGCAACGGGTGCTGGTCCGCGGGGAGGGCTGCTGGGTCTGGGACGCGGACGGGCGCCGCTATCTCGACCTGCTGGGCGGCATCGCGACGACGGCACTGGGTCATGCGCATCCGCTGCTGGTGTCGACCGTGACCGCGCAGCTGGCCACTCTCGGGCACGTCTCGAACTTCTTCGCGACAGCGCCCCAGGTCGCGCTGGCCGAGCGCCTCATCGAGATCGCCGGCGCTGAGGCGGGATCCGCCGTCTTCTTCTGCAACTCCGGCGCCGAGGCGAACGAGGCGGCCTTCAAGATGAGCCGGCGTACCGGCCGCGTGCGCATCGTCGCCGCGCAGGACGCGTTCCACGGCCGCACGATGGGCGCGCTCGCGCTGACCCACAAGGCCGCCTACCGCGAGCCGTTCGGACCCTTGCCCGGCGACGTAACGCACGTCCCGTACGGCGATGTCGAAGCGCTGCGCCGGGCCGTCGACGACTCGGTTGCCGCGGTGTTCCTGGAGCCGATCCAGGGTGAGGCCGGGGTCCGGCCCGCGCCGGACGGGTACCTCGCGGCCGCGCGCGAGGTGACGGAGCGGTACGGCGCCCTGCTCGTGATCGACGAGGTGCAGACCGGCATCGGACGCACCGGTGCGTGGTTCGCTCACACGCGGCACGGCGTCCGGGCGGACGTGGTGACGGTCGCCAAGAGCCTCGGCGGCGGCCTTCCGATCGGCGCGGCCGTCGCGCTGAACCGGCGCGCCGCGACCCTGCTCGGCGCCGGGCAGCACGGCACGACGTACGGCGGGAACCCGGTCTCGTGCGCGGCCGGTCTGGCCGTCCTGCACGCCATCGAGCGGGACGACCTGCTGGGCAACGCCCGCCGGGTCGGCAGCCGGCTGCGGGACGGCATCGCCGCGCGGGCGCATCCACTCGTCGCCGACGTCCGCGGCGAGGGCCTGCTGATCGCTGTCGGGCTGACCCGCCCGGTCGCGGCCGAGGCCACCCGCGCCGCCCTCGAGCAGGGCTTCATCGTCAATGCCGTCGCCCCGGACGCGCTGCGCCTGGCGCCTGCCCTGGTCGTCACGCCGGAGCAGGCAGACTCCTTCGTGACGGCCCTGCCGGACATCTTGGACACGGCCGTCGGTCCCGCGCACCCGCCGACGGCCGCCACCGCGGCCCCGACCGACCGGAAGGGCAGCTGACGTGCTCCGACACTTCCTGCGTGACGACGACCTCAACCCCACCGAGCAGCTCGCGGTGCTCGACCTGGCCGGGGCGATGAAGCAGGAGCGCTACGCCTGGCGGCCGCTGGACGGGCCGAAGGCGGTCGCCGTCATCTTCGACAAGCCGTCCACCCGCACCCGGGTGTCGTTCAGCATCGGTGTCGCCGAGCTCGGCGGCTACCCGCTCGTGATCGACGCGCAGTCCAGCCAGCTCGGCCGCGGCGAGCCGATCGAGGACACCGCCCGCGTGCTGGACCGGCAGGTCGCGGCCATCGTGTGGCGCACCTTCGGCCAGGACCGGATCGAGGCGATGGCCATGGCGAGCCGCGTGCCCGTCGTGAACGCGCTGACCGACGAGTTCCACCCCTGCCAGGTCCTGGCCGACCTGCAGACGGTGCGCGAGCACCGTGGCGAGCTGGCCGGGCTGACCTTCACCTACCTCGGCGACGGCGCCAACAACATGGCCCAGTCCTACCTGCTCGGCGGCGCCACGGCAGGCCTGCACGTGCGGATCGGCTCGCCCGAGAGCTACCAGCCGCACCCCGATGTCCTGAAGCAGGCGGCCCAGATCGCGAGCGGCACAGGCGGTTCGGTCCACTGGACCAGCGACCCGACGGCGGCTGCTGACGGTGCCGACGTCCTGGCCACCGACACGTGGGTGTCGATGGGGCAGGAGGGCGAGAAGGCGGAGCGGGCCGCGGCCGGCAGCCCGTTCACGCCGTACGCCGTCGACTCCGACGCGCTCGCCCGCGCGGACGCGCGCGCCGTCGTGCTGCACTGCCTGCCGGCATACCGGGGCCTGGAGATCGCCGCCGACGTCATCGACGGGCCCCAGTCGGTCGTGTGGGACGAGGCCGAGAACCGGCTGCACGCGCAGAAGGCCCTGCTGACCTGGCTGCTGGAGCAGCAGTGATCCCACTGACCAAGCCTGCGCGGCACCAGCGGATCGCAGACCTGCTCGGCCGCGAGGCCGTGCACTCCCAACCCGAGCTGGCCCAGCTGCTGGCCCGGGACGGCGTTGAGGTCACCCAGGCGACGCTGTCGCGCGACCTCGACGAGCTGGGCGCGGTGAAGGTGCGCACGGGGTCGGGTCTGGTCTATGCGCTGCCGGCCGAGGGGGGCGACCGGACGCCGCGTGCGGCGGTCAGCCAGGAGACGCTGGACGCGCGGCTCGCCCGGCTGTGCGCCGAGCTGCTCGTCACCGCGGACGCGTCCGCCAACCTCGTAGTGCTGCGGACGCCGCCGGGAGCAGCGCAGTTCCTGGCCTCCGCCCTCGACCGCGCCGCGCTGCCCGACGTACTGGGCACCATCGCCGGTGACGACACGGTGCTGGTGATCACCCGCGCGCCGGACGGCGGTGTCGCTCTGACCGAGCGGCTGGTGGCCCTGACATGAGCAAGGTCCTGACGTCCCTGCCGGTGGGGGAGCGGATCGGCATCGCCTTCTCCGGCGGCCTGGACACGTCCGTCGCGGTCGCGTGGATGCGCGAGAAGGGCGCGGTCCCCTGCACCTACACCGCCGACATCGGTCAGTACGACGAGCCGGACGTCCAGGGCGTGCCGACCCGGGCCTTCCAGTACGGCGCGGAGCTGGCCCGCGCGGTTGACTGCCGCGCCCCGCTCGTCGAGGAGGGTCTGGCCGCACTCGCCTGCGGTGCCTTCCACATCCGTTCCGCCGGCCGTGCGTACTTCAACACGACCCCCTTGGGGCGGGCGGTGACCGGCACCCTGCTCGTGCGGGCGATGCACGAGGACGGCGTCGACATCTGGGGTGACGGCTCGACGTTCAAGGGCAACGACATCGAGCGGTTCTACCGGTACGGGCTGCTGGCCAACCCGTCGCTGCGGGTCTACAAGCCGTGGCTGGACTCGCTGTTCGTCGACGAGCTCGGCGGACGCGCGGAGATGAGCGAGTGGCTCACCCAGCGCGGGCTGCCGTACCGGGACAGTCAGGAGAAGGCGTACTCGACCGACGCCAACCTCTGGGGCGCGACGCACGAGGCCAAGACTCTGGAGCACCTGGACGTGTCGCTGGAGTCCGTCGAGCCGATCATGGGTGTGCGGTTCTGGGACCCCGCCGTCGTCATCGACCCGGAGGACGTCACCGTCCGGTTCGAGCAGGGCCGGCCGGTGGCCATCAACGGCGTCCGGTACGCCGACGCCGTGGCCTTGGTGCACGAGGCGAACGCCATCGGTGGCCGGCACGGGCTCGGGATGTCGGACCAGATCGAGAACCGGATCATCGAGGCCAAGAGCCGCGGGATCTACGAGGCGCCGGGCCTCGCGCTGCTGTGGGCTGCCTACGAGCGGCTGCTCAACGCGATCCACAACGAGGACACGCTGGCCAGCTACTACGCCCAGGGACGCCGCCTGGGCCGCCTGCTCTACGAGGGCCGGTGGCTGGACCCGCAGGCGCTCATGCTGCGCGAGCCGATCCAGCGTTGGATCGCGTCGGTCGTCACCGGTGAAGTGACGCTGCGCCTGCGCCGCGGCGAGGACTACACGATCCTGCGCACGGCCGGGCCGTCCTTCTCCTACCACCCGGACAAGCTCTCCATGGAGCGGACCGAGAACGCGGCCTTCGGCCCGAGCGACCGGATCGGACAGCTGACCATGCGCAACCTCGACATCGCCGACTCGCGGGCCCTGCTCGAGCTCTACGCCGAGCAGCCGCTGGACCAGGGTCAGGTGCTCGTGGAGCACGGCACGCTGTTCGGGGCCCTGCCCGCCGGCGGGGCGGACCGCATCACGGCCAACCCTGGTGTCGCGGGTGACGAGGAGGCAGCCCTGGAGAACGCCGCGATGGAAGTCGGGACCGACTGATGTCCGAGCGGAGCACGCCGGGAGCGCTCTGGGGTGGCCGGTTCGGTGCCGGGCCGGCCGACGCCCTCGCGGCACTGAGCCGCAGCACTCAGTTCGACTGGCGGCTCGCGCCGTACGACCTCGCCGGGTCGCGCGCACATGCCCGGGTCCTGAACCGAGCCGGCCTGCTGGCAGACGACGCCCTCGGGGTGATGCTGGCCGCGCTCGACGGGCTCGCGGCCGACGTCGCCTCCGGCACGTTCGGGCCCACGCCGGATGACGAGGACGTCCACTCCGCGCTGGAGCGGGGCCTGATCGAGCGGGCCGGTCCCGACCTCGGTGGGCGCCTGCGCGCGGGGCGTTCGCGCAACGACCAGATCGCGACGCTGGTGCGGATGTACCTGCGCGACCATGCGCGCCTCGTCGCCGGCCTGGTGCTGGATGTCGTCGACGCCCTGCTGGCCCAGGCGAAGGCCCACCCCGACGCCGCGATGCCCGGACGCACTCATCTGCAGCACGCGCAGCCGGTGCTGCTGGTCCACCATCTGCTGGCCCACGCCTGGCCGCTGCTGCGGGACGTGGACCGCCTCCGCGACTGGGACGAGCGCGCCGGCGCCTCGCCGTACGGGTCCGGAGCGCTCGCCGGCTCGTCTCTGGGGCTCGACCCGGCCGCCGTCGCGGTCGACCTCGGGTTCGACCGTCCGGTCGAGAACTCGATCGACGGCACGGCCTCGCGCGACGTCGTCGCCGAGTTCGCCTTCGTCGCCGCGATGACCGGCGTCGACCTGTCCCGGCTGGCCGAGGAGATCGTCCTCTGGTCGACCAGGGAGTTCGGCTTCGTCACGCTCGACGACGCGTTCGCGACCGGGTCGAGCATCATGCCGCAGAAGAAGAACCCGGACGTGGCCGAGCTGGCCCGGGGCAAGGCCGGCCGTCTCATCGGTGACCTGACCGGTCTGCTCGCGACGCTCAAGGGCCTGCCGCTCGCGTACAACCGCGATCTGCAAGAGGACAAGGAGCCGGTGTTCGACCAGGTCGACACCCTCGAGGTGCTGCTGCCGGCGGTGGCCGGGATGGTCGCGACCCTGACCTTCGACACCGATCGCATGGCGGACCTCGCACCGCAGGGTTTCGCGCTCGCCACCGATCTCGCCGAGTGGCTGGTACGACGCGGGGTCGCCTTCCGGGTCGCGCATGAGGTGGCGGGCACATGTGTGCGGGTCTGCGAAGCCCGGGGCATCGAGCTGTGGGAGCTCAGCGACGCCGAGCTGGCGGCCGTCTCGCCGGACCTGACTCCCGAGGTGCGAGACGTGCTGTCGGTCGAGGGGTCGCTGGCGTCACGGGACGCCGTCGGGGGCACGGCACCGGCGCGGGTAGCCGAGCAGCTGGTGGCCGCCGAGGCGGCGCTGCGCGAGGCCCGGCTGTGGGCGGCTGGCTGAGTGTTGCGGGCGCAGTGTGGAAACTCTCACACCGTCCAGGCGGCCCTTTCCTTTGCCATCGTCACGCAGCGCTAGCAAGATGCGCCGTGGGGCCGCGACGAGGCGTGCCTCGACCGAAAGGTACGTCCATGAGCGTGCAGGACAAGCCGGCCTACACCGCAGGTGTGGGCCATCCGACGCGGGCCAGCATCGCCGAGCGGACCCTGCGCACCGACCGCTGGTGGCTCTCGCCCCTGCTGTACGTCATCGGGTTCACCGCCTGGCTGGTCTACGGTGTCGTCCGCGCGGCGACGCAGAGCGACTACTGGGTCCCGGCGTACCACTACCTCACGCCGTTCGCGTCGCCCTGCCTGTCCTCGTCCTGCGCACCGGGCTCGAGCGTCTTCGGCACACCGTTCCCCGACTTCCCGCCGCTCCTGCCGTTCGCGGCCCTGACCCTGCCGTTCCTGCTCGGCTTCCGGCTGACGTGCTACTACTACCGCAAGGCCTACTACCGGGCGTTCTGGCTGTCGCCGCCGGCCTGTGCGGTGGCCGAGCCGCACGCGTCGTACACCGGTGAGCGCCGGTTCCCGCTGGTCCTGCAGAACGCGCACCGCTACTTCTTCTACGCCGCGTTCCTGATCTCGATCATCAACACCTGGGACGTCATCGACGCCTTCCACGGCAAGGATCACGGGTTCGGGATCGGGTTGGGCACCGTGATCATGCTGGTCAACGTGCTGCTGCTCTGGGCGTACACGTTGTCCTGCCACAGCTGCCGGCACATCACGGCCGGGCGCATCAACAACTTCAGCCGGCACCCGGTGCGGTACTGGGCCTGGCTGCAGGTGTCCAAGCTGAACAAGCGGCACATGCAGCTGGCCCTGGTCACGCTGGTCTCCCTGGTCGTCGTCGACGCCTACATCGCCCTTGTGGCCGCCGGCCACATCTCGGACCTGAGGATCGTCAATTGACCGAGATCGAGCGTCACTCCTACGACGTCGTCGTCATCGGCGCCGGTGGCGCCGGGCTGCGGGCGGCCATCGAGGCCCGCGAAGCCGGGCTGCGCACGGCGATCGTCTGCAAGTCGCTGTTCGGCAAGGCGCACACGGTCATGGCCGAGGGCGGGATTGCCGCGTCCATGGGCAACGCGAACAGCAATGACAACTGGCAGGTGCACTTCCGCGACACCATGCGCGGAGGCAAGTTCCTCAACAACCCGCGGATGGCCGAGCTGCACGCGAAGGAAGCGCCACAGCGGGTCTGGGAGCTCGAGACGTACGGCGCGCTGTTCGACCGCACGGCCGACGGCCGGATCAGCCAGCGCAACTTCGGGGGTCACGAGTACCCCCGCCTCGCGCACGTCGGTGACCGCACCGGCCTCGAGCTGATCCGCACGCTGCAGCAGAAGATCGTCTCCTTGCAGCAGGAGGACGAGCGCGAGTTCGGGGACCTCGACGCGCGGATCCGGGTGTACGCCGAGTGCACGGTCACCGACCTGTTGCGCGACGAGTCCGTGCCCGACGGCCCGATCGCCGGTGCCTTCGCCTACTGGCGCGAGTCCGGGCGCTTCGTGCTGTTCGAGGCGCCGACGGTCATCCTTGCGACCGGTGGCATCGGCAAGTCGTTCAAGGTCACGAGCAACTCCTGGGAGTACACCGGCGACGGCCACGCCCTGGCCCTGCGCGCCGGCGCGACCTTGCTCAACATGGAGTTCATCCAGTTCCACCCCACGGGCATGGTCTGGCCGCCCTCGGTGAAGGGCATCCTGGTCACCGAGTCGGTCCGCGGCGACGGCGGTGTCCTGCGCAACAGCGAAGGCAAGCGCTTCATGTTCGAGTACGTCCCCGACGTGTTCCGAACGCAGTACGCGGACACCGAGGACGAGGCGGACCGCTGGTACAAGGACCCGGAGAACAACAAGCGGCCCCCCGAGCTGCTGCCGCGCGACGAGGTCGCCCGCGCGATCAACAACGAGGTCAAGGAGGGCCGCGGGTCACCGCACGGCGGCGTCTTCCTCGACGTGTCCACCCGGCTCTCGGCCGAGGAGATCATCAAGCGGCTGCCGTCGATGCACCACCAGTTTAAGGAGCTGGCCGACGTCGACATCACGGCCGAGGCGATGGAGGTCGGCCCGACCTGTCACTACGTGATGGGCGGCGTGGAGGTCGACGCCGACACGCAGGTCACCCGCGTGCCAGGGCTGTTCGCCGCCGGTGAGGTCGCCGGCGGGATGCACGGTTCCAACCGGCTCGGCGGCAACTCACTGTCCGACCTCCTGGTCTTCGGCAAGCGCGCCGGCGCCGGTGCGGCGGCGTACATCCACGGTCTGGGCGACAGCCGGCCGGCCGTGGCGGACGCAGCCGTCGAGGCGGCCGCCGTGACCGCGGTGCGGCCGTTCGGCACCGGAGAGGAGACCACGGGCGACTCGGCCGGGGCGGCAGAGAACCCGTACACGCTGCACCAGGAGCTGCAGCAGTCGATGAACGACCTGGTCGGCATCATCCGCCGCGAGGCGGAGGTCCGGGAGGCGCTGGAACGGCTGCGGGGTTACCAGGAGCGCGCTCAGAAGATGCAGGTCGAGGGGCACCGCCAGTTCAACCCCGGATGGCACCTTGCCCTGGACCTGCGCAACATGTTGCTGATCTCGCAGTGTGTGGCGCTGGCCGCGCTCGAGCGCACGGAGAGCCGTGGCGGCCACACCCGCGAGGACCACCCCGCGATGGATCCGCAGTGGCGGACCGAGAACCTCGTGCTCGAGCTGGATGCGAAGGGCGCGGTCGGCCTGCGTCACCAGCCCGTTCCCGAGATGCGGCTCGACCTGTTCCGGTTGTTCGACCCCAAGGAGCTCGGCAAGTACTACACCGAGAAGGAGATGGCCCGGCTCGACGAGCCCGGTGAGGCCGCGCCTTTGGACTTCTCGACGGAGGATGAGAGCACGTGAGCTACGACGCGCAGTTCCGCGTCTGGCGGGGCGACACGGACGGTGGCGACCTGCAGGACTACACGGTCGAGGTCAACGAGGGCGAAGTGGTCCTCGACATCATTCACCGGCTCCAGGCGACCCAGACGCCGGACCTGGCCGTTCGCTGGAACTGCAAGGCCGGCAAGTGCGGCTCGTGCAGCGCCGAGGTCAACGGCCGCCCGCGCCTGATGTGCATGACCCGGATGAGCACGTTCGAGCAGGGCGAGACGATCACCGTCACGCCGCTGCGCGCCTTTCCTGTGATGCGTGACCTGGTCACCGACGTGTCCTTCAACTACGTCAAGGCGCGTGAGATCCCGGCCTTCGCACCGCCGGACGTGGCACCTGGCGAGTACCGCATGGCCCAGGTCGACGTCGAGCGCTCGCAGGAGTTCCGCAAGTGCATCGAGTGCTTCCTGTGCCAGGACACCTGCCACGTCGTGCGCGACCACGAGGACAACAAGGAGTCGTTCGCCGGTCCGCGGTTCCTCATGCGCATGGCCGAGCTCGACATGCACCCGCTGGACCAGCGCAAGGGACGCGCCAACGAGGCACAGGAGGACTTCGGTCTCGGGTTCTGCAACATCACCAAGTGCTGCACCGAGGTCTGCCCCGAGCACATCCAGATCACGGACAACGCCCTGATCCCGTTGAAGGAGCGCGTCGTCGACCGCAGGTACGACCCGCTGGTCTGGCTCGGCCGGACCATCACGCGCCGCAAGTAGCCGCAGTCGATTGACCCTCCTGCGGTCAGCACCCTAGCCTGGCCATGTCCGAGTTGTCCGACCTTGCCGGCTGCTGCCGGAGAGCCAACAGCAGGGGGCTGCTGATGCGTCGACTTCGTCGCTGGAGCCGTTTCGTCTTCGAGGCCTGGTTCGACGTGTTCCGCTGAGCGAGACTCCGGGCGGCGAGTATGTGATCGTTGCCCGATGCCTGCCGGCCCGGTGCCGCGAAGCTTCTTCGCCCGACCCTCGTTGACGGTCGCGCGTGACCTGCTCGGCTGCGTGCTCGTCGTCGTCCGTGACGGTGGCCGGGTCGCCGTACGGCTCACCGAGGTCGAGGCGTACGACGGCGAGTCCGACCCCGGGTCGCACGCCTTCCGCGGCCAGACCCCACGCAACACCGTGATGTACGGCGAGGCCGGCCACCTGTACGTGTACTTCACCTACGGCATGCATTACTGCGCCAACGTGGTGACCGGCCGCCCCGGCCAAGCGAGCGCCGTCCTGCTCCGCGCTGGGGAGGTGGTCGGGGGCGCTGACCTGGCCGCGGGCCGGCGGCCGTCCGCGCGGATGTCCCGCGACCTGGCCCGCGGACCGGCGCGGCTTGCGCAGAGCCTCGGGCTGGGCCGGGCGGACAACGGCGTGGATCTGTGCGGTGCTCCGTCCAGCGGCCCCGATGGGCCCGCTCAGTGGGTCGAACGGGGCCGCCGGGGGGACCGGGCCCTGGTTCGGACCGGTCCGCGGGTCGGCGTCTCCGGTCTGGGGGGTGACGCCGCGACGTACCCCTGGCGGCTCTGGGTCGACGCCGACCCGACCGTGTCGCCGTACCGCCCGGCGAAACCCCGTGCCGGCCGGAACGGGTGATCGGGCAGGCTTGGCCCGACCGACCCGGTACCGACGGCGGGCCAGGCACCCGAAAGGACAGACGTGACCGACATCCTCGACGAGCTCCGCTGGCGCGGGCTGCTCGCCCTGTCGACCGACCAGGAAGCGCTGCGGTCAGCGCTGGCGTCGGGACCGGTCACGTACTACTGCGGCTTCGACCCGACCGCGCCCAGCCTGCACATGGGCAACCTGGTCCAGCTGCTCACCATGCGCCGGCTGCAGGACGCCGGTCACCATCCCCTGGCCCTCGTGGGCGGTTCGACCGGGCTGATCGGAGACCCGAAGCCGACGGCCGAGCGGGTGCTCAACTCGAAGGACACGGTCGCGGAGTGGGTCGAGCGCGAGCGGGCGCAGGTCGAGCGCTACCTGTCATTCGAGGGACCGAACGCCGCCGTGGTCGTCAACAACCTGGACTGGACCGCCCCGATGTCCGCACTGGACTTCCTACGCGACGTCGGCAAGCACTACCGGGTCAACACGATGATCAAGAAGGACGCCGTGGCCGACCGGCTGGCCTCGCAGGACGGCATCTCCTACACCGAGTTCAGCTACCAGATCCTGCAGGGGCTGGACTTCCTCGAGCTCTACCGCCGGTACGGCTGCGTGCTGCAGACCGGCGGCAGCGACCAGTGGGGCAACCTGACCAGCGGGGTGGACCTGATCCACCGGGCGGAAGGCGTCTCGGTGCACGCCCTGGCCACGCCGTTGGTCACCAAGGCGGACGGGACGAAGTACGGCAAGACCGAGGCCGGCACCGTCTGGCTGGACCCGGAGATGACGACGCCGTACGCGTTCTTCCAGTTCTGGCTCAACGCCGAGGATGCCATCGTCGGGAGCCTGCTGCGGATCTTCACGTTCCGCAGCCGCGAGGAGATCGAGGCGCTCGAGGCGTCGGCGCAGGAGCGTCCGCAGCTGCGCGAGGCGCAGCGGGGTCTGGCCCGGGACGTGACGACGCTCGTGCACGGCGCGGAGGCGGCCCGACGGGTCGAGGCCGCGAGCCGGGCGCTCTTCGGCCGGGAGGCCACCGAGCTGCACTCACTGGATGCGGTCACGCTGCGCGATGCCACCGCCGAGCTGCCGCAGGCTCGGGGGACCGTCGGTGACCGGGTGGTCGACCTCATGGCCGACTCGCGGCTGGTCGCCGGGCGCAACGCCGCCCGCCGGGCAGTCGCGGAGGGCGGCGCGTACCTCAACAACGTCAAGGTGACCGACCCGGACGCGCTCCTGACCAGCGCAGATGTGCTGCCGGGAGGGGTCGCGCTGCTGCGCCGGGGCCGGCGCTCGCTGGCGGCGGTGTCGGTCCGGCCCACCTGACCCAGCGTGTTCCGGAGCGGCGTGGCAGAGGTGCTAGAGTTGCTCTCGAACCCCGCGGTGAACTTCGATCCGTCCTGCCGGGAATGCTCCTGGCAGACGGTTTGACCGCGCTGCGACGGCTCAGATAAGTTAGACCGGTTGCCCTGCGACAGGCCGAGAGGCCTCGACCAGTGCGCGCCCGCTCCTTGAGAACTCAACAGCGTGCCAAAAATCGATGCCAGATTTAACCCCGTGTACGGCGGGGGTCACGACCATCCGGTCGCGGCCGTCGACGTACCGGATTCCTTTGGTATGAGTACGGATCCGAGCGATCGGACCCGCTCATTGCCATGATCACCAGCTTCGGCTGGTTCTTCTAGATGTCGACGCCGGTGTCCGCTCTTGCGGCTCGGCGTCGAAACAGACATCAACGGAGAGTTTGATCCTGGCTCAGGACGAACGCTGGCGGCGTGCTTTACACATGCAAGTCGAACGGTGAACTCGGTGCTTGCACCGGGGGATCAGTGGCGAACGGGTGAGTAACACGTGAGCAATCTGCCCCGAACTCTGGGATAACTGCGGGAAACCGCAGCTAATACCGGATACGACCCAGGCAGGCATCTGCACTGGGTGGAAAGTTTTTCGGTTAGGGATGAGCTCGCGGCCTATCAGCTTGTTGGTGGGGTAATGGCCTACCAAGGCGACGACGGGTAGCCGGCCTGAGAGGGCGACCGGCCACACTGGGACTGAGACACGGCCCAGACTCCTACGGGAGGCAGCAGTGGGGAATATTGCACAATGGGCGAAAGCCTGATGCAGCGACGCCGCGTGAGGGACGAAGGCCTTCGGGTTGTAAACCTCTTTCAGCAGGGAAGAAGCGAAAGTGACGGTACCTGCAGAAGAAGCACCGGCTAACTACGTGCC
>JBJMHS010000021.1:0-14393 GCA_045807245.1 Actinomycetales bacterium
GGTGGTGGAACGACCTCTGGCTCAACGAGTCGTTCGCCGAGTGGGCCAGCACGGTGGCGCAGGCCGAGGCGACGCGGTGGCCGTGGGCCTGGACGACGTTCAGCACGGCCGAGAAGTCCTGGGCGTACCGGCAGGACCAGCTCGGTACGACGCACCCGATCGTCGCGACTATCCGGGACCTCGAGGACGTCGAGGTGAACTTCGACGGCATCACCTACGCCAAGGGCGCGTCGGTGCTCAAGCAGCTGGTCGCGTACGTCGGCCGCGAAGAGTTCGTCCAGGGCCTGCGCCGCTACTTCAAGGCGCACTCCTGGCGCAACACCGAGCTGGCCGACCTGCTGCGCGAGCTCGAGGTCACCAGTGGTCGGGACCTGACCGCCTGGAGCGCGGACTGGCTGCAGCAGGCGGGGGTCAACACTCTCCGCCCGCTGATCGAGGTCGACGACGACGGCGTCATCACCAGAGCCACCATCGAGCAGTCCGCGCCGGACAGCCACCCCGTGCTGCGCGAGCACCGGCTGGCCATCGGCTCGTACGACGTGCTGGAGGGCAAGCTGGTCCGGACCAGCCGGGTCGAGCTGGACGTCAAGGGGTCCCGGACCGAGGTGCTCGACCTGGTGGGGCGGCCGCGGCCGGACCTGCTCCTCGTCAACGACGACGACCTCGCCTATGCCAAGATCCGGCTGGACGGGCACTCGCTCGCGACAGCCATCGACCGGCTGGACGCCTTCGACTCGTCGATGCCACGCGCACTGATCCTCGGTGCGTCATGGGACATGACCCGGGACGCCGAGATGGCGGCCCGCGACTTCGTCGAGATAGTGCTGGACAACGTTGCGGCAGAGACGGATTCGAGCGTCCAGCGGACACTGCTGGCCCAGATGAGTACGGCGTATCGCTTCTACTCCGACCCGGCTCGGCGCGCTGCGCTGGCCGCGACGGTGACGGCCCGGCTGCGCGAGCTCACCCTCGGGGCCGAGCCGGGCAGCGACGCGCAGCTGCAGCTGCTGACGGCGTACGCGGGGTCGGCCACGTCGCCGGCGGACACGGCCTATGTGCGCGACCTTCTGGAGGCCGAGCAGGAGCTGCCCGGGCGGACCATCGACACCGACCTGCGCTGGGGCCTGCTCGCATCGCTGGTCGCCGCGGGTGCGGCGGCCCCGTCCGAGATCGAGGCGGAGCTGGAGCGGGACAACACCGCGGCCGGTCAACGGCACGCGGCGACGGCCCGGGCGGCGATCCCCACCCCCGAAGCCAAGCTGGCGGCGTGGGAGAGCGTGGTCGACAGCGACGACCTGCCGAACGCGTTGCAGGAGGCCGCGATCCTCGGTTTCGCCCGGGTCCACGACCCGGCCCTGCTCGAGCCGTTCGTCGAGCGTTACTTCGACGCCATCGTGCCGGCCTGGCAGTCGCGGACCAACGACTCGGCGCAGAAGATCGTCATCGGCCTGTTCCCCGTGCTGCTGTCGAGCCAGGCCCTGGCCGACCGCACGCAGGCCTGGCTGGACGGGCCAGGCTCGGCAGCCGACATCCCGCCGGCGCTGGTGCGGTTGGTCACCGAGAACAGGGACACGGTCGTGCGGGCGGTCCGGGCGCAGCAGCGCGACGCCCAGGCCTGAGCAGGTCCGTCGCCCAGCCGCGGCTCGCCGGACCTATCCGGTCGCGGCCGCGCGGGCCAGCTCTCGGGCCCGGCGGGACCGGATCAGGTCGTCGAGCAGCACCGGTCGTCCGTCCCCGTCGGCGAGCGGCAGCTGCCAGTTGGGGTACTCCTTGTCGGTGCCCGGCTGGTTGATCGTGCGGACCTCTCCCACCGCGTCCGGCAGCGCCACCCCGATCAGCCGGGCCGGCGTCCAGGCGATGAGCCGGTGCAGTGCCTCGATCGTCGCCCGCGCTCCCGCGTCGTCGCGCAGCAGCCCGCGCCGACGCAGCAGGGCGACCATCGCCTGGCGGTCGCGTGCGTCCTCAGCGCGCTCCTCCTCCACCGGCCGGGTCAGGAGGCCGAGCTCGTCGCGCAGCCGGATGTGTTCTCCCGCAAGGTAACCCGCGGTCGGCGGTAGGTCATGCGTGGTCACGGTCGCCAGGCACAGCTCACGCCAACGCTCCGGCTCCAGCGGCGCTCCCTGGTCGTCCTTCTCGAACCACAGGATCGACGTACCGAAGATGCCTCGCTCGCGCAGATGGTCCCTGACCCACGGCTCCACGGTGCCCAGGTCCTCACCGATCACGACCGCACCCGCCCGCTCCGCCTCCAGCGCGAGGATGCCGACCAGGGCCTCGTGGTCGTAGCGCACGTACGTGCCCTCGTCCGCGGGCCGCCCCTCCGGCACCCACCACTGCCGGAACAGGCCGATCACGTGGTCGACCCGCACGCCGCCCGCGTGCCGCAGGACGGTGCGCAGCATGTCGCGGTACGGCGCGTACGCCAGCTCCTGCAAGCGGTCGGGCCGCAGCGGGGGCTGGCTCCAGTTCTGGCCCTGCTGGTTGAAGGAGTCCGGCGGGGCGCCGACGTGGACGCCTTGGGCCAGTGCGTCGGTCAGGCTCCACGCGTCCGCGCCGCGCGGATGCACCCCGACCGGGATGTCCTGGATGAGCCCGAGCCCCATGCCGGACCGGCGGGCCGCGCGCTGCGCCGCGGCGATCTGCTCGTCCGCCACCCATTGCAGCCAGCAGTGGAAGTCGACCCGCTCCGCCAGGCGCCGACGCTCGGCCTCGACCTCCGCCGATCGCGGATCCCCCAGTCCCGCGGGCCATTCGGCCGCCGGCAGACCGTGCGCTTCGGCCAGGGCGCACCAGGTCGCGAAGTCGACCAGGCCGGGGCCCATGTCGCGCCGGAAGTCGTTGTACGCCCGCTGGCGGGCCGGCGACCGTGGCAGCCGATGCACGATCTCCAGCGCTGCCGACTTCAGCTCCCAGACCCGGTCGCGGTCGATCCGGTCCGAGGCGTTCGCGAGATGGGCGTCGTCGCCGTGCCACTCCAGCAGCTGCCGCTCGGCCGACGGCATGTAGGCGACCTCTCGGATGTCCTCGACCCGGATGTACACCGGGTTGACGAAGCGTCGGGTCGAGGGCAGGTACGGCGACGCCTCCATGGGCGGGACGGGCTCGGCCGCGTTGAGCGGGTTGACCAGCACGAAGTCGGCACCGAGATCGGCCCCGCTCCAGACGGCGAGCTCGGACAGGTCGGCCAGGTCGCCGATGCCCCATGACTGCTGCGAGCGCACCGAGTACAGCTGGGTCATGAAGCCCCACGCTCGACGCTCGCTCAGTGTCGCGGGCAGCTCCAGTGAGTCGGGCGTGACGACCAGCGGTGCGGTGCCCACACCGCCGGGCGTCTCGGCCCGCAGGAGGTGCCAGCCCGACGGCAGCGCGGTGGACAGCTCGAAGGTCGCCTCGCCGACGACCCGGCCGTCGATGGTGCGGGGCGGCACCCAGGCCTCGACCTGGCGTGCGTCGATCCGGCTGCCGTCCTCCATGTCGGCCCAGACCTGGACCGGGTCGCCGTCGTCGACATGGACCTTGACCTGGACCGGCGCGCCGCCGCGGCACACGACCACGGGTGGGAGCAGCCGGCGCCAGGGCCGGTCGCGGAGCTCGGCCAGGGCCACCGCGACCTGGTGGTCGTCGGCCGCAGCCACGTCGAACGCCGCCAGCACGGCCCGAATGGTGCCGGCCGGGACGAGCACGTGGCGGCCGCGCCAGTCCCAGTACTCAGTGGAGACGCCGTACGCACGAGCCAGCTCGGTGAGCGCCGGCGAGGGCGGCGAGGCGTCGAACTCCGCAGGGACCGAGTCCACGGCGTCGTCACCGCTCATGTCGACGGCCCATGCTGCCAGGCGGTCGCACGCCGGCTCCGCCACGGTGCCGCGGACTCCACCTGCGCGGCCAGCGACAGCAGCGCCGCCTCTCCCGCGGGGCGGCCGGCCAGCATGACACCGACCGGCAGGCCCTCGGGCGCACCGTCGAGCGGCTCGGTGTGGTGCAGCGGCAGGCTCACCGCCGGCATGCCGGTGACGTTCCAGAGTGCGGTGAACGGCGTGAACCGCTTCTGCGCCTCGAAGTCGGCGAACGGGTCGTCGTCGTTGCGGAGAGCGCCCACTGCAGCCGGCAGGTCGGCCAGCGTCGGTGTGAGCACCGCGTCGTACGGCGCCAGTGCGGACACCGCGGCCCGGGTGACGGCCTGCATCGCACCGATGGCCTGCGCGAACGTCGTACCCGAGATGGGAGCGCCGCGCCCGCGCAGGTACCGAGTCAGCGGACGCAACGTCTCCTCATTTCCGTCCGGCACCGGCGTGAGCGTCGCGAGCACGCTCCACACGACCTCGAACGACGGAACGACGTCGGGCGGGATCGGCGCCTCGACGTCGACGACCTCATGACCCAGAGTCTCGAGCAGTCGCGACGCGCCCTCGTAGGCCACGACGCACTGCGGATGCAGCTCGGTGGCACCGACGACCGGCGTGCGGAACCGGGCGATGCGCAGCCGGCCCGGGTCCCGGCGCGCGTGCTCGGCGAACGTCTCGCCCGTCGGCAGGGGCGGTGCCCAGTGCGGGTCGCCGAGCTCCGGCCCGGCCATGACGTCGAGCAACGCTGCTGCATCCGCGACGGTCCAGGCGATCGGCCCGATGACGCCGAGACCCGGACCCACGTCACCGAACAGCGGCCCGCTGCTCACCCGGCCGCGGCTCGGCTTGAGACCGAACAGGCCGCAGCAGCTGGCCGGGATGCGGATCGAACCTCCGCCGTCACTGCCCTGCGCCAACGGAGCCAGTCCCCCGGCGACCGCGGCGGCCGCGCCGCCACTCGAGCCACCAGCGCCGCGGGACAGGTCCCACGGGGTACGCGCCGGCGGGCCGATCGCCGTCTCGGTGTAGCAGGGCAAGCCGAACTCTGGGGTGCTGGTCTTGCCGAGGCAGATCGTGCCGGCGGCCTTCATGCGGCGTACGACGTGGTCGTCGACCGGCGCGATCGTGCCGGCGTACGCCGCGCTGCCGTAGCTGACCGGTACGCCGGCGACGTGGTTCAGGTCCTTCACCGGGACGGGCACCCCCGCGAGGGGCGACGCGAGGGCACCGTCCCGAGCGAGTGCCTCCTGCTCCTTGGCCTGGCTGAGTGCGAGGTCCGCTGTCACCGTGACGAACGCGCCGAGCCGTGAGTCGTAGGAAGAGATGCGGTCCAGGAAGTGCTCGGTCACCTCGACCGGGGAGACGTCCCCGGAGGCCACCGCGCGGCCGAGCTCCACTGCGGTCAGCTCGTGCAGCTCGGTCACTGGTCGACCCTAGCCACGGTGGTCAGGTGGCGCCGTGCGGAGTCACTCGGCGCGGCCGCGGCAAGGGCAGTGAACGCTGACGTCCGCAGGACCCGCAGTCCCTCGGTGTCGTCGTACGCATGGGAACCGTCGGCCTCGATGTCGGCCAGGCGCTCGGTCTCGGCGCTCAGGTACAGCACGTAGTCCGACCGCGCCCGCCTCAGCGCGCCGTGGACGGCCAGGACGCGTACGTCCGCG
Organism: Actinomycetales bacterium; assembly: GCA_045807245.1. GTDB lineage: Bacteria > Actinomycetota > Actinomycetes > Actinomycetales > CAVURS01 > CAVURS01. The sequence goes on from JBJMHS010000021.1 coordinate 5,504, forward strand.
CAGCTGCGGGCGGCTGACTCGACGTCCGGCCGGCCAACCGCGGCCTCGTGCGCGATGAGTGGGTAGAGCTGGCGATCGGGCGCCTCGAAGACGGCCAGGCTCGGCCGCACGTACGACGCCATGGCGGCGACGCGGCGCTCGGCGGCGGCCCGCGCCGCCTCCGCCTGCGACGCGCACCCGGCCAGCTGGTCGAACTCCTGGTCTCGTCGACGCCCGTCGGCGTACCAGCCGGCAGCGCCGATCACGACCACCGCCGCGACCACGGCCGCGAGCATTCCTCGGCCCCGCCGACCCAGCCGGCGGGGCTCCGCCGCGACGACGTCCGGGCCGTCACCGGGGCGGTCCAGGTCCGTGGTCCACGCGGCCGGATCGGTTGACACACCAGCATCTTCGCAGCCACCCGGGTGCCGGGATGCCCTGTCGTACGATGACTCGCACTGGCCGGACCGGCCGCGCCGAGAACTGCCGAGCGAGGAGCACGATGCGCAAGGAGCCGCTGACCGCCGAGGAGGTCAAACGGCTGCAGCGGCGATGGGGTCTGTACACGCTCGGCTGCCTGACGGTCGCGTTCCTGGCGCTCATGGTCTCCACGGCGCAGGGGTACTACACGTTCGCAACAGTCGTGTGCCTCGGCGGTGGCTTGGCCGGTGCGGCCTACTGCACATGGCAAGGCCTCAAGAAGGCCAGCCGCTTCCGCATCTAGCCGCACGTCATCTTCTCCCGGCAGGCCAGCGCGCGCCGGGGGTAGATCCCGCCCGGCGCGCGCCGACGCTCTTGCCCTGTTATCCCTTGACCGAGCCCGCGGTCAGACCACGGACGAAGAACCGCTGCAGTGCGAGGAACACGATGATCGGCAAGATCATCGTGATGATCCCGCCCGCGGTGACCAGGTTCCAGTTCTGCCCTTGGGTCCCGAGCAGGGTCGTGGTCGCCACCGTGATCGGCTCGTTCTCACCCGGTCCGATGAACACCAGCGCGACGAGCAGGTCGTTCCAGACCCAGAGGAACTGGAAGATCGCGAACGACGCCAGCACCGGGACCGACATCGGCAGGACGAGCCGGTAGAAGGTCGCGTAGTGGCTGGCCCCGTCGACCTTGGCCGACTCCACCACCGACTTCGGCAGCGTCGCCATGTAGTTGCGCAACAGATAGATGGCCAACGACATGCCGAAACCTATGTGCGCCAGCCACACCGACGGGAACTTGCCCGCCAGGTGCAGCTGTCCGTAGATCTTGAGCAGCGGCACCATCGCGACGAAGTTCGGTACGACGAGCAGGCTCACGATCACGACGAACAGGACGTCCTTGCCGGGGAAGTCCATGAACGTGAACGCGTACGCCGCGAAGGCCGCGATCAGGATCGGGATGAACGTCGCCGGCAGGGCGATGGCCAAGCTGTTGATGAAGCCGCGGCCGAGGTTGGCGCCCTTGATCGCGTCGGTGTAGTTGCCGAAGGTGAGGTCCTTCAGCGTCGACGGGTGGGTGACGATCGACCACCAGCCTGACGTGTTCGCGTCGCTGTCCGTGCGGAAGGAGGTGATCAGGACGCCCAGAGTCGGGACGATCCACAGGATGCTGATGACCGCGATGACCGTCTTGACGACCCAGTTGGCGCCGCCCGGCTCGACGCTCTTGCGCTTGCGCGCCTTGCTGGGGAGCTGGCTCTCCGATGCGAGCGGAGGCGTGGCGGTGCTGGTCATCGTGCCTCCTCCAGAGCTCGGAACTGCTTGACCTGGTAGATCATGATCGGGATCACGGCGATCATCAGCATCACGACGATGGCGGCCGCGTACCCGTTGTTGAAGTTGGTGAACAGCTGGTTGAAGAACTCCGTCGCCAGCACGTTGGTATTGAAGTTGCCGTTCGTCATGACGTAGACGATGTCGAACAGCTTCATCACTCCGATGGCCACCGTGACGTACACGGTGATCACCGTGGCCATGATCTGCGGCACGACGACCCGGCGGAAGATCTGACGCTCGTTGGCGCCGTCGATGCGGGCCGCCTCGAGCGTGTCGTCAGGCACCGACTTGATGGCAGCGGAGAGCAGCACCATCGAGAACCCGACCTGCGACCACAAGAACATGACGATCAGCAGGAACGTGTTGACGTGGAAGGTGCTCTTCTCCAGCCAGGGCACCGGATCGGCGCCCAGCTTGGTGATGATGGCGTTCTGCAGACCGATCTGCGGCTGCCCGGGCGGGTTGCTGGCGTAGATGAACTTCCACACCGTCGACGCGCCCACGGCACTGATGGCCATGGGCAGGAAGATGACGGTCTTCGACAGCTTCTCCGGTGTCGGCCTCAGGCGGTCGACGAGTACGGCGACCGCAAGGCCCAGCACCACGGCCGCGATGGGCGCCACCGCGATCCAGATGAGCGTGTTGAACAGCGTCTGTTGGAACCCGTGGGACTTCAGCAGTCCGGAGTAGTTCTTGAACCCGACCAGCTTGGTGCTGTCGGAGTTCGCGAAGCTGTAGAGGACCGTCTGGAGCGCCGGGTAGAGCAGGTAGAGCGAGATCGCTGCGAACGCCGGGAGGATGTAGACGTACGGCTTGATCCGGTCCTCCCACCGATCGGGCAGGAGCTCGGCCAGCTTGTTCAGAAGCCAAAAGACCGCCAGCGCGACGCCGACGCCGGCCACAACGGTCAGGAGCGCGTTGATCGCCTTGATTACCACAGGCACCGCCTTCCTCCCGGCGTCACCGCCGGACGTACGACGTGGCGGACCGGCCGCCAGGGTGCGTGGCCCGAGGTCGAAGACCCCTCACCACGCACCCTAGCCGCCCTAGGACATCAGCTGGCAGGCCAACTGCCGTCGATGTTCTTCAACGCCGAATCCAGCGACTCCTGGCCACTGATCCACGACGTCATGTCCTTCCAGAACGTGCCCGCACCCACGGCGCCCGGCATGGAGTCCGAACCGTCGAAACGGAACGCCGTGGACTCGGTGACGAACTTGGCGACCTGCTGCGCGATGGCGCCCTTGTACTTCGACGGGTCGAAGTCCTTGTGCGGCGACAGGAAGCTGGAACCGTTGGTGACCGCCGTGTCTCCGACGTTGGTCTGGGCCAGCAGCTTCATCGCGGCATCGCCGGCAGCCGTGTTCTTGAGCAGCACGGCCATGTCGCCACCACCGAGCATGGGCTTGTCAGTGCCGTTGGCGGACGGGAAGTAGAACACGCCCACCTGGTTGTCCAGGTCCGCCTGCACAGCCTTCGGGAAGAAGGCAGTGATGAAGCTGCCCTGCTTGTACATCCAGCAGCCCGGCTTCGAGTCGAACATCGGGTTGCCCGCCGTCTGGAACGAGTTGCTGGCGATGGACTTGCGGCCACCCAGCACGTTGCCCGACGTGAACAGCAGCTTCTGGAACTCGGCAGCAGCCTGACGCACGAGCGGGGAGTCGAACTTCACCTTGTGCGCGACCCAGTCGTCGTAGCCCTGAGTACCGCCGTAGCGGAGCACCAGGTCCTCGAACCAGTCAGTCGCCGGCCAGCCGGTCGCCGCGTCCGAACCGATACCCATGCACCACGGCGTCTTGCCCTGGCTCTTGATCTGGTCGGTGAGCGCGTTCAGCTCGTCGATCGTCGTGGGGACCTTGTAGCCCGCCGCGTCCCAGGCCTTCTTCGGGTAGAACACGAAGCTCTTCGCGTTCGCGCTCACCAGCAGGCCGTAGAGCTTGCCGTTGACGGTGCCGGAGTCCAGGGTGCCCGGGACGTAGCTCGACTTGAGCGCGTTCATGTCCAGGATGGAGTCCAGAGCCGTGGCCTTGTTCCGCTTGACGATGTCGTTGACGACACCGGGCTGCGGGATCCAGGCGATGTCAGGGACGTCGTTGGCCTGGATCTTGGTGATGATGAGCTGGTTGATGTTGGTGACCTTGGACCACGCGATGGTGAAGCCCTGAGCCTTCGCCTCGGGGTCCACGACCGCCTTGATCCCGTCCAGGATGGGCTGGTCGACGCTCACCCAGATCTTGACGGTCGCGCCCTTGACGCTCCCGGACGCCTTCCCGCTGTCACCACCACCGGATGAGCCGGAGCTCAAACAAGCCGAAGTCAGCAGGGCGACGGCACTGACCGCCACTACTGACTTGATCAGGGTGGACCCTCGCATCGATGGCTCCTTTGTTGTTTCGGGCAGGTCGACAGCACATGTCGCGCCGTGAACGTGCTCCAACTCGGATGAGCGGGAGCCTCGTGCAAACCCTTGCATCTGTCAACAGTCGTTACGTCCCTGTTACGTCGGTTGTCTGGGCAGCGTCAGCCTGCGTTCACCCTCGCGCCCGCCGTGGCGCGAACGCACCGACGAGCACGGCGGCCATAGGGTTGCCGCCATGAGTGCCGCCCCGGACAACGGCGACTTCACCTACCCCGAGGCGGCTCGGCTCGACCTGGTCGAGCAGCTCCCCGCCGGCGCTCCGGCGTACGCCGTCGCCGACCCCTACCGCTGGCTGGAGGATGCAGCCTCGGACCAGATCGTCGGGTGGAGCCGGGCCCAGGACGAGCTGTTCGCCCAGGTGAGTACGACGTGGACCGGGCGGCCACATCTGCGGTCCCGCGTCGCCGAGCTGCTGCGGGCCGGAGTCGTATCGGCCCCAACGTGGCGGGGGCAGCAGCAGTTCTTCCTGCGCCGCCTGCCCGACGAGGAGCACGCCGTACTGCTGACGGTCGACCCGGACGGTGGCGAGCGGGTGCTGGTCGACCCGATGTCGGTGGACCCGAGCGGCGCGACGACGCTCGACGCATGGCAGCCGAGCAAGGAGGGCTCCCTGCTGGCCTACCAGCTGTCCGAGGGCGGTCGCGAGGAGTCGGTGCTCCGGGTGATGGACGTGTCCACCGGGCAGATCGTGGATGGGCCGATCGACCGGGCGCGCTACTCCCCTGTCGCGTGGCTGGTCGGTGGTCAGGCCTTTTTCTACGTCCGCCGGCTGGCGCCGGAGCTGTTGCCGGAGGACGAGCGACAGTTCCATCGCCGGATCTGGCTGCACCGCATCGGCACCGACCCGGAGCGCGACGTGCTCGTCTTCGGCGACGGCCTCGATATGACCAACTACTACGGCGTGCACTGCTCCTGGGACGGCCGATGGTTGTCGGTGACCGCATCGGCCGGGACGGCCCCGAGGACCGAGGCGTGGCTGGCCGACCTGGAGGCGACCGGGCCGGAGCAGCCCGAGTTCGTGGTCGTCCAGTCCGGTGTGGACGCGCAGACGTCGTTGTTCGTCAGCCGCGACGGCCGGGCGTACGTCTCGACGGACCGTGACGCGCCCCGCGGTCGGCTGGCCGTGGTCGACCCGACGGACCCGGCGGTGGAGAACTGGGTCGACCTGTTGCCCGAGGACCCGGAGGCGGTGCTCGAGGACTTCGCCATCCTGGACGGGCCAGAGCTCGACGGGGCCGGCGTCCTGCTCGCGGCGTGGACCCGGCACGCCGTCAGCGAGGTCACGGTGCACGACTTGGAGACCGGCGAACGACGCGGCTCCGTCGAGCTGCCCGGGGTCGGGACGATCGGTGGGCTGGGCGAGCGGGCGGAGGGTGGACACGAGTGCTGGTTCGGCTACACCGACTCCGGCACGCCCAGCAGTGTCCTGCACTACGACGCCCGGTCCGGCGCGCTCGGCCTGTGGGCCACGGCCCCGGGGACCGTGGACGTCCCCGAGGTGACCAGCCAGCTGGTCGAGTACCCGTCCAAGGACGGGACGACCGTGCGGATGCTCGTGATCGCGCCTGCGCTGGCACCGGCGGCGCCCGCGCCGACGGTCCTCTACGGGTACGGCGGGTTCGGCATCCCGATCGGGCCGGGCTACTCCGCCGGGGTCCTGGCTTGGGTCGAAGCCGGCGGCGTGTACGCCATGGCGCAGCTGCGGGGCGGCGGCGAGGAGGGCGAGGACTGGCACCGCGCCGGGATGATGGCGCACAAGCAGAACGTGTTCGACGACTTCCACGCGGCGGCCGAGCATCTCGTGGCGACCGGCTGGACCACGCCCGAGCAGCTGGCCATCTCGGGCGGCTCGAACGGTGGCCTGCTCGTCGGGGCGGCGCTGACCCAGCGGCCGGAGCTGTACCGCGCTGTGGTGTGTTCCGCGCCGTTGCTCGACATGGTCCGGTACGAGCTGTTCGGCCTCGGTGCGACCTGGGCCGAGGAGTACGGCACGGCGTCCGACCCCGAGCAGCTCGGCTGGTTGCTCGGCTACTCGCCGTACCACCACGTGACGGAGGACACGCCGTACCCCGCCGTCCTGCTCACCGTCTTCGACGGTGACACGCGCGTCGACACCATGCATGCCCGCAAGTTCGTTGCCGCACTGCAACATTCGTCGGCGTCCGACCCGGCCACCCATCCGGTCCTGCTGCGGTTGGAGAAGGACGTCGGCCACGGCGGGCGAGCCGTCTCACGCAGCGTCGAGCTGTCAGCGGACACGCTCGCGTTCATGGCGCATCACCTGGGACTGCTGCTGCCGAACCAGGCGACGGAGCGATGAGCACCAAGGACCTGACCGACTGGCTGGTCGACACCGGGCTGCCGATCCTGGTCATCCTGGTGGGCGGCGCCCTGCTGCGCTGGGTGCTGCACCGGCTGATCAGCCGAGCCGTCCGGCGCACTCTCGAGTCGAAGCTCCCAGCGCGGCTCGAGGGGCACCGGGCCACCCGAGTGCTGGCCAGCGCGACCGGAGCGCTGAGCGAGCGTCGCCGCCAGCGGGTCGAGACCCTCGGCGCGGTGCTCCGCAGCCTGGTCACGACGGTCATCTTCGGCGTCGCGTTCGTGATGATCCTCGAGAAGGTCGACATCCCGATCGCGCCGCTGCTCGCCTCGGCCGGAGTCGCCGGCGTCGCGCTCGGCTTCGGTGCGCAGAGCCTGGTCAAGGACTTCCTGTCCGGCGTCTTCCTGCTGCTGGAGGACCAGTACGGCGTGGGCGACGTCATCGACACCGGCGAGGCCATCGGTGAGGTCGAGGACGTGACGCTGCGGGTGACCCGGCTGCGCGACGGCAACGGTGTCATCTGGTACGTCCGGAACGGCGAGATCGTCCGCGTGGGCAACCGCAGCCAGGGCTGGTCGACAGCGATCGTGGACCTGCCGGTCTCGTACACCGAGGACGCCGAGCGCGTCATGGGCGTGCTGCGCGAGGCGATGCAGGCCTTGGACGACGACCCGATCTGGCACGACAAGCTGGTCGAGACGCCGACGGTCGTCGGCATCGAGCAGATCACCGGTACGACGATCACGATCCGGGTCATCGCCAAGTGCGAGCCCAACGAGAACCTCACCATCCAGCGGGAGATCCGCGAGCGGGCCAAGGTCGCCTTCGACGCGCACGGGGTCAAGGCGCCGATCGCCTTCCCGCCGTACGGCAGCGGGCTCGGCGCGGCCAAGCCTCCACCCGCCTAGTCCGGCCGCCCGAGCGCACCGGACGGGCGCTGCTGCCCGCACACCCCGCACCTGAGCACCCTTGCAAGCCGTTACACAGACTCCGTACAGTCCCCCGGGGGGCCTGGAGCACGCAGTCCGCGGCTTGGAAGGGATGTCTCTCGTGGCGATGACGATCAGGGACATCGCGCGGGAGGCCGGGGTCTCGACCGCAACAGTGTCGCGAGCCCTGCGGGGGCTGCCGAACGTCGACCCCACCACCCGCCACCACGTCATGAAGGTCGCGGAGCGGATGGACTACGTGATCTCCCCGACCGCCTCGCGGCTCGCGACCGGCCGGACCCAGGCGATCGCCGTGATCACGCCGTTCATCTCACGGTGGTACTTCGCCACGGTGCTGAGCGGCGCCGAGCGCGTGTTCCACGAGGCCGACTTCGACCTGCTGCTCTTCGACACCGGCGAGCCGAGCGAACCGCACCGGGTGCCGCCGCACCGGCGGCTCCGGCACAAGGCGGACGGCTTCCTGGTGCTGAGCCTGGACCCGGAGAGCCAGGACGTCGTCGGGCTGTTCGACCTCGACCTCCCCGTCGTCCTGGTCGGCACGACCACCAGACGCGCAGTCACGACCATGGTCGACGACGTGGCCGGGGCGCGGATGGCCACGCAGCACCTGGTCGACCTCGGACACCGCGACATCGCGATCATCTCCGGGCGCGTGCTGCCCAGCCCGTTCACCCCGGACGTGGACCGCTACGACGGGTTCCTCGGCGCGCTGGCCCACGCCGGCATCACCCCCGACCCCGACTTCCTGACCTACGGCTCGTTCACGGTGCGCGGGGGGGACCGGGCCATGGAGGGCCTGCTCGCGCTGCCACGGCGGCCCACAGCGGTGTTCGCGATCTCGGACGAGATGGCGTTCGGCGCGATGCGGGCGATGCGCCGGCACGGCCTCACGCCGGGACGGGACATCTCGATCGTCGGGTACGACGGTCACGAGCTGGCCGACCTGCTCGACCTGACGACGGTGGTGCAGCCGGTCGAGGAGCTGGGTGTGCGGGGTGCCCAGCTGATGCTCGAGCGGCTGCTCGACCCGTCCCTGCCTGTGCGCCAGATCATCTTCCCGATCGAGCTCAAGGTCCGTGGCTCGACCGGACCCCCGCCCGGTCGCGCCTGACCCGACCGTGATGATGGACCGGTGACGAGCCCGACGACGTTCTATGACCTGGTCGGGGGCCGCGAGACGTTCGCCCGGCTGGTGCATCGCTTCTACCAGGGTGTGGCGTCGGACCCGCAGCTTCGTGCGCTGTACCCGGAGCCCGACCTGGCCGGCGCGGAGGAGCGGCTGCTCCTGTTCCTCGAGCAGTACTGGGGTGGCCCCACGACGTACAGCGACCAGCGTGGCCATCCACGGCTACGGATGCGGCACGCGCCGTTCGCCGTGACACCCGACCAGCGGGACCGATGGCTGGGCCACATGAAGGTCGCCGTCGACGAGCTCGAGCTGCCGCCCGAACAGCGCGAC
>JBJMHS010000022.1:0-3762 GCA_045807245.1 Actinomycetales bacterium
CCGAACCGGTCACCAGGACGGTCCGGCCGGTCAGATCCACGCTGTCGCCGGTCATACGTGGCCCTTCGCCCGGGCCAGGTCGAACGGCGTACCGACGTCGATCCACTCCGACGGCAGGGGCCAGGCGACGACCCGCATGCCGTGGTCGAGCGCAGCCTGGATCAGGTCCGGCATCGTCGACGGGACGCCGACCGCGACCAGGTCGAGCGCGGCGGGGGAGACGGCATAGACACCGGCGTTCACGTTCATCGAGTACGTCGGCTTCTCCCGGATGCCGGTGACCGCGGCCGCGGAGCCGGACCACTCGGTGTCGACGACGCCGAACGGCACCTCGAACTGGTACGGACGCGTGGCGACCGTGACCGCGGCGCCCGTGCGCTCATGGAAGTCGAGCAGTCGTTCGGGCTCGAACCGGAACATCAGGTCGCCGTTCATCACCAGCGTGGGTACGAGTAGGTCCGGCCGCCCAGCGCGGAACAGGGCCAGGGACCCCGCGGTGCCCAGCGGCAGCTGGGGGTCCTCCCGCAGGTAGGTCACCGTGCAGCCCAGGCGGCTCCCGTCGCCGAGATGCTCCTCGATGCGGTCGGCCAGGTGGTTGACACTCACCGAGACGTCGCGCACGCCGCCACCGACGAGGTTGAGCACGATCCACTCCAGGATGCTGCGGTCCGCGACCTCCATGAGCGGCTTCGGTGTGTGCCGGGTCAGGTCGCCGAGCCGCGTGCCGCGACCGCCGGCCATGATCACTGCCGGGTTGGGCAGCGGCTCGATCCCCACGACGTCGGACAGCGTGTGCAGGCCGACCACCCGGCCGGCGCCGTCGAGCTCGGGCACGGCGTCGATGCGCAGCGCCCGCATCAGGTCCAGCACCGTGGCCCGGCCCGATCCGGCCGGGACCGTCTGCGGGTTCTTGGTCGCGAACGGCAGGGCCGCGTCGCCGAGGCCGGCGTCGTGCAGGAGCGCCCGCCGTACATCTCCGTCGGTCAGCAGCGCCACGAGGGTGTCGTCCGGCTCGACCAGCAGGGCCACGGTCAGGGCCGAGCGGTCGATCACCGCGAGGACGTCGCGCAGGGTCGCCGTCGGCGGTGCCTTCACGGTCTCCAGCACGTGCCTGGTCATCCGAGTGCTCCCGCCGGTACGCCGACCACGGTCACGCCGGCCGGGACGTCCCTCGTCACGACCGCGCCGGCGCCCACCACGGCGTCGTCGCCGATGGTGAGCCCCTGCAGGACGGTAGCGCCGCTGCCGATGAGCACCCGGTCGCCGAGCCGGACGTGCCCGGACAGGTTGGCCCCGGGGTTGACGACGCAGCACCGGCCGAGCACCGCGTCGTGTCCGATGCCGGCCCGCGGGTTGAGCACCGTGCCGCTGCCGAGCCGCACGTCGGTCGTCACCACACAGCCCGCGGACACGACGACGCCGTCGGCCAGCTCGCATCCGGTGCCGACGTCCGCCGCGGGGTGGACGAGGACCGGCAGCTCGAGCGCGGCCCGCTCGTCTCGGGTGACCCGCTCGACGCGCTCGAGCGCAGCGGACCGGACGGCCGGGAAGCCCAGGCCGAGGACCACGGCGCGGGCGGTGCCCTCCACAGCCGAGCGCAGCAGCTCGCCCTCGCCCTCCTCGTCGAGCAGCCCCTGGACCGCGAACGCGCGGCCCGCCGCGTCCCGAGCCACGGCGCGCACCAGGTCCGCGGTCTCGCGCGCCTGGCCGCCCGCGCCCAGGATCCACACCTGGAGCGTCGTCATGGCTGCTCCGTCGCAAAAGGCTTGCGGGCCAAGGCATCTCGGGCCCGGACGGCGCGCCGGACCACCTCCACGATGCGCGGAGCGGCCTTGCCGTCACCGTACGGGTTGGCCGCGTGCCGCACGCTCTCGCGGAAGGCCGGATCGAGAGCGGTCCGGATGGCGGCCGCGATGGACTCGCGGCTCTCGTCGGCGTCGAGCACGTTGGCTCCGCGCTCGCGACCGCGCTGCCGGTCGCCCACGTTCACGACGGGTACGCCGAAGCTGGCCGCCTCGATGATGCCGCTCGAGCTGTTGCCCACGACCACGTCGGCTGCGGCGAGGACGGGCAGGTAGTCGGCTCCCAACGTGGCCACGTCGGCCAGCTGGGGGTGCTCGGCCCGCGCGCGCTCCAGCCGGGCCAGCACCGCCTCGCGACCCGCGTCCAGGCCGGGGTGAGTCACCAGTGCCGAGCCGACCGCGTCCGCGACGGCGTCGAGCACCGCTCCCGCGCCGGCCTCCGGGGCCGGACCCCCCGCTGTCACGGGGTGATAGGTCACCAGGGCGAACGGCCGGACCAGGTCGTGGCCGAGCAGCTCAGCCAGGCGCTCGTCACTGGCCGGCGCGACCTGGGTGATCCGGTCCAGCGACGGCGCACCGGTCACGACGACTCGGTCGGCGGGCTCACCGAGGCGGCGCAGCCGGCCGGCCGCGGCCTCGGTGCTCACGCAGTGCAGGTCGGCCAGCTTGCTGACCGCGTGCCGGATGCGGTCGTCGACGGCGCCCTCGGTGATCTCGCCGCCGTGGAGGTGCACGAGCGGCACGCCGCGCAGCACGACCGGTGGCACGGCGTACAGCAGCTCCCAGCGGTCGCCGAGGACGACGCACGCCTGCGGGTCGAGCCGTTCCAGGCTCGCGGCCATCGCGGCGCTGATCCGGGTGCCCGCCTGCGTGGTCGACCGGTAGTCGCTCGCAGCGGGGGCGTCGGTGAGCAGCTCGACGTCGACCCCGGCCAGGCCGAGGTCCCCCAGCGGGTCACCGAAGCCGGCGTCGCTGACGGTGGCGACAGCGAGCAGTGTGACGGCGAGGTCGTCGGCGTCGGCCAGGGCCCGCAACACCGAGGCCAGCGGGAACAGGTCGGCCCGGGTCCCGGCGAACACGACGACGCGCGCGCTCATCTCAGGTCGGCCGCGAGCAGCGGTTCGCCGCGCCGCACCGGCCGGGCCAGCTCCCGGCCGACGAGGTCCACGCTCGGGGCCAGGCCGCTGGCGGGCCGCAGCAGCGCGACGTCGTCGGTGGTGAGGCGCTCGCCGGGGCCGAGGTCGCGGGCAGCGTGCCAGCTCCGCCGGACGAGCGGTGCGTTGGCGGCCTCGGCCGGGACGGGCGCCTTGACCCCGTCGCCCAGGGCGGCGAACGCCTGGCGGACCTGCTCGACATAGCTCGCGAAGCCGTCCCGGTCGGCGCTCGCCGCGTGGTCCGGGCCGGACCGGGACCGGTCCAGGGTCACGTGCTTCTCGAGTGCCGTCGCGCCGAGAGCGACCGCCGCGACGGCCGTGACCGAGCCCAGGGTGTGGTCGGACCAGCCCACCGGCCGGTCGAACCGCTCGCGCAGGGTCACCAGCGCACGCAGGTTGGCCTGCTCCACCGGCGCCGGGTAGCTCGAGACGCAGTGCATGAGCAGCAGGCCGGGTACGCCGGCCAGCCAGCCGACCGCGTCGGCCACCTCGGCCTCGGTGGCCATGCCGGTCGAGCAGATGACCGGCAGGCCGCGCCGGGCGACCTCCGTGAGCAGCGGCCGGTTGGTCAGCTCGCCCGACCCGAGCTTCAGCGCGTGCACCCCGAGGCGGCAGACCAGGTCGAGGCTGGCCAGGTCGAACGCGGTCGACATGAACTCGATGCGCCGGGCGGTGGCGTGGTCGCGCAGCTCGGGCCAGGCCGAGTCCGGCAGGACGTACTGCTCGAGCAGCTCGCGCTGGGTCTGGACGCCGGTCGACGCTGCCTGGTACGCCGCGGTGCGGGCCGTCTCGGAGACCAGCGCCGC
>JBJMHS010000023.1:0-5549 GCA_045807245.1 Actinomycetales bacterium
GGGGGCCGACGACGCGGTCGCTGACGCGGTCGCCGTCACACCGGTCGCCGCGGGGTCGAAGCGGATCTGCGCGGCGGGCGAGGCCGGGCCGGACGGTACGACGCCGGCCGGGTTGGCCGTGCCGGTCGCCGCTCCGAGCACCGAGGGGTCACTGACGTTCTGGTTGGGCGGCGCCGGCGGCGCCGGCGGGGCCGGCGGGGCGGGCTGGGCGTCCGCCGGCGTGTCCCGGCTGGCCGCTGCGGCTCCGGTGACCACCGCGTGCTTGGCGCCGGTCGCCTCCTTGCCGTCCGCCGCCGCGGCCGACCCGACCGTGGACCCTTCGGTCGCCGAGCCGATGACCGCGGTGCCGGCCTTGACACCTGCCTGCACGGTGACGGGAAGCGAGTCGGTGCCGGCGGTGCCGGTGACCGCCCGACCCGCCGTTGCCGCCGCCGCCCGAGGCGCGGCGGCACTCTCGACTGCCGTCGCGATCATGGCCGGCGTGACGGCCGCCGTGACCACCGTACCGATCCCGCTGGTCGCTGAGGCCGCCGAGCCACTGCCCGGCGCCGGGGTCGGGACCGACGTGGAGCCGGAGCCGTTCGAGGTGCTCGACGCGTCGGTCGCGCCGTCCGTCGAGACGTCCCGAGACACAGCCGAGCCAGCCGCTGAAACGACCGCGTCGCCGGTGACCTCGTCGTGCGCTCGGTCGTCGATGCGGTCGGTGCGGTCGGCGCGGTCGGTGCGGCCGGCCTGGCGCAGGTGCGCCGCGAACTCCTCGCTGTGGTGCCCGCTCGGGTTCGAGTCCACCGCGCGCGGTCCATGTGCACCGCCGGCCGCGACGTTCGACATCAGGTCCATGGAGACCGTGCCCTGGCTCATCAGCCCTCCATCCGGGACAGCACGCGTTTCACGTAGTTCTGGGTCTCGGTGTACGGCGGGACGTCGCCGTACTTGTTCACGGCACCCGGTCCGGCGTTGTACGCCGCCAGGGCAAGCCGCACGGAGCCGAACTGGTCAATGAGGCCGGACAGCATCCGGGCCGCCCCGTCGACGGCCTGGGCCGGGTCCATGGGGTCGACGCTGAGGCCGCGGGCCGTGCCGGGCATCAGCTGCATCAGGCCGCGAGCGCCCGCCGGGCTCACCGCGGAGGCGTTGAAGCTGGACTCGACGGACGCGACCGCACGGAGCAGCCCGGAGGGCAGGTCGTACTTGCGCTGGGCGCGCTCGAACAGCGCGTCGTACCGGTGGCTAGCCGCGCCGGACTCGCTCTGCCGCAACGAGATCGGGCGCAGTGAGTCGACCGCTGACGTCGTCAGCGAGGTGCCGCTCGGCAGGATGCGCCGGATGCGCGTCGGTGTCTCGTAGACCGCGGAGATGCGTACGTGGTCGCCGGTGTGTGGCGCGTGGAGCATCTTGCCGTTGCCGACGTAGATGCCGATGTGGTGCGAGCCGAACACGAGCAGGTCGCCCGGCTTGGCCTGGGCCAGCGAGCCGACCGCCTGGCCGGCGTCGCGCTGGTCGGCCACCGTACGCGGGACGCTGACGCCGAGGTCGTTCATCACGCGCTGCACCAGGCCCGAGCAGTCCAGCCCCGAGGACGGGTTCGTGCCGCCCCACTTGTAGGCCACGCCGAGGTAGCGCCTCGCGTCGGCCACGACATCCGAACCGGTCGGCCCCGTCGTACCGCCGGCGCGGTCGGCGCCGAGGACCGACCCGAGGGTGCTGTCCAGCCCGGCCGAGCCGGTGCCCGTGGTGTCGTCGCCCAGCAGCGCACCGCCGGCCTGGTCCATCACGCTGGACAGGTCGGCGCTTTGTGCCGAGAGGGCCGAGGAGAACGCCGCTGCGCTCGAAGATGTCGGCGGTGTGCCGTTGCCGAGCGCGCCGATCGCGTTCTGCAGGGCGGTGATCCGGCTCTCCACGACGTCGATGCCGCTCATGCGTTCTCACCCCGCTGAGCCTCGGCGACGGCTGCCGTCGCTGCGCGGTCGTCCTGCTCCCGCTGCTCCCGGGCCTGCTCCTCGGCGCGGGCGATCGCCTGCTGCTGCTGCTCGAGCCGCTCCAGGCCACGGGCTGCGGCGCGAGCCCGCGACCATTCGCCCGAGGCCTGCTCGGCGTTCGCCGCCGCGATCTGGACGAGCTCGCGGCCGTCCCGCACGGCGAGAGCCGCGGACTGCCGGGCGGCGGCCATGGCCAGCCAGGTGACGGCCGCGTCGCGGTCGGGCAGCTGCAGCGAGCGCAGTACCTCCGCACGGCGGCTGGCCTCGAGCTCCGCTTGCTGTTGGACGTCGTTGGCGCGCACGAGCGTGACCTTGGCCATGTCGTGCTGGATCTGGCGCAGGCGCAGCAGGCGGGCCAGCATGCGGCTGTTCATCGGCCACCGTCCAAGGCGGCCAACCGGCTCAGGACACCGACCAGGCCGGCCCACGCGTCGGCCGCGGTCGAGCGCTCGTCCCGACCTTGCTGCAGGAACTCGGTGATCAGCGGCCACAAGGCCCGCGCCGCGTCGACCTCGGGGTCGGACCCGGAGACGTAGGCGCCAACCTCGATGAGCTCCTTGGCGTCGCGGTGCGCGGCGAGCAGCCGGCGCATCGCTTGGGCGGCGACCCGCTGGTTCTCGTCGGTGACCATGGGAGCCACCCGGGAGACGGACTCCAGGACGTCGATACTCGGGAAGTGACCGGCCGTCGCCAGGCGTCGGTCCAGCGTCACATGGCCGTCGAGGATCGAGCGGGCAGCGTCGGCGATCGGCTCGTTGTGGTCGTCGCCCTCGACGAGCACCGTGTAGATGCCGGTGATCGAGGAGTGCGCACCCGGGCCGGTGCGCTCGAGCAGCCGCGGCAGCAGGGCGAAGGTCGACGGCGGGTAGCCCCGCGATGCGGGCGGCTCGCCCGCCGACAGACCGACCTCGCGCTGGGCCATGGCAACACGGGTCAGCGAGTCCATCAGCAGGAGCACGTCCTGGCCCTGGTCGCGGAACCACTCGGCGATGCGGGTGGCGACGAAGGCGCTGCGCAGCCGTACGACGGGGGGCGCGTCCGACGTCGCGACGACTGCGACCGCACGGGACATGCCCTCGAGCCCGAGGTCGTCCTCGATGAACTCCCTGACCTCACGACCACGCTCACCGACGAGGGACAGGACGACGACCGGTGCGGACGTCCCCTTGGCGATCATGGAGAGCAGAGTCGACTTGCCGACGCCGGAGCCGGCGAACAGGCCGAGCCGCTGACCCTGACCAGCGGGCACCAAGGTGTCGAGTGCGCGGACGCCCAGGCTGAGTGGCTGCCGAACCCGTTGCCGCTCAAGGGGTCCCGGCGCGTCGGCGTCGACGTCGACCAGCCGGCCGGTCAGCGCAGGACCACCGTCGATCGGTCGTCCCAGACCGTCGACGACACGACCGAGCAAGTCGGGGCCGACCCGCACCTGCAGCGCGTGGCCGAGAGCGAGGGCGGTGTCGCCTGCGCGCAGACCTCGCAGGGGGCCCAGCGGCATGCAGGACACCGAGCCCCGGCTGACGGACACGACCTCGGCGACCAGGCCGTCGTGACCCAGCTGCACGAGCTCGCCGACAGCGGCCGAGAGGCCCTCGACGTGCACGACGAGACCGACCACGGCCCGCACCCGTCCGGTCGCAACCGGACGGGCAGCCTGGACGGCGGCCTTCAGCCGCGTCGCCACGAGCGTCGTCATCCCCGCGCCACCGTCCGGGCGCGAGCGAGCGCCGCCGACACGCGGGCGTCGACGGTCGCGCCGTCCTGCTCGGCGACGGCGTCGCCGCTCGCCAGGCTGGCGTCGGAGACGAACTGCACCAGGTGACCCTCGTGCGCGTCAGTGGTCTCGATGGTGGCCAGGTCGTCCGGGTTCATCCGCACGGTCACGGCACCGCTCGGCTCGAGCGGGCCCAGCGCGCGGCGCAGAGCCAGCCGGGCCGCGTCGCGCTTGGCGATCGCGGACAGCTCGCGACCGATGATCGCCTCGGCCAGGTCGATCGCCGCGTCGACCACGAGCTCGGCCAGGTCGTCGAGCACCGGCGTCGTCCGCTGAGTCCAGTCAACGACCGCAGCCGCCACAGCGCGCTCGGCCGCAGCCCGGGTCGCCTGCCGCGCGCGGATGTCGTCGGCCTGGAGGCGGGTCAGCTCGGCGTCGGCCTGGAGGGCCGCCGCACGGCGTCCCTCCGCCCAGCCCTCGGCGTACCCCTTGGCCCGAGCCTCCGCGCGTACGTCCTCCGCCTCCGCGGCCAGCCCGAGCCGGACCGGTTGGAAGGCCAGCACGGCATCAGTCGACGAACTCATCGTCACCACCCCGACGCAGGACGATCTCCCCGGACGACTCGAGCGTGCGGATGATCTGTACGACGGCGGCCTGGGCCTCCTGCACCGCGGACAGGCGCTGCGGGCCGAGCAGGTCGATCTCCTCGAGCAGGTTCTCGCGGGCGCGCTCGGAGACGTTGCCGAGCACCTTGTCGCGAACGGTGTCGGAGACGCCCTTGAGGGCGACGGCCAGGACCGCGTTGTCGACCTGGCGCAGGACGAGCTGAACGCCCTTGTCCTCCAGCGTGACGATGTCGTCGAAGACGAAGAGGCGGCTGCGGATCTCTTCGGCGAGGGCCGGGTCCTGCTGCTCCAGGCTCTCCAGGATGGTGCGCTCGGTCGCGGGGTCGGCGCGGTTGATGATGTCGACCAGCGGCTGGACACCACCGACGCGGGCGCTCGCACTGCTCGGCTGCAACAGCGACGACGCCCGGCGGCGCAGGACGTCCGCGACCAGGCGGACCCGGTCGGGCGCGGCGCTCTCCATGGCGCCGATGCGCTGGGCCACCGCGACCTGGGTCTGGGAGTCCAGGCCGGACAGGATGGCGGATGCCTGGTCGGTGCGCACGTAAGCCAACACGAGGGCGATGGTCTGCGGGTGCTCGTCCGCGAGGAACGTGAGCAGCAGCTTGGGGTCGGCCTCGGCCAGGAACGCGAACGGCTGGCTGATGCTGGCCTCGGCCAGGCGGCCGAGGATCTGCGACGCGTGGTCGCGGCCCATCGAGGCCTCGAGGATGCTCTGCGCCGCACCGACACCGCCGACTGCGGCCGGGCCACTGCCGAGCATGCCCTGGGCCTCGCTGAGCACCAGCTCGGCCGTGTCCGAGTCGACTGACCGGAGCCGGACGATCTCGGTGGTGATCTCCTCGACCTCGCTGGGCGAGAGCCGGTTCATGACCTGGGCAGCGCCTTCGCGGCCGAGCTGCAGGAGCAGCACGGCCGCCTTGCGCGGTCCGGTGATGGACGGGTCGGCGGACGGCACCGTCAGCCCCTCCGATCGGCGAGCCAGCCGCGGAGCAGCTCAGCGACCTCGTCGGGCTGACGCTCGACGAGCGCGTGCACTGCCTGGCGGCGCTCGGCCAGCTCTGCGGTCGCGCCGCCGAGCTCGGGACCGGCCGGCAGGGCGTGGCTCACCGCGCCGACACCGGCGCCGGCACCGATCGCGGCCGGCATCCGCTGCGCGTTCTCGAACATCTCCAGCTCGAGCAGCTCGCGCTCGGTCGTGGGCCGCTTGCGGCTCATGATGAACGCGGCACC
>JBJMHS010000024.1:0-15126 GCA_045807245.1 Actinomycetales bacterium
ATCCCGAGCTGGCGCCTGACCTCGGCCGAGACCCGGCCGCCGTCCGCGCGCTTGGCGACCTTGGGCTGCACGACCTTCATGACCTGACCCATGGCCCGCGGACCCTCCGCACCGGTGTCGGCGATCGCGTCCGCGACCATTGCGGACAGCTCCTCGTCGGAGAGCTGGGCCGGCAGGTACCCCTCGATCACCAAGAGCTCGGCCCGCTCGCGCTCGGCCAGCTCCGGCCGGTTCGCGTCGTCGTACGCCGTGGCCGCCTCGCGCCGTCG
The DNA here is from genome assembly GCA_045807245.1 of Actinomycetales bacterium. Classification (GTDB taxonomy): domain Bacteria; phylum Actinomycetota; class Actinomycetes; order Actinomycetales; family CAVURS01; genus CAVURS01. Next base: position 270 of record JBJMHS010000024.1, read on the forward strand.
CTTGGCCTCGCGGACGAGGAGCGACAGCACCTCGTCGTCGCTGAGCTCGCGCGCCCGCTCGCCGGCCACCTCCTCGTTCGTCACCGAGGTCAGGGCCATGCGCAAGGTGGACGAGCGCAGCTCGTCGCGCTCGCGGATGGACTCGGTCAGGTCGGAGCGCAACGTGTCCTTCAGCGAGCTCATGCCCGCAGTCTGTCATCGGCTGGGACACTGAGCCGTGCACCTCATGACCCGGGCGGCGATCGGTCTGACCGCGGCCGCGGGAGCCGGCATCGGGTACGCCGCGGGGGTCGAGCGCCTGTCCTTCCGGCTGCGCCGGGTCGACGTCCCGGTCCTGCCACGTGGAGCCCGGCCAGTGCGGGTCCTGCAGCTGACCGACATGCACCTGACGCCCGGGCAGCGCCGCAAACGGGACTGGGTGCGCGGCCTGGCCGACCTGCGCCCGGACTTCGTCATCGACACCGGTGACAACCTGGCCCACCCGGACGCCGTGCCGATGGCCCTGGACGTGCTCGAGCCGCTGCTCGACCGGCCGGGCGCGTTCGTGCTCGGGTCCAACGACTACTACGGCCCGCTGCTGAAGAACCCGACCCGCTATCTGCTGCGGGACCGTGGCGAGCGCCGCACGGGCGCCCGCCTGCCGACGGCCGAGCTGGTGGACGGCCTGACGCGCTCGGGGTGGAGCGACCTGACGAACTCGCGCGCCAACGTCCGCATCGCCGGGCTCGACGTGGAGCTGGTCGGCGTCGACGACCCGCACCTGCGCTTCGACCGCTACGACGACGTGAGCGGCCCGGCCGACCCGGAGGCCGACCTCACCCTGGGAGTCACGCACGCGCCGTACACGCGGGTCCTGGACGCGATGGTGCGGGACGGGGCCCGGCTCGTGGTGGCGGGACACACGCACGGCGGGCAGCTCTGCCTGCCCGGGTACGGCGCGCTGGTCACCAACTGCGACCTGGACCGCCACCGGGCCAAAGGCCTGTCCAGATGGTGGCCGGGCGCCGGCCTGGACCCCCGCTCCAGTCTCAGGCCGGCGCCGGCACACGCCGCGTGGCTGCACGTGTCGGCCGGTCTTGGCACGTCACCGTTCGCGCCGGTCAGGTTCGCCTGCCCTCCCGAGGCAACCCTGATGACGCTACGGCCGGCCGGCTGACGCAGCCCGCGGCGTCACGCGGCCCTGCAGCCGATCGCTGGGAGCGACCTAGAAGTGCAGGACCACGCGGGTCTTGGCCGAGCCGATCTTCTGCCCCGCGGCGAACGGGCCGGTGGTGCCGTCTCCGCCGACGGCCAGCTCGTTGAGCTCCTCAGCGCCCTCGGCGGAGGTGTTCAGGACCATCTGCGCCACCCGCACCTTGGTGTCGGTGATCGTGACGTTGGCGGTGGACATGTCAAGCGAACCGATGACCTGGCGGCCGCTGTCGTCGGCCGACTTCGTGACAGCGGACAGGTCGAACGCGGTCAGCATGTCCGGACTGCCGAAGTCGGTGATCCGGAAGGTCCCCAAAGTGATGGCGTAGCAGTTGTTCTCGAGCGTGACCGAACCGGAGTGGTCGAGCCGGATCGCACCGGTGTCGGGCTGCACCTGCAGACCGGAGATCGGCAGGATGAGCTTCAGGCCCTTGGTGACCGTCGTGACCGTGACCCCGTTGGCGGCGGTCGCGACGAGCAAGCCGCAACCGCTGTTCTGCAAGGTGTTGTAGGCCTTGCCGCCCAACGTGAGCGTCGTGGCGCCGGTGGCCGAGACCGGGACTGCGCTGGCAAAGGCCGGGGTGGTGCTCAGAGTCGCGGCGACCGCCAACACGGCGGCGAGTGCGGCGAACGGCTTGCGGACAGACCTGGAGTTACGAGGTGTCCTGTGCTTGCGGACCATTCGGTGCTTCATGTATCCCCACCTGGTAGAAGAGGTCCCTGCCGCCCATCGGACACCGAGTCCCGTCCCGGGCCGAGCCACCGAGCACTGCGCGCTGATCCTCGCCAGGTCACCCGAACGGCGCAACCGATTCGGGGAAACTGGTCACAATGAGTTTCTGACTGTCACAGCCGACGCGTTCCATTGCCGTTCCGTACGCTAGGCCCGGACGCCGGAAGAAAGGTTGGCTCGATGGACCTCGCGAGTCTGCTCAAGGGACTGCTCAAGCGATCCTGGCTGATCCTGCTCATCGCGGGCCTCGCCGGCGGCGGCGCCTACTGGCTCAACCGAGACGCCACCGACTCCTACCGCAGCTCGGTGGACGTGACCGTGCCCGCGGCGCAGGCTACGACGGCCGGGGCCAACGGGCAGTACGTCGCGAACTTCGTCGTCGGTCTCGGCGTCGACTCGGTCCTGGACCAGGTGACGAAGTCGACGGGCGCAGCGCGGAGCGCGCTCAAGTCCGGGCTCGCCGCCGACCAGGTGGGCAACTCGAGCTTCATCACCGTGACGTACACGAGCCACTCCCAGAGCCACGCGTCCGCAGTCGTCAGTGCGGCGGCGAAGGCCACCGCCGCGTTGCTCGCGCAGCCCGCCATCCAGTCGGCCACGAGTGCAGCGACCGAGGCCAAGTCGACGCAGGCCAAGGCCGCAGCCCAGGAGAAGGCCGCGAACACCGCGCTCAGCACCTGGCTGGCCAAGCACGGCGGGATCGACCCGCACGTGCGCTACCAGGCCCTGCAGTCCTCCATCACGCAGCTGAACGTGAGCAAGCAGCAGGCGATCGCGCAGAGCCGCAGCACCAGCAACTTCGACAGCGCGATCGCATCGGCGCAGAAGTCGCTGACCAAGCTCGGCCCACTGCTCTCGCAGTACGACGCGGTGACGCGGGCCCTGAACCAGGCCGATCTGGCCATGCAGACCGCGCAGGGTCGCGTCGTCGCCGCGTCGACCGAGCTCGCGGACGCGCAGGCCGCGCCCATCATCGGTGCGCCACACGCGACGCTCATCACGGGCAAGGAGACCCTCGTCCGCGCGGTCGCGATCGCGGGCGGGCTCGGGTTCGTGCTGGCCCTCGCCCTGGTGCTGCTGGTTGAGCTGGTGGTACTGAGCCGGCGTCAGCGTCGTACCCCGCCTTTTCCGGCCTTCCCCACCCAGGGACCGGTCAGCCGAGGCTCCTACGACCTGACCGACAAGCAGCCGAAGCCCGCGCCACTGCCGACGCGCTGACCCAGCTGACGCAGCCCTGACGCTGCGGGGCAGGAGTCAGGCCGACCCGGCCTGCCAGGCGTACTGGGCCCGCAGCCCTTGCGCCACAGTCACTTTCGGCTCCCAGCCCAGCAGCTCGTGGGCGCGGTCGGTCGAGCCGCCGGTCTGCCGAACGTCGCCGGCCTGGTCGGGCCCGCGGCTGACCTCCAGCTCGCGCCCGGCCACCTCGCCGAGCAACGCCAACAGCTCGTTGACGGTGATCGAGCCACCGCCGGCGACGTTCATGATCGTCCCAGGCGGCAGGTCCGCGTCGGCGGCCGCGAGGTTCGCGTGCACGACGTCCTCGACGAAGGTGAAGTCCCGGACCTGCTCGCCGTCGCCGTAGACCGGGATCGGCTGCTCGGACATGGCCGCCGCGATGAACCGGTGCAGCCCCATGTCCGGACGCTGGCGTGGGCCGTAGACGGTGAAGTACCGCAGGACGACGGCCGGGACGCCCCAGTTGCCGGAGTAGAGCGCGCACAGGTGTTCGCCCGCCAGCTTGGTCACGCCGTAGGGGCTGTACGGCGCGGGCAGGTCGGTCTCGCGCGTCGGGTACCGCGGTGCGTTGCCGTAGACGGAGGAGGACGAGGCATAGACCAGACGCCCGACCCGCGTCTCGCGCGCGGCCTCGAGCAGGCGCTGGGTCGCGGTGACGTTGCGCGCGACGTAGGTGTCGAAGCCGGTGGACCACGACAGCCGGACACCGGGCTGTCCGGCCAGGTGGTGGACCACGTCCGCACCGTCGATCAGTGGCTCCAGGTCGGCGCTGCCCAGGTCGGCGGCCGCGTGTTCGAACCGGTCGTGGGCCGCGAGCCGGGCCAGGTTGGCCCGCTTGATCCGCGGGTCGTAGTAGTCGGTCAGGCAGTCGACGCCGAGCACGTCGTGTCCCGCGTCGAGGGCGGCCTGGGCCAGGTGGCTGCCGATGAACCCGGCGGCACCGGTCACAACGACCCTCATCGCCGCGTCACGCCCGTCCGCGACGGCCCACGGCCTGCTCGAAGACCGCCCGGTGCTCACTCGCGACCTGGCTGAACGTGCGGACCACCGGTGACGTGGGCGGCACCGGGCCGATGGGCGAGTCGAGCGCCTCGACGACGGTCATGGCGAGCGCCTGCGCATCGTTCGGCGGGACGAGCCGGACCACGCCGGCGAACGTCTCGGCGATGCCGGGCACGTCGGTGGCCACCGCCGGCACACCGCAGGCCATCGCCTCGAGCAGAGCGTTCGGCAGGCCTTCGTATCGCGAGGGCATGACGAAGAGGTCGAGCCCGCGCAGGAAGCGCGCCACGTGTTCGCGGTCGCTCAGGCCGCCGACGAACGTCACCGGCAGCCCGGCCGCCTGACGTTGCAGGTCCGCGCGGAGCTCGCCGTCACCGACGACGACGAGCTCGACGTCACGCTTGACCAGGATCTGCGGGAGCGCCTCGAGCAGGACGTCGAAGCCCTTCTGCGCGACCAGGCGGCCCATCGCGCCCAGCTTGGCCGGGCCGGACGGCTGCGTGCGAGGCCACGTGCGGGGGTGGAAGACCGCGGAGTCGATGCCGTTACGCACCACGTGCACGCGGGCCCGTGGTGCGCCGTGCGCCCGGACGATGAACTCGGCCACGTCGGGCGAGTTGCCGATCCAGTCCTCGGTCATCGAACGGAGCCCGGAGTCGACCCGGCGCTGCCACCCCTTGCGGAAGTCCTCGACACGGCGCTCGGACATCACGACGGCAGGACGCCGCCGTCCGGCCAGCGCCGCGCGGCCGAAGGCGCTCGCGCCCCACAACGACGTGTGCACCACGTCGTACCCGCCGGTGAGCGCGAGGCGGCGCAGCTGCCGCGCCAGCCCGGCCTTGGTCGGGTCGCTGCTGCTCAGCTCCATGACGCGGATGCCGTCGCTCGCCAGCTCGCGGGCGAGGTCGTAGCCCGGGCGCAGCACGCAGAGGGTGGGCCGCCACTCGACCTCGTTGGCGGCGCGAAGCATCCCCGCGAGCTGCAGCTCCGTGCCGGACGCGACCATGCGGCCCATCACATGCAGCACGGAGAGCATCGGCGAACTCTAGCCGCGAACCGGCAACGACTTCGCGTCGAAGGTGCTACCGCGGGGTTAAAGGATTCCTGTCCAGGGCCTGCGCGGTCGTGGTGAGGAGCGACAGAGGCCAGGCGGGGTACCCCTGAGGGAGCTCGACGGAGTTTGCGCCGACCTTGACGGCCGCGGCCAGGACGCGTTCCTCGTCGCCCAGCCGCTTGCGGGCTGCGGTCTGCAGGATGATGGGCGGTCCGAGTTTGGTCATGGCCGCGTACATCGTGACGAAGTTCGGGTTGGCCAGCTTCTCGTCCGAGATCGAGTTGTTCTGCAGGCCGCACCGCTCACCCAGGGTGGTGCGGCAGAACTGCATCATCTGCTCGGTGAAGGCCAGGTCCGGCGCCTGGTTCGGGTCCTGCACGTTCGGGAACGGGTTGAAGTCGACGTCGGACGTCGTGTGCTTCCAGACGTTGTGGGCGGCGATCGCCTCTTTGATGCACTGCTCGTCGGCGGCTGTGGTGTAGCCCGCCGACAGCAAACCGTTGCGGTTGTTGACATCTCCGGGCTGCCGGACGAAGAGCTCGTCGAAGATGGTGGAACATCGCGACACTGTGATCTCGCGGATCTCAGGAGCGTCGTCGTACTTGGCCGCCAGCTTGGCCTGCAGGTCGTCGTACGCCTTGCCGAAGTCCGCGCTCCAGAAGCGCCCGATCGTTCCGCCGGCGACCGAGCCACCCTCTTGGTTGTTGATGTACTGGACGGGCGTGCCGCCGAGGGTCTTGGTCCAGCCCGGCGCGTTGACCCCGGCGAAGACGCGCAGCTTGAGCTGCATGCCTGCGGCCTTGAAGTCCGGCTGGCGGACTCGCGCGATGGCCTTGTCGATCGGGTTGTCCGCAGCGATGGGCCCGAAGGCGGTCGGCTGCAGGTCGGACCAGTTGACCTTGACGACGTACGCGTGGACGACGGAGAGCAGCTCCTTGGGTGGCTCCCCCTGCCGGTCGATCAGGCCTTGGATCGGCGCCTTGACCGGTCCACTGCTGGTCCCGGTGCCCGTCGGGCTGGGGTTGCTCGACGTCGGTCCTGGTGCAGGTGATCCCGACGACGTACAGGCCGCGAGCCCGAGCAGGACCGCGGCACCGAGCACGGCCAAGGGGCCGCGTACCAGCCGGCTCATCGCCCTCCCACAACGGAATGAGCCATCCTAAGCACGTGCCCACCGAGCCACCGTCCATGCGCGTGCTGTTCGTGGCCGGTCACGGCCGCAGCGGCAGCACCCTGGTCGCCAACGTGCTGGGCTCACTGCCCGGCTTCGTGTCGGTGGGTGAGCTCCGCTACCTGTGGGAGCGCGGGCTGGGCGAGCAGAGTCTGTGCGGTTGTGGCCGTCCGGTCACGTCGTGCGAGTTCTGGGCCCCTGTCCTGGAGACGGCTTACGACGGCGCCGCACCGGACGTCGCTCGCGTCGTCACGGCCGACCGTCACCTGCTGCGGGTCCGCGCGATGCCTCGCCTGCTCGGCCCGCCTCATGTGCGGCGCAGCACGCCGCCTGCCGCGGACGAGATCTGGTACGTCGATCAGCTCGGCCGCGTCCTGCGCGCACTCAGCCAACACACAGGCGGCGCAACGATCGTCGACTCCTCCAAGCTCGTCACGTACGGCGCAGTCCTGTCCCGCGTGCCGGGCATCGACCTGCGCGTGCTGCACCTGGTCCGGGACGCCCGGGGAGTGGCGCACTCGTGGAGCCGGCGGCGCGACCGGCCGGACCGGGGCCAGGGTGCCTGGGAGATGGGTCGGGAGAGCCCGATCAGGAGCGCGGTGCTCTGGGACTTATGGAACGTCAGCGCGGAACGGCTGTGGGGTGGGCTGCCCGGCCGCTATGTGCGCGTCCGGTACGAGGACGTGACCCGAGCCCCGGCCGAAACCCTCACAGATGCGTTGCGGCGCTTAGGTTTTGACGGCCAGGTCACTGTGACCCCAGACGGCGCGTTGCCCGTGGACGTTGCGCATACCGTCGCCGGCAACCCGGGTCGGATGACGTCCGGCGCCATCGCGATCAGCCGCGACGACGAGTGGGTCACCCGCATGCCGACGGCGCGCCGCGCCCTCGTGACCCTGTCGACTGCACCGCTGCTGCACCACTACGGGTACCCGATGCGCGGGCGGGCACCCGCTGCCGAGGACCATGACGAGCCCCGAGTTTTCGTCGAGGACTTGCGCGGCCTGCGGCGGCTGACCGCACGAGTACGGCGCAACGTGACCTGGGTGCGGCAGCAGGGCGTCGCCCGAGCACTGGAGGAGAAGGAGATCGACCCGGTGCGCACCGTCCCGGCGCGGCTCGCCAAACGCCGCTACCGGCGACGTTCGGGCAGCGCCGGCCGCGCGGTGCCGGTCTACGTCGTCGGCGTCCAGCGGTCGGGGACGAACATGCTGGTCCGCGGCTTCGACCTGGCACCGGAGTTCGAGGTGCACAACGAGAACGACGGCCGGGCGTTCGACCGGTTCAAGCTGCGCAGCGACGACGTCATCGCTTCGCTCGTCGCGGCGAGCCGGCACGACTACGTCATGTTCAAGCCGCTGTGCGACTCGCATCGTGTCGACCACCTGCTGGACGACATCTCCTCGCCGCGGCCGGGCCGCGCGGTGTGGGCGTACCGCGACGTCGAAGGCCGCGTGCGGTCGGCGCTCGCGAAGTTCGGGGACGGCAACCTGCAGGTGCTCCGCGAGTTCGCCTCCGGCGCGAACATCACCCGCTGGCACACCCAGCGCATCTCCGCTGCGAGTGCCGAGCTGGTCCGCTCGTTCGACTACGACCGGCTGAGCCCGGCCTCGGGTGCGGCCCTGATGTGGCTCATCCGCAACCGGCTCTACTTCGAGCTCGGGCTCGACCAGCGCCCGGACGTGCGTCTGGTCTCCTACAACGCGTTCCTCGACCGTCCCGACGAGACCATGCAGGGCCTGTGCCGGTTTCTTGGCTTCCGTTGGCGACCGGAGCTGACCCGGCACGTCTCACGCCGGCCGCCGACGTACCGGCAGCCGCTCGACATCGAGCCCGAGATCCTCGGCGAGTGCGCCGCGCTCGTCGCCCGGCTCGATGCCGCCGCCGCCGCCCCTACTGACCCGGCGAGTGCGCGCGGCCCGGTCACGGCATGACGGACGAGGCGACGAAACACCCGCGCCGCAAGGGGTTCGTCCATCAGTCCGCGGTGTCCTCGGGGGCAGCCCTGCTGGCCATGCTGGCCGGCCTGCTGATCGACGTCGCCCTCGCGCTCCGCTTCGGTGCGGGCCGGGAGTCCGACGCCTTCTTCGTCGCCGCGCGCATCCCGATCGGCACAACGGCGCTGCTCATGACCGTCGCGACTCAGTCGCTCGTGCCGACGTTCACCCGAGTGCGGGCCCACGGCGGCCAGGAGGCGCTCGGACCGTTCGCATCCAAGGTGTTGACCGCCGTACTGCTCGGCGGCTTCGCGCTGTGGGCGGTCGCCAGCCTGTTGGCCGGGCCGTTGGTCGCCGTGACCGCGCCCGGCCTGTCGGCGCATGAGCAGCACGTGGCGCAGGGCATGGTCCCCCTGATGTTCCTCGTCGTGCCGCTGGTCGCGGCCGCGGAGACGGTGCGGGCCGCGCTCAACGCGTCCTTCTCGTTCGTGCTGCCGGCCGGGATGAACCTGTTCATGAACGGTCCGACCGCCTCAATCATCTTGGTCAGCGCCGGCGCCGACATCCGCGTCGTTGCGTGGGCCTACGTCGCGGGAGCGACGTGCCAGCTCGCGGTCGTGCTCGGGGCAGCCTGGCGCCGGCACATCCGGATCAGCCTGTCGCCGCGGCTGCGCGACCCGCTGTTGGGGCAGGCGCTGCGACTGTCCGGCCGGCCCACGGTCTCCAGCCTGCTCAACCTCGGGAACCGGGTCGCCGAGCAGCTGCTCGCGTCGTTCCTGCCGACGGGGTCGATCACGATCCTGTCCTACGGCCAACGGCTGATCTCGGCGCTCGGCGGCGGCGTCTTCTTCCGGCCCGTGACGGTCGCGCTGATGCCTCGGCTGGCCGAGGCCGAGCACCGCGAGCGCCCGGACCAGGTCGTCGACCTGCTCGCGCGCGGTCTGCGTTTCGTCTTCGCCATCTCGATGGTCCTGACCGCGTTCACCGTCGCGCTGGCCGAACCGGTCGTGAAGGTCGTGTTCCACCGCGGCAACTTCACGCCGCAGGCGACGCACCTGCTGGGGCTCTCGCTCGCGGTGTACGGCGCGAGCCTGGTCGGGTCCGGGGTGCAGCGCGTCCTGCTGGCGCCGTTCTACGCTCGGATGGACGCGCGGGTGCCGCTGCGGAACACCTTCTACGGCGTCCTGGTCGACCTGGCGCTGCTCGGACCGTGCATCGCGCTCTACGGCGGCGACAGCACACGCGGTGTCCTCGGAGTCGCGCTTGCCTTCTCGGTCACCCAGTACCTGATCGTGGCCCACGCCTGGTACCGGCTGCGTCGTACCGTGCCGTTGCGCTTGGCAGCTCTGCTTCCCTCCGTGCTCAGGACGACGGCCGTGGCGGTGGTGGCTGCGGCGGGAATGTCCGTGTTCGTCCGGGCCGCCGACCTCTCCAGCGTCACCGAGAGAACACGTTTGGTTATCCTCACGGTTGCGGCGGGGTCGATCGGTGCGATCATCGTCGGTGTTCTGGGCGTACTCCTGGCTGGACGCGGCTGGAGGATGAAGCTGCATGACGAGCTCTCTGCTGGATGAGCGCATCGGCGAAACTCTCGCGACCCGCCGCTATCTACCGTTGGTCCTGGGCGCTCCGCTCCTGGTCGCCGTCGCGGTGTCGACGGCGATGCTCGAACAGCGTGGCGTCAGCCGGACCGACCTGACCCTGCCCGTCGCCGCGGTCTCCTGCATCGGGCTGGTCGCTGTCGCGTTCTACCGGTTCGAGTGGTTCGTGCTCGCCGTCCTGGCCTTGCGGGCAGCAGTCGACGTCACCAAGATCGCGCCGTCCGGCAACGTGCTGGCCCAGGTCGTGCCCGGCAGCCAGGCGTCGCCGAGTCCCGGCCCGGCGGCCTCGGCGATCGCGTTGCTGTTCATCGGCCTCAGCGTCGTGTGGCTCGCGACCGGCCGGCGCGAGCGCTTCCGGCCGACGCTCGCCGACGGTGCGTTCGCGTTCTTCGTCGCCACGTGCGCGCTGAGCGTCGTCGGCGCGGTCAACCGGTCGGCCGCGTTGAGCGAGACGGCCCGGGTCCTGGCTGCGGTGATGATGTTCGTCGTCCTGACTCGGCTGGTCACCTCCCTGGACGCCGTACGACGTGTGCTCGTCGCCTGCTTCCTCGCGCTGGTCGCGCCGCTGGTGGTCGGCTTCAGCCAGGCGGTCAGCGGCCATGGCACGTTCGTCACGGACGGCATCAGCCGGGTCGTCGGGACCTTCCTGCACCCGAACACGTTCGGGTTCCTGCTCTCGATGTTCGCGTTGATGGGGATCGGCGTCTTCCGGCACGTGTCGGTCGCCGCCCAGGGTGCCCTGGCGGTGCTCCTGGGCAGCTGTGTGGTGCTGCTGGTCCTCACCTACTCGCGCGGGTCGTGGGTCGCGTTCACCGCCGGGCTCATCGTCGTCGCGGTGCTGCAGAGCCGGCGGCTGCTCGTCTGGTTCGCGGCCTGGGCGGTCGTTGCGCTGGTGGCCCTGCCGACCGTGGGCGCTCGCCTGCTGAACCTGAGCGCCGGCAGCGGGCCCACCGGCTCGACCGGCAACTCGCTGGTCTGGCGCCTGGACTACTGGCAATCCGTCGTCCAGCTCAACCATGCAAACCCGGTGACCGGCATCGGCCTGAACGGCACGCGCAGCCTGACCGACGAGAGCAAGGCGCCACACAACGACGCACTGCGGGCGTTCGTCGAGACCGGTGCGCTCGGGCTGCTCGCCTACATCTGCGTGCTGCTGGCGCTCTGCGCGGTCGCAGCCCGTGCGCTGCGCCGGACCGAGCACGGCCTGCCGCGCGGTGTGGCGGTCGGTTTCACCGGTGTCCTGGTCGCGTACCTCATCGACTCGATGGGCGACAACCTCATGTCGGAGGTCGTCGTCCTCTGGTACCTGTACGCGTTCGCGGCGTGCGCCTTCGCGGTGTCCCGGCTGCACTCGGGGTCCGACCCGGCGCCCGCACCGTGGCTGAGCAAGCGCGGACGGCGGCGCCGCGCCCGTCGCGCGGGCTACCCCGACGGCACCCGGCTGCGCATCGCGATGGTCGGGCAGCGCGGTCTGCCCGCGACGTACGGCGGGGTGGAGCACCACGTCCAAGAGCTCGGTGCCCGGCTCGTCGCGCTCGGCCACGAGGTCGTCGTCTACTGCCGTCCGAACTACTCGACCACGCCGATGGACAGCTATCGCGGCATGGAGCTGCGGCATCTGAACACCCCGGAGAGCAAGCATTTCGAGGCGATCGTGCACAGCGGTGGGGCGACGTTCTCGGCCATGCGCGACAAGGTCGACGTCATCCACTACCACGCGCTCGGCCCGGGCCTCGTGTCACCGTTCCCGCGCTGGGGCTCGCGCGCTCGCGTCGTCCAGACCGTGCACGGGTTGGACCACGAACGTTCCAAGTGGGGCTTCGTCGCATCGCGCGTCCTGCGGCTGGGCTGCTGGCTCAGCGCGCGGGTGCCAGACGCGACCATCGTCGTCTCGAAGTCCCTCGGTCACTACTACCGCAACGACCATCGGCGGCGTACGACGTACATCCCCAACGGCGTGACGGTGCAGCGGTCGAGCGCGCGACGCACCACGATCCTCCAGGACCACGGCCTGATCGCTGGTCAGTACGTGCTGTTCGTCGGCCGGCTGGTGCCGGAGAAGGCGCCCGATCTGCTGGTGCGCGCGTTCCGGCGGCTCGAGCGGCCCGACGTCAAGCTCGTCATCGCCGGCGGTTCGTCGTTCACGGCGGAGTACGTCGAGATGCTGACCGAGCTGGCCGCGCAGGACGAGCGCGTGGTGATGCCGGGCTACGTACACGGCGCCGAGCTGGACGACCTGTACCGGCACGCGGCCCTGTTCGTGCTGCCGTCGGACGTCGAGGGGATGCCGCTGACCCTGCTCGAAGCCGTGTCGCACGGCACCCCGGTGCTGGCGAGTGACATCCCGCCGCACCTGGAGGTGCTGCACCGCGACGGTCCCGGACAGCGCATCTTCCGCCAGCAGGACGAGGACGACCTGCTCGTGAAGATGGAGTCGGCGCTGGACCACCCGCGGGTCGAACGGTCGGGCGTCGAGCCGGCCATGGAGGCGTTGCAGGAGCACTACAACTGGGACGACGCGGCCCTGGCGCTGGAGCGGCTGTACTTCGCCGCCCTGCGTCGGGAGCCGGTCGGGGACGAGGCGGAGACGCCCGCGGTCGTCGAGCCGGCCGGACATCCGGTCGGGGCGGCCGGACCGATGCCGCACCAGCGGCCCGCCGACCTCATCGACCTCACTGCCCACGGCGCGCGCACCCGCGCGGCCGGCTCTGTGTAGACCGCCCTCGGCACGGCTCTGGACCCGCCTCTGGTCCCGCCTCTGGTCCGGCCTCAGGACCGGACTGAATCGATTGGGGGCGGCCGGGCCGCCTCGGCTATCCTGTGCAGGCTCCGCTGGGGGCACACGGGGTGTGGCGCAGCTTGGTAGCGCGCTTCGTTCGGGACGAAGAGGCCGCAGGTTCAAATCCTGTCACCCCGACCAAAGAGTCGATGTTTGAACTCCTGGCCGCAAAGCGCGGACGGGAGTTCTTCATGTCCAGGGGTAGCCGCCCTGCTGGACGCTCCAACCGCAGGAACGTGCGCTGGCGACGCCGGCCGGGGACGTGCTCGATCCGCTGATATGTCATGAGTGCGCCTGAGGCTCCCGTGCTGCTGTCTGCTGCCGCCAGGCGCGACTCGATCGTCAGCAGCTCGGCAAACGGCTGGGTCAGGTCGCAGCCGACTAGCTCGTCATCAAGCACCCAGATCCGCTCAAACATGGACTGCAACAACATGCGCTTCACGTCGTCCGGCGCAGCGGCGTAGAACCCGGCCGGGTTGACCAGCAGGCTCAAGGCGGCGTCCACGCCCGACTCCAGCTGCGCACTCGACCCAAGATGGTGCTGTAGGAGCGTCTCGGCGATGGTCAGCTCCCGGCCGATCCGCTGTTGCTCGGCACGAAACTCCTCGATGTCCATGGCATCGGCGTAGTAGGCCGCCTTGGCTTTATCACGCTGCCTCTTCAGTCGTTGGATCTGCGCCTGCTGCACGGCCATCTGTCGCACGTCATCAGCCCGACGGGCCCCCAGCTCGGCCAGCACGGCCGCACGCAACTCGACCCGACGTGCCTCATCGAGACGGAGACCCTGCAGGTGCTGCAGAACGGCGTACTCGACTCGCGCGACGGCCACGTACATCTGCTCACAGGTGCTCGTGTCCTGCTGCCGGCCGAGACAGTAGAAGTATGGATACAGCCCGCCCTGTGCTCCGCGGGCCTTGATCATGCCGTAACGACGACCGCAGCGAGTGCAGTGGATGATGCCCTTGAGCGGATGCGTGTGCAGCCGCGGCTTGTCCTTGGCCTTGTTGCGGCTGGTCAAGATGTCCTGGACCGCTTCGAACGTCGCCTTGTCCGTCAGTGGCTCGTGCCGACCAGGATGCTCGACGCCGTCGAAGGTAACCACGCCGACGTAGTAGCGATTGCGCAGGATGTTGTTGAGCGTCTGCGGACGGGGCGGTCGCTCCGGCAGGCGGGCAGTTGCCGGCATCGTGAAGCCGCGATGCGTGAGTTCCTCGACCAGATCGTGCAGCGTGTAGCGGCCAGATGCGTAGGCGTAGAAGGCCCAAGTGATGTGGTCGGCCCGTTCGTCGTCGACGACGACAATGCCGATGTCACGGCCGTCCATCCGATCCCGGGTGTTCTTATAGCCTACCGGCGCGTTGCCCGGCGTGCCGCCGAACTCGGCCTTCTTACGCATGCCCTTGCGGGCTTCTTGTCCGAGGTTGCCGGAATAGAACTCGGCAACCGCCGCCATGATGGCGTGCAGCAGCGTGCCGCTCGGGGTCTCGTCGATGTTCTCCGTTGCCGACACCAGCGAAGCTCCGGCGTGGCGCAAGGCCAGCACGATCTGGATATCGTCGGCCCGCGAGCGGGCCAGGCGATCGACCTTATGCACGATGACGTAGTCGACGTCGCGCTGTTCGCGAAGCCGGCGCAGCATGGCCTGCAGCTCCGGCCGGTCCGCCGAACGAGCCGACTTGCCGCGATCGACGTACTCAGCGACGACCTCGGCGTTCAGGCGCTCAGCCGCCCGTCGGCAGGCATCTCGCTGGGCATGCAGCGAGTAGCCGTCCTCGTCGTAGTCGGTGTTGGCTTGATCGGCGGTTGAGACGCGCAAGTAGATGACCGCCCGTTGAAGCGGGCCGGACTCGCCGGATGGTTGCGGCTCTAGCCGGATTACCTCACCCATCGATGCACTCCTAGGTGTGATGTCCGGCCAGGTTGTCCAACCTGGTGATGGGTGCGGCCTTTCCGATTGCTGAGTGGGGCCGGTGGTGGTTGTACTGGTGGACCCATGCTGGCAGTGCGGCGAGTCTGGCTGACTCGGAGGTGTAGAGCTTCTTGAAGGCCCAGCCCTCGGCCAGGGTGCGGTGGAAGCGTTCGATCTTGCCGTTGGTCTGGGGCCGGTAGGGCCGCGTTCGCCTGTGGATCACTCCGAGCTCGGCGCAGGTGTC
>JBJMHS010000025.1:0-30801 GCA_045807245.1 Actinomycetales bacterium
CGCCGCGCGCGACCATGTCCGCCGCGAGGGCCTGGCCGATCGTGCCGCGGTACATCGCGTCCGGGCCCTCGACGGCGATGACCTCCAGGGCGGCGGCCAGGTCGTCGGAGCGCAGGGTGTCGCCGGTCAGGGCCGGCGTCCCGTCGGGCAGCCGCAGGCCCGCGGCCGACTCGGGGTCCCAGTCGAAGACGACGCCCCGCGCCACCTCGAGGTAGCTCGACGCGGCCGACCCCAGGGGGTAGCCGTCGCGCGCGACTTCGACGGCGGGTGCCACGACCTCGGCCCACGGCGCGACGCCGTACCGCTCATGGGCTAGGCCCAGGCCCGCGATCGCACCCGGCGTCGCGACCGCACCGTGGCCGATCCACAGTCGCAGCCCACCGCCGTACGCCGTCTCCACCTGGCGCAGGCCGGTGCCGAACCGCTCGGCTGGCAGTCCGCGTCCGGGCATCTCCACGTTGCCGTCGACGGTGACCGGGGCGGTGCCGTCACCGGGGTCGACCGTGACGAACGCGCCGCCCGCCACGCTGACGACGCCCGGTTCGGTGACCATCGAGACGAGGACGGCCGCCAGGGCCGCATCCACCGCGTTGCCGCCCAGGGCGCCGAGACGCAGCCCGGCGTCCGTGGCCAGCCGGCTGGTCGCGGCGACCGCGATGCGCGTGGGTTTGACGGACCGCGCGGGCATGGCGGCAGTCTGCCGCATGCCCGGGAGGGTTCAGCGAGCCCGCAGGGCGGGGACGGCCGCGTTGACGGTCGTGGAGCTGACGCCGCGACCGCCCCAGTACGGCGAGATGACGGCCGCCGTGACGGTCGAGGACCGGTGCAGCCGGTACGGCCCGACGACGGCCGAGGGGTTCGTCGCGCGGGACGCCTTGAACGCCGCGATGCCGTGCGGAGTGCCGAGGCCGGTCGGACCGTCCCAGCCGACACCTGCATGGCACAGGACCGCGGTCGCACAGCTGCCCGTGCTGCCGGACGTCACGTCGTACAGCTTGCTGGGCTGGCTGTAGAGCGACGTGGCGGGCTGCACGCCCCCGGGCTGCTGACCGGCGAGGGCGTACGCCGCCGCAATGATCGGCGCTGCGGCGCTGGTGCCGCCGTACACCGCCCAGCCGCCGGTCGCGCCGTAGGTGAAGTAGACGCTGACGCCGGTGCTCGGGTCCGCGACGGCCGAGATGTCGGTGACGCCGCGCTTGGCGCAGGCCGAGACGACACCCTGCCAGGCCGGCTTCGCCTCGTACGCCGAGCAGCCGCTGCCCGCGCCCGACCAGGCCGTCTCGCTCCAGCCCCGGGTGTTCGCGGCCGGTGCAAGGCTGGTGCCCCCGACGGCCAGCACGCGGTTCGACGAGGCGGGGTAGATCACGCCGCCGGCGTACCCGCTGTCGCCGGACGACGCGGCGTAGACGACGCCGCTCGGCAGGAAGTAGGCGTTGTCGAAGTTGGGCGCACTGAAGGTCTCGGTGCCGCCCCAGCTCATCGAGACGAACTTCGCGCCCATGGTGTTGGCCCGGCCCACCGCCACCAGCATGTTGACGCTGGAGTCGTTGGCCTCGACCAGGGTGATGTGGCACGCCGGGCAGACCGCGGAGACCATGTCGAGGTCGAGCGCCATCTCGCCGGACCAGCCCTGGTTGTTGGTCGGCAGGGGGCTGGTCGCGCCGTTCTGGTTGACCTTGCGGAAGCAGCCGTTGGCGGTCGTGCACGGTGGCAGCCCGAACTGCGAGCGGTAGACCGCGAGGTCGGCCTCGGCGGTCGGGTAGTTGTAGGCGTCCACGATGTACACCGTCTGGCCCGCGCCGGCCGTTGCCGAGGGGAGCCCGTACGCCGCCGTCAGGTCGCCGGGATGGAGGCCGGCCGGACCGGCCAGGGCGCTGAACGACGCCTGGCCGCTGCTCTGGCGAGCGGGGACGGCCGGGACGTCCGTGCGCCGCAGGGCGAAGCAGCTGTAGTGGCCGGGCGTGGTGGCGACGTTGCACAGCCGCGCCGAGGCGGCCTTGGCCTGCGCGGGAGCGACCCGCACGTGGCTGCCGCTCGCCGTGGTCGACGCGAGAGCAGGTGCTGCGGTCATGGCGGCGACGGTCGTCGCGACCAGGATGCAGACCAGCCGGGTTGCCGTCCGTGGCACGGGCATGGTCGATGTCTCCCGAAGGGTGGTGGGGCTCTCCACTGAGACTACGGCAGCGTGTAGTCAATTGATTACTCAGGGTCACCCATGTGGCAGCGCCATGTCATAGGCCGTGTGGGTGGCTCGCGGCCTCGTTCAGAGTGACGCGCGCTGGTTCTCCACGATTGAGAGCCGCCCAACATGCACAAGAGCACCGACCGTTGCGTTTGCCGCCGCGTGGAGGCGATTGCGCCTGTCCGTTGGCGCCAGTACTGGGGAGGGCTTCTTCCTCGCCACTGACTTCAAAGTCAAACCCCCTCACCGGATTCACCTCAGAGCGCTGAGGCAGCCACCACGGTGATGTTCATCGCCCTCAATGCGGAGCCACCACTCCGGGCGGAACTCATCGCCGCGGCTGGTACGTCATGCACCACCACGCTGCTTGGCCGCGGGTGTGGGGGAGGGAAGTAGAGCTCAGAACAAGCGGCCGCCGGCGTCGTCTTGGCCCCGCATCGCGTCGTAGTCCAGCACCAGGCAGCTGATGCCCCTGTCCTCCGCGAGCACCCTGGCCTGCGGAGCGATGGTCTGAGCCGCCAGCACGCCCCGTACGGGCTTGAGCGCCGGGTCGCGGTTGAGCAGCTCCAGGTACCGCGAGAGCTGTTCTACGGCGTCGATACCGGCCTTGCGCTTGATCTCCACAGCCACGTGCCTAGCGACTGGTGGGGGGCACTCGACCCCGTCGATCTCGCCCCGTCGCTTGATCTCGACCGCGACGCTGACGCCGGCCGCGTCGCGGGCCAGGATGTCCACCGGCCCGATCGCCGTCATGTACTCGCGGCGCACGAGGGTGTGGCCGGCACCGAGCAGGTCGATCTGCTCGGCGAGCAGCCGCTGCAAGTGAGCCTCGACGCCGTCCTTGACCAGGCCCGGGTCCACGCCCATCTCGTGCGAGCTGTCCTGGAGCACCTCGTGCAGCCTCACGACCAGCCGGTCGTCGCTCTTGGTGTGCTGCACCGTCCAGACCCGGATCACGCCGGAGTCCGCATCCGTGGGGTCGGGCTCGCTCTCGACCAGCGTGCACGGCGGGCTCATCCAGTTGAGCGGTTTGTAGGACCCGCCGTCGCTGTGCACCAGCACGCTGCCGTCGGCCTTCACGAGGAGCAGCCGGGTCGCGAGCGGCAGGTGCGCGGTCAGCCGGCCGTCGTAGTCCACGCTGCAGCGGGCGATCACCAGGCGCACCGGTGCACCCTAACCGGCCCGCTCGACCGCGGGAGGCGGCGCCGTCGACGTGCCTTCGGTCATCTCGGCGACCCGGGTCAGCGCGACGGCCCCGCCGACCGTGGCGACGAAGCCGGCCACGGCAACGAGCGCGAACCCGTCCCGGGGCGAGTCGCTCAGCGCGAGCAGGCCGATGAGCGACGGACAGACGGTCTCCACGACGAAGGTCACCGCTGTGACCGTCGTGACCTTGCCGCGGGCGATGGCCGACGCGAAGGCCGTCACGCCCACCGCCCCATAGCCGAGCAGCGCGTACAGGTCAGGACCGGCGAACACGTGCCACCAGGGGTCGGGCAGCTTGAGCGTGCGCTCGGCCAGGCCCATACCGCTGAAAGCCAGCCCGCAGGTGAGCGCCATGGCGAGGGACGAGGAGGTCCTCAAGGCTCGCCAGGCCACGACGGCGATGACCGCGACGCCGGCGAGCAGGAGCCAGGCCGTCGAGTCCGAGAGAGCCTCTGCGTCGGTCGGTGAGGAGCTGATCGCGAGCAGCAGCAGACCGACCCCGACCACGACGAGCGCGGCGACCTCACGCGGGTGGAGCCGGAGGCCGAGCACCGGGATCGCGATGACCGCCGTCACGGCGATCGAGGCGGCGATGCAGGACTCGACGATGAAGAGCGGCAGCCGCTGCAACGCCACCGCCGCGGCCACCGCGCCGACCAGGTCGAGGGCGGAGCCGGCGACGTACCAGCGGTCCGTGACCAGTCGCAGCAGGCCCGACGCGGAGTCGGTCGCCGAGGGGCCGCCCGAGTCCGCTGTGACGGCCTCACGCCGGCGCACGCTGATCGCCTGCCACACCGTCGCAACGCCGAACAGCAGCGAGGAGCCGAGGGCCAGGACCAGGGCGAGGACCACGCCCCGATCATGGCAGTGTGAGGCCGGCCTCACCGCGGAGCTCGACCGTGGTCGTCTGGGAGGATCGGCGGCATGAAGCGTGAGTTCCGCAAGGTCGGCGTCATCGGGCTGGGCACGATGGGTGCGGGCATCGTCGAGGTGTTCGCCCGCAACGGTCTGGACGTGACGGCGGTCGAGGTCAGCGAGCCGGCCCTGGAGCACGGCCGCGGCGTGCTGCGGCATTCGACCGACCGGGCCGTGGCTCGCGGCAAGCTCACCCCGGAGGACCAGGCCGCCCTGCTCTCGCACGTGCACTTCTCGACCGCGCTGGAGGACCTGGCCGACCGCGAGCTCGTCGTCGAGGCGGTGCCCGAGCATCTGGACCTCAAGCGAGAGATCTTCGGCAAGCTCGACTCGATCGTGAGCGCGGACGCCATCCTGGCCACCAACACCTCCAGCCTGTCGGTCACCGAGATCTCGGTCGCGACCCACAACCCGCGGCGGGTCGTCGGCATGCACTTCTTCAACCCGGCGCCCGTGCTGAAGTTCGTCGAGGTGATCCGGACCGTCGTGACCGAGGACGACGTCGTGTCGGACGTCGAGGCCCTGGCCCAGCGGCTGGGCAAGATGCCGGTCGTCGTCGCCGACAAGGCAGGCTTCATCGCCAACGCGCTGCTGTTCGGCTACCTGAACCACGCGGTCTCCTTGTTCGAGTCGCGCTACGCGACCCGCGAGGACATCGACGCAGCCATGACGCTCGGTTGCGGCCTACCGATGGGTCCACTCGCACTCATGGACCTGATCGGGCTCGACACGGCGTACGAGATCCTGGACACGATGTACAAGCAGGGCCGTGACCGCTTGCATGCGCCCGCGCCGATCCTCAAGCAGATGTCGACGGCGGGGCTCAAGGGACGCAAGACCGGACGCGGCTTCTACACCTACGACGAAGAAGGCTCGAGCAAGGTCGTGGACGACCAGCTCACGCCC
The DNA here is from genome assembly GCA_045807245.1 of Actinomycetales bacterium. Lineage (GTDB taxonomy): Bacteria > Actinomycetota > Actinomycetes > Actinomycetales > CAVURS01 > CAVURS01. Next base: position 5,210 of record JBJMHS010000025.1, read on the forward strand.
AAACCCGGTGCCGCACAGGACATTCCGCTGCGTGAGGTGTCCCGGGTCGGCGTCGTCGGCTCGGGCACGATGGCCGCGGGCATCGCGGAGGTCTTCGCCAAGGGCGGGTACGACGTGACGCTGGTCGCCCGCAGCGCCGAAGGCCAGGCCCGGGCGCAGAGCGCGGTGACCAAGAGTCTGGAGAAGGCCGTGCAGCGCGGGAAGCTCGAGGAGCCGGCGCGGGACGAGGCCCTGACGCACCTGCAGGTCCGCACCAGCCTGGACGACCTGGCGGACGCGGACCTGGTCGTGGAGGCCGTCGTCGAGGAGCTGGACGTCAAGCAGGCGTTGTTCGAGAACCTCGACGAGATCTGCCGGCCGGGGACCATCCTCGCGACGGCGACCTCGTCGCTGCCGGTCATCGACTGCGCCGTGGCGACCAAGCGTCCGCGGGACGTCGTCGGGCTGCACTTCTTCAACCCCGCGCCGGTGATGCGGCTGGTCGAGGTCGTGCGCACCGTGTCGACCTCGGACGACGTCGTGGCGACGGTCAAGGCGGTCATCCAGGGGCTGGACAAGCAGCCGGTGGAGTGCGGGGACCGGTCCGGCTTCATCGTCAACGCGCTGCTGTTCCCGTACCTCAACGACGCGGTGAAGATGCTGCAGGCGCACTATGCCTCGGTCGAGGACATCGACACCGCCATGAAGACCGGCTGCGGCTACCCGATGGGGCCGTTCGAGCTGCTCGACGTGGTGGGCCTGGACGTCGCCCTGGCGATCCAGCGCCAGCTCTACCTCGAGTTCCGCGAGCCGGGCTTCGCGCCGGCGCCGCTGCTCGAGCATCTGGTGACGGCGGGCTATGTCGGGCGCAAGTCGGGGCGCGGGTTCCGCACCTACCCCTGAGCCATGCCGCGCAGCAACCGGGCCCGGCGAGGTGGGCGGCGAGCCGCCCGGGCGGACAGCGCAGCAGCGGAGGACCTGGACATCGCCCGGGCCCTCGGCGGCAGCGAGCGGCTGGAGAGCCAGCCCGACGGTGAGTGGTACGTCCGGCCGGTCAACGGCGGGGTCTCGGCCAAGTCCTACCGCTGCCCGGGCTGCCAGCAGGAGATCCCGCCCGGTATCTCACACCTGGTCGTCTGGCCGGCCGACGGCATGCTCGACGTCAGCGACCGCCGGCACTGGCACACCCCCTGCTGGCGGCGACGTGTCACCCGCCGCCATCGTTGAGCATCGCGAGAGTTGGCGCCAGCGGCCACGGCTGGTCGAGCCGGTCGCGCCGGACCGGCAGGGCCGCGTGCAGGATCGGCGTGGTCACGGCTGCAGCTGGTCCAGCCGGTCGAGCGTGAGCAGGACCAGGGCATCGGTCCACGCCAGCGGTGCGACGCTGCCTGCGCGGCCGTCCGAGCGCACCTTCTCCGGTAGCGAGCCGCCGGCCGCGACATGCCGGGACAGCCAGGTGAGCCAGTTGGTGGCGTCGACGGTGTCGCCCGACTCCGCAGACGCGAGCATGAACAGGGCGGTCTCGGGCGTCCACGAGACGCCGTCGCGCCGGGGCCAGGTCGAGCCCGGCGATACGCCGCCGGCGGGCTGGCGCAGCTTGGGCACGGCCGCCCGCGCTGCCTCAGGCGCACCGTTCAGCGGGGTGTCGAGGTAGGGCGGCAGCAGGAAGGTCACGGCGGCGTCCGGTCCTCGCCCGCCGGCGTACCGGGAGTAGCCGCTCGACCCGAACTCGACCTCGATGCTGCTGCGCAGCCGGGTCGCCCGTGCCCCGGCGGCCTTCGCCAGCGCCGGGTCCCAGGCAGCGGCCAGCCGGCTGCCGGCGTACAGACCGGCGAGCGCCGGTGCCGCGATGCCGAGGGTGAGCCGCGACTCGCGGACCTCCCAGTAGTCGCTGCCGGCCGGCGGCAGGCCGCCCGGGCCGGCCGTCCTGCTGACCAGCCGGGCGAGCGAGCGCCGTACGAGGGGATGCAACGAGCCCGCCACCTTGTCCCGCGCAGCGGGTGGCTCGGCTGCCAGCACGGCGTCGACGGCCCACAGCGCCCAGCCGGGGTCGTCCTCCTGCCCGCCCCGGCCGTCGACCACGGGCGAGCCGTCCGGCCGGTACCGCGCCTCGAAGCTGCCGTCGTGGGCCTGCACCCGCTGCAGGAACTGCAGGGCGTCGACGGCGTCGCGCGGGTGTCCGGTCCGGGCCAGGGCCACCGCCGCGAACGCACTGTCCCGCGGCCAGACGTAGCGCCACTGGGGCTGGAACGACGCGATGACGCCGCCGTTCTGCAGGGTCAGCGCGTGCAGGTCAGCGAGCGCCGTCCGGGCCATCGCAGCGTAGGGGAGCGCCGCGCTCGGCACGCGTCCTCGGGCCAGCCAGTCCTGGAAGGCCGGCGACTCGGCGGCCTGGGCACCGAAGCGCCCGCCTCCGACCAGCCGGTCGCCCGACGCCAGCGTGCGGGTCGGGGCGGTGGCGCCGACCGGAGCCAGAGCGAACCGCGCGAGCAGCGACAGGACGGTCACCAGCACCAGGCCGCAGGCGACCGCCAGCACCACCGAACCGGTCGTGGTCCGGCGCCGGTCGGTCCAGCGGGCGGGTGCGAGCACCGGCCTCCTCCTGCGTCCTGGCGCGTGCCGCGCGGGCTAGGCTCGGGCGTCGATGAGCCCTGAGGATATCCGGCACGACTCGGTGCTACCGGCGCATCGTGAAGACATTGAGCTGCACACCGCCGACGGCCTCGTGCTGGTCGGCGAGCTGGCCACGCCGGCCGACCGGGCCCCGGTCGCCACGCTGGTCACCTTCCACCCGCTGCCGACGCATGGCGGCTTCATGGACAGCCACGTGTTCCGCAAGGCCGCGGCCCGGTTGCCTGCTCTCGCCGGGATCGCGGTCCTGCGGTTCAACCTGCGCGGCGTGACCAGCCCCCGCGGCACGAGCCAGGGGGCGTTCGACGAAGGGAACGCGGAGCGGTACGACGTCGCCGCGGCGATCGAGTACGCCGAGTTCCACGAGCTGCCGCGCCCGTGGCTGCTCGGCTGGAGCTTCGGCACCGACCTGGTCCTGCGGTACGGCTGCGACCCCGGCATCGAGGGCGCGATCCTGCTCAGCCCGCCGTTACGGTCGGCGACCGACGCGGACCTGGACGTCTGGGCCGCCTCGGGCAAGCCCATGCTGGTGCTGGTGCCCGAGCTGGACGACTACGTGCGCCCACCGGAGGCCCGGCAGCGGTTCGCCCGGGTCCCGCAGGCGAAGGTCGTCGGCGTGGAGGGCGCGCGGCACCTGTGGGTCGGCGAGCCTGCGGTACGGCGCGTGCTGGACGAGATCGTCGGACGGGTGCTGCCCGGGCACGGCCCACTGCCCACGTCGTACTAGTGCATCGCCTGGCGAGGCACCAGCACCTCTTGGTAGATCAGGATCAGCCCGGCCGCCGTCGGGATCGCCATCAGCGCGCCGACCACGCCGAGCAGGGTGCCGCCGGCCAGCGCGGCGATGACCGTGACGGCGCCGGGAACGGCGACGGTGCGTTTCATCACCCGCGGTGCGATGACGTAGTTCTCGACCTGCTGGTACACGGCGTAGTAGACGGCCGCGACGACCGCCGTCGTGACCGAGCTGAACAGCGCCACCAGCACGACGACGACGGCCCCGAGCGTCGCGCCGACCATGGGGATGAGGCCGAGGATGCCGACGAGCACCGCGAGTGCTTCGGGATAGGGCAGGCCGAGGATGCGCAGCAGGATGTAGCTGCAGACCGCGTTGGTGGACGCCACGGCCACCTGGCCGATGACGTAGCCGCCGACGCGGCGGGTGATCTCCTCCGAGAGGTTGCGCACCCGTTCCCGCCGGGTGGCCGGCACCGCGCGGTAGCAGAGCTCCTTGACGGTCGGCAGGGAGGCGGTGAGGTAGAGCGTCAGCACCAGCACCGTGAACGCGCTGAACGCGCCGCTCAGCGCCGCCTTGCCGGCACCGAGAACGCCGCCGAACACGCTGGTGACGAGCTTGCCGTCGGTCAGCTGGGACCGCACCTGCTGCTGCAGCTTCGTGACGACGTGGTAGTGCTGGTCGAGCTCGCGCACCTGCTTGTTGCGGAGCAGGCTCTGGACGTAGTCCGGCGCGTTGTTGGCCAGGTCGGTGGCTTGGCTGGCCAGCGGCGGAAGGAGCAAACCGACCAGCGCGGCGAAGACGCCGATGACGAGCACGAAGACGATGGTGATGGCCCAGCCGCGAGACAGGCCGCGGCGCTGCAGGAAGCGCACGACCGGATCCAGGCCCAGGGCGAGGAACAGCGAGACCAGCAGCAGGGTGAAGACCTGCGACAGCCGTGTCGCGACTTGGACCAGGCCGTACGCCGCCGCCAGTCCCAGGCCGCCGGTCAGGCCGATGTAGAAGGCGGAGTGGCGGTTGAGCGGGGGCCCCGGGCGGCCGAACTCGGGCTCACCCACGAGCTGCGCCGGAGCCGGCTCGGTCTCGGCCGCCGCGACGGCCTCAGTGGTACGACGACGGCGGGCCGACGCGTGAACCAGCCGGTCGTACCAGCCGATCAGCTACCGCCGTGGCTGGTCGTTGCCTGCTGCGCGGCCCGCAGGTCGGCCAGGGCCTTGGCCCGGTCGACGTTGCTGCCTCCCGCCGGCCGCGGCGACGTCGGGCCGGACTCGTCGGTGCCTTCGGCGTCCGTGTCGTCGGACGTCTCCGCGCCCTCAACCGGGTCGACTGCCTCCGATACCTCGGCTGGCACGGCTGGCTCGGCTGTATCGGCTGTGTCGGCTGGCTCGGCGTTGTCGCCCTCGATGCCGCCGCCAGCCTGCGGGCTCGGCGCCGAGGCCGGCTTGGTGAAGAAGTCGGACGGGTCGATCGGGGCGTTCTCCCTGTCCGGTACGCCGATCATCCGGCCGGACAGGTCGCGGGCCGGCTTGGCCTCGCCGGACGTCGCCGGCTCGGTGGTCTTGGCCGCCTCGGCCGGCATCGCGATCGTGGGGGACGGCTCGCGGCCGCCGCCCCGCTTGCCCTGCGGCGCAGCCGCGCTCGGGCCCGCAGCCGATCCGGTGAAGTTCTCCAGGCCCGGCACCGGCATCGAGCCGAGCAGGCCGCGCAGCTGGTCGAGGTGCGTCGTGATGGAGTCGCGCTGCCGCTGCAGGTCCTCGACCTGACGCGTCGCCGCCGCCCGCATCCGCTCGGCTTCGGCCCGCGCGTCCTGCAGGATCTTGTCCGCGTGGGACTTGGCGTCCGCGATCGTCGACTCCGCGCTCCGGCGCGCGGCCGCCACCTGGGAGCGCGAGCTCTCCTCGGCCTCGGCGCGCACCGCCTCGGCCTTCTCCAGCGCGCGGTTGGCGCGGCTCTCGGCGTTCGCGGCCCGCTCCTCGGCGGCCCGGGTCAGCTCCTGCAGCTTGGCCACGGCGGCGTCGTGCCGCTCGGCGTCGAGCCGCTCGGCCTCCTCGCGCTGCGAGGCGAGCAGGACCTCCTGGTCGGAGGCGTCCTGCACGGCCTTCGCCTGGGCCGCCTCCAGCACGCTCGCGGCCTTGGCCGTCAGCTCGTCGGACTCCCGCTTGGCGTTGGTCCGGAAGTCGTCGGCCTCGCGCTTGGCCTTGGCCCTGAGCTCGGTGATCTCGCGCTCCGCGGTCGCGCGAAGGCGGCCGACCTCCCGCTCCAGGCTGAGCCGCTTCTCGGTCGCCTCGGTCTCGACCGACGAGCGGAGCTTGTCCGCCTGGCGCTGCGCGGAGCTGAGCTCCTCGTCGGCCTTGCGGGTCGCCGTGGCCCGGTTCTCCTCGGCTTCCTGGTTGGCGGCGTCGAGGCGCTCCTTGGCCTGCTTGGTCGAGATGGCGTTGAGCTCGTTCGCCGCCTCTTCGGCGCTGCTGCGCAGCTCGTGGGCCTCGGCCCGCGCCTGCGACAGGGTCTGGTCGGCGTCCTGCTGGGCCGCGGCGACCATCTCGATGGCCTGCTCCTCGGCCAGCCGGAGCAGCTGCTCGATCCGGGCGCCCAGGCCGGCGTACGACGGGCGGTCGATCTCGCGCAACTGGCGCTGGGCGTCGGCCAGGTCGTGCTGCAGCTTCTGGTTCGAGGTCTCGAGCTGCTCCACGACCGTCCGGGCCTTACCCAGCGTGGCCTGCATGGCGTTGATCTGCTCGTCGACCTGTTCGCGGTCGTACCCCCGCATGGCAACGGTGAACGGCTTGGGGGTGATCGAGAACTGCTCGGTCATGACTGATTCCTCCGCGGCGCAGCGGCGCAAGGTGTGCGAGAAGGGGCAGAACGGGTGGTGTTCGGGAAGGCTCCGACCAACCCTACTCCCGAACGGGGGCGCGCCGTCGCGGCCCGGAACCCGCTTGCAACGCAGCGTGATCGCTCATACATCGCGGAAGCGGTTGATCGCCCTCTCGTGCCGCGCCCTCAGCTCTGGGTTGCGCACCCCCAGACCGGCCTCGGGGGCCAGACACAGCACCCCGACCTTGCCCTGGTGACGGTTGGCGTGCACGTCGGCGGCCGCTTGCCCGGTCTCCTCCAACGGATACGCGCGGGACAGCGTCGGGTGGATCAGACCCCGGGCGATCAGGTCGTTCGCGGCCCAGGCCTCCTTGTAGTTGGCGAAGTGCGAGCCGACGATTCGCTTGAGGTTCATCCAGAGGTACCGGTTGTCGTACTCGTGCACGAAGCCGGACGTCGAGGCGCAGGTCACGATGGTGCCGCCGCGCCGGGCGACGAAGACGCTAGCGCCGAACGTCTCCCGGCCTGGGTGCTCGAACACGATGTCGACGTCTCGCCCGCCGGTGAGCTCACGGATCCGGGCGCCGAACCGCCGCCACTCGGCCGGGTCCTGGTGGTGCTCGTCCTTCCAGAACCGGTAGCCCTCCGCCGTACGGTCGATGACCAGATCGGCACCCATCTCGTGACAGATCTGGGCCTTGTCCGGACTGGAGACCACACAGACCGGCTGCGCGCCCGCGGCGATGGCCATCTGCGTCGCGTACGAACCCAACCCGCCACTGGCGCCCCAGACCAGCACGGTGTCGCCGAGCTTGACGCCGGCACCGTGGTGCGAGACGAGCTGCCGGTAGGCCGTGGAGTTGACCAGGCCCGGGCAGGCGGCCTCCTCCCAGGACAGGTGTGCGGGCTTGGGCATGAGCTGGTTGGCCTTGACCAGTGCGATCTCTGCCAGCCCGCCGTAGTTCGTCTCGAAGCCCCAGATGCGCTGCTGCGGGTCAAGCATCGTGTCGTCGTGACCGTCCGGGGCCTCGAGCTCCACCGACAGGCAGTGGGCCACCACCTCGTCGCCCGGCTTCCAGGCGTGGACGCCGGGACCAGCCCGGAGCACGACACCGGCCAGGTCCGAACCGACCACGTGGTACGGCTGGTCGTGCTTGGCCGCCAGCGGCGAGGATCGGCCGTACCGCTTGAGGAACCCGAACGTCGACATCGGCTCGAAGATCGACGTCCAGACCGTGTTGTAGTTGATCGCGCTCGCCATCACCGCGACGAGTGCCTCGCCCGGACCGACGTCGGGCACCTGCACCTCGTCCAGGTGCAGGCTCCGGCGTGGGTCCTTGTCCTTGCTGGCCAGGCCGTCGAACATCCCGGCCTCGTCCTCGTGCACCGTGACCCCCCGGTACGACGCGGGTACGGGCAGCGCGGCGTACTCCTCGCTCGTCGTGTCCCCGGCCAGGATCGCGTCCAGGATCTGCTTCATCTGCGGGCTGCTCACGCCGTCCTCCCGGCTGGTTGCACGAGCTCGATGAGGACGCCGCCCGTGTCCTTCGGGTGCACGAAGTTGACCCGGCTGCCCGCCGTACCGGGGCGCGGTTCGTCGTAGAGCAGGCGGAGGCCCTTGGCCCGCAACGCCTCCGAGGCGGCGCGGACGTCGTCCACCCGGTAGGCCACCTGCTGCACGCCCGGACCGTGCCGGTCGAGGAACTTCGCGATCGGTGAGTCCGCCGACAGCGGTGCGAGCAGCTGGACCTGCGTGTCCGTGCCCTCGCGGCGGCCGGGGGCCCCGTCGGCGGCGAGCATCGCCTCGCGGACGCCCTGGTCGGTGTTGGTCTCCTCGTGCACGAGGGTGAGGCCGAAGGTGTCGCGGTAGAACGCGATCGCCTGGTCGAGGTCGGGCACCGCGATGCCCACATGGTCGACCGCGGTGAACATCACAGTGGACGGCTCGGGCATGCCGCGAAGCGTAGGCTCGCGGGAACACGTAGGCAGCCGGAGTTGTCCTACCTCACATCACAGACCTGACCTCAGAACGTCGCGCGGAGGACCCCGTGAGTGACCAGAACCGTTCCGTCATCGTCGCCGGAGCGCGCACCCCGATGGGCCGCCTGCTCGGCTCGCTGAAGGACTTCAGCGGGGCCGACCTGGGTGGCGTCGCGATCAAGGCGGCCCTGGACCGGGCGGGCGTGGCTCCCGACCAGGTGGACTACGTGATCATGGGCCAGGTCCTGACCGCGGGCGCCGGCCAGATCCCGGCCCGGCAGGCGGCGGCCAAGGCCGGCATCCCCATGACGGTCCCGGCGCTCACCGTCAACAAGGTGTGCCTGTCCGGGCTGGATGCGATCGCCCTCGCCGACCAGCTGATCCGGGCCGGCGAGTTCGAGGTCGTCGTCGCCGGCGGCCAGGAGTCGATGAGCCAGGCGCCGCACCTGCTGCAAGGTTCGCGCGAGGGGTACAGGTACGGCGACGTCACCATGCGGGACCACATGGCGTACGACGGGCTGTGGGATGCGTTCACCGACCAGGCCATGGGCGGGCTGACCGAGGCCGCGAACGAGGGCGACCGCGCGTTCACCCGCGAGGAGCAGGACGCCTTCTCGGCGCGCTCGCACCAGCTGGCGGCCCGGGCCTGGAAGGACGGGCTGTTCGACGACGAGGTCGCGCCGGTCGAGATCCCGCAGCGCAAGGGCGACCCCGTCGTGTTCCGCGAGGACGAGGGCATCCGGGCCGACACGACCGTGGAGTCGCTGGCCAAGCTCCGCCCGGCGTTCCGGCCGGACGGCACCATCACCGCCGGGTCGGCATCGCAGATCTCCGACGGTGCCGCGGCGGTCGTCGTCATGAGCAGGGCGAAGGCCGAGGAGCTGGGTCTGACCTGGCTGGCCGAGATCGGCGCGCACGGTGTGGTCGCCGGGCCTGACTCGACGCTGCAGTCGCAGCCGGCGGCAGCGATCCGTGCGGCTTGCGCGAAGGAGGGCCTCGACCCCACGTCGCTGGACCTGCTCGAGGTCAACGAGGCGTTCGCGGCGGTGGGCCTGGCGTCGACCAAGGAGCTGGGCGTCGACCCGGACCGGGTCAACGTCAACGGCGGCGCCATCGCGCTCGGGCACCCGATCGGCATGTCCGGCGCCCGGCTTGCGCTGCACCTCGCGCTCGAGCTCAAGCGCCGCGGCGGCGGTGTGGGTGCGGCGGCGCTCTGCGGCGGCGGCGGCCAGGGCGACGCGCTCTTGCTGCACGTGGCCTCGGCCTGACGTCACCGTGCCCCGGGAGCTCGATCCCGCGCGCCTCGTCGAGCAGGCCCGGGACGGTGACGGCCGAGCGGTCGCACGGCTGGTCACGCTCGTCGAGAGTGACAGCCCGCAGCTGCGCGACGTGATGAAACTCCTTGCGCCACATACCGGTTCAGCGTTGTCGATCGGCCTGACGGGTTCACCGGGTGTCGGCAAGTCGACCACGACGGCAGCGCTGGTCACCGCCTTTCGGTCCCGCGGGCTGCGCGTCGGTGTGCTCGCGGTCGACCCGAGCTCGCCGTTCTCTGGCGGCGCCCTGCTCGGTGACCGGGTGCGCATGCAGGACGTCGCACTCGATCCCGGCGTCTACATCAGGTCGATGGCGACCCGCGGGCACCTCGGTGGCCTGTCCCGGGCCACCCCTCAGGCGCTGCGCGTGCTCGACGCGGCCGGGTGCGACCTCGTCCTGGTCGAGACCGTCGGGGTAGGACAGTCCGAGGTCGAGGTCGCGGGTCTGGCCGACACGACCGTCGTCCTGCTGGCGCCGGGGATGGGCGACGGCATCCAGGCCGCCAAGGCGGGGATCCTGGAGATCGGTGACGTGTTCTCGGTCAACAAGGCCGACCGCGACGGTGCCGACGCCACGGTGCGCGAGATCCAGCACATGCTGGGGTTGGGGGAGGCCCGCAAGCCGGGCGACTGGCGACCCTCGGTCGTCAAGACGATCGCGACCACACCGCACGGCGTCGACGACCTGGTGGAGGCGATCGACAAGCACCAAGCCTGGCTCGGCCAGGGCGACGAGCTCCGGCAACGGCGGGTCGCCCGGGCCGCGCGCGAGGTCGAGTCCATCGCCGTCCAGATGTTGCGCGAACGGATGGGTGAGGCGCAGCCGGGCGAGGCGAGCCTGGACGACCTCGCGGCGGACGTCGTGGACGGTCGGGCCGACCCGTACGCCGCGGCCGACCGCCTGCTCGAAAGCGTGGCCGAGTCGTCATCGAGTTGAGACCCGCCACGGCTAGCGTGGCGGGGTGCCGACCCTGCCCACGAACCGGTGATTCGCCGGTCTCTCGCCGGCCAGGCGCTACGGCACCGTTGGGGGCAGGCACTGGTCCTGGTCGTGCTGTCCGGCCTGATCACGGCAGCGGCGGTCATCGGGCCGCTCTATGAGCGGGCCGTGCACGAGGCCGTCGTTCGCAACGCACTGAACCGGGCGACGGTCAGCCAGCTGGGCCTGTCGAGCCACGCCAACGAGCAGGGTGACGTCTTGGGTCCGCACCTGCTGCTGCCCCGCCAGGCGCTGTCCCTGTACGGGCCCGACGTGGAGGGGCAGCAGGCGTCGATCGGCATGTTCTACCGTCCGTCCGACCTGGTGCCGGTGACGATCGCCTCGCGGGCGAACATCTGCGACCACCTGACCTTCGCGCAGGGCAGCTGTCCCAGCGATGCGGGGTCGGTCGCCGTCAGTGTCGACACCGCCCGCTTGGCCAACCTGCGCCCGGGCGCCAAGCTGGCCATCTCGGTCGACCCGCAGCGACCGGGTCAGCATGCGCCGGTGCAGGTGGTCGTGTCCGGGGTCTACCAGCGCTTCGACCCCGCGACCGAGTACTGGTTCGACCATCCGTACGTCACCCCGGTGCCGGCGATCCATGACGAGCCGGACACGATCCTCACGGCCTTCGGCGACGTGGACCCGATCGTCAAACAGATCCAGGACAAGAACGGCGCCCTCGTCGCGATCGACCGGTTCACCGACATCCCGCTGAAGAGCGAGCGGATCCACGTTGCCGAGATCGCGCGCCTGCAGGCGGCGATCGAGTCGGCCCGTGCTCTGGCTCAGCAGGACCAGGCCGTCATGGACACCTCGCTCGACGCGATCCTGAACGACGTCGAGGCCGCCCAGGGGGAGGTGCACGATGTCGTGCCGCTCTTCGCCGCCGAGCTGGTGCTGCTCGCGCTGGCGCTGTTGATGTTCGTCATGGGCTCCGCGGCCGCGCAGCGCCGGCCCGAGGTGGCCCTCGCCCGCCTGCGTGGGCAGTCGCCGCGCCGCGCGGCCTGGCTGCTGGTCAGCGAGCTGTCCGTGCCGGCGCTGGTCGGAGTGCCCGCCGGCGCCGCGTTCGCGGCCTTGGCGCTGGAGCTGGCGCGCGCCGTGTGGCTGCCACCTGGCGTACCGTTCGCCGTCCCGGCCTCGGCCTGGCAGGCGCTCGCGGCTGCGGCCGGCGTGCAGCTGCTCGTCATCGTGGTCGCCGCGCTGCGCATGGTCCGCGAGCCGGTCGTGACGCTGCTGCGCCGGGTCGGGAGCCGGACGCTGCGCGTGCGGCTCGGCCCGCTCGAGGTGGCAGCGGGAACACTCGCCGTCGCCGGCGTCCTCACTGTGGTCAGCTCGGGCCTGTCCGGGCCGGTGGCGATCCTCGCGCCCGGGGTCCTCGCGCTGGCGGTCGGCCTGCTCGTCGGGGTCACGGTGCCGGTGGTCGCGGCCCGGCTCGGACCGCGCGCACTGCAACGGGGCTCGGTCCGCACCGGGCTGGGAGCCTTGCAGATGGCCCGCCGGACCGGGACGCGGGGCGCCTTCGTGCTGCTCGTCGTGTCGGTCTCGGCCCTCGTCCTGGCCGCGGACTGCTGGCACGTCGCGGCCGAGAACCGGACGGCTCGGGCCGGACGCGAAGTCGGTGCGCCGGCCGTGCTGCACGTGTCGGCGGCGTCGATGCACGCGGTGGAGGCCGCAGCGGCGAAGCTCGACCCGACGGGCAAGCGGGTCGTCGAGGTGGCGAAGGTCGTGCCGCCGAACGTCGGCGTCTCGGTGCTGGCCATGCGGCCCGCGGCCGCGGCCGCGGTGGCCCCGGGGGGGTGGAGCGACGACCGGCCGGCCGCACGAGCGGTCGCTCGGCTCGAACCGCCGTTGCCGCCCACGATCACGTTGACCGGCGGGTCCGTCGACGTGCGGCTCTCGTCAGTGACGGTGCGCGGCGCCAAGCCGCCGCACCTGGCGCTCGACGTCGTCGGAGTCGACGGCATGCCGGTGTCCTACGACCTCGGCGCACTGCGACCGTCCGCGAAGCCGGTCGACCTGCGGCGGCCCGTTCCGTGCACCGAGGGCTGCCGCGTGCAGGGCATCACGGTCCAGCGGGAGTTCACGGACGGCGACCCTCAGCTGGCGCAGGTGGACCTGGCCGCCATCACGGCGTACCCCGGTGCCGCCCCGGTCGGCCGCGGGACCCCGCTGGCCCTGGGGACCGCGAAGCTGTGGCGTGGATCGACCGCTGCCGTCACGAAGCCGGACGAGTCGAAGGTGGTCGACGAGGCCCTCGACAACCCCGGAGTCGACATGCAGAAGGCGCTGGACGCCCTCCCGAGCTACGGGGTCACCAGCGTCACGGCCGCACCGGGCGGGTCGGGCGTGCGGTTGCGGAGCTACTCGGCCGGCAGCCAGGTCGGCCTGGCGTACGGCGACGTCCCCCTGCGGATCCCGGCCCTCACCGTCGGAGTCCTGGCCGATCCCGGGCAGGACGCCAACACGTTCTCGGCCGGACGTCTCGACGGGCTGACTCAGTCGTTCGTCAGCGTCGGTGACATCGCCGCGGTGCCCGGACTGCCCGGCCGGTCTGCGCTCGTCGACCTCGACCTGCTGGCCCGGCTCGCCGACTCGCACAACAGCGGCACCTCGTACGAGGTCTGGCTGGCCGAGGCCTCGTCCGCCAACGTCCTTCACCAGCGAGCCGGCCTGGCTCGGCTCGGCGTCACCACCACGAAAGTCGAGACCCTGGCCGACCGTGAGCGCCAGCTGGGCGACAGCGGCGCCGTCTGGTCGTTGCGGCTCGCCCTGCTCACCGGTCTCGCCGCACTGGTGGCCGCAGCAGCCGTCCTGGTCATCGGCGTCAGCACGACCGTGCGGGGCAGGCGGTACGACGTCGCCGCTCTGCAGGTGAGCGGCGTCCCGCGGCGGCTCACCGCGGGCGCCGCACTGGGCGAGCTGCTGGCGCTGAGCCTGCTCGCGAGCATCGTCGGCGCGGCGTGCGGGGTCGTGGGCGCGCGCCTGCTCTTCCGGACCGCGCCGTACCTGGCCGGCGGGGCGGGCTTCGACGGCGCTCGCGTCTTCACGGCCTGGCCGCTCGCCGTCCTCGTCTGGCTCGTCGCGGTGGCCGGCCTGGTCGTCGTCTCTGCCCTGTGTGCGCGGTTCGTCGTCGACGGCGCGCGCCCGGGCTTGGTCCGTGAGTCCGCGTCATGACCGGCCTGGGGGTCGTCGCGCACGGGCTGGTGCACATCTACCGGGCGGAGGGCAGCGACGTCGTGGCCCTGGGCGGCGTCGACCTCGAGGTCTCGCCCGGCGAGGTGGTCGGGCTGCTCGGGCCGTCGGGTGCGGGCAAGTCCACGTTGCTCACGCTGCTGGCCGGTCTCCTGCGGCCGAGCGCCGGCAAGCTGTCGGTCGGCGACCATGACCTGCTCGCGCTGGACCAGGCCGGTCTGGACCGGATGCGCGCGCGGGATGTGAGCGTTGTGCTGCAGGGCGCGGCGCGAAACCTGCTGCCCTTCGCGACGGCCGCCGCCAACATCTCCTTCGCGGCGCGTGCGCTGCCCCGCTCCGAGCGGCCCGAGCCGAGCGAGGTGCTGGCCATGGTCGGCCTCGACGGCCGGCGCAACGGTCACCTCTCGTCGTACACGCCGGGACAGCTGCAGCGGCTCGCGCTCGGTGTCGCGGTCGCCAGCGGGCCCGGACTGCTGCTCGCCGACGAGCCGACGAGCGACCTCGACCACCGCGCGCGCGACGAGGTGCTTGAAGTGATGCGGGACATCAACGACCGGCTCGGTACGACGATCGTCGTCGTCACCCACGACGCCGAGGTCGCGGCCCGCCTGCCCCGGACGGTCACCATCCGCGACGGCCGGGTCGGATCCGAGGGGCGGCGCGGGGAGGAGCTCGCGGTGGTCGCGCGCGACGGCACCGTGCAGCTGCCACCACAGGTCCTGCGCGACCTCCCCGCCGGGACGTTGCTGCGGGTGCGGGCCGACGGTGACGGCGTCCGGCTCGAGCCGGCCGACAGCGAGATCGACCGCGCGGCATGGGAACTGGCGCATCACGACGAGCCGGCCGCCTCCGATGAGTGAGGCCCCCATGGTGATCGCCGCCGACGCGGTGTCGGTGGACTATGACGGCGAGCGCCGGCTGCACGACGTGTCGTTGCGCGTGCCGGCGGGCCGCATGCTGGCCATCACCGGCAGTGCGGGTGCGGGCAAGACCACGCTCCTGTGGGCACTCGCCGGCCTGGTGTCGCCCGCTGCGGGTGCGGTGACCGCCGGTGGTCAGAGGCGTCGTCGCCACGCGAACGGCGCGCGCATCGTCCTCATGCCGCAGGGTGACGGGCTGGCCGGAGTGCTGTCGGCGACCGAGAACGTCGTCGTACCGCTGCTCGCATCCGGTGTCCCGCCGCGCGAGGCGCAGTCGAGGGCCGCGACCGCGCTCGAGGCGGTCGGGCTCGGCGAGGCGGGCAGCCAGCTGGTCGAGGAGCTGTCCGGCGGGCAGCAGCAGCGCGTGTGCGTCGCGCGCGGCCTGGCCCGGCGCGGCGACGTCGTGCTGGCGGACGAGCCCACGAGCGCGGTCGACGCCGCGAACCGCGGTCTCGTCATGGAGCTGCTGCGGGCCGAGGCCGGACGCGGCGCAGCGGTCGTCGTGGCCACGCACGACCCCGAGGCCGCGGCTGCGTGCGACGGCGAGCTGCACCTCGACGACGGCCGGGCGAGCTGGGTCCGTCCGCTGGGCTGACGCCACGCTGAGGGCCTGGCACTACCGTTGCGACCGTGCCGGAGCTGGGACTGCCGTTCGACCCGATCGCCCGCGCCGAGGAGCTGTGGCAAGGCCGGTGGGACGCCTCCGTCGCGATGTCGGCAGCGACCTCGATCATGCGCGTGCAGCAGCTGCTGCTCGCGCGCTTCGACGAGGTGTTGAAGCCGCACGGGCTGACCTTCGCCCGCTACGAGGCGCTGGTGCTGCTCGCGTTCAGCCGTTCCGGCGAGCTGCCCATGGGCAAGATCGGCGAGCGGTTGATGGTTCACCCGACCAGCGTCACGAACATCATGCAGCGCCTCGAGCAGCAGGGGCTGGTGTCGCGACGCCCCAACCCCAGCGACGGCCGGGGCCTGCTGGCCTCGCTCACCGAGGAGGGCCGCGAGGTCATGGAACGGGCCACGAAGGACCTGGTCGCGACCGGGTTCGGGCTCGACGCGCTGGGCGAGGACGGCCAGCGAGACCTGTTCGGCCTGCTCCGCGGCGTCCGGCTGGCCGCGGGTGACTTCGCCGGGGATTAGCGAATAGTAGGACGTCCTAGTAAATTGGCGGTGTGAGCGACCCCAGCAGTGGCCGGCAGCGCTGGCAGGACCGGTACGACGAGGCGCTCGCGCGCGGCCAGGTGCGCGACGCGGACTTCACCACCCTGTCCGGCGTCGAGGTGGATCCGGTGTACGGCCCGCCCGACGGAGAGCCCGACCCGCGGATCGGCTGGCCCGGCGAGTTCCCGTTCACCCGAGGTCTCTACCCGACCGGCTACCGCGGCCGCACCTGGACCATCCGGCAGTTCGCGGGCTTCGGGAACGCCGAGCAGACCAACGAGCGGTACCGGTTGATCCTGGCCCGCGGCGGCGGCGGGCTGTCCGTGGCGTTCGACATGCCGACCCTGATGGGACGCGACTCCGACGACCCGCGCAGCCTGGGGGAGGTCGGCCACTGCGGCGTCGCGATCGACTCCGCGCAGGACATGGATGTCCTGTTCCGCGACATCCCGCTCGCCGACGTGACGACCTCGATGACGATCAGCGGCCCCGCCGTACCGGTCTTCTGCATGTACCTCGTGGCCGCGGAACGTCAGGGCGCCGACATCCGCGCGCTCAACGGCACGCTGCAGACGGACATCTTCAAGGAGTACATCGCGCAGAAGGAGTGGCTGTACCCGCCGGAGCCGCACCTGCGCCTGATCGGCGACCTGATGGAGTACTGCGCCTCGACCATCCCGTCGTACAAGCCTCTGTCGGTGTCCGGGTACCACATCCGGGAAGCGGGATCGACTGCGGC
This sequence comes from Actinomycetales bacterium, assembly GCA_045807245.1. GTDB lineage: Bacteria > Actinomycetota > Actinomycetes > Actinomycetales > CAVURS01 > CAVURS01. Next base: position 21,660 of record JBJMHS010000025.1, read on the forward strand.
CCAAGAGCTTGCGTTCACGCTGGCGGACGGCTTCGGGTACGTCGAGCTGGGCCTGAGCCGCGGCCTCGACATCGAGGAGTTCGCACCCGGGCTCAGCTTCTTCTTCGACGCGCACCTCGACTTCTTCGAGGAGGTCGCGAAGTTCCGCGCCGCCCGCCGGATCTGGGCGCGGTGGATGCGCGATGTGTACGGCGCGAAGACCGTCAAGGCCCAGTCGCTGCGGTTCCACACCCAGACGGCAGGTGTGTCGCTCACCGCGCAGCAGCCCTACAACAACGTCGTGCGCACCGCGGTCGAGGCGCTCGCCGCCATCCTCGGTGGCACGAACTCGTTGCACACCAACGCTCTTGACGAGACCCTCGCGCTGCCCAGCGAGCAGGCCGCCGAGATCGCCCTGCGGACCCAGCAGGTGCTGATGGATGAGACGGGTGTCGCGAACGTCGCGGACCCGCTCGGCGGCTCCTGGTACGTCGAGGCGCTCACCGACCGGATCGAGGCCGAGGCCGAGGCGATCTTCGAGCACATCAGGGCGATGGGCCCGGACGGCACCATGACCGGCGGCATCCTGCGCGGCATCGAGGACGGCTGGTTCATGGCCGAGATCGCCGACGCGGCCTTCCAGTACCAGACCGCGCTGGAGAAGGGCGAGAAGAAGGTCGTCGGCGTCAACGTGCACACCGAGTCGATCACGTCCCAGCTGGAGATCCTGCGGGTCAGCCACGAGGTCGAGCGCGAGCAGGTCAAGCTGGTCGCCGCCCGCAAGTCGGCCAGGGACGACGAGCTCGTCCAGGGCACTCTGCGCCGGATGGTCGAGATCGCCCGCGGCGACGGCAACATCGTCCCCGCCATGCTCGAGGCCGCCCGGGCCGAGGCCACGCTGGGCGAGATCTGCGGCGCGCTGCGCGAGGTCTGGGGCGACTACCGCGAGCCGGCCCGCTTCTAGCCGGCATTTCAGCCGCACGGCACGGCCCCCGTACCCTGGTCCGTCGTGGCTGGACGGACGAGGTTCGCGCGATACCTCGTCGCCGACCTCCGTGACCTGCTCGAACGGCCGGGCGCGCTGTTCGGTCTCGTCGTCAGTCTGGTCGGCGCCGCCTTCCTCGTCGTCGGGCTGCTGGGCGCCGTCCTGGTCGGCCCGGACAACACCTGGACCATCACCCGTACGCTGCGGCCGGGAACGCCGGCGGTCATCGTCACGACCGGCGTGGTGGGTGCGATCGGACCGGAGGTCACGGTCTCCGCGCGCCGCGCGGACGGCCAGCCGCTGTTCGTCGGGCGGGCCATCTCGAGCGACGTCACCGATCTCACCCGGCAGACGCCCCGACTGCTCGTCATCGGAGTGCGGCCCCTGCACACGCTGGTGACCGCGCCACGGGCCGGCACCACGAGCCTGCCGCAGGTGCAGACCAGCGATATCTGGCGGGACACCAGTGCGGGCACGGGGGAGCGGAGCCTGGACTGGCGGCCGGACGCCGAACCGCAGTCCGTGCTGGTCGCGACGACGGACGGTGCTGCACTGCCCGCCCTCAAGCTGTCGGTGGCCTGGCACCGCGGGGGCTGGTTCCCAGGCGCGCTGCTGATGGTCGTGCTCGGGCTGCTGCTCCTCGGTGCCGGGCTCCACCGGCTCAGCGGTCGTCGGCTGGTCGGCCGGCTGCTCGACCGGGTCCTTTCGCCGCTGGAGCGGGTCCCGATGCCGGCCCGGCGCGCAGGTCGCCGGCGGGAACCGGATCAGGAGGTGGTCCGATGAGCCCGCCCCGGGGACGGCGGGCGTCGTGGCGTCGGCTGGCCGCCGCCATCGTCGCTGTCGCGCTGACCGCGAGCTGCGGCGTCGCGGGCCGGATCGTCGGCGTCCAATCACCGCCCGCGCATCCGGTGCCCGGCGCGGCGCTCGAGCCGCAGCAGGCGCGCGGCATCGTGGGCCGGGTGCTCGCCGCCGCCAACGCGGCGGACAAGGCCCGGGACGCGACCAAGGCCGCGAGGGCTTACGACGGGCTCGCGCTGCAGATGGCGACCGTGCTGTACCAGGTCGACACCGCCGCGGGGGCGACCGTGCCCGCCCGGCCGACGTCATCCACCCGGCCCTTCGTGCTGCTGACGCGCGGCACGGCGTACCCGCGGTACTTCTACGCCGTGCTGGCGGGGAGCGCGCAGCAGGCACCCGTGGTCATGCTGCTCACCGCCAAGGACGCGAGCGCGGCGTACCGGATCGCGGGCTCGGTGACGCTGCTGCCCGGCGCGCGGCTGCCCGAGGTGGCCGACCCGACCGAGGGATCGCCCCGGCTGAGCGCGGACGTCACTGGGCTCTCGGTGTCGCCATTGGACCTGGGACCGACGTACGCAGCGGTGCTGAACAACGGCACGACGGCACCGGAGGCTGCGTCGTTCACCAAGGACACGTTCGTGGACCAGGTGCAGAAGGCCGCCGCGGCGCAGCGCCAGGGTGTCGCGCGCTTCGGCAGCTACACGCAGACCCATCAAGCCGTCCCGGGCGCGACCCTGGCGTTGCGGACGAGCAACGGCGGAGCGCTGGTCTTCACCGCCCTTCAGCGGGTGAGCACCTTCACAGCGCGACCCGGCAACACGGCCACCCTCCCGCCCGACGTGCGGGTGCTGACCGGCGAGGTGCAGGCCGCCACCTTCAGCACGACAGCTGCCGAGCTGTTGCTGTTCGTCGTGCCGCCTGCGGGGAAGGGCAAGGCCACCCTGGTCGCGGCTTCCGACGGCGTGGTCGCGGCCAAGGCGGGCTGACGTGACGCGTCCTGAGAGGATGACCGGATGAGCCAGCAGCCGTTCAGCACCGCTGCCCTGCGGGGCGCCGTCGACCTCGGTGCCCTGGCCGCAGCCGGCCAACGCAAGGCCGCCGCGGCGAGCGGCGCCACGCCGGGCTACGTGGTCGAGGTGACTGAGGCGGACTTCCAGGCCTCCGTGATGGACCGGTCCATGACCGTGCCGGTCATCGTCGACCTGTGGACCGCGCGGGCGGCGCAGTCGCAGCAGATCAGCACCATCCTGGACGCCCTGGCCACCGAGTACGCGGGTCGCTTCCTGGTCGCGCGGGTCGACATCGACACGAACCCCGGCCTGGTGCAGGCGTTCCAGGTGCAGACGCTGCCGTTCGTCGTGGCCGTGATCAAGGGCCAGCCCCTCCCACTGATCGCCGACGTGCTGCCGGAGCCGGCTGTCCGCCAGGTGCTCGACCGGCTGCTCGAGGTCGCAGCCCAGAACGGCCTCACGGGACGGGTCTCCCCGACGGGTGAGGTCGAGGCCGGCGAGCCCGCGGAGGAGGCCGAGGAGGCCGCACCGTCCGAACCGCCGCTCCCGCCGCTGCACCAGGCGGCGTACGACGCGATCGAGCGTGACGACCTGGACGCCGCCGTCGCCGCATACGAGCAGGCGCTGCGCGAGAACCCGGCCGACGACCTGGCCTCGACCGGCCTGGTCAACGTGCAGCTGATGCAGCGGGTCGAGGGCCTCGACCCGGTCGCGGCCGTGGCGGCGGGTGATGCCGCACCGGCGGACACCGCTGCCCAGCTGCGGGCCGCCGACGCGGAGTTCGTCAGCGGCCAGGTGGATGCCGCCTTCGACCGGCTGGTCGAGGCGGTCCGGGTCCGCGCCGGTGACGAACGCGAGCAGGTCCGCCGGCGCTTGGTCGACCTGTTCTCCCTGCTCGGACCGGACGACCCTCAGGTCCGGCGGGCGCGCGTCGCCCTGACCAACGCCCTGTTCTAGGGGATGTCCGAACCCGAGACGCTGAGCTGGCGGCTCGCCGACCCGGACCGCCGCTGGTCGGCGGTCCGGCTGCTGCAGCACGCCGGGCTGGCGCCGGCGCGAGGCGCCCTCGACTTCACGCGCGAGGGCGACGGCTGGGTGCTCGAGGTGGGCCGTCCCCCGATCGACCGCGTTGAGTACCAGCTGGAGTTGCACGGCTACGACGGGTCGGTGCAGACCGGCCCCGACCCCGGCAACCCCAAGCGCGCGGCCGGCGTCTTCGGCCAGCCCAGCGTGCTGGAGCTGCCGGAGTACCGCCCGCCCACCTGGCTGGAGGCCGACCCGGGCGAGTGGAGCCGCACGACGTTCACCGCCCGCGGACGCGGGCTGCGCGACGTACCGGTCGAGCTGTGCTCTCCGGCCGGGACCGAGCCGGCCGATCCGCTGCCGCTGCTGGTTGTCCACGACGGCGGCGAGATGGACGCGCTCGCGCACGTCACGCACTACGCGGCCGCCATGGTGACGGGCGGGGCGCTGCCGGCGTACCGGGTCGCCCTGCTCTCACCGCTGGACCGTGACAACTGGTACTCCGGCTCGACGGCCTACGGGCGGACGCTCGCCATGTCGGTGCTGCCCCGATTGAAGTACGAGGCGCACGTGGTGGGTCCGGTCGTGGGGTACGGCGCGTCGCTCGGCGCGCTGTCGCTGCTGGCCACGCAGCTGCGGCACCCGGGCGCGTTCGGCGGGCTGGCGCTGGCGTCGGGTTCGTTCTTCCATCCCACCGACGACCCGCAGGAGTCGGCGTTCCGCCGCTACTGGCGGGTCGTTGACCGCGTCACCGACGTGCTCCAGGGTGCGATGCGGGTCGGTGCCGATGACGGGGCGGTGCCCTGGATGCGGGTGGGGATGGCGTGCGGGACGGTCGAGGAGAACCTCGCGAACAACCGGCGGATGGCCGCTGCGCTCGACGAGTCCGGGCATGGCGTGACGTTCGGCGAGTTCCGGGACGCGCACAACTTCACGGCGTGGCGTGACGCCTTCGACCCGCACCTGACCGCCGTGCTGGCCGATCTGTGGGGCTGACCGGCAGGATGTCCGGGTGCGTCGCGACTGGGTCCAGCTGAACGTTCCGGGGACCGATCTCAACCCGACCGTGGTCGCGTACGGGAACTGGGGCCGCCCGGTGCTCGTGTTCCCCTCGGAGGCCGGCAGCGCCTGGGACTACGAGAACAACGGGATGGTGGGCGCGGTCGCGGACCTGATCGATGCGGGGCGGGTCAAGCTCTACTGCGTCGACTCGCTGGACGCGTACACGTGGTCGGACCGCTCGATCCCGCTGGAGGAACGCGCGCGCCGGCACGCGACGTACGCGGGTTGGGTGCGGGACGTCGTCGCGCCGTGGATCCACGGCGACTGCGGCGGGCCGGCGGAGATCGCGGTGACGGGGTGCAGCCTCGGCGCTTACCACGCCCTGCAGGCCGGGCTGACTCGCGCCGACCTGTTCCCGCTGGTGATCGGGCTGTCCGGCAACTATGACGTCGCCACCTGGTATGCGTGGGGCGAACGCGGCCACTCGGCGTACTTCGCGAACCCGGTCGACTACGTCCCGAACCTGCACGGGGACCATCTCGACTGGCTGCGCAGCCGGCTGTCGGTCGTGCTGGTCTGCGGACAGGGAGCCTGGGAGACGCATCCGACAGGCTCGTTGCCAGCGACCCGGCGGATGGGAAACCTGTTGCAGAGCAGGGGAATCAACTGCGAGGTCGACCTCTGGGGGTTCGATGTCAGCCATGACTGGGAGTGGTGGCGCCGCCAGATCGCGCATCACCTGCCGCGCTTCTGCTAGGACAGGGCTATGACAGACGCGACGACCGTGGTCGAGACCAAGAAGCACTTGATCGGCCTGCTGCTGGGGACCGAGAACGACTGGCCGCGGGCGTTCGAGACGTTGCTCGGCCGCCTCGGCCTGGTCGAGGACGGGCTCGGCGGTCGGCACGAGTTCGCCAGCGAGCGCGTCACCATCGAGCCGTTCGCGCTGACCGACCAGCCGCGGCACGGGCTGGTGATCGACCGGCTGGCCTACTGGTACTACCACCCGCGCGAGTGGCTGAAGAAGGTCGCGCTCATGGATGACGTGTACCTGATGAACAGCCCGTTCACGTTTCAGTCGATGGAGAAGCACTCGGCGTACTGCGCCATGTTGCGGCTCGGGCTCAACATCCCGACCACGGTCCTGGTCCCGTACAAGAACCCGATCGAGAACGCGCGGTACGCCTACACGGCCGAGCGGTACAACCGCCCGTTCGACCTCGACGCGGTGGCCTCGCACGTGGGGTACCCCATGTTCATGAAGCCGTTCGACGGCGGCGGCTGGCGGGGCGTGTCGATGATCCGCGACCAGGACGCGTTGCACCGGGCCTATGACGAGTCCGGCGAGATGCTCATGCATCTGCAGGCGGCGGTCAAGGACTACGACGTGTTCGCGCGGGCGCTGTCCATCGGCGCCGAGACGATGGTGATGAAGTTCCAGCCCGAGGAGCCGATGCACAACCGGTACGCCGTTGAGCACGGCTTCCTGTCGCCGACGGCGGGCGAGGAGGCAGTCACCATCTCGCGGGTCGTGAACGCCTTCTTCAAGTGGGAGTTCAACTCGTGCGAGATGCTCGTCAAGGACGACGTGGTCTATCCGATCGACTACGCCAACGCGTGTCCTGACGTCGCCGTCACATCGCTGCACTACTACTTCCCGTGGGCGATGTCGGCGCTGGTGAAGTGGACGGCGTTCTGTTCCGTGACCGACCGGTCGACCCGGCTGCACGTCGACACGGGCCCGTGGTTCGCGATCGCGGACCGGACCGACCTGTCGTACGCCGAGAAGCTGGCCCAGTACCGCACGCTGGCCGATGCCCACTTCGAGACCGAGCGGTACCACGACTTCGTCGCGGCCCGGCTGCCGGATCTCGATGACCAGGTGCTGGAGTGGGTGTCGTCGGCGGAGTTCGACTCGCTGCTGGTCGACACCGTGCGCGAGACTTACCCGGTGCATGAGCATGAGCAGTTCCTGGCCCACTTCCGTGGCCTGGTCGGGCTCTGGGTCAGCGACCAGAAGGGACCTGAGCTCGGCCGCTCCTGATCCGGTTTGCCGGCCCGGAGCCGGCGCCCGTAGCCTGGTGGTGTGCGTTCGAGTGTGACTCGCTGGTGGCCGTCCTGACGGACGGCTGTCTTCGCACCCCTGCTCAAGCCGCCCGTTGGGGCGGCTTTGCTATCTCCAGGCCGGCCCACGGGCTTTCACCTCGGAGAACCTCATGTCTGCTCTGTCCGCTCCCGTCTTGCCTGCTGTCTCCACGCGTACGCCGACTCGCGAGCTGTCCGGCATCACGCCGTCCGGCCCGTTGACGCTGGGCAACTATCTCGGCGCCCTTCGCCGGTTCCGCGCCCACCAGGACGACGCGTTCTACTTCGTCGCCAACCTGCACGCGCTGACGACCGAACATCAGCCGGCCCGGCTGCGCGACCTCACGCTGTCCACGGCCGCGCTGTTCCTCGCCGCAGGCCTGGACCCCCACCGCGCCACGGTGTTCTTGCAGTCCGACGTGCCCGCCCACGTCGAGCTCGGCTACCTGCTCGAGTCCACTGCGCATATCGGTGAGCTCAGCCGGATGATCCAGTTCAAGGAGAAGGGCGGCCGTCCCGGTACGCGTGCCTCCCTGTTCACGTATCCCTGCTTGATGGCGGCGGACATCCTGCTCTATGACGCTGACCGCGTTCCGGTGGGTGGCGACCAGTCGCAGCACGTCGAGCTCACCCGTGATCTGGCCCAGCGCTTCAACGCGACCTATGGACCGACGTTCGCCGTTCCCGAGCTCGTCCCTGAGGCACTGACGGCACGCGTGCGCGACCTGGCTGACCCCGCTCGGAAGATGAGCAAGTCCGCTCCGGCGGATGCGCCTGGCGTGATCCGCGTCCTCGACCGCCCCGACGTCGTACGACGCAAGATCCGACGCGCGGTGACCGACAGCGACAACCGCCTCCAGTACGACCCGATCGGCCAGCCGGGCCTGGCCAACCTCGCGGAGATCACTGCGGCACTCGCCGGAGAGACACCCCAGCAGGTGCTCGGGGCCGCCACGTCGTACGCCGACGTCAAGGCACGCTGCGTCGACGTGGTGGTTGCCGAGCTGGCACCAGTCCAGGCGCGTCACGACGAGCTGCTCGGGAATCCGGACGAACTCCGGCGTCAGCTCGACGTCGGCGCGCAGAAGGCAAGCGCGATCGCCAGCAAGGTGCTCCACCGGGCCCGTGCCGCCATCGGCCTCGGCTCTGCAGCCACTCCTACGCATGTCTAGCCGGTATCTCGGAGGTGGGGGTTTCGGTTGAGCCAGCGGGTGGCGAGCTGGCGGAGGGCGGTTTCGAGGTGTCGGAGGTGGTCGTTGGGTTCGGCCGGTGGTGCGCCGGGGGTTGGGGGCTGCCATTGCACGTGTCCGTCGAGGAGGCGGCCGGTCCAGCCGGTGGCGTGGATGTGGCGGTGGTGTCGCCCGCACAGCAGGGTGCCGTTGGCTTCCGAGGTCGCTCCGCCCGGCTTGCCGTCTCGGCCGAAGGCGACCAAATGATGGGCGTGGCACCAGGGCGGGGGGGCGGAGCAGTTCGGGAAGGTGCAGTGCCGGTCGCGGATCTCGATGGCGCGGCGGATCTTGGGCGGGAACCGGTACTGGCTCTCGCCGACGTCCAGGGCCCGTCCGTGGTCGTCCAGGACGGCGGGGACCAGCTCGGCGTCGCAGAGCAGGGTCTGGGCCTCGAGTGGTGAGATTTCCCAGCCGCCGGGCTCACCGGTCTCCACCACGGCCATCGGTGCCCCGGCCTGAGCGCCCTTGCGGGTCGGGTCGGCTTTCAGGGTGGCCAGGTCGGCGGTCACGATCATCCGCACCGGCGAGCCGTGCCGGGACGGCAACCCACCGGGCTGGCCGGCCCGTTGGGCCAGCGACAGCTCCGCTAACCCGGTCAACGCGTCGGCCATCCGCTGGCCCCGGCTGCGCGGGTCCACCTCCCCGTCGGCGGCCGGGCGGGGCTGGGCCAACGAGTCCAGGGCCGTCTGGAGCAGGGCGCCGTCCTTGGCCGGCAGCGTGGCGGTCAGCCACCACATCCCACTGGGCTCCTGGCTCAGCGTCGCTTGGCGTAGGTGCTGTTGGGCGTCCTCATCGCGGGCCAGCCGGTCCGCGGCGTCGGGGTCCAGCCGGTGCCGCAACGCCACCCCCAGCTTGGCCAGCTGGCCGGCATCCAGGCGGGCCGCCTCACCCAGCATGAGCTGCTGGGCCTCACCCCACGTGGTCCCGTCCACATCGGGGACCTGGTCCAGCGCGCACATCGTCCGGGTGATCGCGCCGGCCTGGCTCACGTTCAGCTCACCGGAGCCGAACGCCTCCCGCGTCGGGGCCAG
>JBJMHS010000026.1:0-33961 GCA_045807245.1 Actinomycetales bacterium
CGGCCCGTACTGGAACTTCGGCAAGCCGTGCTGGAGCTTCGACCCGGCTCAGGACACCTGCCCGGACACCACGCACCCCGACCAGCACGCGGCGATCGTCGCGCCGGACGGGACGGCGTACTTCGGGAACGACGGCGGCATGTACAGCCGGCCGACGAGCCTGCGCGGGGTCGTGAAGTGGAACGACCTCAACGCCTCGCTGCACACCCTGCAGTACTACTACGCCGGGATCGGCGCGTGGCCGGGCGGTGGCGACGCCGTCTGGGGTGGCCTGCAGGACAACGGCACCTCGTTGCTGGAGCCGGGCGCGGGCCAGATGGTCTCGCCGTTCGGTGGTGACGGCGCCGACGTCATCGTCGACCCGAACAACGGGCGCCGCGCGGTGAACTCGTACGTCTATCTGACGATGGGGCGGACGGAGAACGGTGGACGTTCGGACGGCACAACTCGTGCCTACACGACCATCACTCCGACCTGCACCACGCTGATCGCCATCGAGTACGACCCGCACCCGTGCGACCCGAACCCACGGTTCATCGCGCCGTACACCGCCGACCCGAAGAACATCAACCACTGGGTCGCCGGCGGACAGTACGTGTGGGACAACCAGGGCAAGGGCTGGAACACGTTGTGCAACAACGACACGTGTGACTGGACCCGGGTCCGCAACCTCGGTGCTGGCTCGCAGTCGACGGCCATCGGCGTCTCTGGCTCGACCATCTACGCCGGCTGGTGCGGCAACGGGTGCAACCCGGGTGGTGCCGCGCCGTTCATCTCCGGCATCGACACCAACGCGGGCGGCTCGTGGCACACCGTGCACGCGCCCAACCTGCCGAACCGGATCCCGACCAGCTTCTGGGTCGACCCGTCGAACGCGAGCCACGTGGTGGTCGTGTACGGCGCGTTCTCCCGGCGCTGGATCCCGGGCGGCGGCGTTGGTCACGTGTTCGAGTCGACCAACGGTGGTACGACGTGGACCGACCGCTCGGGCAACCTGCCTGACGCGCCGGCCAACGACGTGGTTGTCTTCCACGGCCATCTCGTGGTCGGCACCGACGTGGGCGTCTTCATGACCTCGGCCGGCTCGCCCGGCACCTGGTCGCGGGTCGGCAGCAGCCTGCCCAACGCCTCGACCAACGACCTGGTCGTCGCACCGAGTGGGGACTACCTGCTCTCTGCCACCCACGGTCGAGGGCTCTGGACGATCAAGGAGTTCTGAGCGCTTCGATCCCTGAGGAAGCTGGCGGGTGGCCCACGACAGTGGGTCACCCGCCGGCTCGTCCGGGCGGTCTCTTACGACTCCCGCACGACCTCGGCCACGGACTTGTCGTCGCGGAGACCGCGCCAGGCCGGGTGGCGGAGGCGGCCGTCCCGCGTCCACTCGCTGAACCGCACCTCACCCACGACCTCGGCCCGGACCCAGGTCGCGCCGAGGGAGTCCTTGCGAGGTATCGCCGTCGCGAACGGAGTATCGCTGCGCCGCAACGGTTCCAGCCTGGCGCCGAGCTCGCGCAGAGACCGTTCCGTGAAGCCGGTGCCCACCTTCCCGACGTACTCGAGGCCGCCGTCGGTGGGGATGCCGAGCAACAGTGCGCCGATGCCCCCGCTGCGCCGGCCCTCGCCCGGCTGCCAGCCACCGACGACGACCTCCTGGGTGCGCAGGTTCTTCACCTTCAGCCACCCGGGGAACCGCCGGCCCGGGTAGTAGTGCGAGTCGAGGAGCTTGCAGAGCACACCTTCCAGCCGCTGGTCGCGAGCCGCCTCCAGGATCGACGCGCCGTCCTCGGTCCAGAAGCCGGGCGTCCTCCAGGCCGGCCCGTCCAGCTCCAGCCCCTCGAGGATCGACCGCCGTTCGGTGTACGGCGTCGACAGCAGGGAGCGCCGGTCCAGCCGGAGGACGTCGAAGACCAGGTAGGTCACGGGGTTGGCGTCGGCCAGCCGCTGCGCCCGTTTGGCGTCACCGACGTGCATCCGGCCCTGCAGCTGCTCGAAGCTCGGCCGGCCACTGTGGTCGAGGGCGACGATCTCCCCGTCGAGGACCGCACTCGCCGTACCGCCGGGCAGGGTCAGCGCAGCCAGCTCCGGGTAGGACACGAGCATGTCGATGTCGTTGCGGGACATGATCTTGGTGCGGCGGCTGCCGACGTACAGGATCGCCCGGACGCCGTCCCACTTCATCTCGTACCCCCAGCGGCCGTCCTCAGGGGGGAGCGCGTCGGACAGCGTCGCGAGCATGGGCCGGATCAGCTCATCGGGCATGGCTCATCCTGTCCGGGGTGGCGGCGCTACGGCCACTGGGAGATGTTGGAGTCCTCGCCGAACCACTCGAGGAGGACGACATGGCGCGGGCGATCTGGACCGGCGCAGTGGGCTTCGGGCTGGTGACCGTGCCGGTTGCGGTCTACTCGGCGACCGAGGACAAGACGATCGAGTTCCACCAGTTCGAACGCGGCACGTCCGACCGGATCCGGTACATGCGGGTCAACGAGCGCACCGGCAAGGAGGTCGACTACGACGACATCGTCAAGGGCCACGACGTCGGCGATGGCGAGTACGTCATCGTGACGCCCGAGGAGCTCGAGGCTGTGGAGCCGGGCCGGTCGCGGACCATCGACATCAACGACTTCGTCGAGCTCGACGAGATCGACCCGATCTACTTCCAGAAGGCGTACTTCCTCGGCCCGAACGGGGAGGAGGCGCGGCGGCCGTACGACCTGCTCCGGCAGGCGATGAGCGCGACCGGTCAGGTCGCGATCGCGGACTTCGTCATGCGTGAGAAGCAGTACCTCGTGGCCATCCGGGCCACCGACCGCGTCCTGGTGATGGAGACCCTCTTCTTCGCCGACGAGGTTCGCGACCCGGCCGAGGCGATCGACGACCTCCCGGCGGCGCACAAGTTCGCCCCACGCGACCTGTCGACCGCCAGGCAGCTCATCGCGTCCCTGTCGACGTCGTGGGATCCGAAGAACTACCAAGACCGGTATCGCGACCGCGTCAGCGACCTGGTCCGGCGCAAGCACGAGGGACAGGAGGTCGTGCAGAACGAGGAGGGCGAGCGCGAGGGTGCCGAGGTCGTCGACCTCCTGGACGCCTTGCGGGCCAGCGTCGATGCCGCGAAGGGCAAGCACAAGGCCGGCAACCGGGTGACCCGAAAGGCGACCTACACGTCGGCGAAGAAGGCGTCGGCGAAGAAGGCGTCGGCGACCAAGAAGGCCGCGACCAAGAAGGCCGCGACCAAGAAGGCCGCGACCAAGAAGTCGACGACCAAGAAGACGGCGACCAAGAAGTCGGCGACCAAGAAGACGGCGACGAAGAAGACGGCGGCGAAGAGGTCGGCGGGCCGGCGCAAGGCCTCCTGATGCCGAAGCGGTCCCTGGACATCTACCGGCGCAAGCGTGACCCGGCGCGCACGCCGGAGCCCGTGCCGCCTCCCGGCCCGCTGCCCAAAGGCAACGACGACACGTTCGTGATCCAGGAGCATCACGCGACCGCACTGCACTGGGACTTCCGGTTGGAGCGCGACGGGGTGCTCGTCTCCTGGGCGCTGCCGAAGGGTCTGCCGCTCGACCCGAAGGACAACCACCTGGCCGTCCCGACCGAGGACCACCCACTCGAGTACGCGTCCTTCGCCGGGGACATCGCGCACGGCGAGTACGGCGGCGGCCAGGTGATCCTGTGGGACCGCGGCACGTACGAGACGGAGAAGTGGGACGGCCGCGAGGTCAAGATCGTGCTGCACGGCGGACGCAGCGAAGGACGCTACGTCCTGTTCTCGACCGGCAAGAACTGGATGATCCACCGGATGGACCCGGCCCCGGCTGGATACGAGCGGCTGCCTGACGACCTCCGCCCGATGGTGCCGACGCCCGGTCGCCGGATGCCGCGAGGCGGCCAGGACTGGGCCTACGAGCTCCGTTGGCCCGGAACGCGACTGCTGGTCTGGGTGGACGGTGGCCGGCCCGTCGTCCGGGACGGTGCGGGCAAGGACCGGACGGCTGCGTTCCCCGAGCTGCGCGAGATGGCGGAGTCGCTCGGCTCGCACCAGGCCGTGGTGGACGGGGTCATGTTCGGCCCGGCTGACAGTGGCGCTCCCTCGGCCGAGCCGGTCCGCAAGCGCTTGGCCGCCGGCTCATCGAGCGCCGTGCGACGCCTGCGTCAGCACTCACCCCTCACCTTCATGGTGGTCGACCTGTTGCACCTGGACGGCCGGTCACTCCTGACCGACGCGTACGACGACCGCCGTGCCGCGCTGGACGACCTGGGGCTGGACGGCCCGGCCTGGCACCCGTCGCCCGTCTTCGACGACGGGCCGGACGTGCTGGCGGCGGCCCGGCAGCAAGGGCTGCCCGGCGTCGTCGCGAAACGCCGCGCCTCGCCGTACCGCAGTGGGCAGACCCACGACGACTGGCGCGAGATTTCGTGAACGACTGCCTGGGAAAGCCGGGCAGTCCTTCACGAAATCTGGGCTCGGCTACTGGTTGGCGACGCTGCGCAGGGCCCGCGGGCGAGCGGCCGGAGCCGCCTCTTCGGGGAGGCTGTCCAGCAGGGCCATGAGCTGCTCGGACGTGCCCGGCCGCCCGATGTGGTAGCCCTGCGCGAGGTCGCAGCCGAGGCTGCGCAGCACCTCCAGCACACCGGCGTTCTCGACGCCCTCCGCGACGACGCGCAGCCCCAGGTGCTCGCCGATGGTGATGATGCTGCGGATCAGGCCGGCGCTGGTGTACGAGCTGGTCGGACCGACCAGGCCGAACACGAACGACCGGTCGATCTTGACCTCCTGCACCGGGAGGCGCTGCAGGTAGGACAGGCTGGAGTATCCGGTGCCGAAGTCGTCCAGCGACAGCTCCACGCCGAGGTCGGCCACCCGGCGCAACGTCGGTACGGCGCGGTCCGGGTCGTCCATGACCGCGCTCTCGGTGATCTCCAGGACGAGGTTGCGCGCCGGCAGCCCGGACTCGGCGAGCGCCGCGGCGATCTTGTCCGGCAGTCCGGCATCGACCGTGCGTGCGGACATGTTGACGGCGACGGTCAGGTCACGGCCGGCATCCAGCCAGTCCTTGGCCTGGCGCAGAGCCTTGCGCAGGACGACGTCGGTCAACGGGTGGATGAGACCGGTCGACTCGGCGAGCGGGATGAACGCATCGGGGGTCAGGACGCCGAGCCGCGGATGCCGCCACCGCACCAGCGCCTCGGCCGCGACGATCTCGCCGGTCTGGAAGTCGAGCTGCGGCTGGTACAGCAGCTCCAGCTCGTCCCGCTCCAGCGCGACGTGCAGGTCGGCCAGCATCACCAGGCGTTCCGAGCGGCCGCGGTCGAGCTCGTCGGTGTAGAGCACCGGCTTGCCGGCGGCCTTGGCGGCGTACATGGCGGTGTCGGCGTGGCGCAGCATGTCCGAGTCGGTGAGCCCGCGAGCCGGCAGCGCGATCCCGATGCTGGCGCCGGTGGAGACCAGGGCGTCGGCGAGCTGCACGGGTTCGGACAGGGCCCCCACGATGCGCGAGGCGACCTGCTGGGCCTCGATCAGCGCGTTGTCCGCGGCGCGCAGCAGGATGGCGAACTCGTCTCCGCCCAGCCGGGCCACCACGGACGAGGGCGGTACGGCGCCGCGCAGCCGGTTGGCCACGACCTGGAGCAGCTCGTCCCCGACGTGATGGCCGAGCGCGTCGTTGACCTCCTTGAACCGGTCGAGGTCCAGCAGCAGGACGGCGCAGGCCGAGCGCTCTCTCCTCAGCGCCTCAGCCAGCGCCTCTCCCAGCAGGGCACGGTTGGGCAGACCGGTCAGCGCGTCGTGCCGAGCGTCGTGCCTGAGCTGCTCGACGACTCGGGTGCCGTGCAGGGCCACGGCCAGGTGGCCGAAGAGCGTGCGGGTGAGCGTCACGTCGTCCTTGGTGAAGGACATCGCCTCGCCCAGCCGGCCGGTCACGATGAGCGCGAGCTCCTGGCCCGCACCGGGCATCGGTACGACGAGCGCGTCGCGGGTGCCGCGAGCGGCCAGCCAGTCGCGCATCCCTGGATCGGTCGTCGTGCGCGGCAACAGGACGGCCTCGTTCGTCGCGACCACGCGCAGCAGCAGCCAGTCGGCGGAGACCGGCACACCGTCCTCCACGATGAGGTCGCCGTCGTCACTCGTCCGCAGCCGGGTCGTCGGCGCCGCGGGGTCGTCCGAGCTGGCCAGCACGAGCTCGACCTCGGTGCAGCGCAGCAGGGTCTGCATCCGGGCCAACAGCCGCGCGGCCAGGTCCTGCGGGCTGTGCAGCCCGGCGCCCTGCTCGACGAACTCGTGGATCAGGGCGAGCGACTGGTGCCGCCGTCGCCGCACCAGGTAGGCCTTGAACATCACGGCGCTGGCCGCAGCCGTGACGGCGAGCAGCACGACGCCCAGGGTCCCCGACTCGATGAGGACGGCGGCCACGAGGGCGCACGTCGTATTCGCGGCGCTGAAGATCGTTGCTGGCAGGAAGGTTTGGAGAATGTCGCGGAACCCGAGACGGGAGCCATGCAGGATGATCACCAGGACGACCAGCAGGCTCATCAGCACGTCGACCGCCGCCACGACGAGCAGGCAGGTGATAGCGGTGCGCACGTCGAGCCGAGCGCCCACGGGCAGCAGCCAGTGGACCGCTGTGGCGATCGTCGCGGCCTCGAAGGCGTAGGCCGACGCGTTGTAGACAGCCTTCATGGTCGGCGGGCGCAGGATGGCGAAGCCGATCAGGCCGCCGACGACGCGGGCCAGGACGAGATCGGTCGCCGATCCGGTGAGCGCGCCGAGGACCAGCGGTATCCCGGCCAGGGAGATGGAGTACGCCTCGTGCCGGAACTCGATGTGGACCAGGGCGAGCTCGCACAGCGCGAAGAGTCCGACCATCGCCACGATGAACGCCGGCGGGGACAGCGAAGCCTCGAGCAGGTGCCAGGTGCTGTTGCGGGTCAGGACCAGGTCGAGCACAGCCGCTCCGGTGAGCAGCAGGCAGATCAGAGCGGTCCAGAAGGTCGCCGCCCGGGCGGTCGGCGCAGGCGTGATCGACGGGGTGGCGGTCAGCGACTCCTCGCGCTGCCGGCCCCGGCGCTCCGCGCCGCCAGACATGCGTGCTCCTTCAACGTTCCGTGTGCATCCGTGTACCTCTAGTAACTGTAGGTCTGGGCCGACCGCCGCCGAGGGCTCTGCCCGGACCGTCACCCGGATGCATCAGTGCAGGTCAGTGGGTTGTCCGGGCTCGTGTGGACTGGCGGTCGACCCGTCCCTCTGAACATCGGCTGATGAGGCAGCGACGATGAGCGAGAAGGACCGGCGACAAACGGCGTGAGAGGGGTCGATCGCCGCGAAACGACTCCCACGAGGGGGGAGAAGCTCAGCCGCGGGCGGAGAGCGGTGCGCTCGGCTGCTCGAGCAGGTCGCGGACCGCACGTACGACGTCGTCGACGGCCATCGCGGTCCGGGCCAGCGCCAGGTCGGCGGCGTCGACGACCAGCTCCCGCCCGAACGCCTCGAGCAGCCGGGCCCAACCCGGCCCGACCACGACGAGCGACGCGGCGTCCGGCTCGGTCTGCGCTGCGGCCCAGACCGCGCCCGCCTCGGCCAACGTTCCGACGCCGCCCGGCAGAGCCACCACGACGGTGGCCGCGAGCAGATGCCGCATGCGCTCGGCGTAGTCGACGCTCCACCGCAGCTCGGCGTTGCTGCCATGGGGTTCGAGGTGGTCCCACGCCCGCATCGGCAGGCCGACCGTGTGCCCACCGCGCGACCGGGCGCCGGTGGCCGTCGCGCCCATCAGCCCGCCGTACCCGCCGGTGATGACGGTCCATCCCTGGTCGGCGAGCGCCGCGCCGAGCCGGACGGCCTCCTCGTAGCGTCCGTCCTCCGGTCCGATGCGCGCCGACCCGATGACGGCGACCTCGACCATGGCCGGGCTAGCCGGAGACGAGCTGGTAGCCACGCAGACCCTTCCTCGCCGACAGCGTGACGATCGCCCCGCGCAGGACGCCCTCGCTGTACTCGCTGCCGGGGTTCAGGGCCAGCGTCCGGCCGATCCGGGCCTCTCCGCGCGACTCGTGGATGTGGCCGTGCAAGGTCAACATCGGCTGGTAGTACGTGATGGCGTCGCGGACGGCGGTGCTGCCGACGCCTCCGATGACCGGCGACCCGCCCTTGAAGACCGGCCGGAACTCCTCGTCCAGCGCCACGGCCTGGTCGATCGGCGTGTTCTTCGGCGGCACGTGCAGGTTGAAGATCGCCTGGTGCGGGTCGGGCAGCTTGGCCACCTCGAGGTCGATCTTGGCGCGCAGGTCGTCTTCGTCGAGCTCGCGCGGCGAGTCCCAGGGGGTGCGGTTGGAGTACCCCACGGAGATCATCGAGAACCCGCCGGGGAGCCGGACCACCCGACCGTCCGGGTTCACGACCACGTCGCTGCTGGAGAGCAGGTCGTCGATGAAGAACGGGTCGTCGTTGCCGGGGGCGAAGATGCACTCGATCCCGGTACCGGCCAGGCGGTCCTCGGCCATGTCGATCCAGCGGCTCATGGTGTGGTTCATCAGCTTGCGGAACAGCTCGTCGACCGCCGTCGGGCTGTCGCGCAGCGACCGGACCTCGTCCGGCGTCATCGGATAGGCATAGAAGCCGGCATCGGCGATCAGCTTGTTGAGGGCCGGGAGGCCGTCACTGTCGACCACCCGCTTGCGCCCGAAGATCTGCGCACTGAACGTGTCCGGCGCCTCCTCGACGATGGGGACGATCATCTTGCCGGTCAGGTCGCCGCCCATCACGATCGCGTCGACGCCGTAGAACTTCCCGGCGTTGACGAACTTGCGCAGGCACACCTCCGACCCGTGGATGTCCGTCGCGAAGAAGACCTTGACCTCTTTCACCGCGCTGCCTCTCTGTCCACTTCCTCGGGAAGCTCGTACCAGGGCGACTTGCGTCCGATGATGCTGCGCGCTCGCCATCGCATGGACTTCGGCGCGCTGTCGAGGGCCGTGCGGAGACCGTCGAACCGGAAGAGGACCGGGCCGGCGAGGTCCGGCTCGAGCAGCTCGGGCACTGCGGTGCGGACCGTCTCGAGGTTGTCCGTGAACGTCGTGTACCAGCCCCAGTCCCCGCTGGTCACCGCGCGCAGACGCTGCAGCGACAAGGTGTCGTCATCGGTGTCCGTGTCTACCACGTCGTGGGTCAGGACGATGCGTACGGCGTCGACGACGTCCTTGTGGTTGATCTCGGCGATCTGGAGCTTGGTGAGCAGGAGGTCCGCGGCGCCCAGGGCCTGATGGTGCCGGCCCAGCCGCCGGCCCAGCTCGAGCTCATGGCACATCGCGAACACGCCCACGAACACATCGAGCTGGCGCCCGTTCCGGTTGTCGTAGAACAACATTCGCTTGGCCCCGTGCAGCGCGTTGAACCGCTCGTTGGGGACGTAGCCCGACGCAACCAGGACCGCGCTCGTTGCGCGGGTGGCCTTCGCCGGTACGACGACGTCGATGTCGCCGTACGTCCGGTTGAGGCTGTCCGGTACTGCGCGATGGTCGTGCAGAGCGACGCCCGTGCCGCCGAGGACCCGCATGGTGACGTCCTGTGCGGCGGCAGCGCCGACGACTCGCCGCGCCTCGGCCACGACGTCGGCGAGCGGCGCATCGGTGTCGGTCATGCGGGGTCACCGATGGTCGCGCGGTGGATGGTCGCGTAGTGCTCGGCCTTGGCCTCGTCGCTCGGGAAGTTGTACGACTCCTTCCCGGCCAGGCGCGCCACGTGGTACCCGACCAGGGCGAGCGGCAGTGCGGCCGTCACGGGGGAGACCTCCTCCGGCACTCCCGTCGCCAGCGCGAGGTGGCTCTCCGGGACGGCGAGGTTGCCCGTCACGCGGTCGCTGACCACGACCGGGTGCGCCCCGACGAAGCGGAGCTCGGCCAGGATCTCCTCGCCGCGATCGTGCGCCGCGCCCGATGGGTTCACCAGGACCACGGCGTCATCGGGCGTCGTCACGAAGTACTCCTCGTGCGCCCACTCCTCGAGGTTCGTCGCGACGCCCAGCTGTTGAGGTCCTTCGAACAGCTTGGCCGCGCCGAACCGGGCGGTCGCCTCGTTCGGACCTGCACCGAGGTACATCACGCGCGGCCGGCCGACGAGCAGCTCAGCGACCGGCCTCGCTGCGTCGGCCGCGAGCGCCAGCGTGCGCGACGCCTGCTCGGGCAGCTCGCCCAGCGCGCGGGTCAGCGTCTCGTCCCCTCGCGTCAGCTCACTGAGGGCGGCCGCGAGCCGCAGCAGCGAACCCAGCATCGCAACGTAGGTCGACGTGCCGGGGGAGAAGCCCAGTGTGGGGACGTCGAGGGGTATGACGGCGTCGGCGGACTGCGCGAGCGGCGCCTCGGGTGCGTTGGTCAGGGCGTAGGTCGGGTGTCCGAGCCGCCCGGCCTGCACCAGCGCCTCGGTGGTCCGGCCGACCTTGCCGCTGAACGAGACACCGATCACCGCGCTGCTCGTCGGCAGGTAGCGCGCGTGGTAACGCGCCAGGTCGAGCGCATGCACGGGGTGGGGCACCACGTCCGTGTGCTTGGCGAAGGCCAGCGCGGCGGCCTGACCCGCGAAGGCGCTGTCACCGCATCCGGTCAGCCAGATGTGCTCGGCCCCTTGCGCCAGCAGCAGTTTCGCGAGCGAGCGGATATGTCCGTCGGCGTCGTCCACGGCGGCGGCCACGATGTCAGGGATCATCGCGATCTCACGGCGCATGACGTCGATGGCGAACGGGCTCGGCTCGGGCGGCCTCGGCTCGGGCGGGCTTGGCTCGGTCGGGCTCGGCTCGGTCGGCCTCCCGTTCTGGACGGTGGTCCGGGATGGCGCTGAGGCGGGCGCGTCGCGCTCCTCGGACGTCACGGTGACTCCGAGCAGCCGCAGGCTGCCTGACGAGCCGATCGCCGTGCCGGCCACGGTCACGCCCAGCCGGACCGCGTCGACCACCGGCAGGCAAGCGGCCAGGCCGGCAGCCAGCCCGCCGCAGAACGCGTCGCCGGCACCCGTCGTGTCGACCACCGTCACGGAGCCGAGGGCGGGGACGTGTGTGGTCGACGACCCTTCGAGGACATAGGCGCCGTCGGCACCGGCCTTGACCACCACCGTGTGCAGTCCGTACCCGGCGAGCGCCGCCAGCGCGTCCGGGACCCCCGTCGTACCGGTCAGCTCCTCCAGCTCCTCCAGGCTCGGGACGAACAGGTCCACCTGGTGCGCCAATGCGAGCACCCGGTCGCGATGGTCGACGGTCCAGTCCTCGTGGGTATCCAGGGTGATCAGCGCCGTGGGTGCGACCAGGCGGAGCTGGGCGACGACCTGCTCTGCGTTGGCCAGCGGCATGGCCGCCACGTGGACCACGTCCGCGTCGGCCACCAGCTCGGCCGGCAGGTCCTCAGGAGTGGGCGCGACCTCGGCCGACCGCGCCTCGGGTGTCCGGTACAGCCAGTGGCGTCGGCCGTCGCTCTCGTAGACCACCCAGTTCCGCACTGTGGGACCGGGCACCTCGCGCACTCCGGACAGGTCGACTCCCGCAGCGGCCAAGGAGTCGAGCGCATCGGCCGGGAAGTCCTCACCTCGCCGGGTCACCACGGAGACCGTGGCGCCGCAAGCGATTGCGGCCGTCGCGGCGTGGACCGTGTTGCCACCCAGCCGAGCCATCAGCGTGATGCCGTCGGGCTGGACCACGTCGTCGATGGTGAGGTTGCCCACGACCACGACGCGGCCCAGCCCGGCGGCGTTCACTCCTGCATCATCCACTGGACCCCCTGACGGTCTGCTGGGTCATTCCGGCGGGATCTCCCGGTAGGCCAGCGCCATGTTGACGCCTCGCCGCTTGTTGAGGACCCACGCCCCGGCGTACCAGATCGCTCCCACGACCACGACGCCGACCATGAACTTGATCGAGATGCCGCGCGTCACGGCGAACGTCGCGTTCACGGTGTCGTTCGCGATGAACATGATCATCAGGCCGCCCAGGGCGATGACGCCGCCCAGCCCGGCCAACGTGATCGCCGGTACGCCGAGGATGCGCCGGCCACCGCCGCCCTCCCACACCTGCGGCAGCCGGTACGGGAAGACGACCCCGGCCAGGCTGACCACGATGAAGGCAGCGATCTGCGCCAGCAGGGCCCCGAGCAGGCTGGCCTGCGGGATGCGCACCAGGGCGACGAGGGCGATGACGCCGGTCACGGCGCAGAGCAGGATCGCCTTGACCGGTGTGTGGTAGCGGTCGTTGACCTCGCCGAGCTGGCGCGGCACGGTCCGGTCGAGCGACCAGGCCAGCATGTAGCGCGTCGCCTGCAGGGTGGACAGCGGCGTACCCATCAGCGCCCACAGGATGAAACCGACGCCGATGATCAGCAGCAGCGGCACGCTGCCCGTGAGCATGCTGCCGATCAGCGTGATGCTCGGTGGCAGCCCGCCCGGGATGCTGAGCTTGTCCGGCGCAGTGTTGTTCAGGTACGACAGGCTGCCGGCCCAGGTGCTGCCGACCGTGTGCTGGTACAGCAGCACGATCAGGGCGAGAGCCGCGCCGTTGATCAGCACGCCACCGACCATGGCGAAGTACTGGTTGCGGCTGGCCCGCTTGACCTCGCCGCCGATCTGGGCCGACCCCTGCGCATACCCGACGACGAAGAACACCCACGGCAGCATGAGGATCGTCGCCGTCAGGCTGAACCCCTTGCCACTGTCGAACCCGGCCGTCTTGGCCGCGCTGACGATGTTGTTGTAGGCGATGCCCTTGTCGGTGGCGGCGAACTCGTTCCAGGACTGAGCCACCTGGCCACCGCGGAAGAGCAGCAGCCCCGCAACCAGGACCAGGCTGAGCCCGGCGAGACCGAACAGCCACTTCTGCACGCGCCAGTACGACTGCGAGCCGTAGATGAGCAGTGCGGCGAAGCCGAAGGTCAGCAGTGCACCGAAGACGATGACCCACCACTGGGTCGTGATGCCCAGCACCGTGTGTTGGGCCAGCAGCGAGTTGCTGGCGTCGATGAACCCGGTGTGGTGCGTGACGGCGCCGATGGTGGTCATCGTGACCGGCACCGCGAAGGTCAGCGCGAACCAGGCGTTGAAGCCGATCCAGAAGAAGATCAGCCACATGCCCTGGCTGAACGACAGCAGCCAGCCCACGACGGGATGCAGTGCCCGGCTGACGAACACGTAGTCACCGCCCGAGCGGGGCATGGCCGCCGCGAACTCGGCGTACACCCACAGCAAGGTGAAGGCCATCACCAGGGTGCCGATGACGATGGACAGCAGCATGCTGCCGCCGGGGAAGTTGCCCGGTGCCTGCAGCAGGAGGAACACCGCGCCCAGGGCGACGTTCATGCCGAGGGTGTTCATGATGAGGGCGTCCCACCGGGAGACCTCTCTCACCAGACCGGTCGCGTTCCTCACGAACAGCTGACCGTCGTCGGCGAAGTCCGACGGCATCGAAACGTCGCTTGCCATTTTCTCCTCCAGCAACATGCAGGGGTGAGTGCCGGATTACCTTGTGTCGCGATCTCTGTGGTGTCGGGGCTATCCCTCGGTCCGGCTCTCGATGGCGAACCGGAAGTGTTCGGGCCGGTAGAGCACGTCGGAGTACTCCACCGGTCGTTCCTGCTGGCTCCTCGTGATGCCGACGACGCGCAGCAGCGGTGAGCCGGGGGTGAGGCCCAGCAGCTCCGCGTCCTCCAGCCCGGCCCGGCCCACCTCGACCAGGTTGTCGGCCGAGGTCATGCGGATGCCGTGCTCCTCGGCGAGCGCGTCGTACAGGGAGCCTCCGCCGAGGTCGTACGACGCCATGCCGCGCGCCAGCCGCGCCGGCAGCCAGGCGGTGAGCAGGGCGAGCGGAGTGTGGTCGAGCCGGGCCAGGCGGCGCAGACACCAGGCTTCGTTGCGGCGAAGGGACAGGGCCGACGCGACGTCTTCCGGCGCCGGCCGCAGGTCGCTGGACAGGACCTCGACGGTCGCGTGGTGGCCCTGTCGCTCCATCGAGGCGTGGAAGCTGCCCAGGATCTGGATCTTCTCGACCAGCTTGCGCTCGCGGACGAAGGTTCCCTTGCCGCGGGTCCGGTCGACGTACCCCTCCTTGGTGAGGTCGACCATCGCCTGCCGCACCGGAGCCAAGCTCACGCCCAAGGCGGCGGCCAGGTCGCGCTCGCGTGGCAGCTGCTCGCCCGGACGCAGCCAGCCTTGCTCGATCCCTTGCAGCACAGCGACTTTGATCTGGTGGTGCAGTGGGGCGGGGTTGTGCCGGTGGACGGCGTCGGCCAGTCGGTCCCGTACGGCAGGGTCCGCCAGCACAGTCAGCACGGCAGAAGACTACAAAGTTATAATCTAATGTCAAGGTTGCGCGGAGCGCCAGCTTCACCTCCGGCGGTAGATGGCGAGGGACCCGGCGAGTACGGCGAGGAAGCCGAGCCCGAACAGCCAGGTGAGCGGCCGCCCGGTGTCGATCTCGCCGCTCGCGCGGACGACGCCGGCCCCGATGAGCACCAGCATGAACACCTCGACTTCCACCATCACGCGGATGCAGCTCAACCGCCGTTCCGTGAAGGCACCCACGGCTGCGATGCCGAGCGCCAGGATCGCGGCCATCACGCGAGCGGTGAGCGGCGTGAGCAGCCAGGGCCAGACGGAGATCGCCCGTCCGGGGTCGAGGAAGGTGAAGGCGCTGGTCAGAGCCGCGAGGACGCCGACCGACCCGATCACGTTGGCCGTCCAGGCCGGCACGGTCGGCTCGTCCGGTCGGGCCGGAGCCTCGGTCCGGCGGTTCAGCAGCCAGACGGCGAAGACGAGGAACGGCGTGGTGAAGTACAGCCCGACCCACAGCCAGAACGCGACGTGCCCGTGGTCGAACCGGTCCCAGTGCAGCACCGTCGCGATGGCCATCAGCGACGCGAAGGTCCCGACCGGCACGAAGCCGGCCTTGATGGTGGGCCAGCGCAGCGCGCGGTAGGCGCGGACGAAGAAGTACGCGCCGCCGAGGTAGACGGCGCCGAGCACCATGGCCGACAGCGTCGGCTTGATCGGCCACGCGAACACCCGGTCGGTGTCGGTCGGCCAGATGTAGAGCACGACGAACGCCGCGACGAGGAAAGGCACGATCGTGGCGGACAGTGCGCGCGTGATGGGCAGGACGCGGTCGTCCCGCACCCGGTCCACCCGGTCCCCGGCCTCGACGCTCATGGTCAGCCGTCCAGGATCCACCGCACCGGGCGAAGCTGGGCCCGGTCGAGCACTGTGCATCGGCCCACGAGCAGATCGTAGGGCGCTGCGCGCTGCGGCGGAGCCGATCAGTCAGGTCGCTCGACACAAGGAGCGTCATGCGCCGAAAGCGGCCCGACCGCGCAGCACGAGCACTAGCGCGACGACGACGGCGGGCAGGGCGACCCACGGCAGGAGACCGGTCCCGGCGCCGTCCACCACGACGCCACCGGCGAGCGAGCCCGCGGCCACTCCGATGTTGTAGACGGTGGTCTGCAGCGACCCCGCCGCCGTCGCGTCGGCGACTCCAGCCGCGCGGACCAGCGCGGCCTGCAACGCCGTCGGCAGCCCGCCGAACGCCAGGCCCCAGACGATGACGGCGACGACCAGCGACGCGGCGGAGCCGCCCATCGCGCCCGTGAGCGCCAAGGCCGCGGCGACAGTGACGATTGAAGCCGTCGTGAGCCCCCGCAGATGGCGGTCGACCAGGACCCCGGTGAGGCAGATCCCGGCGAGGGCGCTGGCTCCGAAGGCCAGCAGCACCAGGCTCGGCCGGTCGACCCCCGCGTGACGGGCCAGGAGCGCGAGGAACGTGTATGCAGCCTGGTGTCCGAGCAACACGGTGCCGGTGACGGCCAGCACCCGGGCAACTCCTGGCCGCGCGATCACCGCGCTCAGGCGGGCGCCTGGCCCGGCGGGTGGAGCGGGCAGCGGTGGCAGCGTCGCCATCAGCCAGGCACCGACCACGACAGCCCCGGCGGCGAGACCCAAGAACGTTGCGCGCCAACCGAACCGGCTGGCCACTGCCGTCCCGGCCGGCAGGCCGACGACCAGGGCGACCGTGATACCGGCCAGCGCGATGGCTACGGCTCGGCCCTGGCGCTTCAGCGGTGCGATCCCTGTGGCGTACCCGGCGATCATCGACCAGGCCACGCCACCCAGCAGGCCGACGCCGACCCGGGTGGCGAGCACCACGCCGTACGACGAGCAGGCTGCCGTAACCACGTTGCCCAGTGCGAAGCCGGCCAGGACACAGAGCATCAGGGGCCGCCGTGGCAGCCGGCGGGTCGCGGCGGTCAGCGGGATCGCCGACACGGTGGCGGCGCCGGCGTAGGCGGAGGCGAGGAAGCCGACTCGTCCGTCGCTCACGTGCAGCGCGGCGCCCATCGCGCTGATCACGCCGATCGGCATGAGCTCGGTCACCAGGATGAGCGCTGCCGTGGTGGACAGGCCGGTCAGCGCGGCGTACGGCAACCGGTCGGGGTTCGTCGACAGCATGCGACCATGGTTGAACCTTCACATCGGTGTGAAGGCAAGTCCTGATGCGAGGGAGTACGACGTGCTGATCGGCGAGCTGTCCCAGCGCACGGACGTGCCGGCCAGGATGCTCCGTTACTACGAGGAGCAGGGCCTGCTGGAGCCGGCCCGGGACGACAACGGCTACCGGTCCTACGCGCCGACCGACACCTATCGCGCCCTGCAGATCCGCGGCCTGCTGCAGGCCGGCCTGACCACCGAGATCATCCGGGACATCCTCCCCTGCCTGGACGACCCCGAGCAGGTGCGCATCACACCTACCCGCCTCGCACCCGAGACAGCCGCCGCCCTGCAGCGCCATCTGGACCGCGTCGACCAACGCATCGACTGCCTGTCCCGCAACCGGGACGCGCTGCGGGCCTACGTCGCCGCGGTCAGCCCGCAGCCCGCACGTCGGCGCAGTCGTCGCGCAGCACCTTGACCGTGGAGGCCGGGTCCTTCAGGAGCTTCCCGGCCGGACGGATCGGGCGCGGGACGAAGTTGCCGCCGCAGTTCGGGCACACGCCGTGGAACCGGTTCTCGACACAGTCGGCGCAGAACGTGCACTCGTAGGTGCAGATCCGGGCCTCGGTGCTCTCCGGCGCGAGGCGCTTGTCGCAGCACTCACAGGTCGGCCGCAGCTCCAGCACGGCTCCTCCTGGGCTCGGGTAGCGGGTCGAAACCGTCGGCCACCGGCGGGTGACGGGACGGGTCAGGGGATGTGTCGCGGGACGTGGACGGTGTGGCCGGGATGCGCATCTCGTCGATCCTGACCAAGGCGACGCCCGCAACGATCAGCGCACCGCCGAACAGCTGGATCAGAGCCGGCAGCTGGCCGATGAAGGCCCAGGCGAACAGCACGGCGAACAGCACCTCGGTCAGCCCGATGAACGACGACAGCCGGGCGCCGAGCCGGCGGGCCGCACCGATGGCCGTGATGTAGGAGACGTCCGCAGCCAGCACGGACAGGCCGAGCACCGGCACGACCCAGCTCATGGTCTGTCCGGCCAGCCGGACGTCGTGCAGCTCGACGTGCACCGGCAGGACTCCGGCGAGCGCCGCCACGGCCAGTCCGGCGGCGCCGACCACCATCGAGGCCCAGGCCATCGTGACCGGCGGAAGGGCGTCGTCGGTCTGCGCCGACAGCAGGTAGAAGGTGGCCAGGCCGACCGCCGCGCACAGTCCCCACAGCACACCGATGGGGTCGAGGTCGTGTTTGCCCGGCAGGTCCAGCACGAGCGCCAGCCCGACGACGGCCGCGGCCGATCCAGCGACCGTGAGGCGGCGCGGCCGCTGGCCGTGCCGCAGCCAGCCGTACAGCACGACCAGGATGACGCCCAGGTACTCGAGCATCAGGGCGACCCCGACGTTGAGCCGCTGTACGGCGTTGAAGAAGGCGAGCTGAGCACCGGCGACGGCGAGCAGTCCGTAGACCGCCACCATCGCGAGCTGCCGGCGGTTGCTGCCGGCTCGGCGCGCCCGCAGCTCGGGCCAGTGCCTCCGCAGCTGCACGAGCGCCGGAACGGTCAGGACCAGGGCTGCGATCCCGATGCGGGTCAGGACAGCGGCGCCGCTGGTCCAGCCGATGTCGTTGAGGGCGGTGGCGAACGTGCCCGACGTACCGAACGAGGCGGCGGCGACCAGGGCCAGGAGGAGGCCACGACCCGTACCTCGTGTGGTGCTGTCGTCCATGGCGGCCCTCCGTCCGGTTCTCGACTCCCCGTGCGTGCCGGCCTTGCCTGCTCCGGCCTGTACGTCAGGAGTCAAACGGCTTATGCTCATGACACCTACTGCGACCCTAGGGGAGCGCCCGGTAAGGAGTCAAGATGATTTTTGCTCATGACACTGAGGTCGCGCTGGCCGCTGCCGCCGCTCTGGTCAACACCAGTCCCGCGGCGGACCGACCGGACGGCGATGGTCAAGAGCGGTTGCCCGACCCTGCGGCGCTGAGCCAGTTCATGCAGACGTGGGGCTGGACCGGGTCGCGCATCGGGGACCAGCGGGAGCTCGAGCAGGTTCGGCGTCTGCGACCACGGCTGGCGCGGGTCTGGGAAGCGGACGAGGACGAGGCCGTCGAGATCGTGAACGGGTTGCTCCGCGAGGCGCACGCGCTGCCCCAGCTGGTGCGGCACGACACGTGGGACTACCACCTGCACGCCACGTCGGCCGATGCTCCCGTCGCGGACCGGATGGCCGTCGAGGCGGCGATGGCTCTCACCGACGTGATCCGGATGAAGGAGCTGGACCGGCTGCGCGTGTGCGCCGGCGACACCTGCAACTTCGCCGTCGTGGACCTGTCCAAGAACCGTTCCCGGCGCTACTGCGACTCGGGCTGTGGCAACCGGGCCAACGTCGCGGCGTACCGTGCTCGTCGCGGTCAGGTCTAGCTCGGCCGGGGATGGCTGGGCCGGGGCTAGCTCGGCCGGCCAGACTCCGAGGCTGCGAACCAGCGCGGCAGAAAGTTTCGTGGCCGTGTCGATCTGGCCCGGTCGAGATCGACGCGTGGGCACAGGAAGGTCCTGCGGCTCACCGCGGCTCACCGCGGAACGCCAGACACGAAACGGAGAGCTGAGATGCGATTCCTCTGCTACACGCTGGGAGACCCGAACGTCGAGCTTCCGCCGCCCACCCCCGAGCTGATGGAGGAGATGGGGCGGTTCGTCGAAGACGCCACGAAGGCCGGCGCCCTGCTGGCGACTGGCGGCGTCGGGCCGCTCGAGACCGCCAGCAAGGTGAGCTACGACGGCAAGGACTTCACCGTCAAGGACGGGCCGTTCACCGAGGCCAAGGAGCTCATCGGTGGGTGGGCCCTGATCGAGTGCCGCGACAAGGACGAGGCGATCGAGTGGGCCCGCCGCTTCCTGGCCATCGTCGGTGAGGGCGAGTCGACGGTGCGTCCCACGTTCTGACGTCGACCACCGGTTCGGTTCCGGCGCGCTGGGTTTCGACCCTGAGCGCCGGGCCGGACCGGTCGCGTCGCTCCGCTCGCACATGGTCTGATCGGGCGGTGAACGGCGCATCCGCGGACCAACGGACCCATGCAGCGATCGAGGCGGTCGTTCGCATCGAGTGGGCGCGACTCATCGCTGGTCTGGCCGGTCTGACGGGAGACGTCGGCCTGGCTGAGGAGCTCGCGCAGGATGCTTTGGTCGCGGCTCTCGAGCAGTGGCCCGAGAGCGGAGTGCCCCGCAACCCCGGAGCGTGGCTCATGACGGTCGGCAAGCGCCGGGCCATCGATGTATTCCGCCGCAACCGGATTCGCGAGAGCCGGTACGCCGAGATCGGGCGCTCGCTGTCGGATGGGACAGCCGCGGACGACCCGGAGCTGGAGCGCATCGTGGCCGAGGACATCGACGACGACCTGCTGCGCCTGGTCTTCGTCTCCTGCCACCCTGTGCTGTCGATGCCGGCCCGCGTCGCGTTGACCTTGCGCCTGCTCGGCGGCCTGACCACGGTCGAGATCGCCCGGGCCTACCTCGTGTCCGAGCCGACGATCGCGCAGCGGATCGTGCGAGCGAAGAGGACGTTGTCCGCCGCAGGTGTGCCGTTCGAAGTGCCCGGACCCGACGAGCGGGCCGAGCGGCTGGCGGCGGTGCTCGAGGTCATCTACCTGATCTTCAACGAGGGGTACTCCGCGACGGCCGGCTCGGACTGGATGCGACCGGCGCTGTGTTTCGACGCGCTGCGGCTCGGTCGGGTGCTGGCCGGTCTCATGACGGACGAGTCCGAGGTCCACGGGCTGGTCGCGCTGATGGAGATCCAGACGTCCCGGACCGAGGCCCGGGTCGCGGCGGACGGTTCCGCCGTACTGCTGCTCGACCAGGACCGCCGGCGCTGGGACCGGCTGCTCGTCAACCGAGGTCTGGCCGCGCTCGACCGGGCCGAGTCGCTCGGTGGTGCGCGCGGCCCCTACTTGCTGCAGGCCGCGATCGCTGCCTGCCATGCGCGCGCCTTCCACGCGGAGGAGACCGACTGGGTGGCGATCGCGCGGTTGTACGGCGAGCTCGCGGTCGTCATGCCCTCGCCCATCGTGGAGCTGAACCGGGCCGTCGCCGTGTCGATGGCGCTCGGCCCGCAAGCGGGGCTGTCGCTCGTCGACTCGGTGGCTGAGGTGCAGGCGATGCGCGGGTACCACCTGCTGCACAGCGTCCGTGGCGACCTGCTCGACAAGCTGCAGCGGTACGACGAGGCAGCGGACGAGTTCTCGGTCGCGGCCGAGCTGACCCACAACGAGGCGGAACGGGAGCTGATGCGGTTGCGGGCTACCGCGGCGCGAGAGCGGTGTGCGTTGGGCGGCAGCGAGGTCGAGTCCCGGGAGTGACGGAATCTGTTGTAGCCCAGCGGGTTTCACGACATGACCGTTACCTGGTTGTGACCTTTGACGCTGTGGACAGGTGTCTGAATTGTCGGTGGTGCCGGTTAGGTTCGGTTCATGGATCGCAGGGGTGCGTCGTTCCTCCGTGACGGTGGTGGCGAGGGTGAGCCGGTGGGTTTGCCGGAGTCGCCTATCGGGCGGGGTTCGTTGAGCCCGGAGCAGGCGATGGCGGCGTTGCCGGTGGTCTTGGAAGCGCTCGGGGATGCGCCGTGGTGGCAGTACGCCGAGCCGGACCTGATCGAGCGGATCCAGCTGCTGTCCCGGGTGGAGAACCAGGTGGTCGCCGCCCAGGTCGCGGCCGTGGGCGAGGCCGTCAAGCGGGGGGTGCTGGTCGGCTCCGGACACCGGTCGGGCGGGGCCTGGCTGCGCGCTCAGGTGCCGTTGACACCCCAGGCGGCGGCCCAACGGGCCCAGCTGGCCGAGGAACTGCCCCGCCCGGAGCTGGCCCCGACGAAGGACGCGTTCACCGCCGGGGAGATCGGCGTCGGTCAGACGGCGGCGGTGACCCGGACGATGTGCGCCCTGGACCAGGTCCCCGATGTGGACGCCACCACCTGGGATGAGGCCCAGCAGCTGATGCTGGGCGAGGCGGCCCGCCTGGATGCCGGGCAGCTGGGCAAGGTCGGGGTGGCGTTGCGGCACCGGCTCGACCCCGACGCCGCGGAGCGGCTGGCCCGCGATGAGGACGCCCAACAGCACCTACGCCAGGCCACCCTGAGCCAGGAGAGCTCTGGGATGTGGTGGCTGACCGCCACGCTGCCGGCCAAGGACGGCGCCCTGCTCCAGACCGCCCTAGACGGCCTGGCCCAGCCCCGCCCGGCCGCCGACGGGGAAGTGGATCCGCGCAGCCGGGGCCAACGGATGGCCGACGGGTTGACCGGGTTAGCCGAGCTGTCGCTGGCCCAACGGCAAGGTCAACCGGGTGGGCTGCCGTCCCGGCACGGCTCGCCGGGTGCGGATGATCGTCACCGCCGACCTGACCACCCTGAAAGCCGACCTCAGCCGCAAGCATGGGCAGGCCGGGACGCCGATGGCGACCGTGGAGACCGGTGAACCCGGCGGCTGGGAAATCTCACCACTGCAAGCCCAGACCCTGTTCTGCGACGCCGAGCTGGTCCCCGCCGTGCTCGACGGCGACGGACGACCGCTGGATGTCGGCGAGAGCCAGTACCGGTTCCCGCCCCGGATCCGGCGGGCCATCGAGCTCCGCGACCGGCACTGCACCTTCCCGAACTGCCAAGCACCCCCGCCCTGGTGCCACGCCCATCACCTGGTCGCCTTCGGGCGAGACGGCCAGCCGGGCGGGGCGACCTCGGAGGCCAACGGCACCCTGCTGTGCGGGCGACACCACCGCCACATCCACGCCACCGGCTGGACCGGCCATCTCGTCGACGGACACGTCACCTGGACCCCACCGCGACCCGGAGCACCACCCGCCGAAGCCAACAACCACCTCCGACAGATCGAAACCGCCCTCCGCCAGCTCGCCACCCGCTGGCTCAACCGAAACGCCCACCTCCGAGATACCGGTTAGCTCGACGCTGCCGGGAGAGCAACCGCCGCCGTCGAGCCGGCATGAACGACGCATCGATCGCGGACGAGCAGTGATGAGCACGCAGCCGCAGACGGATGCGAGCACGGTCGTCCCATGCCGCCGGTCCCGAGGGCTGGCCGCTCAGCCTCGGCCGGTACGCCGAGGTCGCGTCTACCTCGACGTCTCGAAGCTGAAGCCGGCGCACATCCGCTTCGTCGTCCGCCGCATCCTGTGCGCGACATCGACCTGATCTGGTCTGACTAGCCTGAGCCCATGCCATCGCCCGACCCGCTGGGTGAGGTGGCCGACGAGCTCTACGGCCTCAACCCGGAGGACTTCACGGCCGCTCGCAACGCCCGCGCCAAGGCCGCGCAGGCGGCGGGTGACCGCGACCTGGCCGAGGCCGTTCGCGGCCTGGCCAAGCCGACCGCCGCGGCCTGGTTGGCGAACCAGCTGGTGCGACATGACCCCGAGTCGCTCGGTCCGTTGCTCGAGCTGGGCGTCGACCTGCGGCAGGCGACCGCCGCACTGGACGGCGGCGAGATGCGGCGCCTGTCGCGCGAGCAACCCAAGGTCGTGGCGGCGCTCGTCAAGCAGGCCACCGCGCTCGCCAAGGAGGCCGGCAAGGCCGTGAGTGCGGGAACCGCGCACGACCTCGAGTCCACCTTGCGAGCCGCGGTCGCCGACGAAGACGCCGCCGACCAGCTGATGGCTGGCCGGCTGGCGAACTCGTTGCAGCACAATGGCTTCGGGCTGGTGGCTCCCGGCAACCTCAGTCTGGTCCGGACCGCTCCTGAGCCGTCGAAGGGCAAGCAGCCCGCGACCGCGGGGAGGCTGAAGGGGGAGGAGCGCAAGGCCGCACAGCTCGTCGAGGCTGAGCAGGAGGTCGACGACGCGCAGGCCGCGGTGGAGGTCACCGTCGCCGGTCAGGAGCAGGCCCAGGCCAGGGTCGACGACGCGGAGGGCGTGGTGGTGGAGGCCCGGTCCGCGGTGGACCATCTGCGCGAGCAGCTTGAACAGGCCAAGTTCGCGGTCTCGCGGGCCGAGGGCGAGCTGCGCGAGGCGAAGCAGGGGCTGGACCGGGCTACCCGGGCGGCCCGGGCGGCCGCCAACGGACTGGCGGACGCCACGGCCAAGCGCGACAAGCTGAAGTCGTGACCATTCGCCGGACCCCTTGACGGCTTGGGGCCAAACCGACAACCTGGGCCAACTCGACGAAAGGTGCCGTCCATGCTCGTGGTCACGACGAACGACCTGCCCGGCTGGGAGATCCAGCGCGTCTGCGGCGAGGTGTTCGGCCTGACTGTCCGTTCGCGAAACGTCTTCTCCCAGATGGGCGCCGGGCTGAAGTCGATGTTCGGCGGCGAGCTGGCCGGCATGACCAAGGCGCTGTCGGACAGCCGCAACGAAGCCATGGGCCGGATGATCGAGGAGGCCCGCGCTCGTGGCGGCAACGCGATCATCGCGATGCGGTTCGACACCTCGGAGATGGGTGACGTCTGGACCGAGATCGCGGCGTACGGCACCGCAGTGGTCGCCGTACCGGTGACGGAGGGCGCCCGCCAGACCGCCGGCCAGCTCGGGTATGGCACCGCCGCGGCGCAGTAACGCCGCCTGGCTGGATGCGCGATCCGTGTACCCTGCTGCCCGCGCCCCAATAGCTCAGTCGGCAGAGCGTCTCCATGGTAAGGAGAAGGTCTAGGGTTCGATTCCCTATTGGGGCTCTCCTCGGCGGGGTAGCTCAGGTGGTCAGAGCAAACGGCTCATAATCGTTGTGTCGCGGGTTCGAGTCCCGCCCCCGCTACGACGGTCCGGCGCACGAGACGTCCGCGTGACCCTCATTTGGACGTCTTTGGCGTCCGTCCCGTACCCTGGGACGTCGCGCGCTCCGACGCGTGAAACCCCTCGAGTCGACTGGTTGCGAGAGAAGGCTGTCCCGTGGCGAGCAAGAGCGCGGATGTACGTCCGAAGATCACGCTGGCCTGCGTGGAGTGCAAGGAGCGCAACTACATCACCAAGAAGAACCGGCGCAACGACCCCGACCGGCTCGAGCTGAAGAAGTTCTGCCCCCGCGACGGCCGGCACACGGTCCACCGCGAGACGCGCTGAGCGCCGGCGCCGCGCTGACTCTCCGACGCGTGCCCGTCAACGACGCG
Organism: Actinomycetales bacterium; assembly: GCA_045807245.1. Lineage (GTDB taxonomy): Bacteria > Actinomycetota > Actinomycetes > Actinomycetales > CAVURS01 > CAVURS01. The sequence goes on from JBJMHS010000026.1 coordinate 24,549, forward strand.
TTCTCAGGTCGCACATACCCGCCGACTGCGGTCTACGAGGTCGGCCGCGAGCACATCCGCTCCTTCGCCGAGGCCTTGGCCGCCGGCGGTCCGGTGCATCCGGCCCACGTCGACGCGACCGCGGCGCAAGCGCTCGGGTATCCCGACGTCATCGCGCCCCCGACCATGGCCGTGATCGTCGCCCACGCCGCGAACGAGCAGTACACCAGTGACCCGGAGTCGGGCATCGACTACAGCCGCGTCGTCCACGGCGAACAGAAGTTCACCCACCACCGCCCTATCGTCGCCGGCGACCGCCTGGTCACGACGCTCACCGTGGACTCGATCCGCGGCGCTGGGGGTCACGCGATGATCACGATGCGCAGCGAGATCGCCGCGGAGTCGGGTGAGCCGGTCTGTACGGCGATCGGCACCATCGTCGTACGAGGTGGTGACTGATGGCCGGGGCTCCGAAGTACGACGACGTACAGGTCGGCGACGAGCTGCCCCCGCGCACTATCGAGGTACGCCGCGTCGACCTGGTCCGCTACGCCGGCGCCAGCGCGGACTTCAACCCCATCCACTGGAACCAGCGGTTCGCGCTGGAGGTCGGCCTGCCGGATGTCATCGCGCACGGGATGTTCACCATGGGGGCTGCCGTCGAGCTGGTCACGGCCTGGGTCGATGACCCGGGCGCGGTGACCGCGTACGGCGTCCGGTTCACCAAGCCGGTCGTCGTACCCGACCCCGGCCATGCCGACCTCCAGGTCAGCGGCGTCATCGCCACCAAGGATGACGACGCGCGCACGGTCCGGGTCGACCTGACCGTTCGTTCGGCCGACGTCACGGTCCTGGGCCGAGCCCAGGCCACGGTCCGACTGCCTTGACCTCCGCCGTTCCGGCGGAGGTCCTGCGGGCGCGCAACGCGGTCTACGCGGTCTTCGCGCTCAACGGGTTCCTCATGGCCAGCTGGGTGGCCCGCATCCCGGGGGCCCGCGCGACGCTCGACCTGTCCCCGGGCCGCCTGGGCCTGCTCCTGCTCTGCCTCGCTGCCGGGTCGGCGGTCGCGCTGCCGGTCGCCGGGCAGATCGTGCTCAAGATCGGCGCGCGGGGAGCCATGCGCGTGTTCGCCGCTGTGTGCTCCGGCGGCGCGATGATCGCGGGTGCCGGGGTGAGCGCCAAGCTGCCGCTTCTGGCCGCCGCCGGGCTCTTCGTCTACGGGCTCGGCACGAGCATCTGGGACGTCGCCATGAACGTCGAGGGCGCCGCCGTCGAGCAAGGGCTCAGGCGCTCGATCATGCCGCGGTTCCACGCGGCGTGGAGCCTGGGCGGCGTCGGTGGCGCCGGGATCGGTGCGGTCTTCGCTGCCCTCGACGTGCCACTCGTCGTCCACCTGACCCTGGCAGGGGCCGCGGCACTCGTGGCCGCCGAAGCCGCCACCCACTGGTTCCTGCGGGCAGACCCGCACGGTGAGCATGCCGGGGCGCCGCCACGGGCGGCACTGATCGCCTGGACCGAACGCCGTACGTTGCTCATCGGCCTGGTGACGCTGTGCGCCGCGCTCGTCGAAGGAGTGGCCAACGACTGGTACGGACTGACGCTGGTCGACGGGTACCACCAGCGGCAGTACTTCGGCGCCATCGGGTTCGGCGTCTTCGTCACTCTGATGACGGTGGGGCGCGCGATGGGCACCGTCCTGATCGACCGCTTCGGCCGGGTCACCACCTTGCGGCTCTCCGCTCTGTCCGCGGCCACCGGGATCACGCTCGTCGTCGTCGGTCCCTGGCTGCCGGTCGCTCTGCTCGGCGGCGTGCTGTGGGGTGCCGGAGCCGCTCTCGGATTCCCGATGGGAATGAGCGCGGCGGCGGACGACCCGGTGTGGGCCGCGCCCCGGCTCGGGGTCGTGACCTCGATCGGCTACCTGGCGTTCCTGGCCGGGCCGCCGTTGGTCGGGTTCGTCGCGGACGAGGTCGGCATCCGGCGGGCCGTCTCGGTGGTGCTCGTCGCCCTGCTCCTCATGGCGGTCCTGGCCCCGGTCGAACGGCCTCTGAGCGCGCCGGAGCGGGCCGAGGCGGCGGCACCCGGCGAGGCCAGCGGGAGCGGTGCCGGAGCCTTCACCTCTTGAAGCTTCAGATAGGTACTGAGCCGGTGGCCACCCCGCACTGCTAGCTGGGTCAGCACCTGCTGCAGCTCCGGTACGTCACGCGTCACCAACGTGATCAGGTAGTCCATCTCGCCCGCAACCAGGTCGGCCGCGATGACCTGCGGCATCGAGCGCAGCATCTCCTCGAACGCGCTGCTGGCCCGCGGGTCGTGCTTGGTCAGGGTCGCCGCCACGTAGGTCTGGAGTGCGAAGCCCGCCGCCGCGGGGTCCAGCCGGGCGTTGATCACCCGGATCACGCCGGTCTCCTTGAGATGTCGGACGCGGTGCAGCGTCGCCGCAGGTGACAGGCCGACGGAGCGCGCTAGCTCGACGTTCGTGACATCTGCATCCGTTTGGAGCAACGTCAGGAGCTGGATGTCAATTTCGTCAAGCGCAGCGGTCATAACACCGAATATTAGTGTGCGATGCGCGTGAATCACTAATTTGTCGGGCCGGACAACCCGATGATTGAACCGTGAACAGCCCCCGCCGTACCGCCGTGCTCGCTCTGACCTCCGCCGGAGTGCTCTGGGGCTCGAGCATGCCCCTGTCCAAGCTCTCGCTGGAGTGGCTCGCGCCGGGCTGGCTGACCGTCGTGCGGTTCGGGCTGGCCGCCCTGCTGCTCGCCGTCCCGGCCCGGGCCCACCTGCGCGCCGCCTTCACGCCGGAGATCGTGGTCTGGGGTGTCCTCGGCGTCGGCCTCTGCGTCGTGGTGCAGAACGTCGGTGTCGGTCTGACCAGCGTCAGCCACGCGTCGATGATGGTCGGCGCCATCCCGGTGCTGGTCGCGCTGATCGCGGGAGTCTGGCACCGCAGCCGGATCTCGGCCCGGGCCTGGATCGGTCTGCTCGTGTCGTTGGTCGGCGTCGCGGTGGTGGCCGGCGGCGGCGGTGGCCGGTCGAGCGTGTACGGCGACGGGCTCGTGCTGTTCTCGCTAGCCGTCAGTGCGGCGATGACCGTGGCCCAGGTGCGGATGCTGGCCGGGCGTGACCCGATGGCCGTGACCGCGGTGCAGTTCGCTGCCGGGGCGCTCGCTGCGCTGCCGATCGCGCTGCTGAGCGAGGGCGCGCCGCCGGCGGCTTCCTCGGTCGGGCCGGTTGTCGGCGTGCTGGCACTGTCGACCGTCGGCACGATGCTGCCGTGGGTGCTGTTCGCGTTCGGCCAGGCGCGGGTGTCGCCAGTGGTCGCGGGTGCGTTCATCAACATCGAGCCGCTGATCGGCGCCGCAGCCGCGGCGCTCTTCTTCGGGGAGACCATCACGGCCGCGCAGATCGGAGCCGGCCTGGCCATCCTGACCGGAGTCGCCCTGAGCACGCTGGCCGCTGCCGTACCCGCCGGGGAAGGCGCGGAGGCCTTCCCCGCGGCCGAGCCGGTCCGGCTCCCGCGTCAGCGCCGCGGGTCCGGCTGGCCGTGGGAGCTCGAGGACATCTCGGCCGACCTGCTGGTCACCGAGCGCGCCGCGTAGTTCTCCTCACCGCTCGTCGTACAGCTGCCCGGCGAACGCCACCACCAGGTCGGCCAGCCGGTCCGGCTGCTCCATCCCGATCATGTGCGCGACGTCGTCCCACACCACGGCGCGGGCGTTGGGCGCGTTCCGCTCGAGGTGGCGCGCGGTGTCGACGACGTAGCTGAAGTCCAGCGTCCCGGCCACCGCGAACACGGGGCAGCCGAGGTGCTCGAGCCGCTGTGCGGCGGGCGGGTCGAGCTGCTGGCGCCGGCCCATCACGTGTCGGGGCTGGTTGATCGCGCGGTCCCACGTGCGTACCGCGTCCCGAACCCACTGCGGCGCCCGGCCGGCCGGCTGGCCGGGACCGTCCACCCACGCACTGACGTCCAGCTCCGCGATCGCGTCCGGGTCCGGGGGGCCGGCGGACTCGAGTCGCTCCATCTCGGCGAAGATCTTCAGCTCCTCGGGGGTGTCCACCCCGTCGTACCCGCTCAGGCCGGCGCCTACCCCGACCACGCCGACGACCCGCTCGGGGTACTCGAGCGCGGTGTCGAACGCCAGCGAGCCGCCCATGGAGTTGCCGACGAGCACGGCCCGGCCGACGCCCGCGGCATCGAGCACCGCGATGACGTCCGCGCGCGGTGAGAAGCCGAGGTCCTCGGTCGTCGACCGGCCCCAGCCGCGCAGGTCCGGCCGGATCACGCGCAGGCCGGCGCTGGTGAGTGCGTCGGCCACGGCATCCCAGGACTCGAGCTGGGCGATGCCGGCGTGCAGCAGCACCACCGGGGGACCGTCGCCCTCGTCCCGGTAGCGCAGGCGGCCGTGCGGGACGTCGAGGTAATGGTCGCGCGGGTCGGGCCGGTCGGGCTGGTCGGGCTGGTCGGGCTCAGGCTCGGTCACGTCGCGATCCTCACTCCCGGGCACCGGGCTGCCAAGCGATTTCCCGCCGGTAGCGTTTCCTCGCCATGGACCTTGCCCCGCAGCCGAGCCCGGACGTCGCCGAGAACGCGCGCCTGGCCGACCTGACGACCCTGCGCGTCGGAGGCCCCGCGGCGCGGCTGGTGACGGTGACCACGACCGACGACCTGGTGGACGCCGTGCGCGAGGTCGACGACGCGGACGAGCCGCTGCTGGTCCTCGCCGGCGGGTCGAACGTGCTGGTGAGCGACGAGGGCTTCGCGGGCACGGTCGTCCGCGTCGCCACGACGGGTGTGCACGTCGAGTCGTCGGACACGTGCAGCGGGATGTCGGTGCGGGTCGCGGCGGGCGAGCCCTGGGACGAGGTCGTGGTCCAGGCGGTCGACGAGGGCTGGGTCGGCATCGAGGCCTTGTCCGGCGTCCCCGGCTCGACCGGTGCGACGCCGGTCCAGAACGTCGGCGCGTACGGCCAGGAGGTCGCGCAGACCATCAGCTCGGTGCGCACGTGGGACCGGCGTGAGGAGCGGGTGCGCACCTTCGCCGTGGGGGAGTGCGGTTTCGGGTATCGCACGTCGATGTTCAAGCACGACCACCGGTACGTCGTGCTGGACGTGACGTTCCAGCTGCCGTTCGGCGACCGGTCGACGCCCCTCGGGTACGCCGACCTGGCGCGGGCGTTGGATGCGCAGCTCGGCGACCGGGTGCCGCTCGCGGACGCTCGGCGGGCCGTCCTGGCGCAGCGCCGCAGCCGCGGCATGGTCCTCGACGCCGAGGACCACGACACCTGGAGCGCGGGCTCCTTCTTCACCAACCCGGTCCTGTCGACGGCTGCCTTCGCCCGGCTGTCCGCGCGGGCCGGCCTGGCCGGTGTCGGCGACCCCCCGTCGTACCCGGCTGAGAACGGGGTGAAGACGAGCGCGGCCTGGCTGATCGAGCGGGCGGGCTTCGGCAAGGGGTACGGGCTGCCCGGGCCGGCCGCCCTGTCGGCCAAGCACGTCCTGGCGCTGACCAACCGGGGTACGGCGACCGCTGCCGATCTGCTGGTGCTGGCCCGCGCCGTACGGGACGGCGTCCAGCGGACGTTCGGCGTGCGGCTGGAGCCCGAGCCGCGTCTGGTCGCCCTGTCCCTCTAGCCCGTGCTCCCTGCCGCGCGCGGTGCTCCCCAGCGCCCGGTTGCTGCACCCGGAATACGCGCGTCCCACCGGGCAGCAGGGAGCACCGCGCGGGCTGGGGAGCACGCTAGGGCGCGGCCAGCCAGGCGTCGATGCCCGCCAGCAGCTCGGCCCGGACGGCGTCGGGCGCGCGCGAACCGCGCACCGAGTCGCGGGCCAGCTCGGCCAGCTCACCGTCGTCGAAGCCGTGCGTCTCACGCGCGAACGTGTACTGGTCGGCCAGCCGCGAGCCGAACAGCAGCGGGTCGTCCGCACCCAACGCGAGCCGGGCGCCGGCCTCCCGCAGCGCCCGCAGGGGCACGGCCGCCTGGTCGGCGTAGACCCCGAGCGCCACATTGCTGCCCGGGCAGACCTCCAGGGTGATGCCCCGCTCGACGACGTCGCAGAGCACCGACCGGTCCTCGACCGAGCGCACCCCGTGGCCGATCCGGTCCGGTGCCAGCGAGTCCAGGGTCGTGCGAACGTGATCCGGCCCGAGCAGCTCACCGCTGTGCGGGACCGACGCCAGCCCGGCCTGCCGGGCGATCCGGAAGGCGCCTGCGAACTCGCTCGTGTCGCCCCTGCGCTCGTCGTTGCTCAGCCCGAACCCCACGACCTCGCCGGTGCTGTCACCGGCATGCCGTACGGCGAGCCGGGCCAAGGTGCGCGCGTCCAGCGGGTGCCGCATCCGGCTCGCGGCGACGATCAGCGAGAGGCCCACACCTGTTGCGGCAGAGGCGTTTCGGGCCGCGTCCTGGATGAGCTCGAGCGTCGCGGTGAGCCCGCCGAGGTGCACGGCGTACGACGTCGGGTCGACCTGCAGCTCCAGCCAGTGCGACCCGTCGGCGGCGTCGTCCTGCGCCGCTTCGAGCACCAGCCGTCGCACGTCGGACTCGTCCCGCACGCACGAGCGCGCGATGTCGTACAGCCGCTGGAACCGGAACCAGCCCTTCTCGTCGGTCGCCCGCAGCCGCGGTGGACGGCCGAACGTGAGTGCCTCCGGCAGGGAGATGCCATGCCGGGCGGCCAGCTCGAGCAGCGTCCCCGGCCGCATGGAGCCGGTGAAGTGCAGGTGCAGGTGGGCCTTGGGCAACAACCGGACGTCGCGCAACGTCTAGCCCCGCTGCTCCACGACCCAGCGGAACGTGCGCGTCGCCAGGAACAGCCCGACGACCAGCCACGCGCTTAGGACGACCGCGCCGAGCCCCAGCTGGTAGGACCCGCCCGGCTCGGCCTGCACCATCTCGGCCGGCAGGAACACCGACCGCATGCCCTGCGCCATCCACTTGAGAGGGAACACCGACGCGATCGCGTGCATCCACGTCGGCAGCTGGCTGTAGGTGAAGTACACCCCGGAGATGAACTGCAGGATGATCACGACCGGAGTGACGACCGTCGCCGCTGACCGCCCGGACTTCGGCAGGGACGAGAACGCGATGCCCAGGGCCGTACCCGCGGCCGCCCCGATGACCACCAGCCAGGCGAGTCTCAGCCAGCGGTCCGGGTCGCCGGGGAGATGCACGCCGAAGAACAGCCGCGCGATCGACAGCAGGATGACCAGCTGGATCACGGTCACCACCACGACCTGGCCGATCTTGCCCAGGAAGTAGGCGAGCGGCGGCATCGGCGTGCCGCGCAGCAGCTTGAGCGTCCCCGCATCGCGCTCGACCGCGATGCTGATGGCCAGGGACTGGAAGCTCGACTGCATGACGCCGGTGGCGACCATCCCGGTGAGGTAGTACTGCGCCGCCGTGATCCCCTGCCCGCGGACTTCGATGAAGTCGGGTCGCGAGCCGAACACGGACGAGAAGATCAGCAGCATCACGACCGGGAAGGCGAAGATGAACACCACCGCCTCCCGCTCCCGGAAGAACTCCTTGAGCTCGATCCGGGTCCGCGAAAAGCCCAGTGCCGCAACATTTTTCGCGGTCACGACTGTCCTTCGGCGATCATGTCGAGGTAGATGTCCTCCAGGCGTGGCCGCCGTACCTCCAGATCCGGTACGCCGGCCGGGAACCTCGGCGCGAGAGCCAGCACCGCTGCCGTCGGGTCGGTCGTGCGCGCTTCGTGCACCTGGCCGTCCTCCCGCCAGCGCACGACGGGCGTCCGGCGCTGCGCGCCACCGAGCTGGGCCACCGTGTTGACCTCGAGCAGCCGGCCGCCCGCGATGACGCCGACCCGGTCGGCCAGATGTTCGGCCTCGTCCAGGTAGTGCGTGGTCAGGAGCATCGTCGTCCCGTCCGCCCGCAGCGAGGTGAGCAGGTTCCAGAAGGCGTGCCGGGCTTGGGGGTCGAAGCCGGTCGTCGGCTCGTCGAGGAACAGCACCTCCGGCCGGCCCACGATCCCGAGCGCGACGTCGAGGCGGCGCCGCTGACCGCCGGAGAGCGCACCGGCGCGGCGGCCGCGATGCTCGCTGAGCCCGACGGCCTCGATCACCTCGTCGGCGTCCCGAGGGGCCGGATAGAAACCGGCGAAGTGGTGGACCAGCTCGGCCACCGTCAGCTCTCCCGCCTCGCCCGTCGACTGCAGGACGATGCCGACCCGGGAGCGCCAGGCCTGGTCCCGCTGCGCCGGGTCGTGGCCGAGCACGCTGACCTCTCCGGAGTCGCGGTCGCGGAAGCCCTCCAGGATCTCCACGGTGGTCGTCTTGCCCGCGCCGTTCGGTCCGAGCAGAGCGAAGATCTCGCCGGCCGAGATGTCGAGGTCGACCCCGTCGACGGCCCGCCGCCCGCCGTACGTCTTGACCAGCCCGCGCACGCGAATCACCAGACTCACGCCGCAACTATGGCGTGAACCGTCGCGAGCCGGTTCACGAGATGGGTCGGCCTGGACCCCACGTGGTCAGCGCTCCGTAGTCGGACCGTCGCAAGCAGCGAGTTTTCCCGGGACCCGCCCCGGTCGCGGAAGATCCTGGCTACCGTGACCGGGTGAGCCGGAAGAACCCGGCCCGCCGGGGTCCCCTGCTCCTTGCCTTGACCACCGTGCTGGCCGCTGCCCTCGCGGGCTGCAGTGGTGCGTCGGACGCTGGACCGCCGCCGCCCGGTGCGACGAGCACCGGCGTGACCGGAGACCCCGTCGCGGCGCCGAGCGACACCCCGAGCGCGAGCGACCCGCCGACGGCGCAGGTCGACCCGCGCGACCTGGCCGCGAAGGCGGCGGTGACGCAGGTCCAGATCATGTACGCCGAGTACAACCTGATGCTGTCCAGCGGGCTCGCGGACCGGTACCGCGCGACCTACGCGCGGGCCTGCAGCGCTTGCACGCGCGAGGCGCAGCGGGTCTTGCGGATCGCGCAGCGCGGCCAGCACATCGTGGGCGGAATCTGCACGGTCTCGCACCTGCACGCCGTCGAGATCCACAGCAAGACGGTCATCGTGCGCGGCCGGTTCGCCGAGTCGGCCGCACTGGTCATGGACGGCCACACGGTCGTCAACCGGCAGCCGGCGATCCGGCCGACCACCATGATGTGGACGTTGTCGAACGCCGCCGGGCGGTGGCTCGTCTACCAGGCCAAGGACTTCTAGGTGTGATGTCCGGCCAGGTTGTCCAACCTGGTGATGGGTGCGGCCTTTCCGATTGCTGAGTGGGGCCGGTGGTGGTTGTACTGGTGGACCCATGCTGGCAGTGCGGCGAGTCTGGCTGACTCGGAGGTGTAGAGCTTCTTGAAGGCCCAGCCCTCGGCCAGGGTGCGGTGGAAGCGTTCGATCTTGCCGTTGGTCTGGGGCCGGTAGGGCCGCGTTCGCCTGTGGATCACTCCGAGCTCGGCGCAGGTGTC
>JBJMHS010000027.1:0-127355 GCA_045807245.1 Actinomycetales bacterium
CACGTGCGTCGTCTGCGAGGCGTAGACGAACAGCGACAGCCGGTCGGACAGCGGCGAGACGCCGTGGTTGGCGATCGTGACGCTCTTGGTGAAGTTGATGTTCGAGGCGGTCGGGCGGGCCGGACCGCCACCCGCCGTCTGCGCACCGAAGGCGGTCATGTAGCCGCCGCCGGCCGGGGTCACCGCCGTGATGTTGAAGTGCACGGCGTAGGCGAACTGCACGAAGCTGTCGAGCTGCAGCTCCAGCGTCCTGCCAGCTATCAACCGGTGTTGGGTGTCCAGGACCGTCGTGCTGGCCAGCAGGCTGCGGTTGCTGCGCGTGTCGAGCGCGCGGAAGGGGCCGTAGGGCACGAACACCGTGCCGGTCGCCGTGGTCAGGACCACGGCCAGGTTGCTGAGGTCCTTGGCGGCGTTGTCGCCCGCCATCCAGAACAGCGTGTCGATGTCCTGCCCGTTGACCGTGCCGTCGGCGACGTGCTCGGTGAGGTTGAGCAGCTCACCGCCGAGCATGGTGCCGCCCGTGTCGCCGTTGCCCGTGCTGGGGTCGCCGTACGCCACCGAGTCCTCGACCGGCGCCAGTCGCAGGTTCGCGATGTTCGAGTCGTGGCGCACGTCGAGCGTCGCGCTGGGCGCGCCACTGTTGACGACGGTCTTGGCGTTGCCCGCGTCGTTGTTCTGGCCGAGGGTCAACGGGTCGCCCGCCGCCGCCGCGGCCGGGCTGGCGGTCAGCATCTCCGTCGCGGCGACGCCGCCGATGCCCGCTGCGGCCAGGGCTGCGGCTCGGCGCATGAGGGCCCGTCGACCGACCTCGGGGGTGTCCTCGAGGGCGGCCGGGCCACCTGCCTGCAGGGTGGTGTCGTTCGCGTGAGCGCGCGTTCCGCGGCTCTTGCCCATGGTCCGGGCCCTCTCCGTCGGTGGTGATTCGGTGTCCCTGAATGGTTACCGGGCGTGATCCGCCTGGAGCAGATCGTAGACAAAATTGGGTCTCTCGGCGGGCTTTCGCCCACCAGATAGCGCAAACGGACTAGTCCGTCGTGATCCCGGTCCTGAGGGAGAACTGTGGATTCGGGGATTCGGCTTGTCAAAGTTACCCGGCAGTAGCAACATGTTACCGACGAGTAAGTACGGCGAAGGGGAACGGCGCATGAGCCACTACCGGGCCAACCTGCGGGACATCGAGTTCACCCTGTTCGAGGTGCTCGGCCGCCAGGAGCAGCTGGGCAGGGCGCCCTACGGCGACCTCGACGTCGACGTCGCGCGGGAGATGCTGCGCGAGGTCGCGCGGCTGGCCGAGCACGAGCTGGCCGCGTCGTTCACCGACGCAGACCGCACCCCACCCGAGTACGACCCGGTGACCCACTCGGTGCGGCTGCCGGAGTCGTTCAAGCGCAGCTACCGCGCCTACCAGGACGCGCAGTGGTGGCGGATGGACCTGCCGGAGGAGCTGGGCGGGACCGCCGTACCGCCCTCGCTGCGCTGGGCCATCTCGGAGTTCGTCCTCGGGGCGAACCCGGCCGTGCACATGTACGCCAGCGGCTACTCCTTCGCGCACACGCTGTTCCGCAACGGCACGCCCGACCAGCGCGCGCTCGCGCACCACATGGTCGACGGCGGCTGGGGCGGCACGATGATGCTGACCGAGCCGGATGCGGGGTCGGACGTCGGCGCCGGGCGGACCAGAGCGGTCCAGCAGGCCGACGGCACCTGGCACATCAGCGGTGTGAAGAGGTTCATCACGTCCGGCGAGCACGACCTCTCGGACAACATCGTGCACTTCGTGCTGGCCCGGCCCGAGGGTGCCGGGCCAGGGACCAAGGGCCTGTCCTTGTTCGTCGTCCCGAAGTTCCACGTCGACCTCGCAACCGGTGAGCTGGGCGAGCGCAACGGCGTCTTCGCGACGAACCTCGAGCACAAGATGGGACTCAAGGCGTCGACCACGTGCGAGATGACCTTCGGCGAGGTCGACGGCATCCCCGCCGTCGGCACGCTGCTCGGCGACGTCCACGACGGCATCGCGCAGATGTTCCAGATCATCGAGTACGCCCGGATGATGGTCGGCACCAAGGCCATCGCGACGCTGTCGACCGGCTACCAGAACGCCCTGGCCTACGCCAAGGAGCGCGTCCAGGGTGCTGATCTGACGCAGATGACGGACAAGACCGCGCCGCGCGTGACGACGACGCACCACCCCGACGTACGGCGGTCCCTGATGCTGCAGAAGGCGTACGCCGAGGGTCTGCGCGCCCTCGTGCTGTACACCGCGTCGTACCAGGACGAGCTCTGGGCCGCCCGGCGCCAGAGCGACAATGTCGACCACGGCGACCACGGCGACCACGGCCGGCACGGCGGGCACGTCGGCGAGAACGAGGCCCTGGACCTCGCCGACCGGGTCAACGACCTCCTGCTCCCGATCGTCAAGGGTGGTGGCTCGGAGCGGTCTTGGGTGCTGCTCGGCCAGGAGAGCCTGCAGACGCTCGGCGGCTCCGGCTTCCTGCAGGACTACCCGATCGAGCAGTACGTGCGGGATGCCAAGATCGACACCCTGTACGAGGGCACGACCGCGATCCAAGGTCTGGACTTCTTCTTCCGCAAGATCGTGCGGGACAAGGGGCTGGCGCTCGCGCACGTCGCGTCGCAGGTGCAGGACCTGGTGAAGGGCGGCGGCGAGAACGACCCCTTGGCGCGGGAGCGTGAGCTGCTCGGCCAGGCCCTCGAGGACGTCCAAGGCATCCTCGGTTTCATGGTCGGCGCCCTGCAGGCGTCGGACCCGGCGCACGGTGGCGAGGTCGCCAACGTCTACAAGGTCGGGCGGAACAGCTCGCGCCTGCTGCTGGCCTGCACCGACCTCCTCGTCGGCTGGCTGCTGCTGCGCCAGGCCGAGGTGGCGACAACGGCGCTGGCGGGCGGCCAGGCCGGCGCCAAGGACCAGGCCTTCTATGCCGGCAAGGTCGCGGCGGCGCGGTTCTTCGCAGCTGAGGTGCTGCCGCGGATCTCGGCTGAACGGCTCATCGCCGAGAGCACGGACAACGCGCTCATGGACCTTGACGAGTCGGCGTTCTAAGTCGGTCGTTTCTGCGCCAGTGGTTCTTCGTCAGATCTGGCGTCAGTTGTCAGATCAGAGGGCCGGAGGCGCCCCGGTGTCGCGGTGCTCGACGTACTCGGTGTGGGCCGTACGGCCGCGCTGCTGGCTCAGCACCAGTGCCAGGATGATGGCGAGCGCGCCGACTCCCATGCAGATGTAGCCGATGGCGGTGAGGTCGATGGCGCTCCACTGGTCGCGAATGCCGAACGCGGCGATCCCACCGACCACGAGCAGTGTGATGCCGATGCCGATACCCATGGCCGTGCTCCATCCCGGCCGCTGACGCAGCCGCTCGCTGCCATCGTCGCCGGGGTCGGGCGGTCCCGCATCTCGAGAGTCACCCGTAGGCCGAACCGGAGAGGCGGCGGTCGTGGGGCCTTGCCGACCCGGCCTTGCGGGCGTATCACGGAGGTGTGCGCCTGCTGGCGTTGAGCGGACCGCCAGGGCACCCGTTCCATCCGTTCGTGGTGCTCCTGCCGGTTGGCGCCTTCGTGTCGTCGCTGATCTTCGACATCCTCACCTGGACCCGGCCGGGCGAGCTGCCCTGGCTCGTCGACGGCGCATGGTGGTTGATCGGAGTGGGATTGATCGGGGCGGGTCTGGCTGCTCTCTTCGGGGTCATCGACCTGGCGCGTATCCCGCGGCGGAGCCGGCCGTGGCGGGTCGCGCTGGCGCATGCCGGGCTGAATGCCGTCGTGGCCGCGCTGTTCTTCGCGGGATACGTCTGGCGCGCCGGTGACCACGTGGAGCTCGACAAGACCCGGCCGGGGCAGGTGGCCCTCAGCGCCGTCGCGGTCGCGGTGCTCATCGGCTCGGTGGTCCTCGGTCAGACACTGACCTACGGCTTCGGCACGCGGGTCGACCGCCGGGCAACCGAAGGGCGGTAGCGGGCCCGCGGCCGTCACGGATGGGACGCTGGGTGCGTGCCCGGCCCGCTCGTCGTCCGCGGCTCGGTCGTCGTCCCCGAGACCGAGCTGGTTTGGCGCTTCTCGCGGTCGTCCGGTCCGGGAGGGCAGGGCGTCAACACCACCGACTCGCGGGTCGAGCTGTCCTTCGACGTGGCGGCCACGACCGCGTTCGGCCCGACGCACAAGGCCCGGGCGCTGGAGCGACTCGCCCCGCGCCTCGTCGACGGCGTACTGACCGTGTCGGCGTCCGAGCACCGTTCACAGCTGCGCAACCGGGAGGCCGCGACGGCGCGGCTGGCAGCCCTGCTCGCGGAGGCGATCGCACCGCCGCCGAGACCACGTCGGCCCACCAAGGCCACCCGCGCGTCAGTCGAACGCCGCATCGCCGGCAAGAAGCGGCGGAGCGAGACCAAGCGGTTGCGCCGGGGCGACCTCGAGTGATTTTTCTACTATTCTCCCTGTGCCAGCCGCGTTGGAGAATAGGCAATTGCCTAATCCATTGGTAGAGTCGAGCAATGAGAAAAGGCAATAATCGCGCGCGCACTGCAGTCCGTCAACTACTGCTGAGGTCCGCGCGCGAAGTCCAGCTTGAGGACAAGGACGATGGGACCTTGAGCGTCAAGTGGGGGCCCGAGATCGTCCGCCTAGCTCCGGTCTGGGTTGGCGAGGGTTACCCGTCAGACGTCGAACGTCATCTGCCACCGGATGAGGACCGGTCCGGTCCTGTGCCGGTTCTCGTCGGGGTCCGAATGTCCGAAGGCGCTCGCCGTCGACTGGAAGCCAGTTCCTTCTCATGGGCTGACGAACGAGGAGCAGCCCACATCGTTGCCCCCGGGCTCCTAGTAGCAACCGACGGTCACGAACGAGCACAGTCCTCAGCGACTTCAGGTTTCCGTTGGGCGCCATCCTCCGGAATGGTCGCCGAACTCTTGCTCACCCAACTGCGCAAGCCGCTGCGGCGATCTGGCGCGCGTCAGCCGGAGCCGATCCCGGCCGTGGTGTTGATTGCACCGTTCCTTCCCATCTCCGTCGCCCAGGTCAGCAAGGTTCTGCAAGCTTTCGACGCCCAAGGCTGGACAAGCAAGAGCGGTTCGGAGCGAGGTCCTGGCGCGGAGCGGGCGCTCCTAGACGCGCCCGGCCTTCTCGACGCTTGGAGCAGCTGGCAGTCGCAGCGCCCGACGCCGAGCCGAGCGGCACAAATCTCTTGGCATGATCCCTACGACTTCGTCGCCACTCGACTCAAGCAAGCCCTGCCCCCGGATTCGTGGTGTCTGAGCGGCTGGCTAGCGGCTGATCTCATTGCCCCGTACGTAACCAACCCGCCATCCTTCACGTGCTATGTCGATCGGGAGATCTTTCGAACTCGGTTGGAAGACGCATTTACAACTGCCGGCTTGCGAAACGTCAAGTCGGGTGGCCGTATCGCTTTTGTTGAAGCGGAGCCACATGTGATGTCGCTCGCTGAACGTGGTCCAGGCCCAGATGATGTTCCACTAGCCGACATTCCTCGGATCTACGCAGATCTACGGGCTTTGGGTGACAGGGGCGCGGAGGCTGGCGCCCACCTGAGGGAGGTCAGCCTTGGCTACTGATGAACGTTCCAGGCGATCGACCTTTCTTGCCGAAACAGCATTGCTGAATCTCATTCGGCAACTCGGCGGCAAAGCGGCTGAACTTGTCGTGATAGGCGGTCTGACCCCAGATCATCTGACGGCGGGAGGGGCCAATACCCATATCGGTACGAACGACATCGACGTCCTGGTATCGGTAGCTGTGGTGTACGACCGCGAGGAACAGGACTTCAGTTGGCTTGAATCTGGCCTGCAGCACGCTGGCTTCACGCCAGATCCGCCCTATGGGTCAGGCTGGCGCTGGCGGACGGTGATCGACGACTTTGTGATCAAGCTTGACTTGTTGTGCGACGTCTCAGGCCACGAGCGCAACGAGCCGGTCGCGCTGCCCGGTTGCGAGCTCGCAAGCGCGATGAACCTCCCTGGCACCGGAGGCGCCTTCGCTGATCTCGAGCATCACGAGCTCGCATCTGACGCGGCACGGGTCGATGTCCGCTTCACAGGCATTGCGGGCTACCTCTTGTCTAAAGGCGCGGCGGTCTGCCGACGCGGGGCGGAGCGAGATTTCTACTCGTTTGCGTACGTCCTAGTCCACTATCGAGAAGGCGGCGCAGAGACAGCCGCTCGCGCCGCGAGCAGCGCCGTGGGAAGGGACGGATATTCTCACTTGCGAAATGACCTGCTCCGGGCGGCGGGACTGTACATCGACGACGATCGCCCAGGGGCGCACGCTTACGCCAGCCAGTCCATCGATGCCGGGTCTGAGGATTCCTTTGAGACGCTCCTAGAGGATGCGACCGGTGCGGCGCTCGTCCTTCGCACAACCCTGCTAGAGGATCATGGCCTCACAGACGGCGATCGTTGAGGACGGGGAACTTCTCCCGGATCTTCGCCACCGAGTCGACGTCGATCTCGACCGAGAGGACCTCCTCGTCGGTGCCGGCCTCGGCCAGCACGGCACCCCAGGGGTCGACGACCTGGCTGCGGCCACCCATCTCGACATTCGCGTGGGTGCCCGCGGTGTTGCACTGCAGCATGAAGCACTGGTTCTCCAGCGCCCGGGCGCGACCCAGGAGCCGCCAGTGCTCGACGCGGGCGGCCGGCCAGGCAGCCGGTACGACGAGCAGCTCGGCTCCGGCGTCGAGCAGGAGCCGGAACTGCTCCGGGAACCTCAGGTCGTAGCACGTGGCCAAACCCGTTGGTATGCCGGGGCTTTCGGCAGCAGAGACCGGGCGCGGCAGGTCCACGACCACGATGTCCGTGCCCGCCTCGAGCAGCACCGGCTCGCCCTCGCCGAAGCCGAACCGGTGGATCTTGCGGTAGACCGTCAGCAGCTCCCCGGTCGGCCCGAACACCATCGACGTGTTGTACAGGCCGCGCCCGTCCGTTCCCCGGCCGTTCGTCTCGATCCACGAGCCCGCGTGCAGCACCACACCGGCGTCCCGCGCGGCCCGCGCCATCGTGTGGACGAGGGGTCCGTCGACCGGCTCGGCCAGCGCATCCCACCGGCGGTAGCCGAAGCCGGTCGGCTGCCACAGCTCGGGCAGGACGACCAGGTCGTGACCGCGTTGGTCGCGGACCAGCCGGACGACGCGCTCGACCCGCTCGGCGGCCGACTCGCCGTCGTCGTACCCGAGCTGCACCAGGGCGACGCGCATGGCAGTCATCCTCGCCCGTCCGGCTCGCGAGGGACAGCCGGACCCGCCGCCCGGGCGGCGAGCTGGGCGTTGTACGCCGCAAGCTCGGCGTCCCCGTCCCGGTCAGCGGCTCGGTCATGCCGGCGGGCCTCGCGCTCGTCGGCCTTCATCCAGGCGCCGACGACGCCCATGGCCATCAGCAGCGAGGGCAGGTCGCCCAACCCCCAGACGATCGCCCCGCCGGTCTGCTGGTCGGAGATCGCCGAAGCCCCCCAGGTCCGCCCGAGCTCGGCGTAGAACTCCGGCGCCAGCAGCGTCGTCGAGCTCATCAGCGCGATGCCGAAGAACGCGTGGAAGGAGAGCGTGACGAAGAGCAGGACCAGCCGCAGCGGGTACGCCGGTCGGCGCACGCCCGGGTCGACGCCGATCAGCACGGACGTGAACAGGTACCCGGCCAGCAGGAAGTGCAGGTTCATCAGCACGTGGCCGGTGTGCGTGGTCAGCGCCTGCTCGAACAGCGGCGAGTAGTAGAACGCGATCAGGCTGGCCATGAAGATGACCGATGCCACGAGCGGATGCCCCACGACCGCGACGAACCGCGAGTGGACCACGTGCAGCAGCCATTCGCGCCAGCCGCGGGTCCCGTCCTTGCGGGCGGCCGTCGTGCGCAGGGCCAGACTCAGCGGAGCCCCCAGGACGAGCAGAGGGGGCACGACCATCGACACCGTCATGTGCTCGAGCATGTGCGCGCTGAACAGCACCCGGCCGTACACGCCGGGCCCGCCGCTGGTGGCGAAGACCAGCACGGCGGCGCCGACGACCCAGGACACCGTGCGCAGCACCGGCCACGCGTCACCGCGACCCGTCAGCCGGCGCACCGACGCGAGGTACCACCCGACGCCGAGGACGGCGAGCGCCAGCCACAGCGGGTCGACCCGCCAGACGGTGAACCAGTGCGCGGCGTCCAGCGGGGCCGGCAGCGGGTACCCGGTCAGCGTCTGCGCCGGTGTGATCCGGCCGAGCGGCTTGTCCTGCGCGGGAGGTGCGCTGCGGGCCAGGGCGACGGCGATGCCGATCGCCAGCCCCATCACGACCAGCTCCCCCGCAGCCAGCCGCGCGAACAAAACGCGAGTGGCCGGTCCGGACTGCAGCCGTCCCACGATGCGCTGCCGCTGTTCGAGCCCGGCGACACCCAGCAGCAACAGGGCAACGACCTTGATCATGACCAGCGCGCCGTACGCGGACGTGAGGCCGTGGAACCCGCCGAGCCGCAGCCAGGCGTTGACCACCCCGGACACGGCCACGATGCCGAAACACCAACCGGCCAGGGTCGAGAACCGTTGCACCACAACGGGAAGGTCGCGACCGAGCGAACCGGACAGCAGCAAGACGACGGCTAGGCCACCGACCCATACCGTGACGGCGACGAGATGCGCGCCCAGGCTGTCGACGGCCATCTCGTGGTCCGACGAACCGGCCGAGTGGCCGGCCAGGGCGAGCGGGACGACCGCGAGCAGGGCGAGTACGGCGAGCCAGCCGATCGCGGTCAGGCTCCGCGCCAGTGCGGCTCCCGTGGCGACGACGAAGGCGAGCAGCAGGCTGGTCACCATGGCCCGGCCCAGGTCGAAGCTCTGCACGAACTCGCCGAGCTGTTGGCTGAACCCCGCAGTGCCGAGACTGACGCCTGCGAAGTCCGCGTAGGTCAGCACGAGCACGAGCAGGCCGGCCGCGACCCAGACGATGCCCGCGCCGGCAGCCAGCCGCACCGCCCGGGGCCGAGCCGGCTCGGGCAGGGCCACCGCCGCCAGGACCAGGGCGCCGATGGTGACCGCAGCGGCCAGGTCATGGACGACTCGCACGAACGGCAGCCCCCAGCGGACCGCGGCACCCGGGTCGAGCAGCCCGGCCAAGGGGGCCTGGGCTCCGTGACCGATCAGCAGCCCGACGAGCACCGCGACGCCGGCCGCCACGACGGCCGGGACTAACGCGGCGTACGCCGAGCGGCGGACTGTGCCGGCCGGGCTGCTCACCCGCACAGGCTAAGGAGTTGCGCTGGGGCTGCCGACAGTGAGACTGTGTTGGAAGTTGCTTGGCACATGCAACTAATCCTCCGTCCCACAAGTCGGTGACCTATCAGTGAGACCGTCCCACGACGACCGCGCGAGCCAGATCGGACCCGAGATAGTGCGGTTCGTCCGTGGGCTCAAGAGTGTTCAGGCCCAGACGGCGCACCGCTCACGGCACGGGGTCGACCCCTCGGCGTACCCGTTGCTCTTCCAGCTCGTCGACGCACCCAAGCGCACCACGGAGCTCGCCGCCTGTGTGCACGCGGACATCTCCACCGTCAGCCGCCAGGTGACCGCACTGGTCGACGCCGGGCTGGTCGAGCGGACGGTCGACGAGGAGGACCGCCGGGCGACGATCCTGCGGCTCACCGAGGGCGGCCAGGCCGTGTTCGGGACCATGCGCCAGGACCGCGAGCGCATGCTCGCCATCGTGCTGGCCGACTGGTCGCCCCGCGACGTGGCGGCCCTGGCCACCTTGCTGGGCCGGTTCAACGACGACTTCGATGCGGCCCGGCCGGCCGTCATCGCCGCACTCACGGACGACGTCAAGGAGAGCTCATGACCGAAGCCTCGGAGACCGAGGTCTCGACGGCACCCTCAACAGCCCCGGCCGGCCCGGCCGGGCTGACCCACCGGCAGATCCTCGCGATCCTGTCCGGCCTGCTGATGGGCATGTTCCTCGCGGCGCTGGACCAGACGATCGTCAGTACGGCGATCCGCACCATCGCGGACGACCTCCACGGACTGTCCGTGCAGGCGTGGGTGACCACGGCGTACCTGATCACCTCGACGATCGCGACGCCGCTGTACGGCAAGCTCTCGGACATCTACGGCCGCAAGAAGTTCTTCATCGCCGCCATCTCGATCTTCATCGCCGGCTCCATGCTGTGCACGCTGGCCACGTCGATGTACTCGCTCGCCGCGTACCGCGCCTTCCAGGGCATCGGCGCCGGCGGGCTGTTCACCCTGGCCCTCGCCATCATCGGCGACATCGTGTCGCCGCGGGAGCGGGCGCGGTACCAGGGCTACTTCCTCGCCGTGTTCGGTACGTCGAGCGTTCTCGGCCCGGTGATAGGCGGGTTCCTCGCCGGCCAGAGCTCGATCCTGGGCGTGGCCGGCTGGCGCTGGGTGTTCCTCGTCAACGTGCCCATCGGCATCGTGGCGCTGTTCGTCGTGTCGGCCACGCTGCACGTCCCGCACTTCCGGCGAGACCACCGGATCGACTGGTGGGGCGCGGTCCTGCTCAGCGTCTCGCTGGTGCCGCTGCTCACCGTCGCCGAGCAGGGCCGGGAGTGGGGCTGGGGTTCGGGCCGGTCCCTCGCGTGCTACTTCGTCGGTGTCCTGGCCGCTGTCGGTTTCGTCTATGCCGAGTCGCGCTTCGGCGACGAGGCGTTGATCCCGTTGCGGATCTTCAAGAACCGCACGATCAGCCTGGCGCTGGTGTCCAGCGTGGTGACAGGCGCCGGCCTGTTCGGGGCCGTGACGGTGCTGCCGCTGTACCTGCAGATCGTCCAGGGCGCCTCGCCCAGCAAGGCCGGTCTGCTGATGCTGCCGTTCGTGCTCGGCCTGATGTCAGCGGCCGTCATCTCCGGCCAGATCATCTCCAAGACCGGGCGGTACCGGACCTTCCCGATCATGGGCGCCGTCCTGATGGTCATCGGCCTGCTGCTGCTCTGGCGGGTCCACTACGACACACCGCTGCCGGTGATCATGCTGTTCATGCTCGTGACCGGCTACGGCCTCGGCAACACGATGCAGCCGTTGATGCTGGCCGTGCAGAACTCGGTCTCCCCACGCGACATCGGTGTTGCCACGTCGTCCTCCACGTTCTTCCGCCAGATCGGCGGCACGCTCGGTGTGGCGGTGTTCCTCTCGATCCTGTTCAGCACGGTGGGCGACAAGATCGCGGCAGCGCTGCGGCACGCGACCGGTACGCCGGCGTTCCAGGCCGCGGCGCACAACCCCGCTATCGCCGGGCAGCATCCGAACAGCGACTTCCTCGCGGCGTTGCAGGCGCAGCAGTCGGGGAAGAGCACGAGCTTCTTCTCCGGCGTGCTGAACGACTCCTCGGTCATCGACCGGCTGGCCAAGCCGTTCGGCGACCCGTTCAAGATCGGCTTCTCGCAGGCGATGGACACGGTGTTCCTCGTCGGCGCCTGCGTCGTCGTGGTCGCAGTCGTGGTGCTGGCTTTCCTGCCGCACATCGAGCTGCGCGACACCTCCGGCATCGAGGCGCAGCAGCAGGCCGAGGCCGAGGCGGCCGCCAAAGCCGCGGAGTGAGACCGGCACCGCGCGGGCCGTGAGGTCAGCGAGGGGCGGGCGCTGAGGTCAGGCCCAGACCAGTGCCTGCGCCGGGTCCTGGAGGATGCGCGCCAGGTCGGCCAGGAACAGCGAGCCGAGCTCGCCGTCGATCATCCGGTGGTCGAACGAGAGCGCCAGCGTCGTCACCCAGCGGGCCTTGACCTTGCCCTTGTGCACCCACGGCTGCCGCCGGACCGCACCGAAGGCGAGGATCGCGGCTTCGCCGGGGTTGAGGATCGGCGTACCCGTGTCGATGCCGAAGACGCCGACGTTGGTGATCGTCATCGTGCCGCCGGCCATGTCGCCCGGGGGCGTGCGCCCCTCGCGGGCCGTGGCCGTCAACGCGGCCAGCGCGTCGGCCAGCTCGCGCAACGACAGCGCGTCGGCATCCTTGATGTTCGGGACGACGAGACCGCGCGGTGTCGCAGCGGCGATGCCGAGGTTCACGTAGTGCTTGACCACGATCTCCTGGGCGGCGTCGTCCCACGAGGCGTTGACCTCCGGGTTTCGTTGCACCGCAAGGAGTAGCGCCTTCGCGACGACGAGCAGCGGTGACACCTTGACCCCGGCGAACTGCCGGTCCTCGCGGAGCCGGTCGACGAGCCGCATCGTGCGGGTCACGTCGACGGTGACGAACTCGGTGACGTGCGGTGCGGTGAAGGCACTCGACACCATCGCCTGCGCCGTCATCTTGCGAACGCCCTTGACGGGCACCCGCGTCTCCCGTTCGCCGGACCGTACGACGCGCCGCGGCGTGACATCTCCGTCCGCCGCATCCACCGGCCCTGCGTCGCCGCTCGCGTAGGCCTGCAGGTCGTCGCGGGTCACCGAACCCTCAGGTCCGGTGCCCGGCACGGACGCCAGATCGACGCCGAGCTGCTTGGCCAGCGCCCGGACCGGCGGCTTGGCCAGCGGCTTGGCGGTGGTCGCCTGATCGTCAGAGGTCAGCAGCGTGACGCCGGGATCGGAGACGTCATGGTCCGACGCCTCCAGCGAGACCGGCGGCTCGGGGAGCACCGTCGTCGCCGCGGGCGCATCTGACGCCTTGCGCGGACGGCGCTTGGCCTCCGTCGTGCGCGGGCCGTAGCCCACGAGCACCGACGTCCGGCCGCCGGGAGCCGGGCCGCCGATCAGGCCGGGCTCGACGCCGCCCTCCTCGGGTGCGGTCTCGACGTCGGTCGCGCCCGCCGCGGCTCCGGGCGGCTCGGGCGCCGGGGCCGCGGCGCCTCCGCCCGGTGCGGTGTCGACCGCGATGATCGGCGTACCGACGTCGACCGTCTGCCCCTCGGGAACGAGCAGCTCGGTGACCACACCGGCAAAGGGGGTCGGCAGCTCCACGAGCGACTTGGCCGTCTCGATCTCGACGACGATGTCGTTGACCTTCACGGTGTCACCGGGCTTGACCTTCCAGGTGACGATCTCGGCCTCGGTGAGGCCCTCGCCGACGTCCGGGAGGCGGAAGCTCTGCACGCTCATGTCAGCCCCTCACCAGGCCAGGGCGCGGTCGACTCCGTCGAGCACGCGGTCGAGATCGGGCAGGAACTCTTCCTCGAGCCGGCTGGGCGGGTAGGGCAGGTTGTACCCGCCGACCCGGATGACGGGCGCTTCGAGGTGGTAGAAGCAGCGTTCGGTCACCCGCGCCGCGACCTCCGCACCGACACCGAGGAACGTCGGCGCCTCGTGCACGACGACCAGCCGGCCGGTCTTGGTCACGGACGTGGCCAAGGTGTCCACGTCGAGCGGGGACAGCGAGCGCAGGTCGACGACCTCGACGCTCTTGCCCTCCTCGGCCGCGACGGCGGCGGCGTCGAGACACGTCTTCACGGTCGGCCCGTACGACGCCAGCGTGACCGTGTCACCGGGCAGCACGACCCGGGCGCTGTTCAGCGGGGGCGCCGAGCTCAGGTCGGCCGAGAAGTCGACCTCGGCCTTCTCCCAGTAGCGCCGCTTGGGCTCGTAGAAGATCACCGGGTCGTCCGACGCGATGGCCTGCTGGATCATCCAGTACGCATCTGCGGCATTGGCGCAGCAGACGACGCGCAGCCCGGCCGTGTGGGCGAAGTACGCCTCGTTCGACTCGCTGTGATGCTCGACGGCGCCGATCCCGCCGCCCACCGGGATCCGGACGACGATCGGCAGGTGGACGGCGCCCAGCGACCGGGCGTGCATCTTGGCCAGCTGCGAGACGATCTGGTCGAAGGCGGGGTAGACGAACCCGTCGAACTGGATCTCGCACACCGGGCGGTACCCGCGCAGAGCCAGGCCGATCGCCGTACCGATGATGCCCGACTCGGCCAGCGGGGTGTCGATGACCCGGTCCTCGCCGAAGTCCTTCTGCAGCCCGTCGGTGATCCGGAAGACACCGCCGAGCCGGCCGATGTCCTCGCCCATGAGGATGACCTTGGCGTCGTCCTCCATCGCCTTGCGCAGACCGCTGTTGACGCCTTTGGCCAGGGTGACGGTCTGAGCGGACTGAGCCGGCTGAGCCGCCGGGTTGGCGGGGTCGCTGCTCATCAGTGGCTCCCCTCGGCCTCGGCGAAGGTCTCCATGTACGCCGCGAACTGCGCTCGCTCGTCGGCGACCAGCGGGTGCGGGTCGACGTAGATGTGGTCGAACATCGCGAGCGGCGTCGGGTCGGGCAGGGCCAGGCAGCCCTGGCGCACGTGGGCGGCGAGCTCGTCGGACTCGCGGTCGAGCTCGGTGGTGAACGCCTCGTCGATCATGGCCTGGCTCTCCAGGTAGCTGCGCAGCCGCGTGATGGGGTCGCGGTTCTTCCAGATCTCGACCTCGGCGGCGACCCGGTAGCGCGTCGGGTCGTCGGAGGTGGTGTGCGCGCCCATGCGGTAGGTGAAGGCCTCGACCAGGGTCGGGCCGTTGCCCTCGCGGGCGTGGTCCAGGGCGGCCCTGGTCACTGCGTAGACCGCCAGGACGTCGTTGCCGTCGACCCGTACGCCGGGGAAGCCGAACCCGCTCGCGCGCTGGTACAGCGGCACGCGGGTCTGCTTGTCGTTGGGCTCGGAGATGGCCCACTGGTTGTTCTGGCAGAAGAACACGACCGGGGCGTTCTGCACGCTGGCGAACACGAAGGCCTCGTTGACGTCGCCCTGGGCCGTCGCGCCGTCGCCGAAGTACGCGATGACGGCCGCGTCACGGGCCGGGTCACCGGTGCCCACGTAGCCGTCGCGCTGGATGCCCATCGCGTATCCGGTCGCGTGCAGCGTCTGGGCGCCGATGACGATCGTGTAGAGGTGGAAGTTCTTCTCGTCCGGGTCCCATCCCCCATGGTTGACGCCGCGGAACAGGCCGAGCAGGTTGAGCGGGTCGACCCCGCGGCACCAGGCCACGCCGTGCTCGCGGTAGGTCGGGAAGGCGTAGTCCTGAGGGGAGAGCGCGCGCCCGGAGCCGACCTGAGCCGCCTCCTGTCCGAGCAGGCTGGCCCAGATGCCCAGCTCGCCCTGCCGCTGTAGGGCGGTCGCCTCGGTGTCCACCCGCCGGACCAGGACCAGATCGCGGTAGAAGCCGCGCAGCGTCTCGGCGTCCAGACCCTCGGCGTACGCCGAGTAGACCGGGTGCTCTCGTCGCTCACCCTCCGGGGTGAGCAGCTGGACCAGCTCAGGCCCGCCGTCGACTGCCGTGGACTGCGTCACTGCACGCTCCTTCGCCGGCCGGCAAAGGGGTTCACCCCGCCGGATGGTGGGTCCGCGGAGACCGGTTGTGCCGACGTCGCCACGGTGCGGGGAAGGCTTCGGGTCTGCGCCGCCACCGCCTAAGGCTCACGGTACCGGCGCACCCGGGTTCTGGCCGAACCGCTCAGGCGCGGTGCTTGCCGCCGGCGCGGTGCTCGCCGTGCGTGCGGTGCTTGGCGATGTGCTTGCTCGGGTCCGAGGTGTGGCCGGCGTCGTCCGCGGTCGCGGTGTCCGTGACGGTCTCGACAACCGCCTCGACGTGCGCCTTGACCGACGTGCCTCCGCCGCCCCCGTTGACCGTGCCCGCCCCGGATCCCGGGTGTGGTGCGCCGGCGTTGCCGCCGGAGGTGCTGCCGTCCCCCGAGCCGTTCGGGTCGCCGCCGGCGTTGGTGCCGGTCGGCGTGGTGGTGGGCGGGATGACCCCGCCGGGCGTGCTGCCGTGGGCCGAGCCGATCGGGGAGGAGCCGTGGCCCTCGGTGCCGGTGCCGTCACCCGGGTCGGAGACGACCGGACTCGTCGGGATGGGCGGGTGGATGATGATGTGGCCGCCGCCGCCGAAGTGGGTGCCGGGCGAGGCGCAGATGGTGCTGCCGACCAGACCGACGCAGACCGGGTCGCGTCCCTCGACGCCGGTGCCGCCACTGCCGCCGTTGACGCTGCCGTTGCCGTCGCCGGGGTTCGGCCGACCGATGGTGCCGCCGCCGCTACCGCCGTTGCCACCGTGGTGGTGGCGGTGGCCGCCCGTGCCACCACTGCCGGACGTCGTCCCGGTGGTCGTGCTGCCGCTGCCGGAGCTGCCGGCCGCCGGCGGGTTGCCGGTGAACGCGGACCCGGTGCCCGGCTTCTTGACGGTGGGCGCGGGGGTGTGGACGACTCGAGGAGTCAGGGCCCGGACGTTGCCGGGAGCGGAGACGCCCCCGCCGGCCGTCGGCGAGACCGAGTGCGGCAGAGGTGCGAACGCGATGGCGACGAGGCTGGTGACGGTGACCGTCGACAGTGCGACCAGGGCAGCGGTCGGGCCGCCCGCACGGGCAGCGAGTGCCCGCGCACGACGTGCGCCCGCGCGAGAGGCCTCGGGCCCCAGCTGCTGAACCGCCATGGTGATCGCCCCCGACCAACCCTTCTTGTCGCGTACCGCTGGTGTGTGCACGTGCTGCCTTGCCAGTGTCTTGCGCGCTCCGTGCCCCCACCGCTACCGGCTGTGAGCCCTACTGTGCACTCAGTCGAGGCTACGGGGGAGGGAGTTGCCTACGAAATAACTCATCGGTACTAGTTACCCGAACCTTGAGTGCTCACGCTGAGTGTACTTGTGCCTGCACTGTGTCACGGCAAACTCTGCCGAAACGCCGCACACACGTCAAGCAGGAGGTCGGCCGCCTCTGGCTCGGCCACGGTGCAGCGGGCCCCGGACCCAGCGAACGGCCGAACCACGACCCCCGCTGCTTCAGCCATCCGGGCGAACCCGGTCGTCTGCTCGCCCAGCTCCAGCCAGACGAAGTTCGCCTCGGAGTCCGGCACGTCCCAGCCCTGGGCCCGCAGGCCCGCCACGACCCGCCCCCGCTGGTCGACCAGTGCGTCGACCCGCACCTTGAGCTCGTCGTACGCCGCCAGGGAGGCGATCGCCGCGTCCTGGGCGATCCCGGACACCCCGAACGGCACCGCGGTCTTGCGCAGCGCGTCTGCGACCTCCGGACTGGCGACTGCGTACCCGACCCGCAGCCCGGCCAGCCCGTAGGCCTTGGAGAAGGTGCGCAGCACCGCGACGTTCGGCCGGCGCCGGTGGACTCCCACGGCGTCCGGCACCTGCGGGTCGCGCACGAACTCCACGTATGCCTCGTCGACCACGACCAGCACGTCCTCCGGCACGGCGTCCAGGAACGCCTCCAGCTCGTCGGCGTGCACGGCCGGTCCGGTGGGGTTGTTCGGCGTACACACCAGGACCAACCGGGTCCGCTCGGTGATGGCGGCGGCCATGGCGGGCAGGTCGTGCCGCCCCCCGGGCGCCAGCGGCACCGGCACGCCCTTCGCGCCGGAGAGCTGAACCATGATCGGGTACGCCTCGAACGACCGCCAGGCATGGACAACCTCGTCGCCGTCGCCGCAGGTCGCGGCCAGGATCTGGCCGAGCACCCCGACGCTCCCGGTGCCGACGGCGACCCGTTGGGGATCGACGCCCACGTGTGCCGCGATGGCCTCGGTCAGCGCGGTGGCGGCCATGTCCGGGTAGCGGTTCATGTGGCCGGCGGCGCGGGCCACGACCTCCAGCACGCTGGGGAGTGGGGGGTACGGGTTCTCGTTGCTCGAGATCTTGTACGCCGTGTGCTCGGCCGGACGGCCGGGCACGTAGGACGGCACGCCGGACAGCGTGCTGCGCAGCCGAACGCTCATGCCGCTCACTCTAGGCAGGCCGCGGATGGGATGATCCGGGCATGAGGTCCTTCGCCATCAAGGTGGTGGTCAACGCCGTCGCGATCTGGATCGCGACGCTCGTCACCGGCATCAGCGTGAGCGGTGGGTCGAACACGACGTCGGGCAAGGTCCTGACGTTCCTGTTCATCGGGCTGCTGTTCGGCATCGTGAACGCGGTCGTCAAGCCGGTCGTGAAGGTGCTGGCCTTCCCCTTCTACATCGTCACGCTCGGGCTGCTCACGTTCGTCGTGAACGCGCTGATGCTCGAGCTCACGTCATGGCTGTCCCGGCACACCGACCTGCAGCTGCACATCGACCACTTCTGGTGGCAGGCCGTCGGCGCCGCGCTCGTGGTCAGCTTCATCAGCCTGGTGCTGAACCTCATCCTCCCGGACAGCCTGCGCGAGGACCGCCTCAAGCAGCGGAGCTAAGCCCGCCGCCGTACCCGGATCCTCGGTCAGGCGTGGCGGCGGGTGGTGATCACGCGGAACCTCGACGCGACGAAGGCGGCATCGACGTACGCCGCGTTGGCGGCCGGGTTCGCGCCGGTCCCGTGGTAGTCACTGAACGCCGACGTCTGGTTCACGTAGACCTGGCCGGTGAGGTTCTCCGACAGCGAGACGCCGGCGTCCACCGCGGCGTCGCGGGCGTCGTCGAGGACGTCGCCCGACGTCGAGTAGACCGACGCCGTCATCGCGCCGTGCTGCTGCACCGTGTCGACGAAGGTGCGCAGTGACTGGGCCGTGCTGCCCGTCGCGATGAGGAACGTGACGGGGCCGAAGCACTCCTGCCGGTAGACCTCCTCGTCGGTCACGTCCAGGGCGACCAGGGCAGGGGTGCGGACGACAGCGTCCGGGTACGTCGGGTGGTCGACCTCGCGGGTGTCGAGGACGACGCGCCCCTCGCCTGAAGGGGCGGACGCGGCCAGGGCCGCGACCGAGGCGGCGCGCTCGCGGACCGCGGGGTTGACCGTGGCGCCGAGCAGCTCGACCGCCTTGGCGTCGTCCGCGGTCAGCCCGGTGATGGCCGCGGCCAGCCGCTGGGCGAGCTCGTCGAACGTCAACGGCCCGGCCTCGGTCGTGATGCCGTCCCGCGGGATGTACACGTTCTGCGGCGTCGTGCACATCTGACCGCTGTACAGGGTGAACGAGAAGGCGAGGTTCGACAGCATCCCGTCGAGGTCGTCGGTCGAGTCGACCACGACGGTGTTGACGCCGGCCTTCTCGGTGAAGACGGTCACGCCGCGGCGCGCGCCCTCCTCCTCCAGCCAGCGCCCGAAGCCCGGCCCACCGGTGTAGTCGATGATCCTCACGTCCGGGTGCGCGATGAGCGCCTTGGCCATCGTGCCGCCCGGCTCCTCGGCGGCGAGGGTCACCAGGTCGGG
This sequence comes from Actinomycetales bacterium, assembly GCA_045807245.1. Taxonomy (GTDB): domain Bacteria; phylum Actinomycetota; class Actinomycetes; order Actinomycetales; family CAVURS01; genus CAVURS01. Next base: position 19,045 of record JBJMHS010000027.1, read on the forward strand.
GTCGAAACCGTTCTCCGACAACACTTCTCGAGCCACCTCGACCGTGATGGCCAGGGGCAGGGTCGCGTTGGGGTGCGGCTTGACGATGACGGCGTTGCCGGTCGCGAGCGAGGCGAACAGACCGGGGTAGGCGTTCCACGTCGGGAACGTGTTGCACCCGATCACCACCGCGACACCGCGGCCGACGATGTGGTTGTCCTTGTCCATGACGAGCGGCTCGCCACGGCCGGGCTTCTCCCAGTGCACGCTCGGCGGCACGCGCAGCTGCTCGGCGAGCGCCGCGGCAACGGCCTCGACGGCGCGGTCCTGGGCGTGCGGTCCGCCGGCCTGGAAGGACATGACGAACGGCTGCCCGCTGGTGTGCATGACGGCGGTTGCGATCTCGAACGACCGGGCGTTGATGCGGTCCACGATCTCGAGGCAGACAGCGGCGCGGACCTCCGGCCCGACCTGGCGCCACACGGTTGTCGCAGCCTTGGCGCCGGCGACCAGCCGGTCCACGTCGACCGCGGGGTACCCGACGCGCAACGACGGACCGTACGGCGACACCTCGGCTCCGACCCAGGCGCCGTGTGCATGGTGGCCGGCCTGCCCGGACAGGGAGCTGAAGTGCTTGGCCAGGTGCGCGTCGAACGCGTCACGGCCCGCCTGGGCCGCGCCCTCGCCGTACACGCGAGGTGAAGGCGACTCGGGGTACCGCGAGTGGTACCCACGGGTCGTGAGCGCGGCCATGGCCTCGTCGAGCGCAGGGCGGTGCTTGTCCAGCAGGGTCTGTGCGGTCGGGGATGCTGTCGCACTCATGGCGAGCCAGACTACCGTCGGCACCATCGAGTCCTTGTGACAGCCGGACTGCGATCCGGCAGCGCGCGGCAACACGTCGCGTCGCACCACACGGCGTCCCGGTGAGAGGCCACCCAGCGTTGAGCAGCGAGACATCCGAACCGGTCGCAGTCATCGGGGCCGGGACCATGGGGGCCGGCATCGCACAGGTCGCCGCGCTGGCCGGGCACGCAGTGCAGGTGCACGACATCCGACCCGGGGCCGCCGAGCAGGCCGTCCGGACCGCGGTCGACGGGATCCGCCGGCTGGCCAAGCGCGACCTCCTCTCGCCGGCTGACGCGGACGCGGCCGCCCGCCGCCTGCGCGCCGGGGGAGAGCTGGGCGAGCTGGCCCGGTGCATGCTCGTCGTCGAGGCCATCGCGGAGGACTTCGCCGCCAAGCGTGCCCTGCTGCGCGCGGTGGAGGAGGTGGTCAGCGACGACGCCCTGATCGCCACGAACACGTCCTCCCTCTCCGTGACCGCACTCGGAGGTGAGCTGGCCCGGCCCGAGCGGCTGGTCGGCCTGCACTTCTTCAACCCGGCGTACCGGATGAAGCTCGTCGAGGTGGTGCGCGGCGAGATGAGCGGACCGGCGTACGTCGAGCTGGCGACCAACCTGATGCGGTCCTGGGGGAAGACGCCGGTGCTGTGCTCCTCGACTCCGGGGTTCGTCGTGAACCGGGTGGCCCGGCCGTTCTACGGCGAGGCGCAGCGACTCGTGGAGGACCGGGTGACCGACCCGGCCACCGTCGACGCCGTGCTCCGCGAGGGCGGCGGCTTCCCGCTCGGGCCGCTCGAGCTGTCCGACCTCATCGGCCAGGACGTGAACCTCGCTGTCGCGAGGTCGGTGTGGGAACAGACCTTCCACGACCCCCGGTACGCGCCGACGGTGTGGCAGCAGGGGCTGGTCGACGCGGGCCGCCTGGGCCGCAAGACCGGCCGGGGGGTCTATCTGTACGACGTCTCCGGCGGGCACGCTGCCGCGACGGTCGCGCTGGACCCGCAGACGGGCGCGCCGGTCGCGCCATGGACCGCACCGCACCATCTGGCACCGGCTTTCGTGGTCTACACCGAGGGCTGGAACGTCTTGGCGCCGCTGATCGCTCGCGCGCAGGCGGGCGGCGTCAAGGTGCTGGACGAGCAGCCGCCCGGCGAGCAGGCCCGGGCGGACGACAGCTGCACCGAGGGGGGCGGGGTCCGGCTGCCGTCGGGTGGGCGCCTGCTCGAGACCACCGGCCGGACTGCGGCGAGCATCGGCCGCGACGTGGTGGTCCTGGACTGGGTCGGCGACGCCGAGACGGCGAGCCGGGTGGCGCTCGCCTCTGCACCCGGCGCTCGACCCGACACGGTCGCCCAGGCCATCGGGTTCGTGCAGGCCGCCGGGCTCGAGGTGAGCGTCGTGGACGACAGCCCGGGCCTGGTCGTGGCCCGCACCGTGGCGATGCTCGTCAACGAGGCGGCGGACGTGGTGCATCGCGGGGAGGCCGGCGCGGCGGACGTGGACGTGGCGATGCAGCTGGGTACGGCGTATCCGCGCGGTCCGCTGGCGTGGGGCGACGCGATCGGCCCGGCCCGCCTGGCCCGCGTGCTGCGCGCTCTGCACGAGGCGGTGCCCACCGGGCGGTACCGGGTCGGGCGCGGGCTCGAGCTCTCCGCCGAACGCGGCCGGATGCTCCATGACTGAGCCGGTGGGCGGCGACCCGGGCCTCGAGGCCGCCCGGGCCATGTGGGCGGCGGACCGGGCCAGCAAGGGCCTGGGGATGGAGCTGGTCACGCTCCAGCCGGGCCGGGCCGTCGTCCGGATGGCCGTGCGTGCGGAGATGGTCAACGGCCACGACATGGCGCACGGCGGCTTCGTGTTCGCGCTGGCCGACTCGGCCTTCGCGCTGGCCTGCAACAGCCACGGCCCGGTGACGGTGGCCGCCGGTTGCGACATCACCTTCGTCCGCTCGGCCAAGCTGGGCGACGTGCTGGTGGCCGAGGCGGTCGAGCGGGTGGTCTTCGGTCGTTCCGGGCTGACCGACGTGACGGTCCGGGCCGGGACGGCGGGCGACGTCGTGGCCGAGTTCCGCGGTCGTTCGCGCACTGTCGGGCGCGGCTGACGCGTGGTCTGATGGCCGACGTGAGCGGGCTCCCCGTCATCGACGACCGCCCCGACCTGTACGACGAGGCGGAGCGCTGGTCGGTCGACGAGCTCCGGGGCCACCAGCTCGCTCGTCTGCGGGAGACCGTGCACTCGGCGTACCAGAACGTCGGTCACTATCGGAAAGCGTTCGAGGACATGGGATTCCATCCCTCAGACCTGCGATCGCTCGACGACCTCCGGCACCTCCCGTTCACGGCCAAGGCTGACCTGCGCGACAACTACCCCTTCGGGATGTTCGCCGTGCCGCGTGAGCGGGTCGTGCGGGTGCACGCGTCGTCCGGGACGACCGGGCGGCCGACCGTGGTGGGGTACACGGCGCAGGACATCGCGACGTGGGGTGGCCTGATGGCCCGCTCGATCCGCGCCGCCGGCGGTCGCCCGGGCGACATCGTGCACGTGGCCTACGGGTACGGGCTGTTCACCGGCGGTCTGGGCGCGCACTACGGCGCCGAGGCGCTCGGGTGCACCGTGGTCCCGGTGTCGGGCGGCATGACCGAGCGTCAGGCGCAGCTCATCAACGACTTCCGGCCGCGCGTGATCATGGTGACGCCGTCGTACTTCTTGTCGGTGCTGGACGAGATGGAGCGGGCCGGGCTCGACGTCGCCGACTCGTCGCTGGAGATCGGCATCTTCGGCGCCGAACCGTGGACCGAGGCCATGCGGGCCGAGATCGAGGGCCGGGCCCGGATGCATGCCGTGGACGTCTACGGCCTGTCCGAGGTCATGGGGCCTGGCGTCGCGCAGGAGTGCGTCGAGACCAAGGACGGCCTGCACGTCTGGGAGGACCACTTCTACCCCGAGGTCGTCGATCCGATGACCGGGGCGCCGGTGGCCGACGGCGAGGCCGGCGAGCTGGTGTTCACGTCGCTGACCAAGCAGGCGATGCCGGTCGTGCGGTACCGGACGCGGGACCTGACCCGGCTGCTCCCCGGAACGGCGCGGCCCGGCATGCGACGGATGGAGAAGGTCACCGGCCGCACCGACGACATGATGATCGTGCGCGGCGTCAACGTGTTCCCGACCCAGGTCGAGGAGATCGTGCTCGCCCTGCCCGGGCTGACGCCGTACTTCCAGTGCGTGCTGACCCGGCCGGGCCGGCTGGACGAGCTGGAGATCGTGGCCGAGGCCGCGGTGGACGCCGACTCCTCGTCGTACGACACCCTGGCCCGCGAGCTGGCCGGCCGGGTCAAGGAGCGGATCGGCGTGACGGCTGCCGTCCGCGTCGTCCCCCCGGGCGGGATCGAGCGATCGGTCGGCAAGGCCCGCCGGATCGTCGACCGCCGCGCCTGAGGTACCCCGCCAAAGCCGGTTTACCCCCCGAAAGCCGCTTCGGGGCGGCGGATCTGGCGCCGGCGGCGGCTTTCGGGGGGTAAACCGGCAGTCAAGGGGTACGACGCGCGCTGGGCTCAGGACTCGGCGGGGCGTCCGTGAGCTGCTGGGCGAGACCGACGATGTGGCCGAGCGGGTCGGCGATCAGGCCGAACGAGACGCCGGGCACGGTGACGGGCGCCTGGACGACCCGGCCGCCGAGGCGCACGGCCTCCTCCATCGTCGCTTTCATGTCATCCACGCCGACGAAGAAGGTCACCAGGTCGTCATCGCCCTGCAGCGGGCTGATCGCAGTGAACAGGGCGCCGGGCACCCCGGTCTCGACGAAGGTGTAGCCGGGGTACGCACCCTCGGTCGGGTAGCTCCAGCCGAAGAGGGCGCCGAAGTAGGCGCGGGTGGCGTCCGGGTCGGCCGATCGGATCTCGGCGTGGACGATGGGATGGTTCACGATGCCTCCTGTGCCCGGGCCTGCGGTTGCGGCCTCTGTCGTGACGACGAGCGGGCCAGGCAGAATCGACAGCCCCCCGCGTCGAACGAGCAGCATATGCCCGATACGTCCGAACCCCGTAGACCGACGCCGACCTCCCCAGAGTTCCGTGCCCTCTGGTTGCCGCTCGAGGGGCGCCTGAGGAGCTGACCGAGCGGCTTTCGGGGGGCAAACCGGCTTTCGGGGGGCACCCAAGCGGGGTGGGCCGGGCGCCCGGGGTTCGGTGCTTTGCGAGGATGCCGGCATGCCGCATCAGCCGTACCGGGTCTTGTTCGTGTGCTCGGGCAACATCTGCCGGTCCCCGATGGCCGAGGTGGTCACCAGGGCGCTGCTGGCCGACGCCGGACTGAGCGACCAGGTCGAGGTGGACAGCGCCGGCACGGGCGGCTGGCACGCGGGCGAGGGCGCGGACCGGCGTACCGTGCGCGCGCTCGCCGACCACAGGTACGACGGCAGTAGCCACCGGGCGCGCGAGTTCGACCCGGACTGGTACGCCGACCGCGACCTAATCCTGGTCGCCGACCAGGGTCACGCCGACCAGCTGCGCGCCTGGGCGCCGAACGAGGCCGCGCGCGACAAGATCCGGCTGCTGCGCTCGTTCGACCCCGAGGCCGTGGCGGCCGGCACCGAGGAGATCGACGACCCGTGGTACGGCGAGGCCCACGACTTCGAGCGCTGCCTCACCGAGGTCGAGCAGGCCTGCACCGGCCTGGTGAAGTGGCTGTCCAGATAGCGTTTCCGGCATGCGCATCCTCGTGACCGGCGGCGCCGGGTACATCGGCAGCCACACGGTCGTGCTGCTCCTGGAGGCCGGTCACGAGGTCGTCGTCGTCGACAACCTGACGAACTCCAGCCCGGAGAGCCTGCGCCGCGTCGCGGACCTCACCGGCCGGGAGGCGCCGCTGGAGGAGATCGACCTGCAGGACGCGCCCGCCCTGGACAAGGTGTTCGGCTCGGCGTTCAACGGCCGCGGCGTGGACGCCGTCATCCACTTCGCCGGGCTCAAGGCCGTCGGGGAGTCGGTCGAGCTGCCTCTGCGCTACTACGCGAACAACATCACGGGCACCCTGGTGCTGCTGCAGGCGATGCAGCGCGCGCGGGTGCGCACCCTGGTCTTCTCCTCGTCCGCCACGGTCTACGGGGCTCCGGAGCAGATGCCGATCACCGAGGACTTCCCGCTCGGCGCGGTGAACCCCTACGGGCGGACGAAGGAGCACATCGAGGGCATCCTCACCGACCTCGCCGCTTCGACGTCGGGGGCACCGGACGACGCGTGGCACATCGCGTTGCTGCGGTACTTCAACCCGGTCGGCTCACACGCCTCCGGCCGGATCGGCGAGGACCCGGCCGGCATCCCGAACAACCTCATGCCGTACGTCGCCCAGGTCGCCGTGGGGCGCCGGCCCGAGCTGGTCATCAACGGTGACGACTACCCGACTCCGGACGGCACGTGCGTCCGCGACTACGTGCACGTGGTCGACCTCGCCCGTGGCCATCTGGCCGCTCTGGACGCGCTGCCCGACCGCCCCGGTGCCCGGGCCTGGAACCTCGGCACCGGCCAGGGGTCCTCGGTGTACGACGTGCTGCATGCGTTCGAGCGTGCGGTCGGCCACGAGCTGCCGCACCGGATCGGGCCACGGCGCCCGGGTGACGCGCCGGTGTCGTACTGCGACCCTTCGCGGGCCGAGCGCGAGCTGGGCTGGAAGGCCGAGCTGACGCTCGACGACATGTGCGTCGACGCCTGGCGCTGGCAGCAGGCGAACCCTCGAGGCTACGACGGGGACTCGTCCGACGCATGACGTCTCGCGCCGGAATACCATGAGCAGCAAGGGTTTCGTGAAAAGCCGGGCTGGGGCGCCGGCTGGGTTCTATGGCGTCGAGGCGGCCGGACTGTCCTGGTTGGCGGAGGTGCCGGAGGGCGCGCGCGTCGTCCGGGTGATCGAGGTCTCCGACGAGTCGATGACGGTCGAGCGGGTCAAAGAGAGCGCGCCGACGCATGCGGCGGCTGTGGCACTGGGACGCGGGTTGGCCCGGACGCACGCGGCCGGAGCGTCGGCGTACGGCGTGCCACCCGGCACGTGGGTGGGCAACGGGTTCATCGGTCCGCTTCCGTTGACCCACCGGGCTTGTGGGTCGTTCGGCGAGTTCTTCGGCGAGCTGCGCATCCGGCCGTTCGTCCGCGAGCTGCGCGACGCAGGGACGATCGACGCAACCGAGAGCGTGCTGTTCGACCGCGTCCGCGAACGGCTCAGCCGCGGCGTCATCGGCGGTCCCGAGCAACCCCCCAGCCGGATCCACGGCGACCTCTGGAACGGGAACGTGCTCTGGTCGGCCGAGGGAGCCGTGCTCATCGACCCGGCCGCGCACGGCGGGCACCGAGAGAGCGACCTGGCCATGCTCGCGCTGTTCGGCCTGCCGTTCCTGGAGCCGCTGCTCGCGGCGTACCACGAGGCCCATCCGCTGGCCGACGGCTGGCGCAAGCGGGTCGGGCTGCACCAGCTCTACCCGCTGCTCGTGCACGCGGTCCTGTTCGGCCGCGGTTACGCCCAGCGCGCCCTGACCATCGCCGAGTCCTACTACTGACCCGCACAGCCGGGCCGGGACCGCCCTGTATAACGACGCCATGAGCGAACCGAAGCGGTGGGCCGTGGTCGGCGTGCCGATCGACACCGTGGGCTCTCCCGACGGCGGCCCCACCTTCGGCACCGAGGCCTCGCCGGGCGCGCTACGCGCGCTCAACCTGGTCACCCGGCTGGGCGCGCGCGACCTCGGGGATCTCGACGTGCGGGTCACCGGCAGGCAGCGAGACCCGGTCAGCGGCATCGTGGGCTGGCCCAGTGTCGGCGCCATGACGACCGAAGTGCGGCACGCCGTACGGCGGGTGCTCGGCGAGGGGGAGCGGCCCCTGTTGCTCGGGGGGTGCTGCGGGCTCGTGATGGGCGCAGTCGCGGGCGCGCGCGACGAGCTGGGCCGGGTCGGCGTCGTCACCGTGGACGGCCACGTGGACGCGTACGACCACCGCACCTCGCCGACCGGTGAGGCCGCGGACATGCCGGTCGCGGCGCTGCTCGGCCTCGGGTGGCCCGACCTGCTGCGCCTCATGGGCACCGAACCCGTTGTGGCCCAGGGAGATGCAGTCGTCATCGGTGCTCGCGACCCGGACGAGGCGGCCGACATCGGAGACCTGCCGGAACGGCTCGGCATCATGCAGCAGGACCGCGACACTGTCGTCGCCGACCCGTCGGCAGTCGGCCGGGCCGCGGTCGCGCACTTCGCTTCGGGCACCGCGACGGCGCCTGCGTACTGGGTGCACCTCGACGTTGACGTGCTCGACGAAGGCGTGTTCCCGGCGACCGACTACCTCATGCCGAACGGTCTGGACCTCGAGCAGCTGGGCGACGTGCTGCGACCGATCGTGCAGCATCCGGCGATGATCGGGTTCTCGCTCGGCTGCTACAACCCGAGCAAGGACCCGGACGGCCGGTACGGCGTGCAGCTGGCCGACCTGCTCGTCGACGTGCTCGGGAGCGGAGACCTGTCATCACCCCTCGCACAAGCGCGGGACGAGTAGCCGGTCGCCTGGCCTGGCACGATGGAACCCGTGCCGCAACCTCTCTCCGCCGCCGAGCCGCCGTTCGCCCTGGGCCCGCTCGACGGCCGGTACCGCGCGGCGGTGTCGCCTTTGGTCGACCACTTGTCCGAGGCCGCGCTCAACCGGGAGCGGGTGCGGGTCGAGGTGGCCTGGTTGCTGCACCTGGTCGACCATCGGGTAGTGCCCGGGGTCCGTGAGCTCACCGGTCCGGAGCACGAGCAGCTCCAAGCGGTGGCGGACGGTTTCGGTCCGGCCGACGTCGGGCGCCTCGCGGCGTACGAGCGGGAGACCGCACACGACGTGAAGGCCGTCGAGTACTTCCTCAAGCAGGCCCTGGCCGGCACGACGCTCGAGGATCTCAGCGAGCTGGTGCACTTCTGCTGCACCAGCGAGGACATCAACAACCTGGCGTACGCCCTGATGGTCCGCGGCGCGGTCCGCGACGTCTGGCTGCCCGCGGCCACGGCCGTGGCGGACGACCTGGCCGCGCTGGCCCGCGCCCACCGTGACCTCCCGATGCTGGCGCACACGCACGGCCAGCCCGCGACTCCCACCACCCTGGGCAAGGAGCTGGCCGTCATGGCCCAGCGGCTGCGCCGACAGCTGCGCCGGGTCGACGGCGCCGAGTTCCTGGGCAAGCTCAACGGCGCGACCGGCACGTTCGGCGCTCACGTTGCGGCTGTGCCCGATGCCGACTGGCCCGCGATCTCGCGCGAGTTCGTGGAAAGCCTTGGCCTCCAATGGAACCCGCTCACGACGCAGATCGAGTCACACGACTGGCAGGCGGAGCTGTACGCCGACGTCGCGCGGTTCAACCGCATCTTGCACAACGTCTGCACGGACGTCTGGACGTACATCTCGCTGGGCTACTTCGCACAGCAGCTGGGCGCGCACGGGTCCACCGGCTCCTCGACGATGCCGCACAAGGTGAACCCGATCCGGTTCGAGAACGCCGAGGCCAACCTCGAGGTCTCGTCGGCCCTGCTCGACGTCCTGGGCTCGACCCTGGTGACCTCGCGGCTGCAACGCGACCTCAGCGACTCCTCGATGCAGCGAACCATCGGTACGGCGTTCGGCCACTCATTGTTGTCGATAGACAATGTACGACGCGGCCTGGCCGGACTCGAGGTCGACCGCACCGCGCTCGATCGGGACCTCGACCAGGCTTGGGAGGTGCTCGGGGAGCCGATCCAGTCGGCCATGAGAGCGCTTGCGGCGCAGGGCTACCCGGGCATGCAGGCTCCGTACGAGAGGCTCAAGGAGCTCACCCGCGGTCGCCGGGTGGACGCCGCGGCGATGCACGAGTTCATCGCCAGCCTGAACCTGCCCGCCGACGTGGAGAAGCGCCTGCAGGAGCTCACGCCCTCGTCGTACACCGGTCTCGCCTCGCGACTGGTCGACGAGCTCGATGCCTAGCGCCGCCCGCCGGCGCCGGCGGGCCGCGTTGACGGTTGGAGGCGTCGTCCTGCTGCTCGGCGCGTCCGCGTGCACCGGCTCGTCCGGTGCCGACCACGGCAACGGCGGCGGGAGCGCCAAGCCCGAGCAGCTGACCTGGACCGCGGAGCAGGCGATCGAGGGGCTCCGGCCCGGTGGGGTGGCCACCGACCCGGTGAGCGGCATGACGTACGTCGGGGGGTCGCTGCCCGCGAGCGCGGACAGCTCCTACTCGGGCCCGCTGATCAAGGGCGGGACGCGCAAGCCGGTGCTGTGGGCCCGCTCCACGGTCGGCAGCTGGCACGAGGTGCCACTCAAGGTGAGGTCGTTCTACGGCGCGCAGGCGACGCTCGCGTCGATCAGTGCGAACGGCCGGCTGAACGCGCTGGGAGCCGTCGCCGGCGGTGCCCACGCCAACCCCCGGCCCTCGTTCTTCGTGGGTGACTCGACCCGGGTCACCGAGCGCGAGCAGAACTTCTACGTGTACGGCGGCGAGAACGCCGTGGGCATCGTCAGCGTCGCGGCCGGTCCGAGCACGTTGCTCATGGTGGGGCAGTGGGCCCCCGACGGGCACCGGGCCAGCGGCGCCCTGTGGACCTCGCCGGACGGTGGAACGTACGTCCGGCACGACGAGATACCCGGTCTCGGGGACAGCGCGGACGGCCAACGGACCACCAGCCCGCAGGCCGCCGCGGCCGTCGGCGACCGGTTCGTCGTCGTGGGCTCGGTGACCGACCTGTCGAAGCCCGAGCTGTCCATCGTCCCTGCCGTCTGGACCAGCACCGGGACGGCGGTCACCCTGGGCAGCCTGCCGACAGCGGCCGGCCGGCTCGGCGGCCCAACTGCAGTCGCGTGCGCTGCACCCAGCCCTCCCTCCGGCCGGTGCCTGACCGCCGGACTGGTGACCGAGCGGGGGACCGAGGTGCTGGCGGCCTGGACGGTGACCGTCGGCGAGACCGCTCGGGGCGCTCCGGTGGACCTGAACGGCTGCTCCGCTCCGCCGCCGGCTCCGGATGCCGGCGAGAGCGTGGCGCGGCCCGCGCGGGTCCGCGTGTCCGTTGATGCCAACGGCGACGGCTGGGTCGTCGCCTCGACCGGACGGACCGGCGTGGCCTGCCGGGTGACCCGCGGCACGGCCCGGCCGGTCACCGTGCCGGCCGGCTGCATCCCGGTCGCTGTGCAGTCGCCGGCCGGGCCCCAAGCGGGGAGTGGGCGGGCCGAGCTCGTGTGCGCGGACGCCCGCGGTGTCCGGACGTACCGCCAGAGCTAGCCTCGACCCCGGAACCCCACCGAGTCGCGAAGGAGAGCGCCGTGGACGACGCCGGACTGCTGGACCAGATCAACGCCCTCGTCCACGAGGAGCATCGGCTGCGCGAGCAGGCCCAGGCGAGCGGCGACGCCAGCGCCGACGAGCAGGCTCGGCTGGCCGAGCTCGAGGTCCAGCTGGACCAGTGCTGGGACCTGCTGCGCCAGCGGAGGGCGCGCCGCGAGTTCGGCGAGGACCCCGAGGGCGCGCATGTCCGGCCGCCCGGCGAGGTCGAGGGCTACCGCCAGTAGCGAGCGGACGGACTGGCCGATACCCAGGAGGGGTATCCTGCCGACCAGACGGCGATGAACACGACGATGCGGGAGTGACCATGCCGGGGTACGCCGGGAGCAAGGAGGCCTACCTCAAGCGGCTGCGCCGCGTCGAGGGCCAGGTCCGCGGTCTGCAGCGGATGGTCGAGCAGGACACCTACTGCATCGACGTGCTCACCCAGGTCGCGGCCGTGACCAAGGCCCTCCAGGCGGTCAGCCTGGGCCTGCTCGAGGACCACGTCGGGCACTGCGTCGTGGACGCCGCGCGCGAGTCGGACGCCGCCGCGGAGGCCAAGGTGCGTGAGGCGGCGGCCGCGATCGCGCGATTGGTGCGCAGCTAGCCGCGCGGACCGGCAGCTAGCCAGGGACAGGCAGCTAGCCGCTTAGAGCTAGACGGTGATCGTGCCGCTCGGCGAGGCGAAGGTCACCGACAACAGGCCCGGCGTACCGTGCGGCGCCACCCAGTCGACATCCACGTCCTCGACCGACGGGCTGGGGCCCAGCCAGTCGACGACCCGCGCGCGGTCCCCGGCGATCTGCAGGCCGACGAGCGACACGTCGGTCGGCCCGGACCGCGACGGGTGGGGCGCGGTGCCCTCCAGCCAGGTGACGAAGAACGGCAGCTGCGGGTCGGCCATCAGGCCCGTGACGCCCAGCTGGTTCCAGTGCAGCTCGGTCCCGTCGGGCAACCGGCGGTTCCCCGGAACGCAAGAGCGGCCGAGGCGAACCTCGACCGCTGCCATGTCGTGAACCGCGACCACCCACGCGAGCCAGCCGCCGCCGGCTGCCGAACGGGCCCTCACGGCCTGCCCGAACGGCACTTTGTCCGCCACCGGATGGTCCAGCACCTCGACCACTTCGACATAGTGCGCGCCCCGCAGCGGCAGCACGATGTTGCGGGTCCCGAACCGCGGGTGGACGCCGCCGTCGACGCACTCGACACCGATCGCCTCGCTGAGCCTGGCCGCCGTGGCCGCGAGCCCGTCGGGCTCGGCCGCGTACGAGACGTGGTCCAGACGCATGTTTTGCATCGTGGCACAGGCAACGCAACGCGAATCCGGGAGGGGTGACCTACTACGCTCGGAGCCGTCTGGTTTGGCTGACCATCGGAGCAGAGTGTCCGGCGCAGACGTGCCTCGGCATCAACCGCCCTCCGGTGACGCCATCGGCCGGTGGCGACTGCGGCACGACGCCAGCAGTGCCGCTCTGGCCCGCCGGCTGGTCACGCAGGCCCTGTCGACCGACCCCCATCCGGCGGACGACCAGATACAGCGCCGCGCGCTGCTCGCGACCAGCGAGCTGGTGGCGAACGCGGTGCGGCACGCACGGATGCCGCTGGACTTGGAAGTGCGCCGTACGACGGACGGCTGGGTCGTCGCCGTGACCGACGGCGACCGCACCGCACCCGCGGCCCGCGATGTGGACCACATGTCCGAGAATGGTCGCGGTCTGCTCATCGTCCGACGCAGCAGCGACCGGGCCGGCTGGGCACCCGCCGGTGAGGGCAAGACGGTGTGGGTCGAGCTGTACGAGCGCCCCGCGGACGGTTAGCCGCACCCGGCTCAGCGGGTGATGCCGGCCTCGACCATGTCGAGCAGGTGCTCGTACGTCGCGCCGGGATCCTCGGTGAGCACCATGCCGAACAGCTCCAGCGCCACCGCACCGTGCACGGTGGCCCAGATCTGCTGGGCCAGGTCGAACGCGTCGCCGGCCGGGATCGCGCCCGCCTGCATCGCGTAGACCACGTGCGCGACCAGCGCCTCGAAGGCCGCCCGGGCATGTTCCTCGACCTCGGGATGGCTCTCAGCGATGCCGTGCCCCGACGAGCTCAGGAAGATCACGGTGTAGTGCTGGGGATGGGACAGCGCGAAGGCGCGGTAGCGCAGTCCGGACTGGCGCAGCCGCCGCAGCGGGTCCGGCTCGTCCGGCACCTCGACCGCCTCGCGCAGCAGGTCGAACGAGCGCATCACCAGCGCCGCGATCAGGCCCTCCTTGCTGCCGAACCGGTTGTAGACACCCATCGGTGCGACGCCGGCCTCGGCCGCGACGTCTCGGATCGTCACGCCGGCCAGGCCCTCCCGCGCCAGCACCGCCTCGGCGGCGTCGAGCAGGTTCTGCTGGACGTCGCGGCTGCGGGTGCGCGGACGGCTGCCCCCCGCCGCACGGGCCGTGCGCCTGGCCATGGATGACATCTTGACAGGCTCCTCTCGCTGTAGCACAGTGTTCCACAAGTATAGAACGCCGTACTACAACAGAGGAGCTCGAGATGGCAAGCACCCACGAACGCCGGTGGTGGATCCTCGGTGTCCTGTGCCTGTCGGTGTTGCTGGTCAGCGTCGACAACACGATCGTCAACGTCGCCCTCCCGACGATGAGCCGGGAGCTGTCGGCCACGACCAGCCAGCTGCAGTGGGTCGTGGACGCGTACACGCTCGTGTTCGCCGGGCTGCTGCTCCTGGGTGGACACCTGGGGGACCGGTTCGGTCGACGCCGGCTGCTGCAGATCGGGATCGTCGCGTTCGCCGCGACGTCGCTGGTCGCGTCGTTCGCCTCGTCGGCAGACCAGCTGATCGCCGGGCGGGCCTTCATGGGGGTCAGCGCGGCGCTGATCTACCCGGCCACCCTGGCGCTGCTCACGACCACCTTCACCGACCGCCGCGAGCGGGCGGCTGCGATCGGCCTGTGGTCCGGGGTGACCGGGCTCGGCGTCGCCCTCGGGCCGGTCAGCGGTGGCCTGCTGCTCGAGCACTTCTCGTGGGGCTCTGTGCTCTGGGTCAACGTGCCGGTCGCCCTGCTCGCCCTGGTCGCCGGCCTGCGACTGTTGCCGGAGAGCAAGGATGACTCGCCCGGACGGTTCGACCCGGTCGGTGGGTTCGGTTCGATCGTCGGCATCGGCCTGCTGGTCTGGACGACGATCGAGGCGCCGTCGAACGGCTGGGCCTCGCGTACCACGCTGCTGGGCTACGCCGGCGCTGCCGTGGCGCTCGCCGCCTTCGTCGGGTGGGAGCTGCGCCGGCCCGACCCGCTGCTGGACATGCGGCTGTTCCGCAACCCCCGGTTCTCCGCGGCCAGTGGCGCGATCGCGCTGGCGTTCTTCGGCCTGTTCGGCTTCATCTTCCTGATCACGCAGTACTTCCAGGTCGTCCGCGGGTACTCGACGCTGCGCGCCGGCGTGGCCACCCTGCCGTTCGCCGTCGTGACCGGAGCCATCTCACCGCTGGCCATCCTCCTGATGCACCGGCTCGGGACGAAGCTGGTCGTGACATTCGGCCTCCTGACGATGAGCAGCGGTTTCGTCGTCGCCGCGACGACCGGGCTGGAGACGCCGTACTGGGGCCGGGTCGTGGTCTCGATGGTCCTCATGGCGACCGGCCTGGCCCTCTCGGTCAGCCCGGCGACCGAGGCGATCATGGGTGCGCTGCCGGTCAGCCAGGCCGGGGCCGGCTCGGCCGTCAACGACACCGTCCGCGAGGTCGGCGGGACCCTCGGGGTGGCCGTCGTGGGGTCGACCCTGAGCACCGTGTACGGCCCGCGGATCGTCGACGGCCTCGGTGCCCTCAACGTGCCGCCGGCCGCCGTGGCGAAGGCTTCGGACTCGGTCGTCGGTGGGCTGCACGTGGCGATGTCGCTGCCGGGCTCGGCCGCGACGCAGGCCGCGCAGGTCGTGCGCCAGTCGTTCATGGACGGCCTGGTCGCGGGCTCCCTGGTCTCGGCGGGGGCGTGCTTCGTCGCCGCGATGGCAGCGCTCATCTTCCTGCCCGCGCGGCACGCCGCACCGGCGACGGACGTCGTCGAGGACGGCGTGGAGCTGGTCCACGCCTGACCTCCGGACGATGTCGTCGTCGGGCATCACGCGACGACCTGGAAGGTCTCCAACGAGGGGTCGGCGGCGTACGCGATGCGCACGCCGCCGGCCGCTGTCAGCCGCAGCGCGTCCACCACCTCGGCCGTGAGCACCTCGCCCGGTACGACGACCGGTATCCCCGGTGGGTAGGGGGCGATGAGCTCGGCGCTGACCCGGCCGACCGCCTGGTCGGCGGGCAGGGTCGCCTGGGCGGCGAAGAACGCCTCGCGCGGCGAGAGCGCAGCCGGTGCCGTCAGCACCCACTGCGCCGCGGTCGCGACCGGCCGCGGGCGGACCGGACCTTGGGCCGCCAGGCCGGTCAGCAGTGAGGCCCGCAGGCGGCCGATGGTCGCGGAGGTGTCGAGCATGGAGACGATGGGTACGACGGTGTCGCGGTCGGCCATCTCGACCGGGATGCCGTCCGCCTGCAGGTGCCGCTCGAGCGCGAGACCGTCGTGGCCGGACGGCCCGAGCAGCAGCACGAGCTTGGCGGGGTCGTAGCGGCCGGCCCCGAACCTCTCCGGCTGCAGCGTCACCACGCCGGCCGCCGCGAGGTCCGCGCGCAGCCCGGCGACCTCCTCGACCAGCCGGCCGAGCAGCTCTTGGCCGGCCGAGCTGGCCAGCAGGGCGCGGGCCACGTCGATGCTGGCCAGGATCGTCCCCGACGCACTGCTCGACAGGCAGGCGTCGAAGGCCCGGTCCAGGCGGCCGCGGTCCAGCCGGTCGGTGCGGGCCACGATGACCGACGCCTGCGTCCAGGCGGCGAGCGTCTTGTGCGCACTCATCACCATGAGGTCGGCCCCGAGCGTGATGGCGTGGGCCGGGTACGCCGGGTGGACGCCGAGGTGCGCGCCCCAGGCCTGGTCGACGACGACGGGGACGTCCTGGGCGTGGGCCAGCTCGACGATGGCGGGCAGGTCGCTGACGGCACCGAGGTATCCGGGCTCGACCAGCAACACCGCACGCGCGTCCGGGTGTTCGTCCAGCGCGCGGGCCACGACGTCGGTGGACAGGCCGGTCGGCACCCCGAGCTCGGAGTCGATCTGCGCGGGCAGCCAGACCGGCTCCAGGCCGGCCAGCACCAGGCCGGTGACCGTGCTGCGATGGGCGTTGCGAGCGACCAGGACGGTGGCGCCCGGCGCAGCGACGGCCAGCGTGGCCACCTGGTTGGCGTGGGTCGAGCCACCGGTCGAGTAACGGCACCAGTCGCCGCCCCAGAACTCGGCGCCGACGGCCTCGGCCTGCTCGACCACGTGACCGTCCAGCTTCACCGTGTCCAGCCCGCCGTACAGCGGGATGTCGCCGTCGAAGAACCGCCCCAGCTCGGCGGCCACCTCGTGCGCACGCCGCTTGTGACCGGGGATCGTGAACGACGCCAGGTCAGCGTCGATCGCGCGCCGCCACGCGCCGTACAGCGGTGCGTCACTCAACCAGCCGCTGGTGGGCGTCGCCCGTTCGGAGCCCGTCATGGACCTAGCATCCAGGCTCGTGACCTCGCACCAGACCGCGTCCACGCCCGAGGAGATCGCCGAGGCGGCGGTCGACCTGGCCGTCGAGCTCGTCCGGCTCGACACCGTGAACCCCGCGCTCGTGCCCGGCGCCTCCGGCGAGTCGGCCGCCATCGAGCTGCTCCGGCCGCGGCTCGAGGCCGCCGGGTTCGTCTGCGAGGTGGTCACGCCGCCGGGCCGGCCCGACCGGCCGAGCCTGCTCGCCCGACGCCCGCAGCCGGACCGGGACCGGCGCTGCCTGCTGCTCAACGGCCACCTCGACACGGTCGGCGTCGGTGACATGTCCGACCCGTTCGGCGGACGCATCGACGGCGACCGGCGCTCCGGTCGGCTGCTCGGTCGTGGCGCCTGCGACATGAAGGGCGGCGTGGCGGGGGTCGTCGTCGCGGCCGAGGCGCTGGGCCGCACCGACCCGACAGCCGACCTCGTCGTGGCCCTCGTGGCCGACGAGGAGGACGCGAGCATCGGCACCGAGACGGTCATCGGCCGGCTGGCCGGGCTGGGTCGTCGGCCGGACGCCTGCCTGGTGACCGAGCCGACGTGGCTGGACCTGGCCGCCGCGCACCGCGGGTTCGGTGTCGTCGACGTGGAGTTCCGCGGCCGAGCGGCCCACTCCTCGCGCCCCGCTGACGGCGTCAACGCGGTCGCCCACATGGCCCGGCTGCTCGCCGCGGTCGAGGACTACGACGGCCACCTCCGCGCGCGCACCGCGCACCCGCTGCTCGGGCACGGAACGCTGCTCGGGACGGTGGCGCACGGCGGCTCCGCGCCGTTCTCGATCCCGGACTCCGCGACGGCGGTCGTGGAACGCCGCACCCTGCCCGGTGAGGACGCCGAGGTCGCGGTCGAGGAGGTGCAGCGCATCCTGGACCGGCTGCAGGCGCAGGACCCGACGGTGCACGCGACCTGTCGGCTGCGGCTCGGCCGGGCGGCGTTCGAGATGGGCTACGCGCCGGCTGCGACCGACCTCGCCGCAGCGCTGTCCGAGGGTCTGGTCAAGGCGGGACGACCAGCACCTGAGCGGATCGGCGCGCCGTACTGGATGGAGTCGGCGATGTGGCAGGCGGTCGGCGTACCGACGGTCGTGTGCGGCCCCGCGGGTGGCGGCATGCACGCCGACGACGAATGGCTGGACCTGGCCCAGCTGCGCCCGTTCGCCGCCGCCCTGGCCGAGGCCGCCTCGGCGTTCATCGGGGTCCCGGCCCGACTCCTGCCATGATCGGCCGATGAGCGCACGCGTCGATGTCCTGACGGCCGGCTACATCGGTGAGCGAGTGGCCAGCACCTGCGTTCTGGTCCGCGACGGCGATCTCGTGGCTGTCGTGGACCCCGGCATGGTGAGCGACCGGGTCAAGATCCTGGGTCCGCTGCACGAGCTGGGTGTCGAGCCCGAGCAGGTGACCGACGTGATCTTCAGCCATCACCATCCGGACCACACGGTCAACGCCGCGCTGTTCCAGCGGGCGCGGATCCACGACTTCTGGGCGACGTACGTCGACGACCTCTGGATCGACCGGCACTTCGAGGGTGGCATCGAGCAGCTGTCGCCGTCGGTCCGCCTGACGCTGACGCCGGGCCACACGGCGCAGGACATCAGCACGCTAGCCGAGACGGCCGACGGGCTGGCGGTCTGCACGCACCTCTGGTGGCACGAGCAGGGCCCGGCGCAGGACCCGTACGCCGAGGACGCCGCGCTCCTCAGCCGCTCGCGCGAGGCGGTGCTGGCGCTCGGGCCGGCGCTCGTCGTACCGGGTCATGGCTCGCCCTTCACCCCGTCCGAGGCCACCCCTCGATGACGTGTGCCAGGCTGCGTCCATGAGTGGCTTCTACCTGACCGGCGACACCGCGGCCGACGACCTGCTCGCCAAGGACCCGAACGCCGTGCTCATCGGAATGGTGCTGGACCAGCAGGTGACGATGGAGAAGGCGTTCAGCGGGCCGGCCGTCATCGCCGAGCGCATGGGCGGCACCTTCGACGTCGCGGCGATCGCGGCCGCAGACCCCGATCAGTTCGCGGCCATGTGCGCCAAACCCCCTGCGGTGCATAGGTTCCCGGGCTCCATGGCGGGTCGCATCCAGGGCGTGTGCCAGGTGCTCGTCCGCGACTGGGACGGCGACGTGGGCAACCTCTACGCCAGCGCCAAGACCGGCCAGGAGCTCAAGGCGCAGATCGCCGAGCTGCCGGGCTTCGGCGCGCAGAAGGCCGCGATCTTCGTGGCCATGCTGGGCAAGCGGTTCGGCGTCACTCCGCGCGGATGGCGCGACGCCGCAGGCGAGTTCGGCCGGGCCGGCAGCTTCGTCAGCGTGGCCGACATCAAGGACCCCGGCTCGCTGCTCAAGGTGCGCGAGGCCAAGCGCCTGGCCAAGGCCGAGGCGAAGGCCGGCAAGGCGGCGAAGGCCCAGGCGTGAGTGCAGCCAGCGCCCAGCAGGAGCGCATCGACCGGTACGCCGAGCTGGTGGTCCGGATCGGCGTCAACGTCCAGCCTGGGCAGCCGGTGCACGTGCGTGGCGAGCTGTCCCACGCGCCGATCGCCGAAGCGGTCGTGGAGCAGGCGTACAAGGCGGGCGCATCCCGCGTGACGGTGAGCTTCGACGATCCCAAGGTGCGCCGCGCCGCCCTGCTGCACGGACCGGAGGAGGCGTTGACGACGGCGTACGACTGGGAGCTGGCCCAGGTGCGCTCGTGGGCCGAGAACGGCACGGCGGTCATCCGGCTCACCGGTACGGCCGACCCGCACGCGTTCGACGACGTCGACCCGGCGCGCACGGTGCTGCTGCCGCTCGAGCTGGCCACGCTCTCGCGCCAGGTGCTGCTCGGTGGTCAGGTGGCGTGGAACATCGTGGCCGCACCCAACGAAGGCTGGGCCACCCAGGTGTTCGGGGAGCCGGACGTCGAACGCCTCTGGGACGCGGTCTCGATCGCGATGAGGCTCGACAGCGACGACGTCGTGGCCGAGTGGCGGGCGCACGCGGACCGGCTCCAGTCGCGGGCGGACGTCCTGACCGGCCTCGAGCTGGACGCGGTCCGCTACCACGGTGAAGGGACCGACCTGACCGCTGGACTGCCGTCCGGTGCGCTCTGGGTCGGCGGCAGCCTGACGACGCGGTCCGGCGTGCGCTACATGCCGAACCTGCCGACCGAGGAGGTGTTCACCAGCCCGGACCGCCGCCGGGCGGACGGCGTGATCCGCACGACGCGGCCGCTGGTGATGGCGGGCGCCGGTGTCGTGGTCGAGGACCTGGTGGTGACGTTCGAGAGCGGGCGAGCGGTCGACGTCCAGGCCCGGACGGGGGCTGATGCCGTTCGGGCACAGCTGGATTCGGACGACGGCGCGCGCAGCCTGGGCGAGCTGTCACTGGTCGAGGGGTCCTCACGCGTCCGCGCCGCCGGAGTGACCTTCCACGACACTCTGTACGACGAGAACGTCGGCTGCCACGTCGCCTGGGGCCAGGGCTTCACGTTCTGCATGCCGGATGGCGACACGCTGTCTGCGGAGGAGCTCATGGCCCGCGGTCTGAACTACTCGACCGTGCACACGGATGTCGTCATCGGCGGTCCGGGCGTGGACGTCGACGGGATCCGGCGCGACGGCAGCGTCGTACCGATCATCCGCGAGGACGCCTGGGCTCTGGACTGACTTCGCTGCTCACCCTAGAGTTTTCCTGACTCCAGAGTCAGGACGGCTTATGAACGTACTTCGTCGGTTCCGTCGTCACACCCTCGCGCTGGCCGCCGCAGCGGCCCTGGCGCTGATCGCACCCGGCGTCGCACTGGCCTCGTCGTCGGCTCCGGCCGCGTCCCCGTCCGGGACTACGGTGAGCGCTCGGGCCTCGACGGACATGACGCTGTCGGTCATGACGCAGAACATGTTCTATGGCGGCGACGACTACGACCTGAGTACGGGCCGCTTCTGCCGCGTCGCCGACGGCTGCCCGCTGGCCCTGCACCGGATCGCGGACGCCATCCGCAAGGCCGGCGCCGACGTGGTGGGGCTGCAGGAACCTGAGCGCAACACGGCGGTGCTGGCCGGGCTGCTGGGCTGGTACTCCTCGCCACGCGCGCACGTCATCTCGCGGTACCCGATCATCGAACCGCCGGGCAGCCAAGGGTTCTACGTCTTCGTCGTGCCCGCCCCGGGCCACGTCGTGGCCGTGGCGAACTTCCACCTGCCGTCCACGCCGTACGGGCCGTACGAGGTCCGCGACGGCGCCACCAAGGACGAGGTGCTCACGCTCGAGCGGCAGCTCCGCCTGCCGGCCGTTGACGCCGAGCTGCCCACGCTGGAACGGCTCATCGCGCAGGGCTACCCGGTCTTCGTGACGGGCGACATGAACAGCCCGTCCCACCTGGACTGGACACCGGCTGTGGCCGGCGTACGCAGCGACGTGCCGTACCCGATCCGCTGGCCGGCCAGTGCCGCCTTCGCCGCAGCGGGCTTACAGGACTCCTACCGCGACGTCCATCCCGACCCGGTCGCACGGCCGGGCTTCACCTGGACTCCGGGTGGTCCGGAGACCGACCCGCGTGAGGTGTTCGACCGGATCGACTGGGTGCTGCACGCCGGGCCGGCCACCACCGTGGAGAGCCGCCTGGTCGGCGAGGTCGGCGGCCCCGATGTCGACGTCGCCGTGCCCGCGCCGTACCCGAGCGACCACCGCGGCGTCGTCTCCACCTTCCGGGTCTCGGCCGTGACGCCTCTCGCGTTCGCGGGGACGCAGGACCGGCGGGTCGTCCAGGGCGACCAGATGAGGGTCGACTGGCAGCTGGCGACCGGTCCCGGCCACGGCGCGCAGCAGGTCGGCCTGGTCCGCACCGGTGTATCGGGCGTGGTGTGGGCGCGCACGGCACCGGCGGATCCGGCCTTCGGTCACGTCAGCTTTGCCACGCAGACCCTGCTGCCGGGTCGGTACGACCTGGTGCTCGCCGACCAGGCGGGCACGCGCGTGCTGACCCGCGAGCCGGTCTACGTCTACACGCGGTCCGACCAGCCGACGGTGACCATGACCAGCGCGACGTACCGCGTCGGCGAGCGGATCGGCGTGAGCTGGACCGAGGCTCCCGGCAACGGGCTGGACTGGATCGGCCTGTTCCCGTGCCGGCGCAACGGGAAGTGTGGC
This sequence comes from Actinomycetales bacterium, assembly GCA_045807245.1. Lineage (GTDB taxonomy): Bacteria > Actinomycetota > Actinomycetes > Actinomycetales > CAVURS01 > CAVURS01. The sequence goes on from JBJMHS010000027.1 coordinate 40,901, forward strand.
GACAACTCGACGTACCTGCTCTACCAGTACACCGGCACGCAGATCGAGGGCTCGCTGACGATCGGCAAGGAGCGCGGCGGTTTCGAGGGCAGCTCGGCGGCCTGGCCGCTGAAGCCCGGCCGGTACGTCGCGCGGCTGCTGATCGACGACAGCTACGTCTCCATCGGTGAGTCGCAGCTGTTCAGCATCGTCCGCTGACCCTTCCGGATCGGTAACCCCTGCGTTACGGTAGCCGCAGGGTTACCGATCCGGAGGGGGAGGACGTGGAGGCGGCGGCGTGGTTGGAGCGCTCGCGGGTGGCGACCCGTTCGAGGCCCTCGGGGACCCGAACCGGCGCGAGATCCTGCGCCTGCTCAGTGCGGGCGACAAGCCGGTGAGCGCCATCGCGGCGGCGATGCCGATCAGCCGGCCCGCAGTCTCGCGCCATCTGCGGCTGCTGAAGGACGCCGGGATGGTGGCCGAGGAGGCCCAGGGGACCCGCCGCGTCTACCACCTCCGGGCCGAGGGGCTCGCAGCCGTCCAGGCCTATCTCGAGGGCGTATGGGGTGACGCCGCCGCCCGGTTCCGCCTGCTGGCCGAGAACACGCCACCGGCCACGGGCCGAGGTCGGGGTCGGCCGGACCGGGGCCGAGCCCGTTGAGCGAGCCGTTGCGTCTCGCGTTCGACGTGGCCTGCGCGCCCGAGCACGCGTTCTCCGTCTGGACCACCCAGATCGGCTCGTGGTGGCCCCGTGACCACACCCTGTCCGGCGCTCCCGAGGCCATCGTGCTGGAGCGCGGCGTGGGCGGGCGGATCTTCGAGCGGACGTCCGACGGGGTCGAGCACGACTGGGGCCAGGTCACCGTGTGGGAACCGCCGCAGACCCTCGGGTACCTCTGGCACATCGGGCGCCAGCGCGACCAGGCGACCGAGGTCCAGATCCAGTTCGTGCCGTCCGGCGCCGGTGCCACGCGGGTGGAGATCGAGCATCGCGGATGGGAGCGGCTCGGTACGGAAGGCGAGCAGTACCGCACGCAGAACGTCAACGGCTGGCAGACCCTCGTACCGCACTTCACCGCAGCAGCGACGGCAGGAGACGCCCGATGAGCCCAGCGACCAGTCCAGGAACGAAGGACGACCCGTGGCAGCTGAAGACGCCGCCGGGCTCATCGGCGTACACGATGTACCGCGACGAGTCGGCCGACCCACCGGCGCTGGTCTGCCAGGTCGGTTCGACCACGCTCAAGTACCACCTGCGTGCCATCGAAGACCTGCACGAATGGCTTGCCGCACAAGGCGACTGGGTCCCGTTGGGCGCCGCCGACGAGCAGAAGGCTGCGGCGCCGGGGACGGTCGAGGCGTGGGGCCGCGCGGAGGAGAACCCGGTCGGCGGCTGGTACGGGCTGCGTAAGGGCTACCGCGGCCGGTTCGGGATGTACCTGCCGCCGCTCCTGGAACAGCTCGGCCTGGCCGAGCTCACACATGACGCGCGCAACAACAGGATGCGGGCGCTCTGAGGCGGACCAGTCGCTGGCTGGCCGCCCGACGAAGGGATGAGTCGTGAGCAGTACCAAGGTGATTCGCTACCGGACCAAGCCGGAGCGGGCGGACGAGAACGCCGCACTGATCAAGGCCGTGTTCGCCGAGCTGGCCGACAAGCGGCCGGAGGGCGTGCGCTATGCGGCCCTTCGGCTCGATGACGGCGAGAGCTTCGTACACGTCGTACAGCTGGACGGGGACGTGAACCCGTTGTCCGATGTCGCCGCCTTCCAGGCCTTCCAGGCCGAGATCGGCGACCGGGTCGCGGAAGGCCCGTTCGCCGCCGACGCGACGGTCGTGGGCGCGTACGGCGTGTTCGGCTAGCGGGTGGTGAGCGCCAACTTGCCGGCCAGCCCGGCGAACGTCACGGCGAACGCCCGCTGGGTCCGGCGTAGCAACGCCGGCCGGGACAGCACCTGACCGCGGAGCAGCCCGGCGAAGATCCCGTACGCGGCGAAGACCACGAGGGTCATCGCCATGAAGACCCCGCTCAGCCCCAGCATGCGCAGCACGGTGTGCGGCGCGGACGGCGGCACGAACTGCGGCAGGAACGCGAAGAAGAAGATCGTGAGCTTGGGGTTGAGCAGGTTGACCGCGATGCCGTTCGTGATGACCCGCGAGGGCGAGACGGCGGCCCCCTCGCGGCCGAGCGTGAGGGCGCCGTCGTGCCGCCAGGTGGACCACGCGAGGTAGAGCAGGTACCCGACGCCTATGTACTTCACGACCGCGAAGGCGACCCCGCTCGCGTGCAACAAGGCGGCCAGACCGGTGATCGCCGCCAGCAGGTGAGGCACGATCCCGAGAGTGCAGGCGAACGCGGCCAGGACGCTGGCCCGCGGCCCTCGAGCCAGACCGGCCGACAGCGTGTAGAGCGCGCCGGTGCCAGGCGTCGCGACGATGACCAGCGAGGTGAGCAGGAAGGTCCAGGTCATCGCGGCGGTCATTCGTCCTCGACGCCGTGGCAGACGGCCTCGACGTTGTTGCCGTCGGGGTCGCGCACGAAGGCGCCGTAGTAGGTCGCGTGGTACTCCGGCCACTCGCGCGGTTCGTGCAGGGCCTCCGCCCCCTCGCGCAGCGCGATGGCGAAGAACTCCCGTACGGCGGCCCGGTCCGGAGCCCGGAAGGCCAGATGGCTCTCCCGGAACCCCTCACCGGTGGTCTGGGCGCCCAGCCAGAACGACGGGTAGTCCGCGCCGTACCCCAGGGCACCGCCGTGGTCCATCAACCGGCGGTACCCCAGCGGCTCGAGCACCGCGTCGTAGAACACGGCGCTGGAGTCCAGATCACTGCACTGGATCGAGACGTGGTCGATCATGCGCAGATCCTGGCACCTGGTCAGCGCACGTCGTACCGGTCCAGGTTCATCACCTTGTCCCAGGCCGCCACGAAGTCGCGCACGAACTTCTCCTGCGCGTCGTCGCTGGCGTAGACCTCGGCGACGGCCCGCAGCTCGGAGTTCGAGCCGAACACGAGGTCGGCCCGCGTGCCGGTCCAGCGCACCTGACCGGCGGCATCGCGTCCCTCGAAGGTCTCGGCCTCCTCGCCCGTCGCCCGCCACGTCGTACCCAGGTCGAGCAGGTTGACGAAGAAGTCGTTCGTCAGCACGCCCGGCCGGTCGGTGAAGACGCCGTGCGGCGACTCCTGCGCGTTCGCGCCCAGCACGCGCAGGCCGCCGACCAGCACCGTCATCTGCGGGGCGCTCAGCGTCAGCAGGTTGGCCCGGTCGATCAGCAGGTACTCCGCCGGCAGCCGGTGCCCCTTGCCGAGGTAGTTGCGGAACCCGTCGGCCGTCGGCTCCAGGGCCGCGAACGACTCCACGTCGGTCTGCTCCTGCGAGGCGTCGGTGCGGCCGGGGGTGAACGGGACCTGGACGTCGTAACCGGCACTCTTGGCCGCCTGCTCGACCGCCGCACAACCGCCGAGGACGACGAGGTCGGCCAGCGAGACCTGCACACCGCCGTGCGAACCGTTGAACGAGGACTGGATGCCCTCGAGGGTGCGGAGCACGAGGGCCAGCTGGTCCGGCTGGTTGACCTCCCAGCCGCGCTGCGGGTCGAGCCGGATCCGGCCGCCGTTGGCGCCGCCGCGCTTGTCGCTGCCGCGGAACGACGACGCCGCCGCCCACGCGGTCGAGACGAGCTGGGAGACGGTCAGGCCCGAGCCCAGGATCTGGCTCTTGAGCTCCGCGACCTCGCCAGGCCCGACGAGCTCGTACGTCGCATCCGGCACCGGGTCCTGCCACAGCAGCTCCTCCTGCGGGACGAGCGGGCCGAGGTAGCGGGCCTTCGGGCCCATGTCGCGGTGGGTCAGCTTGTACCAGGCGCGGGCGAACGCGTCCGCGAACTGGTCCGGGTGCTCGTGGAACCGGCGTGAGATCGGCTCGTAGATCGGGTCGAAGCGCAACGCCAGGTCGGTGGTCAGCATGGTCGGCGGCCGGCTGAGCGAGCCGTCCTCGGGGTCGGGCACGCTGCCCGCGCCGGCGCCGTCCTTGGGCTGCCACTGGTTGGCTCCGGCCGGGCTCGCGGTCAGCTCCCACTCGAACCCGAACAGGTTGTCGAAGAACTGGTTGTCCCACCGGGTCGGGGTCTGGGTCCAGGTCACCTCGATGCCGCTGGTGATGGCGTCGCGGCCCTTGCCGCTGCCGTAGGTGCTGCGCCAGCCCAGGCCCTGCTCCTCCAGCGGCGCGCCCTCGGGCTCCGGCCCGACCGTGTCGTCCGGGCTGGCCGCTCCGTGCGTCTTGCCGAAGGTGTGGCCGCCCGCGATCAGCGCGACCGTCTCCTCGTCGTTCATCGCCATCCGGTGGAAGGTCTCGCGGATGTCGCGCGCGGCGGCGAGCGGGTCCGGCGTACCGTTCGGCCCTTCCGGGTTGACGTAGATCAGCCCCATTTGGACCGCCGCCAGCGGGTCCTCCAGCTCGCGGTCGCCGGTGTAGCGCTCGTCGCCGAGCCAGGTGTCCTCCGACCCCCAGTACACGTCCTGGTCCGGCTCCCACACGTCGGCGCGACCGCCGGCGAAGCCGAACGTCGTGAAGCCCATGGACTCCAGCGCGCAGTTGCCGGCGAAGACCATCAGGTCGGCCCAGGAGATCGCGCGGCCGTACTTCTGCTTGACCGGCCAGAGCAGACGCCGGGCCTTGTCCAGGTTGGCGTTGTCCGGCCAGCTGTTGAGCGGGGCGAAGCGCTGCATGCCGGCGCCCGCGCCGCCGCGGCCGTCGCTGATCCGGTAGGTGCCGGCGCTGTGCCAGGCCATCCGGATGAACAGCGGTCCGTAGTGGCCGAAGTCTGCCGGCCACCAGTCCTGCGAGGTGGTCATGACCTGCTCGATGTCCTGGCGCAGGGCGGCGAGGTCCAGCCTCGCGAACTCCGCGGCGTAGTCGAAGTCGCCGCCCATCGGGTCGGCCACGGCCGGGTGCTTGCGAAGGATGCCCAGGTTGAGCTGGTTCGGCCACCAGGTGCGGTTGCCGGCACCCTCGGTGGGGTGGGAGTACCGCTCGGCGTGAACGACCGGGCACAGGCCCTCGCTCTCCTCCGAGTTCATGTCTCCGACGACGGCGTCGTGCTCGTGCTCGTGCTCGTGCTCGTGCTCAGACACGGGAATCCTTCCGAGATGCGGTGCGGGAGAGCGGAGTTGGTTCGTCTGTTGCGGTAGGTGCGGCGCAGTTGGTGCAGAGCCCCCAGTAGACGACCTCGGCCTCGTCGATCGTGAAGCCGTTGTCGTCGGAGGCGGTCAGGCAGGGCGTGTGCCCGACGGCGCAGTCGACGTCGGCGATGGTGCCGCAGGACCGGCAGACAACATGGTGGTGGTTGTCCGCGACGCGTGACTCGTAGCGAGCCACCGAGCCTGCAGGCTGGATCCGCCGGACCAGCCCGGCGCTCGTGAGCACCTGCAGCACGTCGTACACCGCCTGGTGGGACAGCCCACCGAGCTCGGCGCGGGCCACGCCGATCAGGTGCTCGGTGTCGGAGTGAGGGTGGTCATGGACTGCGGCGAGTACGGCGATCCGCGGCCGCGTGACCCGCAGCGCTGCTGCGCGGAGCAGCTGCTCCACCTCTTGGGTCGTCGGCACGGTCCGCAGTCTGGCCGCCTGATCTGGAATCAGTCAAGACGAGGGGTGACTGCCGCGTACACCGCCTGGTCAGGTGGCCGCCATGTCGACGAAGCGGCTGTAGTGACCTTGGAACGCCACGGTGATGGTGTCAGTGGGCCCGTTGCGGTGCTTGGCCACGATGAAGTCGGCCTCTCCGGCCCTCGGGCTCTCCCGCTCGTAGGCGTCCTCACGGTGCAGCAGGATCACCATATCGGCGTCCTGCTCGATCGAGTTGTGCACCGCGATGCCGTCCGCGACGAAGTTGTGCGTCCCGATCACCGTGGCATCGAAGACCTGTTCGACGCCGTCCGGCTCGATTGCGAGCACCCGGTCCCACAGCACGTCGTTGACCGCGTCGACCTCGAGGTCGGCCAGCTCGAGCACCTCCGTGACCTGGCCCAGCGCCGTACGGCGCGCGGTCACTGGCCGCCCCGACGTCGACGCGGAGCCGGCGCCCGCAGCCCCGACCAGGGCGAGCTCCTCGGCCTCGGCCAGCAGCACCTCGTGGACCGTGTGCCAGACCTGCTGCGACGCCTGCTCGGCGGCCGGCTCCGGTGCACTGGCGGCGCGCACGACGTCGAGCAGCATCATCGCGTCGAGGCTGCACTCGCCGTACACGCCGATCTCGCCCAGGAACCGCCGCTGGTCGTCCACCCCGTCGATGGACAGCTCCCAATCTGCGGCCCCGATGCGCCCATCTGCTGGGCTGGTTGGGGCCATTGGTTCGACGCGACGTACCGACGTGGAGATGCCGAACCGCAGGAGGAGGCGAGCGACGTTGTCCAGGCCCACCCGCCGTACGCCGTGCATCCGCACCCGCCCCCGGTCGCCGCTCTCGTCGAGCCGCACCGACCCGGCGATGGACCAGGTGTGCCGCAGGAACATCGCGATCTGCTGCTTGGGCAGGCACGCGACGGGTGCGGGCACGCCGAGCGCGGTCGCGCCGACGCCCTGCAGCTCTTCGGCCAGCGTCTCGGCGGCGGCCGTCACCTTCGAGTCGTCCCAGCGGGTCATCGACTCCGGCGCCGGCACGTGGCGCGGCACCGCGACGCGAGTCCCCGGCCACAGCGACTCCAGCGGCGCCCAACCCTCGTAGGTCAGGAACGGATGGTTCGCCGTCGCGCGCACCGTCTTGCCGGAGGCGAGCTCGACCCGGAAGACCGGCTTCGTCCCGGTCGGGAACACGTGCGTCAGATGACGCCGGACGTAGCGCAGGGAGTCGTCGAGCGACCACACGGGTACGTCGCGAGCGCCGGCCGCGTACAGCGCACCGAGCGTGGTCTCCGCCCCGGTGTCTGCGCGCAGGACCCGGGTCTGGGCCGGGAGACAGCCGGACTCGCGCAGGTCGGACATCATCGGTCGCTTGTCGGTGCGTCCTTCGGGACCACGGTTGAGCTGGCTGATGGCGATGACCGGCACCTCGAGCTCCTTGGCCAGCAGCTTGAGCGCCCGGGAGAACTCCGACACCTCCTGCTGGCGAGACTCCACGCGCTTGTGGCTCTGCATCAGCTGCAGGTAGTCGATGATCACGAGCTTGAGGTCGTGTCGCTGCTTGAGCCGGCGGCACTTGGCCCGGATCTCCATCAAGGACATGTTCGGCGAGTCGTCGATGAACAGCGGCGCGTCGGTCAGCTCGCCCATCGTCCGGGCCATCTTCGTCCAGTCGCTGTCGTCGAGCTTGCCCTGGCGCAGCTTCTGCAGGGGGATGCGCGCTTCGGCGGAGAGCAGGCGCATGGTGATCTCGGTGCGGCTCATCTCCAGCGAGAAGATCACGGACGTCATCGCATGCTTGATCGACGCCGACCTGGCAATGTCCAAACCAAGGGTCGACTTGCCGAGAGCCGGCCTGGCCGCCAGGACGATCATCTGACCGGGGTGCAGGCCGTGCGTCAGCCGGTCCAGATCGGCGAAACCCGTTGGTACGCCGGCCATCACGCCGTCGCGGTGCCCCGCCGCCTCGATCTCGTCGACGGTGCCCTCGATGATCTGGCCGATCGGCAGGTAGTCCTCGGACGTGCGCCGCTCGGTCACGGCGTACACCTCCGCCTGGGCCGCGTTGACCAGGTCGTCGACGTCGCCGCCGTCGGTCGCGTACCCGAGCTGCACGATCCGCGTGCCGGCCTCGACCAGCCGCCGCAGCACGGCCCGCTCGCGCACGATCTGCGCGTAGTAGCCGGCGTTCGCCGCCGTCGGCACGCCGCTGATCAGGGTGTGTAGGTACGCCGCGCCGCCGATCCGGGCCAGGTGGCCGCGCTTGGTCAGCTCGTCCGCAACGGTGACCGCGTCAGCCGGTTCGCCGCGGCCGTAGAGGTCGAGGACGGCCTCGAAGATCGTCTCGTGCGCGGGGCGGTAGAAGTCCGCGCCCCGGACCGTCTCGACGACGTCGGCGATGGCGTCCTTGGACAGCATCATGCCGCCGAGCACGCTCTGCTCGGCCAGCACGTCCTGTGGCGGGGTCCGGTCGAACGACTCGCCCGGGCCGTCCGGTGGGCCGGAGGATCCCCCGAACTCCACGCCGATCTGCGCCAGCGACACCGTGCTCCGTGCTCCCCTCGGATCCGTGCGAACAGTCGAACAGACGTTCGCATAGACCACCGACAGACCCCGACAGACCGCACGGCCGAGCGCAGGTCCCGAACCCGGCCTCCGGCAACCTATGAGCGGGGCCGCATCCCCAGCCACACCTTCGCCGAACCACATCTGCAAGCCTGTGCAACCACCTGTGGACGACCGCCGTTGTCGGTGCTTAGGGGGCTGGGGACACCGCTGGGGACAACGTGGGGGTGAACGATGTGCCCACGCCGGCCGCGACCTCTGGCCTGCGCGGACACGGCAGACGGATGTGGACAGCAAGAAAGTTGGAGGTGGTCTCAGGATGTGGTCGGCGAAGGGGCCGCCCTCTGGGCATCACGGCGAGGTCCTGCGGCTCGCCGTACCGGCCTTCGTCACGCTCGTCGCCGAGCCGTTCTTCCTCCTGGCCGACTCGGTCGTCGTCGGTCATCTCGGCACCGTGCCCCTGGCCGCGCTCGGCGTCGCCTCCGCCGTCCTCATCACCGCCGCCAACATCTTCGTGTTCCTGGCCTACGGCACCACCGGTGCCGTCGCGCGCAGGCTCGGTGCCGGCGACCATCCAGGAGCTCTCGGTCTCGGTGTCGACGGCCTGTGGCTCGCCCTCGTCCTCGGCTTGGCCGCCGGGCTCGTGATGCTGCTGCTGGGTGGCGACCTCGCGCGCTGGCTCGGTGCGGACGGCGCCGTGCACCACCCGGCCACCACCTACCTGCAGATCAGCGCGGTGTCCGTCCCGGCCATGCTGCTCAACCTGGCGTCCACCGGCGTACTGCGCGGCCTGCAGGACACCCGGACACCACTCGTCGTCGCGCTGGTCGGGTTTCCGGCGAACGCCGCCCTCAACGTGGCGCTGGTGTACGGCGCGGGGCTGGGTATCGCCGGCTCGGCCCTGGGCACCACGATCGCGCAGCTCGGCATGGCCGTCGCTCTGATGTCGGTCGTCGTACGGCTCGCTCGCCGCAACGGTGCCTCCCTGCACGCGCACCCGACCCGGGTGCTCGGTGCCGCGCGTGAAGGCGTACCCCTCCTGCTGCGCACGCTGTCCCTGCGGGCCGTCTTCCTGCTGTCGACCTGGGTCGCGGCGGCGCTCGGCGTGGTCTCCCTCGCGGCGTTCCAGGTGTCGACCACGGTCTGGTCGACGCTCGCGTTCGCCCTCGACGCGCTGGCGATCGCCGGTCAGGCACTGACCGGGCGCTACCTCGGGGCCGGCGACGTAGCGGGAGCGCGCGCAGCCACGCGGCTGATGCTCTGGTACGGCGTGGCCGGCGGGTTCGTCTGCGGCGCCGGCATACTCGTGCTGCACCGTGTCCTGCCGCTGGCGTTCACCTCCGACCACGCCGTGCGCGCGGCCATCGCCGGCGCGCTGATCGTGGTGGCCGTACAGCAGCCGCTGGCCGGCTGGGTGTTCGTGCTCGACGGAGTGCTGATCGGAGCCGGCGACGCGCGCTGGCTGGCCGGGATGCAGCTGGCCATCCTCGCGGCGTACCTGCCGATGGCTCTGCTCGTGCGATCCCAAGCCCACGACGTCGCCGTCCTGTGGTGGGCCGTGACGGCCTGGATGCTGCTGCGCGGCGTCGCACTGGGCCTGAGGGCCCGCAGCGATGCCTGGCTCGTCGTCGGCGCCACCCGCTGAGTCGGCACCCCCGCCCACCCCCACCGCGCGGGGGAGGGAGCACCCAAGCCGGGGTCAGCCGGCGACGACCTCGAGGGTCAGGGTGGCCTTGACGCCTTCGTGCAGGTGCACCGTCAGCTCGTGGCTGCCCAGCGACTTGACCGGCTGCGGCAGCTCGACCTTGCGGCGGTCCAGCTGCGGGCCACCGGACGCGGACACCGCAGCGACGATGTCGGCCGGCGTCACAGCGCCGAACAGCCGCCCGGACGCGCCGGCCTTGGCCGACAGCCGCACCGGCTTGCTCTCCAGCGAGGCCTTGACCGACTGCGCCTCGTCGAGCGTCTTGATCTCGCGCGTGGTCCGGGCCTTCTGGATCGCGGCGACCTGCTTCTCCCCGCCCTTGGTCCACGCGACGGCCAGCGCGCGCGGCAGCAGGTAGTTGCGGGCGTACCCGTCCTTGACCTCGACCACGTCGCCCGGCGTACCGAGACCGGAGACCTCCTGAGTCAGGATCAGCTTCATCGGACGATCCCTCCTCAGCGGGCCGAGCTCGAGTACGGCAGCAGCGCCATCTCGCGGGCGTTCTTGACCGCCTTCGCGATCTGCCGCTGCTCCTGGACACTGACGCCGGTCACCCGGCGCGCGCGGATCTTGCCGCGGTCGGAGATGAACTTGCGCAGCAGCGCGGTGTCCTTGTAGTCGACCGCCTCGATCTTGGCGGCCTTCAACGGGTTCTGCTTCTTCTTGGGCTTGCGAATCACTGGCTTGGGCATCGTGGGTACTCCTCGTAAGACGAAACGTCGGGTCAGAAGGGGGGCTCGTCGTACGACGACCCGCCGGAGCCACCGGAGGGGCCGGTCGCCCACGGGTCCTCGCCGCCGCCTGAACCACTGGAGCCGCCAGAACCACCAGAGCCGCTGGAACCACCGGAGCCGCCGCCCGGCGACCCCCAGCCGCCCTGGCCGCCGCCGCCCTGGCCGCCGCCACCCTGGCCGCCACCACCGCCGCCGGACCGTTGGGTGCGGTTGATCTTCGCGGTGGCGTAGCGCAGGGACGGGCCGACCTCGTCGACCTCGAGCTCCAAGACGGTGCGCTTCTCACCTTCCTTGGTCTCGTACGAGCGGCTCTTGAGCCGGCCCGTGACGATGACCCGGTTGCCCCGCTGGAGCGACTCGGCGATGTTCTCCGCCGCCTCGCGCCACACCGAGCAGCGCATGAACAGCGTCTCCTGGTCCTTCCACTCGTTCGACTGCCGGTCGAACGCGCGAGGGGTCGAGGCGACGGTGAAGTTGGCGACGGCCGCGCCGGACGGCGTGAACCGCAGCTCGGGGTCACCCGTCAGGTTCCCGACGACCGTGATGATGGTGTCGCCGGCCATGTCAGCGCGCCCCCGGCCGGAGCAGCTTGGTCCGGAGCACGGACTCGTTCAGGCCCAGCTGCCGGTCGAGCTCCTTGGCCACCTCGGGCGTCGCGGTCATGTTGACCACGGCGTAGATGCCCTCGGACCGCTTGTTGATGTCGTAGGCGAGCCGGCGGCGTCCCCAGATGTCGACGTTGTCGACCGTGCCGCCGCCTTGGCGGACGACGTTGAGGAACCGGTCCAGGCTCGGGGCCACGGTCCGCTCCTCGAGCTCGGGGTCGAGGATCACCATGAGTTCGTACTCACGCATGTCGGTACCCACCTCCTCTGGTCTAGGCGGTCACGGTCTCTCCGTGACAGGAGGGTCATGCATGAGCCGCAGCCGCCCACCGGCAGCCACGGCGCTCGTTCAGGCTACCGGCGCACCCGGCCGATCCCGAAATCCGCCGGCCCGACCCTGTGGAAAGCCGGAGGCGCGTCAGGTGATCCGCACGATCAGCTTGTCCGGCGCGCCGTCCAACGGTCCGCCGAGCGGGTCGTCGACGTACGGCCGGTCAACGGCGTACGCCGTCCGCCCGCCATCCGCGGCGAAGGACAGGACGGCGTCCGGGTCGGGGTTGCGCACGGGGTCGCGTTCGGCCCGCCAGGCCGAACGGAAGGTCTGCACGACCAGCCAGCCGACCAGCACCAGCCGCAGGACCAGCAGCCAGACGTAGCCGCGCCCGGGCAGCCCGCGGGTCGGCGTCGAGATGCTCGCGGCGTACAGCCAGACCGCCACGAAGTAGAGCGCCTCGGCCACGAACCAGGCCAGGTGGTCGCGCCATCGGGGCAGGGCCAGCGCCACCAGCGGCAGCAGCCACAGCGAGGACTGCACGGGGAACGACTTGCCGGTGATGAGGACGATCCCCACGACCACGAGGGCGACCTGGGCCACCCGCGGCCGCCGGGGTGCCGCCAGCGCCAGGACCGCACCGGTCAGCAGGGCCACGACCCAGCCGAGGATCGCGAACCGGGTGGCCGACGCGGCCGTGAGCCCGTGCAGCAGGAAGGCCGGCAGCCCGTGGCCGTGGATCCCGCCCCGCGGTCCCCAGATGCCGGGGATCAGCCAGGGTGAGCCGTAGCCGGCCGTCGACGTCCGCCAGGAGTCGTACGCCGAGGTGACACCGTCCGGGTTGGCGAGCAGCCACGGCACGACCACCACGGCCGCGGCCACGACCGCCCAGCCGGCCGTGACCCACCAGTCCCGGACCCGACCGGCGCGGGTGGCGAGCAGCCCGAGCACCAGGACGAGCAGGATCGGGTAGGTCCGGGCGCTGATGGCCAGGCCGAGCAGGACGCCCGCGAGCGCCGGGCGGTTGCGCCCCCAGGCGAGCAGCCCGGCCGAGGCGAGGGTGACGCCGAGCAGGTCCGGCGACACGAGGGCCAGCGGGACCAGCAGCGGGCTGAGCGCGACATGGGCGGCGTCCCACGGACGGCCCCGCGCGCTGGCGACGGTGACCAGCACCAGTGTGGCCAGGCAGCACGCGATGAGCGCGGTCCACAGGTCCAGGTACCAGCGGTCCTGCGCCACCCGGGACCCGTCCGGCACGACCTTTGCGACCCCCCACATGGCCAGCCCGGTCAGTACCGGCTGCTCGAGGTAGTGCCCCTGCGAGGCCGCCGCGTACGGCGCGTCACCGGCCGCCATCCCGGACTGCTCGTAAACCACCGGCAGGTCGCTGTAGCAGGCGTGGAAGAACATGTCGGGCGTCGACCAGCCGCCGGACCGGCAGTGCTGCTTCTGTACGACGGCCAGCGCCAGCATGACCATCGAGGCCACGACCAGCACGCGGGCGACCGTCCACCAGCCGCGGCGCCCGGGTGCGGCTCGGCGGCCGGCCGGGCCACCCACGACGGCGCTGGCGGCCGCGACGACGGGGTCCTCCCGCGACGGCGAGACGACCCCGTCAGCCATGTTCACCCCGGCATCATCCACTGCTCGGAGGGCCGGGAGCTCAACGGCTGGTGCGCCGGCCCCCGGCGGCTCCACGTGCGACGCCCGCCACCGCCGGCTCGCCCTGCGCCAGCGCCGGGGCGGTCGGCGTGCCACCGCCCGGCCCGGTCGACGTCGGAGACCCCGTGGGTGTGTGGGTCGGGGTATGGGTCGGCGTCTCGGTCGGCGTCTGGGTGGCGGTCTGGGTCGGGGTCGGTGTCGCGGTCTTCGTCGGTGCCGGGTTGATCGGCGCGCCCACGTCCGCACGGGGCGGGAAGTCCTTGACCGCCATGCCCTTCATCGCGCCCTTCATGTACGCCGTCCAGATCGGTACGGCGAACGTCGCACCCTGGACGTCACTGCGCCCGCCCAGGCCGTTGAGGGACTCGACCTTGCCGCTCTTGCTGTTGCGATACATGCCGACGGCCGTTGCCAGCTGCGGTGTGAAGCCGTCGAACCAGGCGGAGACGTTGCCGTTCGTCGTACCGGTCTTGCCCGCTGCGGGTCGGCCGAGGGCGTTCGCCGCCGCTCCGGTGCCGTGCAGCACGACCTGCTGCATCGCGTACGTCGCGTCGGCCATGACACCTGCGTCGTACACCCGCTCGAGCTTCGGTTTGGCGGTGTAGCTCACCTTGCCGTCGGTGCTGGTGACCTTGGCGACGGTGTACGGCTCGGCCCGGATCCCTTGGGCCGCAATGGTTGCGTAGGCATCGGCCATGTCGATGACGTGGGGCGAAGAGGTGCCCAGCACGTTGGCCGGGTTGTCGGTGAGGCCGGCAGTCGTCTCGGGCAGACCCATGCGGATCGAGGTGTCGCGCGTCTGCGCGGGCCCCACCTTGGCGTTCAGCTGGGCGAACACCGTGTTGACCGAGTGCTCGGTCGCCTTGACCAGGTCGATCTGGCCGAACTGCTCGTTGCCGAAGTTCCGCACCGGCTTCGGGAAGCCCTTGACCTTCATCGGGCTGCCGCCGCTGAACCGCGACTTCAAGCTGATGCCCTCCTGCAAGGCGGTCACCAACGCGAACGGCTTGAACGTCGAGCCGGCCTGCATCGTCGCCTGGGTCGCCGCGTTGTACGGCAAGGTGATCGAGTTCGGGCCGCCGTACATGGCGGTCACGGCGCCGTTGCCGGGCCGGATCGACACCAGCCCGACCCGCACGCCCTTGTCGTCCTGGGTCGGCATCTGGTCCTTGATGGCCTGCACGGCCGCCGCCTGGTCGTCCTTGTTGAACGTGGTGACGATGCGCAGCCCGGCCTGGTCGACGAACGCGTCGTCCACGTGCAGCTTTGCCTCGACCTCACGCCGTACGACGTCGAGCAGGTAGCCGGTCGGACTGCCATGGGCGGCGGACACCGGGCGCTTCGCGATCGTGGGGTACTGCATCGAGCCGACCTGCGCCTGGGTCAGCCAGCGCTTCTGGACCATGCCGTCGAGGACGTAGCTCCAGCGCTCCTTGGCCCGCTCCGGGTTGACCGCCGGGTCGTAGATCGCGGGCGCTCGGATGACGCTGGCCAGGACCGCGCCCTCGGCCGGGGTCAGCTTGCTGACGTCCTTGTTGAAGTACGCCTTGCTCGCCGCCTGGATGCCGGACGCGCCGCGGCCGAAGTAGATGGTGTTCAGGTAGTCGGCCAGGATCACGTTCTTGTCGGTCGAGCGGTCGATCTTGATCGAGATGAAGAACTCGCGGAACTTGCGTGAAACGGACCGGTCCTGCGTCAGGAAGTAGTTCTTCACGTACTGCTGGGTGATCGTCGAGGCGCCCTGCAGCGGACCGCCGGACACGTCGTTCCAGGCCGCCCGCAGGATGCCCTTCGGGTCGATGCCCTTGTTGGTGTAGAAGGTGCGGTCCTCGGCGGAGACGACCTCGTGCTGGACGAAGAGCGGCACCTGCGACAGGGGCACCGACGTCCGGTTGACGGTGTCGTAGAACCGTCCCAGCTCGGTCTTGCCGTCGGAGTAGTAGACAACTGACGTCTGGGCCTGCGCCAGCTGGTTCGGCCGCGGGATGTGGGTGCGGGCGTACACCACGCCCATCGTGATCACCAGCAGGCAGAAGGCCGCGAAACCGCTGCCCAGAACCAGCCTCCAGGACGGCACCCATCGCCGCCAGCCTTCCTTTCCCTGCCTCGGATAGTCCGCGATCCGGGGGAACCTAGCCACGGGTCACGTGCCCCATTCGTCCTCGACGGTGCGCTGGCGTCTCGGTGCCGAGCGCGGCTTGCCGTCCCCCACGACGTACGACGCGACCAGGTGGTTCCACCCACACGAGATGCACACCTCGACGACGTAGACCTTCACATCGCCGGCGGTCATCGAAAGCGTGGCGATCTCGTCCTGAGTGCGGATCCGGCCGGCGTACTGGCCCAGCTCGTCGCCGTACAGGTAGCGCAGGAAGACCAGGCCGCCGGCACCGGGCAGTCCCGGGCCGCCGTTGATGCCGAGCCGGGGGTCGAGCCGGTCGGCCTTGGTGAGCGGTTTGGCCGGCGGGCGGTCGCCCCGGCAGACCGGGCAGCTCCGGCTGCTCGGCTCACCGTGGTGCAGCGCGGCCCGGATCAGGTCCGGATGCGGGTCGCAGACATCGGTGGTCGTGACGTACCCGCTGCGCAGGTCCTGCAACGTCGCCTGCCGCACGAGTGCGTAGTCGACGAACGACCGCACCCCGACGGTCGCCCGCGGCGGACGAAGAGACATCGGCCCAGCCTACGGGGCCGCTTGGCGATCGGCCGAACATGACGTATGGTCTCCCCAGATATATCGGGCCGATACATCGGGAGGAACGTGTGAGCCGTCGCAGCGGCCTGCTCGACCTCGCCGTGCTCGGCCTCCTGCACGAGAGCCCCTTGCACGGCTACGAGCTGCGCAAGCGGCTCAACGCGCTGCTCGGATCCTTCCGGGCGCTGTCCTACGGCACGCTCTACCCGTGCTTGAAGAGCCTGGTCGCCCGCGGCTGGATCGTCGAGAGCGCGGCCGGGGCGACGCCGGGCGCCGGCCGGGCGAAGGTCGTCTACGAGCTCACGGCGGACGGCAAGGAGCAGTTCCAGGACCTGCTGGGCGAGGCCGGGCCGGCGGCCTGGGAGGACGAGAGCTTCGACGTACGGTTCGCGTTCTTCGCGCGCACCGACGCTGCCGTCCGGCTGCGCATCCTGGAGGGACGCCGTACCCGTCTGGAAGAGCGGCTGGACAACATCAAGGCCGCCTCCACGCGAGCCCGTGACCGGCTGGACGCGTACACCCAGGAGCTGCAGCGGCACGGCCTGGACGCCGCCGAGCGCGAGGTGCGCTGGCTCAACGAGCTGATCGAGACCGAGCGGTCCAGCAAGGGCCGCACCGGCAAGAACCCCCGCAACCCCCGCAACCCCGGGAAGAGAACGACATGACCAGTAACGACAAGCCCGTCGGGGACACCCTCGGGAACACAGAGAGCAAGGAGCAACGCATGGGATCCGTCCGCGTCGCCATCGTCGGCGTAGGGAACTGCGCCTCGTCACTGGTGCAGGGAGTCCACTACTACGCAGACGCCGACCCGAACGGCACGGTGCCGGGTCTGATGCACGTGGCCTTCGGCGAGTACCACGTCCGTGACGTGGAGTTCGTCGCCGCGTTCGACGTTGACGCCAAGAAGGTCGGGTTCGACCTGTCGGAGGCGATCGGCGCGAGCGAGAACAACACGATCAAGTTCGCCACCGTGCCGCCCATGGGTGTGACGGTGCAGCGCGGCGTAACGCTCGACGGCCTGGGCAAGTACTACCAGCAGACGATCGAGGAGTCGGACGCCGAGCCGGTCGACGTGGTGAGCGCGCTGCGCGAGGCCCAGGTCGACGTCCTGGTGTCGTATCTGCCGGTCGGCTCCGAGGCGGCGGACAAGTTCTACGCGCAGTGCGCCATCGACGCGGGCGTGGCCTTCGTCAACGCGCTGCCGGTCTTCATCGCGAGCGACCCGGAGTGGGCGGCCAAGTTCGAGGCCGCCGGCGTGCCGATCATCGGTGACGACATCAAGTCGCAGGTGGGCGCCACCATCACGCACCGGGTGATGGCGAAGCTGTTCGAGGACCGCGGCGTCGTGCTGGACCGGACCTACCAGCTCAACGTCGGCGGCAACATGGACTTCAAGAACATGCTCGAGCGCGAGCGCCTGGAGTCCAAGAAGATCTCCAAGACCCAGGCCGTCACGTCGAACCTGAGCCACGACCTCGGCGCCCGCAACGTGCACATCGGCCCGTCGGACTACGTGCAGTGGCTCGACGACCGCAAGTGGGCCTACGTCCGGCTCGAGGGCCGTGCGTTCGGCGACGTGCCGCTGAACCTCGAGTACAAGCTCGAGGTCTGGGACTCCCCGAACTCGGCGGGCATCATCATCGACGCCATCCGGGCGGCGAAGATCGCCAAGGACCGCGGCATCGGCGGGCCGCTGCTCGCCGCGTCGTCGTACCTGATGAAGTCGCCGCCGGTGCAGACGCCGGACGACCTCGGGCGGGCCAACCTCGAGGCCTTCATCCGCGGCGAGGCCGAGCGCTGAGCTCGAACCACGCGTGACGGGCTGACAGTCCGTCGAACCTCATCGGCGAAGCGCCGCCCCAGCCCTCGGCTGCGGGCGGCGTTTCGTCGTCCGGGCACGACCAACTGTCGCGGCCTGGCTCGCGCACACGGCCTAGCCTGCGGGCGTGACCGTCGTGCTCGCCCTGCGCCACCTGGCGCGGGGAGCCGGTTACCGCCGTCTGCTCGCGGTCCGGCTGGCCGGGCAGTGCGGCGACGGGGTGTTCGAGGTGACGCTGGCCAGCCTGTTCTTCTTCAACCCGCAGGAGGAGCCGACGCCCGAGCGGATCGCCGCCGCGTTCGCGGTGCTCCTGCTGCCGTTCACCGTCGTCGGTCCCTGGGTCGGCGTGCTGCTCGACCGCTGGCGGCGGCGGCAGGTGCTGTTCGCCGGGTATGGCCTCCGCGCGTTCGGGGCCTTGGGCGTCGCGGCGATCGCGAGCTCGACCGGCTGGCCGCTCTACGCGGCGGTGCTGGCGTGCGTCGCCGTGGACCGGTTCCTGCTCGTCGGCCTCTCGGCCGGCCTGCCGCACGTCGTCGCACCCGACGACCTGGTGACGGCGAACGCGCTCACTCCGACGTTGGGCACGGCGGCGTACTCGGTGGGCGCCGGCATCGCGCTCGCCCTGCGCTGGCTCGACGTCCCGGACCCTGCGCTGCTGGTCACCTCGGGCGCCGTCCTGGCCGTCGCGTCCGCCCTGGCGCTGCGGCTGGCTCCCTCAGAGCTGGGCCCGGACCGCGTCGTACCGCTGGTCCAGGGCTGGCGCGCCGTCGGGTCGGGGCTGGCCCAAGGGGTCCGCCATCTGGTCGAGCGTCGGCGCGCGCTCTACGCACTCGGGGCGGTCGGGGCCAGCAGGTTCGTGTATGCCGCGATGGTGATCGCCTCCATCCTGTTGTGCCGCAACACGTTGGCCGATCCAGCAGACACGAAACGAGGTCTGGCCCTGCTGAGCCTGGTGGCCGGGTTCTCCGGTGCCGGCTTCCTGGCCGCTGCCGTGGTGACGCCGTTCGCGACCGCGCGGCTCACGCCGTACCGGTGGATCGTCGTCTGTCTCGCGGCGGCGTCGGTGACGCAGGCGCTGGTGGCCGTCGGCGTGTGGCTGCCCGGGCTCGTCGTCGCCGGGTTCGTGCTCGGGCTCGCGGCGCAGGGGATCAAGATCTGCGTGGACACGATCCTGCAGGTCGAGGTCGACGACGCCTTCCGGGGCCGGGTGTTCACGGTCTACGACATGGTGTTCAACGCGGTGTTCGTGGCAGCGGCGGCCCTGGCTGCGCTCGTGCTCCCGCCCGGGGGCTTCTCCCGCCCGGTCTACCTGGCGCTCGCCGCGGCCTACCTGCTCACCGCCTTCGCTTACGCCCGCCTGACCTCGGGCACCCCCACCCCCACCCGTCGTACCCCCTGAAAGCCGGTTTACCCCTCGACGGCCGGTCCGCGGGGCCGATTTCGACCCGGGCGGCGGCTTTCAGAGGGCAAAGCGGCACTGGAGGGGTACGACGGCAGGGGACGGTCAGGGGTGGTGGGTGGACCACCAGAGACGGAGCTCGGCGAGCGCCTGCTCCTTGCCGAGGGGGCCGCGGTCCAGACGCAGCTCGAGCAGGTGGTTGTACGCCGCGCCGACCTCACGCCCGGGCGGGATGCCGAGGGCCGCCATGATCTCGTTGCCGTCCAGGTCCGGCCGTACGGCGGCCAGCTCCTCCTGCTCGGCCAGCCGAGAGATGCGCGACTCCAGGTCGTCGTACGCCGCGGCCAGCTGGGCGGCCCGCCGTGCGTTGCGCGTCGTGACGTCGGCCCGGGTCAGCCGGTGCAGCCGCGACAGCAGCGGCCCTGCGTCGACGACGTAGCGCCGCACGGCCGAGTCGGTCCAGGCCCCGTCGCCGTAACCGTGGAAGCGTAGGTGCAGCTCGACCAGCCGGGCCACGTCCTTCACCGTGGCGCTGTCGAAGCGCAGCGCCTTCATCCGCCGCGCCGTCAGCTTGGCCCCGACCACTTCATGGTGGTGGAACGAGACCCCGCCCCCGGGTTCGTAGCGCCGCGTCGCGGGCTTGCCGATGTCGTGCAGCAGCGCCGACAGCCGCAGCACCAGGTCCGGCTCGGGCACCTCGCCCGAGGCATCGGTCTCCAGCGCCATCGCCTGCTCGAGCACGATCATCGTGTGCTCGTAGACGTCCTTGTGCCGGTGATGCTCGTCGACCTCGAGCTGCAACGCGGGCAGCTCGGGCAGCACCACCTCCGCCAGCCCGGTGTCGACCAGCAGCCGCAGCCCGCGCACCGGGTCGACGGACAGGACCAGCTTGGTCAGCTCGTCGCGCACCCGCTCGGCGGAGACGATGTCGAGCCGAGCCGCCATCGCCGTCATCGCGGACCGGACCTCGGGCGCGACCCACATCCCGAGCTGCCCGGCGAACCGGGCGGCACGCAGCATGCGCAGCGGGTCGTCGGTGAACGACGACTCCGGGGTTCCCGGTGTCCGCAGCGTCCGCCGGGCCAGGTCGGCCAGACCGCTGTGCCGGTCGACCAGCGCCAGGTCGGGCAGACGCAGCGCCATCGCGTTGACCGTGAAGTCGCGCCGGGCCAGATCCTCCTCGAGCGTGTCGCCGTACGACACCTCTGGCTTGCGCGAGGTCCGGTCATAGACATCCGACCGGTACGTCGTGACCTCCACGGTCACCGGCCCCAGCTGCGCGCCGATGGTGCCGAAGGCCCGGCCGACGTCCCAGTGCGCCGTACCCCAACCCCGCAGGATCGGCTCGCTCTGCTCGGGCCGGGCCGACGTGGCGAAGTCCAGGTCCGGCGAGGGCCGGCCGAGCAGCGCGTCCCGGACCGGCCCGCCGACGAGGGCCAGCTCGTGCCCCGCGGCCGCGAACCGCTCACCGAGGTCGCGCACCAGCGGCAGGACGGGCCCGAGCCGGGTCAGCACGTCCCGCCGGGCTCGTTCGAGCGCGGCAGCGTCGGGCTGGGCAGCGTCAGGCTGGGCAGCGGACGAGGACACGACCGGTAAGCGTACGCAGCAGCGGGTACGACGGCCGCACGCCGCAGGCTCGTACAGTGACCGGATGGACGACCGGACGGCCCGCGGCGCCCACCGCCCGCGGCACACCATGCCGCTGGTCGAGGAGACCTCGGCCGGCGGGTTGGTCGTCCAGGTCACCGAGGGCGAGGCGCACGTCGCGCTCATCGCCCGGCACAACCGCGCGGGCCGGCTCGAGTGGTGCCTGCCCAAGGGCCATCCGGAGGTCGGCGAGAGCCTGCAGGAGGCGGCCGTCCGGGAAGTGGCCGAGGAGACCGGTATCCAGGGCCGGGCGCTGCGCTCGCTCGGCAGCGTCGACTACTGGTTCTCGGCCGAGGGCCGGCGGGTGCACAAGGTGGTGCACCACTTCCTGCTGGAGGCCGTCGGGGGCACCATCTCGGTCGAGGGCGATCCCGACCGCGAGGCGGTCGACGCGGAGTGGGTGCCGCTCGAGGAGCTCCAGCACCGGCTCACGTTCGCCAACGAGCGCCGGCTCGCGCGGGACGTCTCCCAGCTGCTGTCGGACAAGGAGTGAGCCGAGCCCGACGACGGCTCGCCGCCCTGTGCGCGGCGGGCCTGGCTCTCATCTGCCTGGGCTCCTCCGTGGCGTACGCCGACCCGAGCGGCACCGCGACCGGCACGAGCGGCGGCCCGACCGCGTCACCGACCGCGACCAACGGCCCGCCGAAGTCCAGCAGCTCCAGCCGGTCGTCGAGCCAGTCGCAGCGCAGCTCCATCAGCCAGACCGGCGACGACCCGGACATGCCGGCGAGCATCACCGTGAAGACGCTCAGCCCGGCCGTCGTGACCCCGACGAGCACGCTCACCATCAAGGGCACCGTCACGAACGACGGTGACAGCGCGATCCAGAACGGCGTCATCCGGCTTCTGGTCCACCACGCGCCACTGGCCACTCGGGACCAGGTCGGTCAGTGGGCGAACGGCGACATCAGCGACGTCGGCGGACGCATCCTGGACGCGTCCATGGACCTGAGCGTCACGCTGCGCCCGGGGGCGGGCATCGCGTTCACGCTCAAGGCGCCGGCCGACCGCCTGGGGCTGTTCATGGACTTCGCCAGCATCGGGATCACCTTGGAGGTGCTGGGCGACGACGGCACCGCCCTCGGCACGCACCGGGTCGGGCTGCTGCGCAGCTTCATCACCTGGCAGCAGAATCCCTCGTACTCGCCGCTCAAGCTGACCTGGCTCATGCCGCTGAGCGGCGGGCCGACCTCGGCCATCGGCGGACCGCCCGACGCGGCGACGCTCGCCGCGGCACTCGCTCCTGGCGGGCGGTTCCAGGACCTGCTGGCAGCGATCAGCGCGGCGCCGCGAGGAGCCGGGCTCTCGGTGGCGGTGGACCCTGCCTTCGTCAACGACCTGCGAGTGCGCGCGGCCCAGCCCAGCCGTACGGCGGGCAGCTCGCCGTCCGCCAACGGCACTCCGAGCGGCAGCGCGAGTCCCAGCGGCTCGCCCATCTCCACGCCGACGACGACGTCCGCGCAGCAGACGATCGCGTCGTACCTGGCCGCCCTCAAGGTCGCGCTGGCCGGGCACCGCGTCGTCCGGCTGCCGTACGGCGACCCCGACCTCATGGGCGTGGCCGACGCCAAGGGCACGGCGCTGCTCAGTGCGGCGACGTTCGCGGCCACCACGGCTAGCCCCGCTGCGCCGGCGCTCGCGGACGAGCTGGGCGTCCGGGTCATCGACGACGTGGCCTGGCCGGCCGGTGGTCTGGCCGACACCGCGACCGTCAACGCGGCGCCCGCGGTCGGCGCCACGACGCTGGTCCTCAGTGCGAGCTCCCGGCCGCCGACGCTCGAGCAGTCGACGACACCGACCGGGGTCACCCCGGTGAACGCGACCACGAACGCGGTGCTGTACGACGATCTGCTCTCGGCGTTCCTGGCCGGCACCAACAACGCCACCACGATGGTGCTGAACACCCAGCGGTTCCTGGCCGAGACGCTGGCCACGGTGTACGAGAACCCGACCCGCCAGCGCACCCTGCTGGTCACGGCACCCCGGTCGTTCAACCCCAATCCCCTTGCGGTGCAACGGTTGTTCGCGGCACTGGCCCAGGCACAGTGGATCGCACCCGCGAGCCTGACCGGGCTACGCCGGTCCCAGGGGCAAGCCACGGTGAGCGTCCGCGACGTCGTACCGGTGCCGGCCAACGCCAGACGCCTGCAGGTGACGACCGCTCAGGTCGACGCCGTCCGGGACGCCCGCTCCGAGGCGGCTCAGCTCGGCGACGTCATCACGGGCGAGGACCCGTTCACGCGCACCCGGGTCGACGCGCTCCGGCTGGTCTCGGCGTACTGGCGCGGCCGGGGCGGCACGGCAGCCGTGCAGGTCAAGGGCCTGCGCAGCTACCTGGCCGCGCAGGGCGCGAGGGTGCACATCCTGCCGCTCAGCAACCTCAACTTCCTGGCCAGCGACGGCAACCTGACCCTCTCCGTCGCGAACGACCTCGGCCAGGACGTGCGAGGGGTCCGGGTCGTGGTCCAGCCGGGCAACGGCCGGCTCATCGTCGTGAAGCAGGCGGCCCCCATCGCGGTGGAGGCCGACCGGCGTACGACGATCAAGGTGCACGTCCGTGCGGTTGCGGGCGGCATTGTCCCGGTGACCGCCCGCATCCTCACGCCGGACGGGCTGCAGATGGGCAAGGCCGTCACGGTCCGGGTCCACGTGCGGCCCACAGACACGTGGGCGTTCTGGGTGCTCGGCGTCGCCGCGGCACTGATCTTCCTGATCGGCCTGGTCCGCACGATCCGGCGCGGCCGAGCCCGTCCGCGTCTCATGGCGCCCGAGGTGGAGGAGCCGTGAGCGAGGACGCGCAGGAGTCCCTGGTCCGCACCAGCGCGGTGATGGCGACCGGCACCCTGGCGTCGCGAGTCCTCGGCGTCGTCCGGGCGTCGATGCTCACTGCGCTGCTCGGTGTCAGCGGGGCCCTCGGGTACGACGCATTCTCGACCGCGAACACCGTCCCCACCACGATCTACAACCTGGTGGCCGGCGGCCTGCTCAACGCCGTACTCGTGCCGCAGATCGTGCGCGCCGCCAAGCATGAGGACGGCGGGGAGGACTACCTCAACCGGCTGCTCACTCTCGCACTGGCCGGGATGCTCGCCGTGACCGCCCTCGTCGTCGCTCTGTCTCCTTTGGTACCAGTCGTATTCGCGTCATCGCGGTGGGACGACAGCACCGTCCGGCTGTGCGTCGCCTTCGCGTTCTGGTGCATGCCGCAGGTGTTCTTCTACGGCGCGTACACGATGCTCGGACAGGTCCTCAACGCCCGCGGCAACTTCGGGCCCTACATGTGGGCGCCGGTCCTCAACAACGTCGTCGCCATCGCCGGCATCGGCGTCCTCCTGGTCAGCATCGGCGGCGCCGGCCATCACCCGCGCCCGCCCTCGGAGTGGACCGCGGGCCAGATCGCGATGCTCGGCGGCACCGCCACCCTGGGCGTCGCCGTCCAGGCCGCGATCCTGGTCTGGCCGTTGCGCGAGCTCGGCATCCGGTACCGACCGCGGTTCGGCTGGCGCGGGGTCGGCCTGCGCACCGCCGGACGCGTGGCCGGCTGGACCTTCCTCGCCGCGCTGGTCGGCCAGCTCGGCTTCATCGTCATCTCGCGGGTCGTGACGTCGGCGGTCGTGCAGGGCGGCGCCGGCCGCGGCGCGTACGACAACGCGTTCCTGCTGTTCATGCTCCCCCATTCGCTCATCACGGTGTCGCTCGTGACCGCGCTGTTCACGCGGATGAGCCGGGCGGCGGCGGCCGGCGACCGGGACCACGTACGGCGGGACGTCTCGCTCGGCCTGCGCCTCACCGGGGTCGCCACCGTCCTGGCGACCGGGGTCGTGTTCGTCCTCGGCCTGGACATCTCGTCGACGCTGTTCGCGGGCAACGCGGCCCGCGACACCGACGCCATCGCCTACACGACCATGGGGATGATCATCGGCGTCGTCCCGTTCAGCGCCCAGTACCTGTTCCAGCGCGCGTTCTACGCCTACGAGGACGCGCGCACGCCGTTCCTCATCCAGATCCCGGTCGTCCTGACCTCCTCGGCCGGCGCGATCGTGGCGCTGGAGACCCTCCGCCCGCGCTGGATCGTCGTCGGCGTCGGCGTCGGCATGTCGGTCGGCTACACCATCGGCGCGCTGCTGTCGTTCCTGGTCCTGCGCCGGAGGATCGGCGGCGTGGAGGGCCGTTCCATCCTGCGCACCTACGCCCGGCTGGTGCTGGCCTGCCTGCTGGCCGCCGTGCCGGCGCTGCTGGTCACGCGCGGGCTGCACCACGCACTCGGCGACTCCAAACCAGTCGGCCTGCTCTCGCTGGCCGTGGGCGGCCTGGTCATGCTGGGGGCCTACCTGCTGGCCTGCCGCCGGATGCGGGTCACCGAGGTCGACGAGCTCACCGGGCCGATCCTTCGTCGGTTCGGGCGGTAGGAGCCCCAGTCACCTCAAGTCGGCTCCACGGCGTACCGAAGTGCGGAACATGGTGCGAACTGACCGTGGCGACATCGTGCTGGGCTGGCTGACCCGGCTCGCCGTCGCACTGGCGGTCGTCGCTGTGCTCGGCTTCGACGCCGTACAGGTCGGGCTGGCCAACGTCCAGCTCCAGGACCAGGCCAACGACGCCGCCGCCGCCGCGCGTGACGCGTACGCGGGCCACCACGACATCGCCGCCGCCGTGACCGCCGCCCAGAGCTCGGCCCGCGGGGAGAACGTCGACGACGTCCTCGTGCCCAGCAGCCTGGTCGTGGCCCACGACGGCAGCATCACCCTCAAGCTGACCCGGCCGATCCACACGGTCGTGGCGCACTACCTCCCGGTCGACGGCTTCAAGACGGTCACCTCGGCCGGTTCCGCAACCGTCACTGTGGGATGACGCGTACGGCGAGGGCCACAGGTCTGGCCCTGACGCTGGCGCTGGTCTCGACCCTGCTGGTCGGCCAGTCGGCCCAGGCCAGCCCCACCTTGGACAAGGCGAAGGCGCAGGCCGAGGTGCTGCGGCACCGGCTGTCCGCCCTGCAGTTGCGGCAGTCCATCGCGATCGAGCGATACGACGGCATCCAGGACCAGCTCCAGCAGGCCGTGAGCAGCGAGCTGACGACCGGCGACCAGGCCAGCAACGTGGCCGCTCAGGCTCAGCTCGCCCGCAACGCCGTCGCCGACCGGGCCCGCGCGCTGTACATGAGCGGTGGCCAGCTCAGCCTCCTCGCGAGCGTGCTGCGCGGCGCGACGCCGGGCGACGTGCTCGAGCGGGCCCAGACCGTCCAGGCGGTCCTGAGCTCGGACCATCTCGCCGCGGCCACGGACCAGGCCGCTGCACTCCAGGCCCGGCAGACCGCACAGGACAGCGCGGACCGCCGGGTCGCGGTCGCCGCCCTCCAGACGCAAGCGACGGCCAGCCTGGCCGAGGTCCAGCAGCTGCTGACCGAGCAGCGCGTGCTCCTGGCCGACGCCGACGGCCGGGTCCGGCGCATCGCCCGCGACGAGCAGCGCGCCGCCGAGGCCGCCGCCCTGGCCGCGGCCGCCAGCTCCGCCGGTGCGGCCGGCGTACCCGTCGGGTCCGGTGGACCGCTGCCCGCCACCATCACCGGGCCCAACCCGGTCGCCACGGCGGCGGTCGCGTTCGCCCGGTCCAAGCTCGGCACGCCCTACCTGTGGGGCGCGACCGGGCCCACCCGGTTCGACTGCTCGGGCCTGACCATGTGGTCCTACGGCCAGGCCGGGCTCTCCATCCCCCGCACATCCCGCGCGCAGTACGCCGGGCTGACCCACGTCCCGGTCTCCGAGCTGCAACCCGGCGACCTGGTGTTCTACGCGACCAACACCGCCGACCCGAACACGATCCACCACGTGGCCATGTACCTCGGCGACGGCTTCGTGATCCACGCCCCGCACACCGGGGACGTCGTCCGCTACGCCCCCGTGGCCATGTCGGGCCTGATCGGCGCCGTCCGGCCGAGCCTCTGACGCCACCTAGCATGGATGCCTCTGACACGGGTTGTCCGAGCATCGTCAGCGGGGAGGTGGGTCGGTCGTGGACAGCGTTGGCCCGGGCAGCGTGCTCGCCGGTCGCTACCACGCCCAGAAGCGCCTGCGCGTGCGCCCGCTGTCCTCCGTATGGCAAGGACTGGACGAGACCCTCGATCGCCCGGTCAGCCTGACCGTCGTCCAGGCCGGGCACCCGCGCAGTGCCGACGTCGTGGACGCCGCCCGCCGAGCGGCCGGGGTCGAGGACCCGAGGCTGCAGCGAGTCTTCGACGTGGGCGTCGAGGACGGGCTGACGTACGTGGTCTACGAGTGGATCAGCGCGGACACGCTGACCGACCTGTTGCGCGGGGGGCTGCCGGCGCCCGAGGAGGTACGGCGGCTGGTCGGCGAGGCGGCCACGGCGCTGGAGGCGGCCCGCGGGCGCGGCCTGCACCACCTGGCCCTCACCCCGGACAGCCTGCTGCGCGGGCACGACGGTCCGGTGACCGTCAGCGGCCTGGCTGTGGACGCCGTGCTGTCCGGCACCGAGGTGGATGACCCGGACGAGGCGAGCCGCCGGGACGCGCAGGCACTGGTTGCCCTGCTGTACGCCGGGCTGACCGGCCGCTGGCCGCTCCAGCCGGTGCACGGGCTCGAGCCGGCACCCCGGCTGGGGAGTGGGATCCCCGCGCCGGCCGAGCTGACGGCCGGAGTGCCGGCCGACCTGAACGCGCTCTGCCTGGACACGCTGCGCGCCGGCACCGGGCCGGCCGACCCGGGCCGGCTGGCCACCCAGCTCGCGCCCTGGCCCTCGCACCCGGTGGCCAGCCCGAACCGCACGGCCGGGTCCTTCCCCATCTCGCTGATGTCGGACACCGGCACCCAGACCGCCGTCCTGCCGGCGGTCGGTGAGGTGCGGTCGGTCCAGGCGGCCGTCAACGCACCGCGGCCGCCCGCGCCACCGGCACCGCCGGCACATCCACCGGCCACCCATGTGCCAGCGCCGGTGCCGGGTGGCTCGTCCGGTGGTTTCGCGCCGCCCATGCTCCCGGCGCCGGCGGATGCCTCGGCGCGGCCCTCCGGGACCTGGCCGCCCATCCCTGCCGTGAAGCCGGCAGCCGTCCCGACCCCAGCCCCCGCGCCGACCCCGGCACCCGTACCGACCCCAGCCCCCGCGCCGACCCCGGCACCCGTGCCGACCCCAGCCCCAGCGGCAGCAGTGCGCCCGGAGGCAGCGCCGGTGTCCCCGACCCCCCCGGCCGGACCGCCGAGCCGGCTGTTCGCGGAGCCACCGGACGCCGAGCCGCCCGCGCCCCTGCTGCCGGCCGCGCCGATGAGCCGGCCGCCGGCCGCGCAGACCCGGGCCGTGCTGCTGGTGATGGTCGGCTTCGTGCTGGTCCTGTGCCTGCTCGCCTACTTGGGGCTGCGCTCCCTGGGCAGCGGTGGGGGCGGCACACCGACCGGCCGGAGCACACCCATCGTCTCCTCGTCGAGCTCGGCGAGCGCCAGCGCCTCGCGCTCGGCCACTGCGCCGGCGACCGGCGCCCTCCTGCGGATCAGCAAGGCGAGTGGCTTCGACCCGCAGGGTGACGGCTCGGAGAAGGACAACCTGGCCAAGCTGGCCTACGACTCGAAGACCTCGACCGGCTGGACCTCGGACACCTACAAGAGCCCGGCCTGGGGCGGTCTGAAGAAGGGGCTCGGCCTGCTGGTCGACCTGGGCGGCGACAAGACGGTGCACTCGGCCACGCTGAGGATCGGCGGCCAGGGCGCCGCGATCTCAGTCTACGCGCTGACCAGCAAGGACAGCCTGACCGGGTCCACGGTGCTGGCTCGCAGGTCCGGGGCCGAGGGCACCTTCACCCTCAGCTTCGCCAAGCCCGCCACGACGCAGTACGTCGCCGTCTGGTTCTCCACCCCGGGCCGGTTCAACGACGGTTACCGGGCCGAGGTCGACGACGTCAGGCTGCGATGACCGAGCCGATACCGCCCCGGGGGTTGAGACCGACGGGCCCGCGGCCGATGACAGGCAGGTGAGCTTGCCGACCGACGTGCCGACGCAACGACCCGGCGAGGTGCCGGGCGATCGGCCGGACCGCGGGCCGGACGCGGCGCTGCTGGCCGCCCACGTGGCCGGTGACCCGGACGCGTTCGCCGAGCTGGTCCGGCGGCACCGGGACCGGCTCTGGGCCGTGGCCCTGCGCACCATCGGCGACCGCGAGGAGGCCTCGGATGCGGTCCAGGAGGCGCTGCTCTCGGCGTACCGCCGCGCGGGCACGTTCCGGGGCGACTCCGCCGTCACCACCTGGCTGCACCGGATCGTCGTGAATGCCTGCCTCGACCGGATCCGCCGGCGCAGCAGCCGGCCCACATCCCCTATCGGCGAGCTCGACCCGCCCTCGCGCCGCGACGACTCCGCATCCGCCGAGCTGCGGATCGACGTCGACCGCGCGCTGGCCCGGATCCCCGAGGGACAGCGGCTGGCCCTCGTCCTGGTCGACATGCAGGGTCTCCCCGTGGCCGAGGCGGCCCAGATCCTGGGCGTGCCCGAAGGCACGGTGAAGTCCCGTTGTGCCCGGGGCCGCGCGGCGCTGGCGCCGCTGCTGCGCGGAACCGACCCGCCGCCCGGGAACCGCGCGGCAGCCGCCGGCGTCCCACCGGCAACCGAGGCGAACCCTGTCGCCCCCACGGACGCTACGACCGGACCCACGACCTCTGCCGAAGGAGGTGAGCTCGTTGACTGACCACCGCGGTCCCCATCACCCCGGCGAGGGCGGGCACCTGTCACCGGAACAGCTGGACGAGCTCACCCTGGCCACTGACCCTGTCCAGGGCCTCTCGACGGGTGCGTCCGCCATCGGCCCGGAGCAGCACCTGGCCGGCTGCCCTGACTGCCAGACTGCGCTCGCCGACCAGCTCGCGGTCCGGCGGATGCTCCAGCGGGTGCCCGACCCGGGTCCCATGCCGGCCGACGTCATCGCGCGGCTGGACAGCGCGCTGGCGAACGCCGGGACCAGGAACGTCGCGGCCCCCGCCACGGTCGTGCCGCTGCGCTCGCCGGAGCGGCGATCGGGCGTGCTGGGTCGGCTGGCCGAGTCGCGGCTGACCAAGTCGCTCGTCGCGGCCGCTGCGGTCGGCCTGATCGGCATCGGCGGCTACAGCGCCATCAACCGCCAGACCGGTACGGCGGGTGGCTCGTCGGCGAGCCGCGCCAACGACTCCTCGGCCGGTGGCGGCAGCGTCCCGAAGGCCGTCCAGCAGCTGTCCGGCGTACACCCGCTGGCGAGCGGGTCGGCGTACACCCAGGCGAACATCGCCGGCCTGCTGGCCAAGCGTCTCGCCGCCAAGCCCGCCTCCGGCATCAGCGACTTCGCGGAGCAGAGCAGCGGCGGACCGCTCGCGACGACCGCGGGCCTGCAGTCGTGCCTGCAGGCCCTGGGCGAGCCGTCCACGGTGCCGGAACTGGTCGACCTGGCGAGCTTCGCCGGCAAGCCGGCGGCAGTCCTCGTGCTGCCGACGCCCAGCGGTGGCCGGGTGGTCTGGGTGGTATCGCGAACCTGCTCCCCGGGCCACGAAGGCTTGCTCTACTACGCGGCGCTCCGGTAGGGCCGGGGGAACAGCCCGGCCTTAGGATCGGTTCATGTAGGCGACTGATCCGCCGGGTCCCCCGGCACCGGTCAGCGAGCCAGCCACCGGCACGAAGGCAGAGGTTTCCGTGAGTCCCGACGTCCGCTCCGACGTGCGCCAGGTCATCATCATCGGCTCCGGTCCCGCCGGGTACACCGCCGCGGTCTACGCGGCCCGGGCCAACCTCCAGCCCTTGGTCTTCGAGGGTTCCGTCACGTTCGGCGGGGCCTTGATGAACACCACCGACGTGGAGAACTACCCCGGTTTCCGCGACGGGATCATGGGCCCGGACCTGATGGAGGCCATGCGGGCCCAGGCCGAGCGGTTCGGCGCCGAGCTGGTCACCGACGACATCGTCGAGGCGCGCCTGGGCGGCGAGATCAAGGAGGTCGTGACCGGCAACGGTGAGACCCACCGGGCCCGCGCCGTCATCCTGGCCATGGGGTCGGCGTACCGCGAGCTGGGCCTGCCGGACGAGAAGCGACTGTCCGGTCACGGCGTCTCGTGGTGTGCGACCTGCGACGGCTTCTTCTTCCGCGGCCAGGACATCGTGGTCGTGGGCGGTGGCGACTCGGCCATCGAGGAGGCCACCTTCCTCACCAAGTTCGCCGCCTCGGTGACGATCGTGCACCGGCGGGACGCGCTGCGGGCCTCGAAGATCATGCAGGACCGGGCCTTCGCCAACGACAAGATCCGATTCGCCTGGAACAGCCAGGTCACCCAGATCCATGGCCAGGACAAGGTGACTGGCGTCACGCTGCGCGACACCGAGACCGGCGTCGAGCGCGAGCTGCCGGTCACCGGCCTCTTCGTGGCGATCGGCCACGACCCGCGGGTCGAGCTGGTCAAGGGCCAGGTCGACCTCGACGCGGCCGGTTACATCGAGGTCGAGGGCCGTACGACGCGCACGAACCTCCCGGGCGTGTTCGCGGCCGGCGACGTGGTCGACCATGAGTACATGCAGGCCGTCACCGCCGCCGGCTCCGGCTGCGCGGCGGCCCTGGACGCGGAGCGCTACCTGGCCGCGCTGCAGGACGCGACTGTCAGCGGCGGCCAGCAGGATGCAGCTCGGCAGGCCGCGCGCGAGGAGCCCCTCGCCGCCGAGGCACTGGCCAGAGCCTGACCCATGGCGAGGGCCTGACCCCCACAGACCGTACGAACCGGCACGACGTACCGCAGACGAACCGAGCACGACCGAACGGAAGGAAGAGCCCCGATGGGCGCGACCAAGTCAGTCACCGACGCGAGCTTCGACGCCGACGTCCTGGCCAGCGACAAGCCGGTCCTCGTCGACTTCTGGGCGGAGTGGTGCGGACCGTGTCGCGCCGTCTCCCCGATCCTCGAAGAGATCGCGGCCGAGCACGCCAACATCGAGGTGGTCAAGCTCAACACCGACGAGAACCCGCAGGTCACGGCCCGGTACGGCATCACCGGCATCCCGACCCTGAACGTCTACGTCAAGGGCGAGCTGGTGAAGTCGATCACCGGTGCCCGGCCCAAGCCCATGCTGGTACGGGAGCTGGCCGACTACCTGGCCTGACGGCCGGGGCTGTCACCCGGATGGCCTAGCGACCCGGTCAGCGGGCGAATGCCGGAGCGCGGTGGGGTGGACCGCGGGTTAGCATCGGCCAACGCGCGCGCGACCGGGCCGCGCTCTCGGGTGGAAGGGGGTCGCTGATGTCTGCTGCACGCCTCTTCCGTGAGGGCGACGTCGACCCGGCCGTCCGGGACATCCGCGACCGGCTGGCCGCGACCGGTGACCTGCCGGCGGAGGCCGGACCGCAGTCGCCCGAGGCGCTCGACGTCTTCGACCAGCAGCTGCGCGACGCCGTCCGGGCGTTCCAGCAACGCCGCGGCCTGCTGGTCGACGGCATCGTCGGGCCGCAGACCTACCGCGCGATGGACGGCGCCCGGTGGGCGCTGGGCGACCGGATCCTCGTGCACCTGCCCGGGCACCTGCTGTCCGGTGACGACGTGGCCGAACTCCAGGAGCAGCTGCTGCGGCTGGGCTTCCACCTCGGCCGGGTCGACGGCCTGTTCGGACCGTCCACCGACTCGGCCCTGCGCGAGCTGCAGCGTGGCGTCGGCCTCCTGCCCGACGGCACCTGTGGGCCCTCGACGCTGCGCGCGCTCTCCCAGCTCCTGACCCGGTCGGTGAGCGGCGGGGCGGCGCATCAGCTGCGGGAGACCGAACAGGTACGGCGGGCGGGCCCGAACCTGTCCGGGCTCGTCGTCGTCATCGACCCCGGGCACGGCGACGGCGACCCGGGGGTCGCCACCGGCGAGCAGGACGAGGCCGCGATCGTCATGGACATCGCCCGGCGGGTCGAGGGCCGGCTGTCCGCGACCGGGGTGATGGCGGTGCTGAGCCACCCGGCCGACACGAACCCGGACGAGCTGGAGCGGGCCGAGCTGGCGAACTCGCTGGCGGCCGACCTGGTCGTGTCCTTGCACTGCGACGCGAGTGAGTCGTCCTCGGCGAGCGGCGTCGCCACCTACTTCTACGGCCACGACCGGCCGGGCGCCTGGTCCGCCGTCGGGGAACGGCTGGCCGACCTGATCCGGCGTGAGGTGGTGGCGCGCACGGGACTGGTCGACTGCCAGTCGCATCCACGCACCTGGGAGCTGCTGCGCCGTACGTCCATGCCCTCCGTCCGGCTCGACGTCGGCTATCTGAGCAACGCGGACAACGCGCGCCAGCTCGCCGACCCCGCGTTCCGGGACGTCGTCGCCGACTCCGTCGTCGTCGCGATCCAGCGTCTGTATCTCGGCGAGCACGACATGTCCTCGACCGGCGTGCTGCACCTGGCCGACGTCCTGGCCCAAGCCGGCCACCCCCGCTGACCCCCCCAGTTTGGGTGCCCTCCGAAAG
Source organism: Actinomycetales bacterium (assembly GCA_045807245.1). Classification (GTDB taxonomy): domain Bacteria; phylum Actinomycetota; class Actinomycetes; order Actinomycetales; family CAVURS01; genus CAVURS01. The sequence continues at coordinate 74,040 of JBJMHS010000027.1, forward strand.
CCGGTTTACCCCTCGAAAGCCGCTCATGACCGCGAAAACGCTGGTGTAGAACGGCTTTCGAGGGGTACGACGGGCCGCAGGCGACGTTCGGTCCCGTCGGGTCCGGTCAGAGGTCGCGTTCGTACACGTACATCGTCGAGCCCGGCCCCTCGGGCGCACCGCCCTCGCGGTTGGTGAAGCCGAGACTCTCGTAAAGCGCCCGCGCGGCCACGTCGTCCTCGCTGGTCCCGAGCTCGATCCGGTCCGCGCCACGCGCCTGCGCGAGTGCGAGGGCCGCCACGGCCAAGGCCCGGCCGAGCCCACGGCCGCGCAGTGCGGGTACGACGTACAGCTCGGCCAGGTAGCACTCCAGACCGGCGGTCCATAGGGCCGGGCGGAACCGCAGCACGACCAGCCCGTCCGGCTCGCCCTCGGCTTCGTCGACGTCCCTGAGCGCGCCGAGCAGCACGGCCAGGCCCTCGTCGCGGACCAGCTCCCGCAACCGGGCGGCCAGGGCCATGGGCCCAGGCGTCACGTCGTCGTACTCCCGGTTGAACGCGTCCAGCAGGCGCCCGGCGACGTCCAGCTGCTCGTCACGCGCGAGCCACACCTGCAGGGACACGACCGCTCAGTGGCCGGTGAGCACGGGCGCCCGCACCGATCCGAGCAGTCGCTCGATGGCCGACTCGACGTCCTCACGCCAGGAGATCGCGTTCTTCAGCTCCAGCCGCAGCCGCGGATGGCGATGGTGCGGCCGGATCGTCTTGAACCCCACGGCGCGCAGCAGCTCGGCGGGTACGACGCAGCCGGGGGCCGCGGCGTACCGGTCACCTTCCGGCGCCGGCCGGAGCTCGAGACCGTAGGCCTCGATGGCCTTCACACCGCGTCGGGTCAGGTCCTTGGCGGCGCTCTGCACCAGCATCCGGGCCAGCCCCCCGCCCGTGAACTCGGGGAGCACGCGCGCCGTCATCAGCAGCACCGCGTCGGCACTCACCGGAGCGGTGGGGAACGCCACGCTGCGGGGGACCAGGTGGGGTGGCGCGTAGCTGACGTAACCCGCCGGTACGTCGTCGACGTAGGCGATGCGGCCGACCGACCCCCACTCGAGCAGGGCCTGCGAGATCCAGGCTTCCTTCTCGAACCCCGGGTCGCCGCTGCGCTGCGCCCGCTCCCCCGCCACGGGGTCGAGCTCCCAGAAGACACACCGGCGGCACTGGGACGGCAGGTCGTCCAGGCTGTCCAGGGTCAGCAAGGCCACCCGGCGGCTCATCGGGTCCTCACCGCTGGGCCGGGCCGTCGGCGTAGGGCGAGCGCCGGCGGGGACGTACCAACGCGACAACGAACCCGACCGCCGCCCCGAGCACCAGCCCGGCGATCGCGGATCGCACTACGTGCACGGAAAACATGGTACGACGGGGTGCCTCGTCCCGGAAGAGTCAGCCAGGGCCGGTGCGGCGCAACGATTTTCGTTCGAAGCATTGTCTGACGGCAACTGTTGCCATCTGGTCAGTGACGCCCGGGGAAGGCCGAGTCCTCGCCCGGAGCGATCTGCTGGACGATCCGTTGCAGGTCGTCGACGGAGGCGAACTCCACGGTGAGGCGGCCCTTGCGCCGGCCCAGGGCGATCTTGACCCGCGTGTCCAGGCGGTCGGAGAGCCGGGCGGCCAGGTCGTCGAGCACCGCCATCCGGGTGCCCGGTCGCGGCTGGCGCTGCGCCGAGGGCGCGTCCATGCCTACGGCGACGATCTCCTCCACCGAGCGCACGGACAGGCCCTCGGCGACGATCCGCTGGGCCAGCCGCTCCATGGCGGCCCCATCATCCAGAGCCAGCAGGGCGCGGGCATGGCCGGCGGAGAGCACGCCTGCAGCGACCCGGCGCTGGACCAGCGGAGGTAGGCGCAGCAGCCGGAGGGTGTTGGAGATCTGCGGCCGGGAGCGGCCGATCCGGGTGGCGAGCTCCTCATGAGTGCAGCCGAAGTCGTCGAGCAGCTGCTGGTACGCCGCCGCCTCTTCCAGCGGGTTGAGCTGGCTGCGGTGCAGGTTCTCCAGCAGAGCGTCGCGCAGCAGGTCGTCGTCGGCGGTCTCCCTGACGATGGCCGGGATCGTGGCCAGGCCGGCCTGCTCGGTGGCGCGCCACCGGCGCTCACCCATGATGAGCTCGTAGCGGGCGCCATCATCGTCGGCAGCGTCCGCGCCGGGGGCCCCGACGGCCGGGCGGACAACGACCGGCTGGAGCACCCCGATCTCCTTGATCGAGTGGACCAGCTCGGCCATCTCGTCCTCGTCGAACACCTGCCGGGGCTGCTTCGGGTTGGGCATGATGCGGTCGACCGGGATCTCGGCGAAGTGCGCGCCGGGCACGGGGAGCAGACCGTCGAAGTCCGGCTCCGCTTGCTCGGCCGCGCCCGCACCGGCGGCCTCGTCCCGGTCGCCGAAGAAGACGTCGACCGGCCGTTCCCCGGTCTTGGTGCCCCCGCCCGGCGGCGCCGTCGGGATAAGCGACCCGAGCCCGCGGCCGAGTCCCCGTCGCTTCTCGCTCACCGTGCCTCCTCCGGCTCGGCCCCGGTCATCGCCCCGCGCTCGGCCAGCTCGGTGGCCGCTTCCAGATAGCTGAGCGCTCCGCTCGAGAGCGGGTCGTAAGTGATCACCGTCTGGCCGTGACTCGGAGCCTCGGAGATGCGGACCGAACGCGGGACCGTCGCGCGCAGCGACTCGGCCGGGAAATGCGTGCGCACCTCGTCGGCCACCTGCGACGACAGCCGGGTCCGGCCGTCGTACATGGTCATCAGGATGGACGACACGTGCAGGCCCGGGTTCAGGTGGGCCTGGATCATCTGGATGTTCTTGAGCAGCTGCGACAGCCCCTCGAGCGCGTAGTACTCGCACTGGATCGGGATCAGCACCTCGCTGGCCGCCACGAAGGCGTTGATGGTCAGCAGGCCGAGGCTCGGCGGGCAGTCGATGAAGACGTAGTCCAGCCGCGGCCGTCCGGTCTCCTCGCGCAATGTCAGGTACTCCTTGAGCGCGCGGAACAGGCGGTTCTCGCGGGCGACCAGCGATACGAGCTCGATCTCCGCCCCGGCCAGATCGAGCGTCGCCGGGGCACATTCCAGGGTCTTGAAGTCGGAGGCGGTCTGGACGACCTCGTTCATCGGCCGGCCGCCGACCACGACCTCGTAGATGTCCGGCACCTCGGCATGGTGGTCGATGCCGAGCGCCGTGGATGCGTTCCCCTGCGGGTCGAGGTCGATGACCAGGACGTTCAGCCCGCCCTGGGCGAGACCGGCCGCAAGGTTCACGGTGGTCGTCGTCTTGCCCACTCCGCCCTTCTGGTTCGCCACGGCGAGCACCCTGGTCTGCGCCGGACGGGGCATCACACGGTCTCGGAGAGCGATCCGGCGGCGCGCCTCCTCGGAGACCTGCCGGGCCAGCGGGGTGTCGTTGTCACCGCGCGGCAGGTAGTCCGCGTCCACTACGGTCACCTCACTGGTTCCACGTGAAACATGAGCGGCGAGCGTGGTCGGCCGACGCGACGTTCCACGTGAAACATCACGATCCGCTGCGGCGGTTTGGTCGGCCTGGGCGGTGGTAGCCGCATCGGCCCCGGCGAGAGTTTCGATCCCGGTCTCCTCGCTTTCGGTCGGCCAGCCGAGCGAGCCCCCGGGCTCGAGCACCGGCGTAGCCAGTGGCCATCCCAAGCCCGGTGCGGTCGCCGTACCGGTCACGTGCCACCGCCCTCAGTCCGTCGCCGCGCCGACCGGTTCGGCCGCGCCCGCGAGGTGCGCCGAGATCCCGTGCGCGCTGCCCCCGACGCGCCCTGGTGCCGATCCGCCCCATCGCTCGACCCGACCCTAACGCGTATGACGGACGTCGGGTCGGCGAGCGTCCCCACCCCGATCTCCAGGACCTCTGCGGACACGGCGCCCAGCCGATGCAGGGCTGGACCGGCCTCGTCCAGCTCGCTCTGCGCCGTGCGCCCCTTGATCGCGAGCAGCTGGCCGCGGGGCTCCAGCAGGGGCAGGCACCATCGCGCCAACCGGTCGATCGGGGCGACGGCGCGGGCGGTCGCGACGGGGCTCCGTAGCGTTCCGTGCAGGTCCTCGGCCCGGGCCCGGATCACCTGAACCGATGTCAGGTCGAGGCGGCTGACGACGTCTTCCAGCCAGGTGGCGCGGCGGAGCAGCGGCTCGACCAGTACGACGGAGAGATCCGGCCGGGCGATGGCCAGCGGGATCCCGGGCAGGCCAGCGCCCGCGCCGATGTCGACGACCTGGACACCGTGGTCGACCAGCTCGCCGAGGACCGCACAGTTGAGCAGATGCCGCGACCAGAGCCGCGGCGTCTCGGCCGGGCCGATCAGCCCACGCAGTGTGGCTTCGCCCGCGAGGAGGTCGGCGTACTGGGTGGCGACGTCGAGGCGGTCACCGAAGATCCGAGCGGCCTCACCGGACGGCGCAGGGGCCGGCGTCACCGGCGCTGACGTTTCACGTGAAACGTCGCGGCAAGCGATCGCGCTTGCCGAACACGGTCGCTTCAGGGGCGTGTTTCACGTGAACACGTGCGGGTTCAGGTCGCCGGCCGCACCACGATCCGGCGGTCCGGCTCGACGCCCTCCGAACTCGAGGACAGACCGGCGGCTGCTACGGCGTCGTGCACGATCTTGCGCTCGAACGGGTTCATCGCCTCCAACCGCAGCGGCTCGCCGCTCTCGTTGACCTGGCCGATCGCCTCCCTGGCCCGCTCGACCAGTTGCTCGCGGCGGCGGGCCCGATGACCGGCGACGTCCAGCATCAACCGGCTGCGGTCGCCCGTCCGGGCCTGGACCGCCAGCCGGCTCAGCTCTTGCAGCGCCTCGAGCACTTCGCCGTTCTGTCCCACGAGCCGGCGCGGAACGCGGCCTTCGGAGGAGTCGACGATGGCGACCGAGGCACGCTCACCCTCGACGTCGACGTCAAGGTCGCCGTCCAGATCGGCGATATCGAGCAGGCGCTCCAGGAAGTCGGCCGCGATCTCGCCTTCACGCTCGAGGCGGGCGGCAGCGCCGACCCGAGGCGTGTCGTCGGCATCCTCGGCATCCTCGGCATCCGCCGACTCGGTGCCGGCAGCCACCTGGAGGGCCTCGTCGGCAGCCACCTGGACGATCTCGTCGGCGACCTCGGTCCCGTCCTCCGGCGGCTCCGGTGCGCCGGACTCCGGCTGAGCAGCGGGCTCGTGAGCCCGCTCGGTCGGCTCGTCAGCCGGCTCGGTCAGCTCGTCGGTGGGCAGATGCTCGTCAGTGGGCAGATGCTCGTCGGTGCTCACGGGTGCTCCTTGCGGATCGCGCGCGCGGCGCGGTGTCGTCGTACGGGCTTGGGAGAGGGCAGCGGATCAGCGGGTACGCGCTGAACCCGCTGTGCCGGAACCGGATTCGTCATCGGGGGCAGGTGGTCGGCCCTTGCCCGGCGCGTTTCCCGGCGAGCTGCCCGGCGAGCTGCCTCGTCCGGTCGGCCCGCGGTTCGCCCCGCCGGGCGACCCTCCGGGCGACCCGGCGGGCGACCCGGGGGCGCCGGTCTGCTTCGGCCCTCGTTTGGACCGCGGCTGGTTCCGCTTGGGTTGCTGGCGCTGGCCGGCGATCGGGGACGCCTCGGTGTCGCCCTCGGCCGGCGTCGTACCGGCGTCGTCGCCCTGACCCTTGCCAGCCAGGGGCTTGCCTTCGCTGTCCAGACCCTTGCGCTCGCGGCGCGCCTGCAGGTCCTTCTCCGCCTGCGAGCCGGGCGCGGGCATCCGCCGGATGACGTAGAACTGCTGGCCCATGGACCAGACGTTCGTGGTGAGCCAGTACAGCAGGACGCCGATCGGGAAGTTCGGCCCGGTGATGAAGAAGAAGAACGGCAGCAGGTACATCAGCATCTTCTGCTGCTTGGCGAACGGGTTGTCCAGCGCCGCCGCGGGCATGTTCTTCTGCATCAGCTGGCGCTGGGTGGTGAACGTCGTCAGCGACATCAGCACGATGAGGGCGGCCGTGAGGATCTGGGTGCTGGTGGTGTCGGCGCCGATGAACTTGTCGGAGAGCCGGGCGCCGAACAGCGTGGCCTGGTCGGCCTGGTGGATCAGCCGCAGGGAGAACGGACCGATCGCGTGCGGGTGGTCTTTCGCGATGTTCTGCAGCACGCGGTACAGAGCGAAGAACACGGGCGACTGGAGCAGGATCGGCAGGCACGAGGCGAACGGGTTGGTGCCCGACTCCTTGTACAGCGCCATCGTCTCCTGCGTCATGGCCTGCCGCGACGCCGGATCGGTCTTGCCCTTGTACTTCTTCTGGATCTTCTGGACCTCGGGCTGGATGAGCTGCATCCCGCGAGAGGCCTTGATCTGCTTGACGAACAACGGGATCAGGATGATCCGGATGACGATGACCAGGCCGATGATCGACAGCGCCCAGGTCCAGCCCGAGGCGGCCGGCAGCCCCATCGCGGTGAGCACCGAGTGGAACCCCACCATGATCGTGGCCACGACCCACTCCAGCGGAGCGAGGATCGCGGAGAAGAAACTACCGATGCTTCCCATATGTGCCTAACGCGAGGTAGCCGAAGTATCGGCAGAGTGTGAGGTGACAACAGCCGTACGGATCGTGGTGGAGCCCCAGTCGGTCGGGCGGTAGCGCCACGAGAAGTGGTCCGCAGTCGGAACGTGGTCGACACCGCCTGGGTTCCACGGATGGCAGCGCAGCACCCGGCGCGCAGCGAGCCAGGTGCCTTTGACGGCACCGTGGGTGCTCAGAGCCTGCATTGCGTACGTCGAGCACGATGGGTAGAACCGGCAGCGGGGTCCCAGCAACGGGGACAGGACGAGTTGGTACCCGCGCACGAGCAGCGACAGCAGGCGGGCGGGCGGGCTCATCCGGGCACCACGACCGCGGCCTTGCGAAGCGCGCCGGCCAGCGCGGAGTCCAGCTGGGCACCGAGCTCGGAGTACGGCGTGACCACAGCAGTCGGCAACGCCCGGATCACCACTCGCGAAGCCGGAGGAAACAGCGCGGACCGTTCGATCCGGTCGGCGCAGAGCGCCCGCAGCCGGCGGGTGACCTGGTTGCGCACCACCGCCGTGCCCACGGTGCGCGGGACGACGAAACCGACCAGCGCCGGGCCGTCGACGTCATCGGAGCGGTCACCGGGGAGCAGGTGCACCACCACGGCGCTTCGTCCGGCGCGGGCGCCCTGCCGGATGACCGCCGAGAAGTCGGCGGAACGGCGCAGACGATGCCGGGCGCTGAGCACAGCCCCGCCTCAGGCGGACAGGCTGGAACGGCCCTTGCGGCGACGGGCGGACAGGATGGCTCGGCCGGCACGGGTGCGCATGCGCAGCCGGAAGCCATGGGTCTTGGCCCGGCGCCGGGTGTTCGGCTGGAACGTGCGCTTGCTCACGAGGTACTCCTGAACGCGAAGATTGCTCTGACGTCGATCGCACAGATGCTGCCAGCCGCTGAGCTGACCCGGTTCTGGGCACGCAACACCGCCCGCCGGTGGTGGCGGAGCCACAACGGTACGGCGCGCGGATCGGGCCGGTCAAACCGTCGGACTGGCTGACACGGGGGCCTTCGAACCTGCCAGGATGTCCAAGGTGCGGGCTCAGGGGGAGTCGCCACGCCGGGTATGAGCCGCAAGCCGACGGCACTGCACAGGTGGGTTCGGATGGTCAGTGCACGAGTCGGGCTTGGTACAGGTTCTCGGGAGTGGGTTGTCGGCCTCGGCCGCGCTTGTTAGCGTCACGGGCTGCCGTCGCGCCAGCAATCCACAACCTGTGGATGAACGTGTGGACGCGTGGTGGATGTCGGCTCGGACAACATCCGCCGGGGTGAGGATGGTTATTGGTGAGCACGTCGATGGCGCAGGGCGAGGTCGATCTCTCGGCCGTCTGGACCAGCGCGCTGAACACCGTTTCGGACACGATGGGGGCCCAGCAGAACGCGTTCCTGCGGCTCGCCCGACTCGTGGGGCTGATCGACAACACCGTGCTGCTCGCCGTACCCAATGACTTCACCAAGGGTGTGCTCGAGGAGCGGCTGGCCGCCCAGCTCACCGATGCGCTCAGTGACGAGCTCGGCCGCAACCTCCACCTCGCCATCACCGTCGACGCCAACCTGGCAGCCGGGATCAGCATCCCGGGCCCGAGCTTCGACACGTCGGCCGGCCCGGCCGACGTGTTCCAGGCCGCGGACCCAACGCGGGACGTGGTCGACCTGACCGCGACGTCAACGACCTCGATCACCTCACCGAGCTCGATGATCTCGGTGACCCCGGAGGCCCTCGACGAGTCCAGCGCGTCACTGCGGTCGCCGGTCGCGGACGACAGCGACACCTTCCGGCCGGGCCCGTCCGCAGGGCCGGCCACCGCGCTCGCCTCGCGCGAGTCCCGGCTGAACCCGAAGTACACCTTCGAGTCGTTCGTCATCGGCTCGAGCAACCGGTTCGCGCACGCGGCCGCCGTGGCCGTGGCCGAGGCGCCGGCCAAGGCGTACAACCCGCTGTTCGTCTACGGCGAGTCCGGACTGGGCAAGACCCACCTGTTGCACGCGATCGGCCACTACGCCCGCAACCTCTACCCCGGCGTACGGGTCCGCTACGTGAACTCCGAGGAGTTCACCAACGACTTCATCAACAGCATCCGCGACGACAAGGCGCAGGCGTTCCAGACTCGCTACCGCGAGATCGACGTGCTGCTGATCGACGACGTCCAGTTCCTGCAACGCGCAGAACGGACACAGGAGGAGTTCTTCCACACCTTCAACACCCTGCACAACGCCAACAAGCAGATCGTCATCACCTCGGACCTGCCGCCCAAGCAGCTGCAGGGCTTCGAGGAGCGCATGCGCAGCCGGTTCGAGTGGGGCCTCATCACGGACGTGCAGCCGCCCGACCTGGAGACCCGGATCGCGATCCTGCGCAAGAAGTCCGCGCACGAGAGGATCACGGCGACCGACGACGTGCTGGAGTTCATCGCCAGCAAGATCTCGACCAACATCCGCGAGCTCGAGGGCGCCCTGATCCGCGTGACGGCGTTCGCCAGCCTCAACCGGCAGCCGGTCGACATGAGCACCGCCGAGATCGTGCTCAAGGACCTCATCGTCGACGACCATGCCCCCGAGATCACCGCGGCCCAGATCATGGGGCAGACGGCCGGCTACTTCGGTCTCACCATCGACGACCTGTGCAGCGCCTCGCGCTCGCGGGTGCTCGTCAACGCCCGGCAGATCGCGATGTACCTGTGCCGCGAGCTCACCGAGCTCTCGCTGCCCAAGATCGGCCAGCAGTTCGGCGGCCGCGACCACACGACGGTCATGCACGCCGACCGCAAGATCCGGCAGATGATGAGCGAGCGCCGGAGCATCTACAACCAGGTCACCGAGCTGACGAACCGGATCAAGCAGCAGTCCCGTTGACCGTGGGCCTCGGCGCTGAGGCCCGGGCCGGCCGACCTGAACGACCGTGGCCTGCAGGGTTTCCAGCGGGTTACGTACCGCTCACAGCTGTGGACAACTCTGTGGAGCGGGCCAACTCGCCTGCGTCCGGGTCCATCCGGTGATTTCCACCGCCCTTGTGGATAGCCGGTGGACGGACCGGGCCTGGCTGGGGACGACGGTGAACGACCGGGGTACGACGGGTGGACACCGGTTCGGGCCGGCTGCCGGCTGTGGTTCCGCGGGGGTGGTTACCCCCAGGTCGCCCACAGGCGAAACAGGCGCTGACCTGCGCAGACGATCAGGATCCACAGGTTCCACACGACCGAAGAAGACGATGACTCTTCCTCTGATGATGGAGTCGGCCGACAACGCCAGGCCCACAATGCGAGGCGGCGTATCGCAATGAGGGTGGCTGCGGATACTGTCGTTCCCCGCTCTGCGTATGCGGAAGCTCGCGAAAGATCTCGGAAGGTTTCAGAAGATCTTGGAAGGTCCCGGAAGGACGGTGGCACGTGAAGTTCCAGGTTGAGCGAGACGCGCTCGCCGACGCTGTGACCTGGGCCGCCCGAGGCCTGCCGAACCGTCCGCCGGTGCCGGTGCTGGCCGGCGTCCTCGTCGAAGCCGACTCCGACGGCACCCTGACCCTGTCGGCGTTCGACTACGAGGTCTCGGCGCGGGTCAGCGTCCCGGCCGACGTGAGCGAGCCGGGCCGGGTCCTGGTGTCCGGGCGCCTGCTGGCCGACATCGCCCGGAACCTGCCCGGGAAGCCGGTCGACGTGGTCACCGAGGGTACGAAGGTCAACCTGACCTGCGGAGCCACCCGCTTCGCCCTGCTGACCATGCCCGTGGAGGAGTACCCCACCCTGCCCTCGATGCCGGAAGCCTCCGGTCACATCGGCGGTGACGTCTTCAGCCAGGCGGTGGCCCAGGTGACCGTGGCGGCCGGCCGCGACGACACGCTCCCGATCCTGACCGGCGTACGGCTCGAGATCGAGGGCGACAAGATCACCCTCCTCGCCACGGACCGCTACCGGCTGGCGCAGCGCGAGCTGACCTGGTCGCCCGAGGCCACCGACGCCGCCGGCGTGGCCCTGATCCCCGCCCGGACGCTGTCCGAGACGGCCCGGGCGCTCGGCGCGACGGCCAGCGTGGAGCTGGCCCTGGGGCGCTCGGGTGCCGGCGACGGTCTGGTCGGTCTGGAGTCCGGCCAGCGCCGTACGACGTCCCGGCTGCTGGACGGTGAGTACCCGAAGGTGTCCTCGATCTTCCCCTCGACCTCGGACACCGATGCGGTCGTCGACACGGCCGTGCTGACCGAGGCGGTCAAGCGCGTCGCCCTGGTCGCCGAGCGCAACACCCCGGTCCGGCTGCGGTTCAGCGACGAGCAGGTTGTCATCGAGGCGGGCCAGGGGGACGATGCCCAGGCCAGCGAGGCGATCGAGGCGCACCTGCAGGGCGAGGAGATCGAGATCGCGTTCAACCCGCACTTCCTGCTCGACGGGCTGAGCGTGATCGGTACGCCGTTCGCGCGCCTGTCGTTCACCCAGCCGAGCAAGCCGGCGGTGTTGCGGGGGCAGAGCGAGCTCGACGGCAGCGCCGACGACAGCTACCGCTACGTGCTGATGCCGGTCCGCCTGGCCGGCTGAGCCCTGCTCGGAAGCCGACGCGGGGCTGAGACGACGGAGACGACCCGAGACGACCCGAGACGACCCGAGACGACAGGGAAGAACCACAGGGAGAGATCGCCATGCACATCGGACTCATCGGACTGGGCAAGATGGGCGGGAACATGCGGACCCGGTTGCGCCGGGCCGGGCATGAGGTCACCGGCTACGACCACCACCCGGACATCTCGGACGTCGGCAGCCTCGAGGACATGGTTGCGGCGCTGCCCTCGCCCAAGGTCGTCTGGGTGATGGTGCCGGCTGGCGACCCGACCCTGGTGACGGTGGCCCAGCTCGCGAAGCTGCTCGGTGAGGGCGACCTGGTCATCGACGGCGGCAACTCCAAGTTCACCAACGACCAGGTCAACGCCGACCTGCTGGCCCAGAACGGCACCGGCTACCTGGACTGCGGCGTCTCTGGCGGTGTGTGGGGCCTGGACAACGGCTACGGCCTCATGGTCGGCGGCGACGCCGCTCACGTGGACCTGGCCATGCCGATCTTCGACGCCCTCCGGCCGGAGGGGCCGCGCGAGGAGGGTTTCGTCCACGCCGGCCAGACCGGATCCGGGCACTACGCCAAGATGGTGCACAACGGCATCGAGTACGGGCTGATGCAGGCGTACGCCGAGGGGTACGAGCTGCTGGCGGCGAAGGACATCGTCGAGGACGTGCACGGCTGCTTCAAGGCCTGGACCCGCGGGACCGTCGTCCGGTCCTGGCTGCTCGACCTCCTGGTCAAGGGGCTGCAGGAGGACCCGGGCCTGGTCAAGATCAGTGGGTACGTCGACGACTCCGGCGAGGGCCGGTGGACCGTCGAGGAGGGCATCAACAACTCGGTGCCGATGCCGGTCATCGCGGCCTCGCTGTTCGCCCGGTTCACCTCCCGACAGGACGACAGCCCGGCCATGAAGGCCGTCTCGGCGCTGCGGGCCCAGTTCGGCGGGCACGCGACCAAGGCCGCCGAGGCCGACACCGCGGGACCGACGTCCGGCGCCGGCTCGACCCAGGAGTGAGCCGCTGTACGTCGCGCATCTCTCGCTGACCGACTTCCGCAGCTACCCCGAGGTCGACCTGCCACTGTTGCCCGGGATCACTGCGTTCGTCGGGCCGAACGGGCAGGGCAAGACCAACCTGGTCGAGGCGATCGGGTACGTCGCGACGCTCGGCTCCCACCGGGTCTCGACCGACGCGCCGCTGGTCCGGTTCGGCTCACCCCGGGCGGTCGTGCGGTGCGGCGTCGTCCGGCACGGGCGGCAGACCCTCGTCGAGCTCGAGCTCACGCCTGGCAAGGCCAACCGGGCCCGGCTGAACCGGTCGCCGGTGCCAAGGCCGCGCGAGGTGCTCGGCACGCTGTCGACGGTGCTGTTCGCACCCGAGGACCTGGCCCTGGTCAAGGGTGACCCGTCCGAGCGGCGTCGCTTCCTGGACGAGCTGCTGGTCGCGCGCCAGCCGCGGATGGCCGGTGTGCGCTCGGACTACGACCGGGTGCTCAAGCAGCGCAACGCCCTGCTCAAGTCGGCGGGCGCGACGATCAAGCGGGGCCAGGGCGATGTGCGGACGCTAGATGTGTGGGACTCCCATCTCGCGACGGCGGGGGCCGAGCTGCTCGCGGCCCGGCTCGCCCTGGTCGCGGATCTCGCGCCGTACGTCGAGTCGGCCTACACCCAGGTCAGCGACAACACCGGTCCGGCCGCCATCTCCTACCGCTCCAGCCTGACCGACCATGAAGAGCTGGGTAGCGCACTGGAGCCGGACCGGCAGGCCCTGGCCGAGCGGCTCCTGGCCACCATGGCGACGCTGCGCAAGAGCGAGCTGGAGCGCGGCATCTCGCTGGTCGGGCCGCACCGCGACGACCTGGTCCTCACGCTCGGGCCGATGCCGGCCAAGGGGTACGCCAGCCATGGCGAGTCGTGGTCCTTCGCGCTCGCGCTGCGGCTCGCGTCGTACGAGCTGTTGCGGTCCGACCTGGGGGAGGACCCCGTGCTCGTCCTGGACGACGTGTTCGCCGAGCTGGACACGGGCCGGCGCGAGCGGCTGGCCGCCCTGGTCGCCGACGCGGAGCAGGTGCTGGTCACCGCAGCCGTGCCGGCCGACGTACCGGCCGAGCTGAGCGGCGACCGGGTCGACGTGCTGGCCGGTGAGGTCCGCCGTGCCTCCTGAGCGAGCTCCTGAGCCGCGGGACCGGGCCGGCGAGCCGGCCGGCGAGGCCGAGAGCGCCGCGCGCTCGGCGCTGGCGCGGGCCCGGGCGGCGGCGCGAGCGCGTGGGCTGCGCCCGGGGGTGTCCGCTGTGAACGCGGCCAAGCTGGCCCGGCGGCGAGCCCGGATCGCCGGCGAGGGCCGGTACAGCGCGGCCGGCATCGACGCCCGCGACCCCCAGCTGTTCGGCCAGACCCTGGACCGGATCGTCGGGGAACGCGGTTGGGGTTCCGAGGTCGCGGTCGGCGGTGTGATGGGGCGCTGGGACCAGGTGGTCGGCCCGGAGATGGCGGCGCACGTGACACCGGAGAGCTTCGACGACGGTGTGCTGAGGCTGCGGGCCGACTCCAGTGCCTGGGCGGTGCAGGTGCAGTACCTCGTGCCGACCCTGCTTCGCCGGCTCGCCGAGGACATCGGCGAGGGCACGGTCGAGCGGGTCGAGGTGGCCGGCCCGGTGGGGCCGAGCTGGCGCAAGGGGATGCGGCGGGTGCCGGGTCCGGGACCTCGCGACACCTACGGCTGAGGGCTTTTCGACCCCCCGGGCGGGTAGGGGGACTCACGCCCCGCCGTGTTCGCGCGGCTGGAACGGGCTGACGGGCCGCGAAGCGGCAGTTTTTCCTCGACCCACCCCTCGCCCAGGCGGTGGACAACCGTCTGGGGCCCTCAGCGCTTGATAGACTGCCCGGGAGTTTTCGCGGCCTCCGTGGGCCGGATATCCGACCGAAGGAGTGTCGTGTCGTCTGCGCCCAACAGCGAGCCGTTCGACGAGGCCGACGAGACCCCTCAGCCTGTCGCGGCCGCCGGGTCCGACGCCTTGGTGCTGAACGGCGACTCGTACGACGCGAGCCAGATCCAGGTGCTGGAGGGTCTCGACGCGGTCCGTAAGCGTCCCGGCATGTACATCGGGTCGACCGGTGAGCGGGGGCTGCACCACCTGGTCAACGAGGTCGTCGACAACTCGGTCGACGAGGCGCTGGCCGGCTTCGCCACGACCATCGAGGTCACCATGCTGGCCGACGGTGGGATCCGGGTCGTCGACGACGGCCGCGGCATCCCGGTCGACCTGGTCGCCTCGGAGGGCAAGCCGGCCCTCGAGGTCGTGCTCACCGTGCTGCACGCGGGCGGCAAGTTCGGCGGAGGCGGGTACCAGGTCTCCGGCGGCCTGCATGGCGTCGGCGTCTCCGTCGTCAACGCGCTGTCCTCCCGGCTCGAGGCCGAGGTCCGTCGCGACGGCCACGTGTACCGGCAGAGCTACACCCTCGGCGTACCGGATGCGCCTCTGTCCAAGGACGAGGCGACCGAGGAGCACGGTACGACGATCACCTTCTGGGCCAGCCCGGCCGTGTTCGACACCGTCGACTACGACTTCGAGACGCTGCGGACGCGCTTCCAGCAGTACGCGTTCCTGAACAAGGGGCTGTCCATCGAGCTCGTGGACGAGCGGCCTCAGCACGCCGAGGAGGACGGCCAGGCGCCGCGGGTGTCGTTCCGGTACGACGGCGGGCTGGTCGACTACGTCAAGCACCTCAACGCGTCCAAGAAGAACGACGCCGTCCACCCGGAGGTGATCGAGTTCGAGGCCGAGGACACGGTCCGGCACATCTCGGTCGAGATGGCGATGCAGTGGACGACGGCGTACTCGGAGTCGGTGCACACCTACGCCAACACCATCAACACCCACGAGGGCGGGACCCACGAGGAGGGCTTCCGCGCGGCGCTGACCAAGCTGGTCAACGACTACGCGCGGGGCCGCGGCCTGATCAAGGAGAAGGAAGAGAACCTCACCGGTGACGACATCCGCGAGGGCCTGACCGCGGTCCTGTCGGTCAAGCTGCGCGAGCCGCAGTTCGAGGGGCAGACCAAGACCAAGCTCGGCAACAGCGAGGTCAAGGGCTACGTGCAACGGGTCGTCAGCGACGAGCTCGGTCACTGGTTCGGGGCGCACCCCAACGAGGCGCGCGAGGTGATCCGCAAGTCGATCAACGCCGCCGCCGCCCGGGTGGCGGCGCGCAAGGCCCGGGAGGCGACGCGGCGCAAGGGCCTGCTCGAGTCGAGCTCGCTGCCGGGCAAGCTGTCCGACTGCCAGCTCAACGACCCGAGCCGCTGCGAGATCTTCATCGTCGAGGGCGACTCGGCCGGCGGCTCGGCCAAGGGTGGCCGCGACCCGCTGACCCAGGCGATCCTGCCGATCCGGGGCAAGATCCTGAACGTCGAGAAGGCCCGCATCGACCGGATCCTGGCGAACAACGAGGTGCAGGCCCTGATCTCGGCGTTCGGCACCGGCATCGGCGAGGAGTTCGACATCGCCAAGCTCCGGTACCACAAGATCGTGCTGATGGCCGACGCCGACGTCGACGGCCAGCACATCCGGACCCTGTTGCTGACCCTTCTGTTCCGGTTCATGCGGCCGCTGGTCGAGGGCGGGTACGTCTACCTCGCGCAGCCCCCGCTCTACCGGTTGAAGTGGAGCCAGGGCGACCACGACTACGTCTACTCCGACCGCGAGCGCGACGCGTTGATCGCGTCCGGTCAGGCGGCCGGCCGCAAGCTGCCCAAGGACAACGGCGTCCAGCGGTACAAGGGCCTCGGGGAGATGAACGCGCACGAGCTGTGGGACACCACGATGGACCCGGAGCGGCGGGTGCTCCTGCAGGTCACCCTCGAGGACGCGGCCGCGGCCGACGAGATCTTCGCGATCCTCATGGGCGAGGACGTCGAGTCCCGCCGCGGGTTCATCCAGCGCAACGCCAAGGACGTGCGGTTCCTCGACATCTAGCCGAGCCCGCGTGGCCCGGACCGACGCCGACGCCGTACGAAAAGCACTGACACCAAAGGACTGACGTGACCGAACAACCACCGATGGCCCCCACTGGCGGAACGATCGAGCCGGTCGACCTGCAGCTGGAGATGCAGCGGTCGTACCTGGACTACGCGATGTCGGTCATCGTCGGCCGCGCGCTGCCGGAGGTTCGCGACGGTCTCAAGCCGGTGCACCGCCGGGTGCTGTACGCGATGTACGACGGGGGCTACCGGCCCGACCGCGGCTACAACAAGTGCAGCCGGGTCGTCGGTGACGTCATGGGCCAGTACCACCCGCACGGTGACAGCGCGATCTACGACACCCTGGTGCGGTTGGCTCAGCCGTGGGCACTGCGTTATCCGCTCGTCGACGGCCAGGGCAACTTCGGCTCGCCCGGCAACGACCGCGCTGCCGCGATGCGCTACTGCGTTGCCGGCGAGACACGCGTACGTCTGGCCGATGGGACGACGCCGCGAATCGACGCCATCGTCCCCCATGCCATACCGAACACCGACACCGACGTCGACCTCAAAGTGGTCGGCCGAAGTGGCGAGGTCAACCGCGCGACGAAGCTATTCCACTCAGGTGACCAGCAGACGTTGAGATTGCTGACCGACAAGGGCTACGAGCTGACCGGGTCGACCAACCACCCGGTCCTCACCCTCGGCCACATCGGCGGTGTCCCGCTCCTGCTGTGGAAGCGTCTCGACGAGATGTCCGCCGGTGATCACGTCGTTCTATCGCGGCGCGAGCTGCACGACTATGACGCGTCAGAGCCGGACGTCGACATGGGCCGGCTTCTGGGTGCTTTTGTCAGTGAGGGCTGGGTTAGTCAGCGTCGAGCAGGATTTACCAACGTCGACCCAGCGTGGTTTGCGAGCGTGCTGGATGTCTACGACCGCTTGGTTGGCGGCCGCAGATATCTCGCCTCGAGAACGATCGCCAGTGGCTCATTGCTTCATGAGCTCGACATCCAGGATTTGAGCTCGCTGCTGAACTCTCCTCTCAAGGAGCTTCAGGGATGCCGAAGTGGCGACAAGCGAGTGCCGGTGTTCGTGTGGTCCGCCAATGCCACCGTCAAGTCGGCCTTCCTTCAGTGGCTGTTCACCGGGGACGGCTCCGTCTCTGCGCTCCCGCGAAGCTCTGTGCAGGTCTGTTACTCCACTCGGAGTAACCAGCTGGCCCGGGACGTGCAGACCCTGCTCTTGGAGTTCGGGATCGTCTCGAAGCTCTGCCGCTATCCCAACGGGGAGATCAAGGTTGTCCTCAGCAACCGGCGGGACGTACGCCTGTTCGCATCGGCCGTGGGCTTTTACGGCCTCAAGCACGCCAAGCTCGACCGCATTCTGAGTGGCATTCCTCAGCGGTCCACATCGCTCAGCGCTGACCGAATCCCGTACGTCGCGGACTACCTTCGCGCTCACGGCGGCGTCGACGCCGGCGACCGAGCATGGCTACAACGCCACAACATCGACCGGATCGAACGGTGGGAACGAGAGTGGGGCGAGGACATCCTCGAGCACCTCACTACGGAAGCCGCCGACGTCGTGTACCCGCTCGTCGACGGGCGGTTCTACTACGCGACTGTCAAAGGGGTCGAGGACGCGGGCGTGCGTCCGGTCTACAGCCTGCGGGTCGACAGCGAGGACCACGCGTTCATCACTGACGGGTTCGTCAGCCACAACACCGAGTGCCGGATGGCGCCGCTGGCGATGGAGATGGTGCGGGACATCGACGAGGAGACCGTCGACTTCCAGCCCAACTACGACGGCAAGACGCTCGAGCCCCTGATCCTGCCGAGCCGCTTCCCGAACCTGCTCGTCAACGGATCGGCCGGCATCGCAGTCGGCATGGCGACGAACATCCCGCCGCACAACCTGCGCGAGGTGGCGGACGGCGTGCAGTGGTACCTGCAGAACCCGGAGGCCAACGCCGAGGAGCTGCTCGACGCGTTGATGACGCGGATCAGCGGGCCGGACTTCCCGACCGGCGCGCTCGTCCTCGGCCGGCGCGGGATCGAGGACGCGTTCCGCACGGGCCGCGGCTCGATCACGATGCGCGCCATCGTCGAGGTCGAGGAGATCCAGAACCGGACCTGCCTGGTCGTCACCGAGCTGCCCTACCAGGTGAACCCCGACAACCTCGCGCTCAAGATCGCCGAGCTGGTGAAGGCCGGCAAGGTCGGCGGCATCGCCGACGTCCGCGACGAGACGTCGGGTCGCACCGGCCAGCGGCTCGTCATCGTGCTGAAGCGCGACGCAGTGGCGAAGGTCGTCCTCAACAACCTGTACAAGCACACGCAGCTGCAGGACAACTTCGGCGCCAACATGCTCGCGCTGGTCGACGGCGTGCCCCGGACGCTGCCCCTCGACGGGTTCGTCCGGCACTGGGTCGAGCACCAGCTCGAGGTCATCCAGCGCCGTACCCGCTATCGCCTGCGCAAGGCCGAGGAAGAGGCGCACATCCTGCGCGGCTACCTCAAGGCGCTCGACATGCTGGACGAGGTGATCGCGCTGATCCGGGCGAGCGCGACCGTCGAGGACGCGCGCGACGGCCTGATCGGCCTGCTCGAGATCGACGAGATCCAGGCGACCGCGATCCTCAACATGCAGCTGCGCCGGCTCGCCGCGTTGGAACGACAGAAGATCATCGACCGGTACGACGAGCTGATGGCGCTCATCGAGGACTACAACGCGATCCTGTCCTCGCCCGAGCGTCAGCGCACGATCGTCGGGGACGAGCTCAGGACGCTCGTCGACAAGTACGGCGACGAGCGCCGTACTCGCATCGTCCCGTTCGACGGCGACATGTCGATGGAGGACCTCATCCCGCAGGAGGAGGTCGTCGTCACGATCACGCGCGGCGGCTACGCCAAGCGCACGCGCGTCGACCAGTACCGCTCGCAACGGCGAGGCGGCAAGGGCGTCCGCGGTGCGCAGCTGCGCGGCGAGGACGTGGTCGACCACTTCTTCACGACGACCACCCACGACTGGCTGCTGTTCTTCACCAACCTCGGCCGGGTCTACCGGGCCAAGGCGTACGAGCTGCCTGAGGCCGCACGTGACGCGAAGGGCCAGCACGTCGCGAACCTGCTCGCGTTCCAGCCCGGCGAGCAGATCGCCCAGGTGCTGGACATCAAGAGCTACGAGCAGTCGCCCTACCTCGTCCTGGCCACCCGGCGCGGCCTGGTCAAGAAGACCCGGCTCACCGAGTACGACTCCAACCGCACCGGCGGGCTGATCGCGGTCAACCTGCGCGAGTGGGACGGCGCCGAGCCCGGTGAGGGCGACGGCGACGAGGTGGTGTCGGCGCGCCTGGTGTCGGCCGACGACGACCTGCTGCTCGTGTCGCGCAAGGGCATGTCCGTGCGGTTCACGGCCACCGACGAAGCACTGCGCCCGATGGGCCGGGCCACGTCCGGGGTCACCGGCATGAAGTTCCGGGCCGGCGACGAGCTGCTCGCCATGGACGTGGTCCGCCCCGACGCCGAGGGGGTGGAGCCCGACGTGTTCGTGGTGTTCGAGAACGGGCTGGCCAAGCGAACCCCGATCGCGCAGTACCGGCCGCAAGGCCGCGGCGGTCTCGGCATCAAGGTGGCCAAGGTGTCCGACCGGGGTGGTGACCTCGTGGGCGCCCTCACCGTGACCGAGGGCGACGAGGTGCTCGTGGTCATGGAGCGCGGCAAGGTCGTGCGGTCCCGGGTCGACGAGGTCCGGCCGACCGGGCGGGACACGTCCGGCGTCAGGTTCGCGACGCCGGACGCCGACGACGCGATCATCGCCGTGGCCCGCAACCCCGAGCGGGTGCTCGGCGAGATCGAGGGTCTCGAGGATGCCGAGGACGCCGACGGTTTCGATGACGCGGACCTCGAGCAGGTCACCGACAACGAACCCGCTGGTGAAGGTGCTGTGCAGGCCCGGTCCGCGGAGCGGTCAGATCGAGCGGCGGAACCTGTGGATGGCGTACCGTCGTCGGTTGAGCACGAGTCCGACGACGACAACTCGACCGTGTCAGACGATCAGGACGAAGAGGACTAGACGTGACTGCAGCCAAGCAGCCATCGCCGATGGCCAAGGCGCTGTCCAAAGTCTCCGGGGCGATGAAGGGCCCCGAGACCGCGGACCACGCCTCGCCGGCGCCGGCTGCCTCAGCTCCGGCGTCCAACGGCGTACCGAGTGCCGCTGTCGCTGCTGCGTCCGCCCCGCCCGCACCGAGCGCGGCGCCCCCTGGGGCCAGCCCGGCGTATGGCGTCCCGCCAGCGGCCGGAGCGGCCGGAGCGGTCGGCGCGGCCGGTGCTGGTGCTGGGGCCGCCAGCGCTGCGACCAACGCGCGGAAGACGTCCGCGCCGCCACGCCCGGCGGCTCCGGTGCCGTCGGCTCGCCGAGTGCGGCTGACCGTCGCGCGGGTCGACCCGTGGTCGGTCATGAAGATCTCGTTCCTGGTCAGCGTCGCCATCGGGATCGCGTTCGTGGTCATGGTTGCGGTGCTCTGGCTGATCCTGGACGGGATGGGCGTGTTCTCCTCCCTGAACCGGACCATCGCCGACATCCAGGGGACGAGCAACGACTTCAACCTGATGGACTACATCGCGCTCCCGCGCGTCATGTCCCTGTCGGTCGTCATCGGCGTCATCGACGTGATCCTGCTGACGGCGCTCTCCACGCTGGGCGCGTTCCTGTACAACGTGTGCTCGAGCCTGGTCGGCGGCGTCCAGCTGACCCTCAGCGACGACTGACCCGTCGTACCCAACTGGTTTGGGTCGCGTCCGGCTCGGCCGGTAGTCTCGCCTCTGCTCGGGGCCTATAGCTCAGACGGTTAGAGCGCTTCCCTGATAAGGAAGAGGTCAGAGGTTCAAGTCCTCTTAGGCCCACACATGTCATCTTCGGCGATGCGGCGCACCCCCACGACTCTGCGCCTCCTCCCGGCCTAGCGTCGCGGCCCGATCCCGAGGAGAGCGCCCGCTATCGTGCTCGCAACCGGCTGGAGGCGCGATGGCTACGACAGACGATGTGGTCGAGGAGACCCGGCCCGGCTTCCTGGCCTCGGCGCTGGCG
This sequence comes from Actinomycetales bacterium, assembly GCA_045807245.1. Lineage (GTDB taxonomy): Bacteria > Actinomycetota > Actinomycetes > Actinomycetales > CAVURS01 > CAVURS01. Next base: position 95,172 of record JBJMHS010000027.1, read on the forward strand.
GCCGCGCGGGGGCTGGCCCCGATCACGTTGGCCGGCGCGGTGCTCGGAGTCTTGGTCGGTGGCGTGGGTGGCCGGCTGGCGATGTTGCTCCTCGCCCGGCTCAACCCGGAGGCGACCGGCGTCACGAGTGACGACGGGTTCGTCATGGGGCAGTTCACGATGCGAAGCTCGCTGAACCTGCTGTTCGTCGGGCTCTTGGCCGGTCTGATCGGCGCGAGCGTGTACTACGTCGTCCGCGGTCTGCGCTTCGGGCCGCGGTGGTTCCAGATCGCGACGTTCGCGGTCGGTGCCGGTGTGGCGGTCGGCGCGCTGATCATCCATCCGGACGGCGTGGACTTCACGCTGTTGTCGCCGGCCTGGCTCGCGATCGCTCTGTTCGTCGCGATCCCGATGCTGTACGCCGCTCTGCTCACCGTGGTCGTCGAACGAGTCCTGGACGAGTCGTCGTGGTGGTGGCGGCTGCCGCGGGTCGCGCGGTATGCGCCAGTCGCGCTGCTCGGCCTCGTGCCGTTCCTCGTGCCGTTGCTCGCCCTCGCTTGGGTGTTCGGGTACCTGGTGAGGTCCTCGCCGTCCGGGCGGGCCGCGTTGCAACGGCCGCAGGCGATCTGGTTCGGCCGGCTGATCCTGGTCGGCTACTTCGGGCTCGCGCTGCGCGAGCTGGTCGCGGACACCGTCGAGATCGTCTGAGCCGACCGCCGTCCCGGCTCACGGGTAGCCGACGCCCGGCGCCGGGACGGGCGGGTCCCAGACGAGGACCTGGCCGCTGCGTGCGGCCAACATCGCGTCGACGTCTTCGACGCCGCGCCATTCGGACGCGAGCATGAACAGCGTGCGCCGGTCCGGGCCGCCGAGCGCGACCGAGTAGATCGGGCGGTCGTGCTGGATGCGCTGCAGGACCTCGCCGCCCTCGCGAACGCGCAGCACCTCGCCCCCGGGCGCGTCGTCGCGGCCGGTGAACAGCTGGACATCACGCGACTCCACCCAGATGGCGCCGTCCGCGTCGAGGCAGACGCTGTCCGGTCCCAGGCCGTCGCCCCAGACCCTGCGGTTCGTCAGGCCGCCGTCATCCTCGATGTCGAAGGCGGTCAGCCGGCCCGCGAATGACTCGGCGATGACCAGTGTCCGGTTGTCCGGCGTCACGACCATGCCGTTCGGGAACTCGATGCCGTCCGCGACCTGACGCACCTGGCCGTCCGGTGTGACGAGGGCGATGACGCCGGGCTTCGGTGGCTCACCGGCCATGAAGTTGAAGGTCATGCCGTTGACGTAGATGTTGCCCCGCCCGTCGACGACCAGCTCGTTCCAGCCGAGCGCGTCGACGCCGGACAGGTCGGCGTGCTGGGTCAGCGTGCCGTCCGGCTCGAGCCGAGCGAGCTCCTCGCCCGTCACGAGCAGGGTGCCGTCCGGCAGCCAGTCGATGGACCAGCCCAGGCGCTCGGGCCCGGCCGCGACGACCTCGGCGTGGCCTTCGAGGTCGACGGCGATGATCTCGCCGACTCCCCAGTGGGCGAACCACAGCCGGCCGTCGTGCCAGCGGGCCGACTCGCACATGGCGAGGCCGTCGAGCAGGACCCGGGGCTGGGTGATGGCGCTGGCGTCGTACGGCATGGCTTGTCGCCTCCTCGTTGGTGCAAACTAGACCGTCCAGTTCCCAACGCTAGCGCGCTAGAACTGGACTGTCCAGTACAGTTTCTCGCATGGACCAGCCCCAGCACGCGCCCGAGCGCGAGGGGCGTTCGGCGTCCAAGCGGCGCGCGATCGTCGAGGCGGCGACCGAGGCCTTCCTGCGCAGCGGCTACCGCGGGACGAGCATGGACGAGATCGCCGCCGCCGCCGGGGTGTCCAAGCAGACGGTCTACAAACACTTCGCGGACAAGGAGCGCCTGTTCGCCGAGATCGTGCGAGCCCGGGTGGACGAGGCGAGTACGCCGGTCAGCGAGGGGGTGCGCGGCCTGAGGGACAGCGGGTCGCTGGAGGCGGACCTGCGCGAGCTCGCCCGGCGGCAGCTGGACCTGGTGATGCAACCGCGCATCCTGCAGCTGCGCCGGCTCGTGATCAGCGAGGCGGCACGCTTCCCCGAACTGGGCCGGACCTTCTACGAGCAGGGGGTCGAGCGGGCGGTGGCTGCCCTCGCGTCGACGTTCGAGGCGCTGGCGGCCCGGGGGTTGCTGGTGGTTCCGGACTCCAAGGTCGCGGCCACGCACTTCAACTGGCTGATCATGTCTGGCCCGATGAACCGGGCGATGCTGCTCGGTCTCGATGTGGCGCCGCCCGCCAAGGAGCTGGACCGCTGGGCCGACGAGGGCGTGCGAACCTTCCTCGCGGCGTACGGCGCTCGCTGACCGCGCGGCCGCGGCTAGCTTTGTGCGTTCCCGGTCCAGGGGCGCAGCTTCTCGGGGTTGCGGACGATGTAGATGCGCTTGATCCGGTCGCCCGCGAGCTCGAACGCCATGACGGTGAGGCCCAGATCGCCCTGCTTGACCACCAGACCGGGCTGACCGTTGACCGTGCGTTCCAGCATCGTTCCGGTCGGCCGATGCGTGGTGACGAGCTCGGCGAAGTGCGCGATGGCCTCGCGGCCGACGATGGGCTCGAGTGCGGCGGGCACCAGGCCGCCGCCGTCGGCGACCACGATCGCGTCGGGGTCGAGCAGGTCGACGATCGCCTTGATGTCCTTGGTCTCCCAGGCGTGCTTGAACTCGCGGACGATGGCGGCCTGGCGGGCGGCCGGTGCGGGAGTCGACTGTGCTTCGTCGATGCGTCGGCGCGCGGACGAGGCGAGCTGGCGTGCGGCTGCCGCTGACCGGCCGGTGATCTCGGCGACGTCGGCGAAGGGGTAGCGGAAGACGTCGTGCAGGATGAACGCGACGCGCTCGGCCGGGGTCATGGAGTCGAGGACGACGAGGAAGGCCATGCTCACCGACTCGTCGAGGGTCACGCGGTCGGCCGGATCGGCGGCCGTGGCGCCCGGGTGGGCGTCCATCCACTCGGTGGGTTCGGGCAGGGGCTCGGGGAGCCACTCGCCGACGTACCGCTCGCGTCGGGCCCGGGCCGAGTTGAGCAGGTCGAGGCAGATGCGGCTGGTGACCGTGGTCAGCCAGGCGGCGGGGGTCTCGATCTGTGCTTGGCGTTCCTCGTCCATGGCGTACCAGCGGGCGTACGCCTCCTGGACGGCGTCCTCGGCTTCGGCCAGTGAGCCGAGGAACCGGTACGCCAGGTTGATCAGCCGGCGTCGTTCGCCGATGACCGTGGTCACTGCTGCATGCCTCCCGCGGTGGATCCTTGCGCTCCTGCCGGTCTGACGAAGCACCGGCGGGAAGTGTGAGGTTCCCGGTCTAGGGAGCGTCGGCGAAGGGGCGGCCGACCGTGAGCTGCTCGCGGGTCTCGTCGTCGAAACTCTGGGCGAGCTGATGGTCGGCGAGCGCGCCCGCGGCGTCGAGGACGGTCGCGAAGAAGGCGCGGGCGCTGACGGCGAAGATGACGTTGGCGACGTCGTCCTTGGTCAGCCCGTGGTCCAGCAGCGTCTGGACGTCGTCTTCGGTGATGCCCGGGGCGTTGGTGGCGACCTTGGTCGCGAACGCGACGACCGCCTGGTCACCCGGGTCGAGGGTCTCGCCATGGGGGTCGGCGGCGACGGCGCGCATGGTGTCTTGGTCGCCGACGACCGTGCTCAGGAAGTGGGAGTGCGCGGCCAGGCAGTACGTGCAGCTGAGCGCTCGGGAGGCCGCGATGGTGGCCAGCTCGAACAGCCGCCGATCCATGCCGCCGCGGATGGTCAAGTTGAGCCCGGTCCATGCGTGCGCGACGTCCGGCCGGCTGGAGAAGATGGGGGCGTAGTTGGGCAGGTAGCCCCAGGCCTTGCGCTGATGCTCGTACCAGCTGGCCAGGTCGCCGGTGGCGTCCTGCTCGTCGATGCTGTCGAGGAACATGTCGTGCGCGCTCCCTCCGCTGCGAGGGGTCGGCCGGACTGGCCGGCCGACGGACAACCTAGCGCCTGACCTGGGCATTTGGACCCGCTGGTAACTTGGGAGCCTGCCTCGGGTGTCGGTCCCGCGGCTCGCAGTCCACTCGGAGGTTGCCGTGAAGAAGTTGCTGATGCTCGCCATCGCCGGTGCCGGCGCGTTCGCCATCTGGCGGAAGATGGAGTCCGACAAGGCCGAGCAGGACCTCTGGGCTCAGGCGACCGACTCGGTCTGAGCTTCGTTTCTTATTTCTGTACGACGACCGGCCCCGCCTTTCGCTCAGGGCGGCCGAGTCGCGGGGCCGTGGCGCAACTGGCAGCGCACCTGCTTTGCAAGCAGGGGGTTACGGGTTCGAGTCCCGTCGGCTCCACTTAATCGATCGAATTTGAGAAAGTTGGGGGCTAACACGCTCGAGAGTGCAATCGCGCCGCTACCCTCTGGCTTATGACGGTGCAGGGCGAGACAGTTAAGAACCCGACAAAAGAGGCCCTGGCCGCGGACGTCGCGGCCGCGCTCGGTATCCCGGCGCCTCCGGTCTCAAGAGGATCCTCGGTGGCGAGCTCGTTCCTCAGCGCCATCAGTACGGCACGGGGAGGCCCTGACCTGCAGGGCCTTGATGCGTATCGAAAGACCGAGAGGGTGCTTCAGTTACTTGGCCTTGACTACGACCCCTGGTGGGACACCAGTGAAAGTACGCCAACCGGCGGAAGCACGGTTACAAATCGAGCCTATTCACGCATTCGATCGGCGATCACAGAACGTCCTAGGTGTTTTATCTTGAATACAAGCAGCCCCACGCTGGGAATGAACGACCTCGCTCAAATGCAGCAAATATACACCTACAGCACTGCGTCGAACGGATACCATGCGCTCAATGACGGCGGGCCCGGCTCGAGGGTGCTCTTCTACGCAACAGGTAGTTCTCCAGCCAAATCGCATTCATTTGTAGCGGCCGCAACGATTGACTACATAAGGTCAGGTTGGACTGGCCCTTGGGAGGCTCGTCTCACAGGCTATCGGTTGCTCAGTCCGAATGTTCCACTGGATCAGGTGCAGATCGCCGGGTGGAATCAGCGCCACTCAATCGTCGAGATTACCGCGGAGACCTTCGACGCGATACTGGCCCGGGGATCCGTCCTGTCTGGGTTAGAGGCTTCGCCCTGGGACGAACCGAACCTCTCAATGGGCCTGGCAGAGAGGGTTATCGAGTCCTTTCCATCTCCAACAGGGGGAGGAGCCTTCGTGGGACTTGCCGATCAGGTCCCCGACATGCTGCCTCTGGGGGTGTTAACTCCTGCGCCCGTGTTCCAAACGGCCTATGAAGAGGAAGAAGAAGGCTGGAAAGGTATTGGAACTCAGGAGAAATCGAAATCGGGCGCTAAAAAGCGGCAACTCGACCGGCTGACCGAACAGCGAGCTGTTGAGCTAGTTAAGAATTTCTTGAGTGCAGACGATTGGGTGCTAGTCCGTGATAACCAGCTGGACGGAGTGGGCTTCGATCTGACGTTCTCAAAGGAGGAGCGTTCGCTGCACGTCGAGGTCAAAGGCATCAGGGCACCAACAATCGCCTTTAATATTACGCCAAAAGAATGGTGGCGGTGCTTGACGGATTCTGACTTTGTTGTTTTCGCGGTCACGGAAGTATTATCGCCCGCGAACTTCTACATCCACATCCTTGGCCGCGATAAACTCGTCGCCCTTCCTAGACTGATCACTGGATACCGCCTCAGCACCGAGCCGACCTCCGAGATCTCGGATCTGTAAACTCACTCTGGCTACGTCTTTCGCGACGGTACACTCCCAGACCCGAATCACTCGCCATCCATGAGTCTTGGCAATGGACGTCGACCGCGCATCGCGCTCGTGGTTGCGCTCCAACTTGACTCGCCATAGTTCGGCATTGGGTCCCGTCCATGGGGTCTTGCGACCGTGCCGAGGGCATCCGTGCCAGAAACAGCCGTCGACGAAGATGGCGATCCTCCTACTTGGTAGGACGATGTCTGGCGTGCAGCCCTTCGCTAGCTGGCGATGGAGACGGAACCGAAGTCCCGCTGCGTGCAGCGCCTTCCGCAGCAGCAGTTCGGGTGCGGTGTCTTTCTTGCGTCGTCCGCTGAGATGCCGACCGGCCTGGGTGCTGACCCATTTCTCGACCACACCCCGAGGCTAGCCCGCGTCCTCGAGGTTGGAGGAGCTGGCCGCCGTCCCACGCGAACGGTTGATAATGGACCGCTCTTCATCAAAGTGGCGTTCGACGGCGGCGTCTGGGCTGACAGCCGACGCGGCCACGGATTTAAGTAGATCGGGAGCACGTTGGCCGACCGCCCCTTCGTTGGCCAGGATGTGCTCGCGTAGCACGTGGTAGGCGGCTCCAATGTTCACGCCGTTACCGAGTTGCTTGTACGTCGCCGCGCGTGGCTGGCCCTCAAAACTGAACCATTCCGGCAATCCCTGGAGGCGCGCCGCTTCGCGGGGCGTGATGCGACGCCGACGCCGCGGGTCGCCGAGGATGCTCGTCTGCGTGATGGCCACGAGTGCCGGCAGATAGGTCGGGCGCTTCGCACGGATCCCAGAGGGTCGAAGGTGCATGACCGTGCCGTCGAGTGACTCGGTACTTTGCGCCTGCCACTCGAACTTCCGGCGGGACGGTGGGAAGTCCCGCAGGTAGTCCCACCGGGCCAGCCACTTCTCGATCACCTCCGCGTTGCCCGCGTAGAACTGCGCGTTCTTGTAGAGGAAGTTGGCTTTCCAAGCCGGCGTGTGATGGTCGACGTGCTCCAGGCCTGGTTCAACGAAGGCATCGACCCAGATGGGGAAACCCGGCATCTTGCTGACACCTGAGCGCCGCAGCGAGAGGACGAAGTCGTTCCATGCGTCGACCCAACGGGACTCGTCCGCGGTGAGTTTGAGGCCGAGGTTCCTCGCGGCTTCTTTCTCGGACTCCAGCGGGAGGTGCTGCTCCAACGACCAGTTCTGTGGATCCCAGCCGTCCACCGGGTCATGCGTCACGGCAGGTTCGACATCTCTCTGAGCTGCCCGGGCTCCCACGTACGTACCGACGATGAAGACGCGGTCACGCACCTGTGGGCGCCCTCCCCGCTCAGGTGGCAGCAAGTGTGGGGAGAAGACGATCGGGTCGTAACTCACGCCGTAGCCGAGCTCGCGCAGCGAGCGGATGATCACCTCCCACTCGTGCCGATGGCGCGGCCCGGCGATGTTGCGAACGTTCTCCAGCAGCACGACGGTCGGCTTGCGCACGCGAAGGATCTCGCAGATGTTCCAGAACAGCGTCCCGCGCGCCTCGTCCATACCGCGCTGGAAGCCCGACTTCGAGAACGGTTGGCAAGGAAAGCCGGCAGCCAGAACGTCGTGCGTGGGTACTCGCATTCGCCCTTCGGTGTCATCGACGATGTCGCCGAAAGCGCCTATGCCCCAGTTCTTTTGGTAGATCGCAGCTGCGGCAGCATCCTTCTCAACCGCGTAGACACACTGGCCCCCGAGCGCGCTCAGGGCTGCATGGAAGCCGCCGATCCCGGCGAAGAGATCAACGAAGGTGAACGCACTTGCTTCCTGCTTCATGAATCGCAGCTTAGCTCGATTGTCAACTAGGTTCAAGCTTAGTTGACGCGTGTTGGCGTGACGTCGCGGCATGAGCCCCTGCTCTCGCTAGCCGGATACGTGAGGACCAAGCCTGCCACTCGCCACTGACAGGGCGGTCAACCACTCGACTGTGCTGGCTGCGCCAACTTGGACATCCAGCGCTCGGGGTTGGGGATGTGCTCGAAGCCGAACTTGGTGTACAGCTCGTGGGCATCCCGCGTCGCCAGCACCACCCGCCCCATCGCCAACGGCTCGAGCGCCGCGACGACGCCGGCGATCAGAGCAGTCCCGACGCCCAGCCCCCGCGCAGACGAGTCGACGAACACGTCGCAGATCCAGGCGAACGTCGCTCGATCGGTGACCACCCGCGCGTACGCCACCTGTTCCCCGGTGCCTACGCGGTACACGCCGAAGTTCCACGACCCCTCGATCGCACGATCTTGCATCTCACGCGGCCGGCCGAGCGACCAGTACGCCTGCTCGCTGAGCCAGGAATGCACGAGAGCCCGGTCAATCCGTTCGACGTCGTCAGACAGCTCGAAACCAGGGGGCAGCGCGGGTAGAGGGGGCTGAGTCACTGCCTGAGCCTGCCAGATCCACCCTTGACGGCATGTCCTATCGATCGATAGCCTATCGATCGATAGGACATCTTGCAGGGGACCGAGAGGGACCGACATGGCCTCGGCAATGACTCACCACCCCACACCCGAGCGGCCCACGGACCACAGCGACTCCGTCGTCAAGGTCGCGTTCGAGTCGATCGGCGTACAGCGCATCGCCGAGGCCGACCAGACCTCCACGCCATGGACGTTCTTCAACATCCTGGTCGGTGGCAACCTGGCGCTCGGTGTCGTCGTGTTCGGCTGGATCTCGATCACGCTCGGGCTCGGCACCGTCGACGCCCTGACGAGCATCGCCAGCGGCGTCGTTCTCGGCATCCCGCTGGTCTGGGTGCTGGTCGTCATCGGCTCGCGCACCGCTACCAACAACTCGACCGCCTCGGGCGCCCACTTCGGCGTCCGCGGTCGACTGGTGGGGAGCATCGTCGGGCTCGCCATCTCGCTCGCCTACACCGCGATCGCGATCTGGTCCGGCGGTGACGCGACGGTCGCCGTACTGCATCGGATCTTCGGTACGCCGACCGGCAACGCTGCTCACGCCGTCGCCTACACCGCCCTGATCCTGGCCATCGGTCTGGTCGCCATCGTCGGCTTCCACCTGCTGGCGCGCGTCGAACGCTGGATGGTCGCCCTCGGGGCTGTCTCGTTGGCGCTCATGGTCGTCGGGTTTGTAACGCAGGTGCACTGGAGCTACCGCGGAGGCGACTACCTGCTGGGCGACCGGCTCTCCACCTGGGTGCTCTCGACCGTCGTGGTCGGCGTCTCCGGACCGCTGTCGATGGTCACGATCCTCGGTGACTGGTCGCGCTACGTCTCACCCGTTCGTTACCCCGCCCGCCGCATGCTTCCCGTCGCCTCGCTCGGGCTGCTCCTCTCGATCGCGGGACCGGCCGCGATCGGCGTACTCCTCTCGACCGCGTTCGCGGACCCGTTCGCCGACTTCGGCACCAGCCTGGCCACGCAGTCGCCGATGTGGCTCGCCGTCGCGCTGACCCCGTTCGTCACCGTCGGCACGGTCGGCTTCGGCGCCACCTCCATGTACTCGTGCGGGCTCGACCTCGACGCCATCGTCCCGAGCCTCAGTCGCGCGGGCGCAACCGCGCTGGTCTGCGGCGGCACGATCGCGCTCGTGTTCGTCGGCGCGTTCGCCCTGGACGCGAAGGACTCGATCGCCGCGATGTCGCTCGTCCTGGTCGTCCTGGCCACGCCCTGGGCCGCGGTCACGTCGGTGGGCTTCCTCCGAGCGCGCGGGCGATACCAGCTGGACGACCTGCAGGTGTTCAACCAGGGCGGTCGCGGCGGCGCGTACTGGTTCACCGCCGGCTTCAACCTGCGTGCCGTCCTCGCCTGGCTGGCGGGCGCCGGATTCGGTTGTCTGGCAATCGATTCCAGCCTCTACACCGGTCCGCTGGCCGGACTCGCCGGCGGCATCGACGTCAGCTTCCTCGGCTCTGCGGTCCTTTCGGTCGTGGTGTACGCCGCATGCCTGGCCATCTGGCCCGAGCGCAGCGCGGAGGCCGTCCTGGCGCCGACAGCCGTCAAAGCCGAGCGGGCGGCTGCATGATGGCGGTCATGGCCGTCGAGCGACCGACCGGAACGAGGGAGCGGATCCTGCACGAGGCGGCGGAGCTGTTCGCTGTGCGCGGGTACGGCGCGACGTCAACGCGCGACATCGCTGATGCGGTGGGGATCCGGCAGCCCTCGCTGTTCCATCACTTCGCGAACAAGGCGGCGATCCTCACCGAGCTGCTCGACCGGAGCCTGGAGGACGCCGTACCGGTCGCTCGTCGGGCCGCGCGCGGATCCGGACCGTCCGGACAGCGGCTGTTCGACTACCTCGTCGCCGACTTCACCATGGTGCTCACGTCACCGTGGAACCTGTGCGGCGTGTACTCCGACGAGGTGCTGCGCGACCCGGAGTTCGCCGCGCAGGCCAAGCAGATCGGGGAGCTCGACGCGGCGATCCGGACGATGATCCGGCAGGGCGTGTCGAGCGGTGAGTTCGTGGAGGTCGACCCGGAGCTGACGCAGGCGATGATCGCGGGCCTGGAGATCGGCGTGATCAAGGCTCGGCCGACTCGCGCGCGGCAGCAGCCCGAGATCGCGTGCCGCGAGGCAGCCGCATTCGTCCTGCGCGGACTGCTCCGCGATCCGACCCAGGCGGCGGTGCTCCCCACAGCCCGGTCCGAGGGTCGGTAAGAGGGCCTCGTCACAGGGCGGCGGGGAGCACCGCGCGGGGAGGGGAGCACGGCGGGTGTCAGCAGGGCGCGATCAGCAGGTCGGCGATCGCGGCGACGCCGGCCTCGATCGCCGGTTGCGGGGTATCGCCGAAGCCCAGGACCAGCTGCGGCCCGGCCGTCGTGGCCCGCCGCATGCCGGCCATCTCGTAGAGCCCGACCCCGCGGGCCGCCGCCGCCGCGACCACCTCACCCTCGTCGGCACTCTCGGGCAGGTGCAGTACGGCGTGGAAGCCCGCCGCCAGCCCGGTGACCGGCAGCCCCGGAGCGTGCCGCTCCAACGCCGACACCAACACCGTTCGCCGCGCGGCGTACTCGGCCCGCGCCCGGCGCAGGTGCCGGTCGTACCGCCCGCTCTCCAGCAACAGAGCCAAGGCGAGCTGGTCCAGGCCCGGGCTGCCGCGATCGGCGATCCGCTTCGCCGACCCGACAGCACCGACCAGCCGCTCCGGCAGCACCAGCCACCCGATCCGCAGCACCGGCGCGAGCGACTTCGACACGGTGCCCATCGAGACGACGCAGTCCGGCGCCAGCCCCTGCAGCGAGCCGACCGGGTCGCGGTCGTAGCGGAACTCCGCGTCGTAGTCGTCCTCGAGGATCACGCCCCCGCATCGCCGCGCCCAGTCGACGAGCTGGAGCCGCCGCTCAGCAGCCAGCACGACCCCGGTGGGCCACTGATGAGCCGGCGTCACGAGCACCGCCCGGGCCCCCGACCGCTCCAGCGCGGCCACGTCCAGACCCAGGTCGTCCACCGGCACGTGCACCAGCGACATCCCGGCCGCCGTCGCCTGCTCGCCGGTCGACGTACCCGCGCCCGGATCCTCCACCGCGAGTGACTCGACGCCTTCCGCCGCCAGCACCCGCAGGCACAGGCCGAGGGCCTGGGCCATCCCGGCGCAGACGGCGATGTGGTCGGCCGTTGCGGAGACGGCTCGCACCCGTCGCAGGTAGGCCGCGAGCACCTCGCGCAGGCGCCGCTCGCCGACCGGGTCGCCGTAGTCGAACGCCGCGTTCGGCGCCTCGCGACACACCTCGCGGATCGCCCAGGCCCAGTCCTCGCGGGGGGCCAGCCGCAGGTCGGGCACTCCGTGCCGGAAGTCCGCGACCGTACGGCGTTCAGCTGGCTTAGGTGCGGGTGGCGGGACCGGATCTTGACGCCGTACCGCGCCGGTCGCCACCCGGGTCGCCGAGCCGGCCCGGCTGGTGAGGTACCCCTCGGCCTGCAGCTGTTCGTAGCAGTCCTGCACCAGCCCGCGCGACAGGCCGAGGCCGCCGGCCAGCACCCGCGAGGAGGGCAGCCGCTCGTCGGCCGCGAGCCGGCCGCTGCGGATGGCGTCCCGCAGCTGGTCCTCGAGCTGGTTCCGCAGCCCTAGCCCGCTGTCCCGGTCGATCGTGAGCAGCAGTTCCGGGCCCAAACCGGCCCACTCGACAGCCATGGAACTGGACCTTATCGCTGATCCACTTCGGACCTAGCGTCGTGGACATGACGACACAGACCGCAGTCACCCGCTCCGAGACCGTCAGCACCGTTGGCGGCACCCCTGCCGCCGTCGCACCGCCTCGCGAGCGGCTGATGTCCCGCGCGCTCGCTATGCGCTGCGTGTCGATCGTCGGCTCGTCGATCGGGTTCTACCTCCCGCTGTCGGTCGTCCCGCTGTTCGCGCAGCAGTCCGGCTCGGCCAGCGACGCCGGCCTGGCGACCGTGGCGCTGCTCCTCGCGACCGTGGCGTGCGAGCTCGTGACGCCGCGGCTGGTCGAGTCGATCGGCTACCGCTGGGCGCTGGCCCTCGGGCTGACTCTGCTGGGTGCGCCGACCGTGGCGCTGACCGTGTTCGACAGCCCGGGGTCGATCGTGGCGGTCAGCGTGGTCCGCGGCGCGGGCTTCGCGATCAGTGTCGTGGCCGGCGGTGCCGTGACCGCCACGCTGATCCCGGCGTCGCGCCGCGGTGAGGGCCTCGCGCTGGTCGGTCTGGTGGGCGGCGTACCCGGTCTGATCGCGCTGCCGGCCGGCGTCTGGGCCGCCCAGCGGTGGGGGTTCTCCGCGGTGTTCGTCGCGACGACCGTGGCCACCCTGGTGACGCTCCTGTCGGTGCCCGGTCTGCCCCGGCGTACGGCGTCCGGCGAGTCCGGCTCGGAGGACGCGCACGGTGTGCTGGCCGGGCTGCGCAACCCCGTCCTGACCCGGCCCGCGGCGATCTTCGCGGCGTCGACGGTTGCGGCCGGCGTACTCGTCACGTTCCTGCCCCTCGCCTGCTCCGGACAGCCGACCTGGGTCGTCGCGGGCGCCCTGCTCGCGCAGCCCGCCGCGTCGACCCTGTCGCGCTGGTTCGCCGGCCGCGTGTGCGACACCCACGGCCCGGCCCGGCTGCTGGTCCCCGGCCTCCTGCTGTCCGCCGCCGGCATGGCCCTGCTCGCCGTGACCGGTGAGCCGGCGCTGGTGATCGGCGGCGCGCTGGTGTTCGGCGTCGGGTTCGGCCTGCTGCAGAATGCGACGCTGACCCTGATGTACGCGCGAGTCCCGGCCGGTGGCGAAGGTGCCGTGAGCGCGATCTGGAACGCGGCGTACGACCTCGGTATGGCGGCCGGCGCCCTGGGTGCCGGGCTGGTCGTCGCGTCGGTCGGTTACTCCGTGACCTTCGTGCTGACCACCGTCGTGGTGCTGCCGGCGCTGGTGCTGGTCCGCCGTGACCGCCGCCCGGTGCTTTAGGTCGGCGAACCGGTCCGCGTCAGGCGAGGCGGAAGAGCAGGTCGGTGACCCAGTCCTTGGGGTCGGGCGTCTCGAGCGGGTTGGTCGTATAGATCTCGAGTCGCGCACCCCAGGCCTGGGCGCCGTCGCGCTCGTCCATGTCCCAACGCACGCGGTTGTGCTCGCCCCACTCGAGCAGCCGCTGGGTCGTGTCCTTGAGCCGGTCGTAGTGACCGTGGTGCGTCACCGTCGCGAACCGCCCGCCGCGCAGGATCGAGAACGCGACGGCGTCGGCGCCCTCCGAAACGTCGGAGACGGGTACGCCGGCCTCCATCTCCAAGGCCTGGCCGGGGCCGAGCACGTCGTACTTCAGGAACGGCGCCCCGGCCGGTTTGATCCCACGTTCGGTGAGGTGGTCGACGATCTCGCGCATCCGGTCCACGACCTCCGGGATCCGTGACCTGGTCACCTGGGCCCGGATCGCGGCGTACGGCTGGTCGGTCAACTCGACGATGCGCGGGCCGCTGTGGTCGGGCGTCGGCGCCTGGTGGCTCATGGGCTGGCCTGAGTCGAGGGTTGAGTCAGTGCGTGTGGGCGTGATCGTGTGAGTGCTGGGCCTGCTCGTGGGAATGGACCGAAGCCGGCGCGGCGCGTCGAGCGGCGATCCGGCGCAACGGCGGCTCGGTCGGCGGAGGGGTACGGCGGTCGGGCAGGTCGGCGATGAGCTGCGTCGTGACTGCGGCGATCTGGGTGACCGCCTTGTTGACGGCGGCCTCGGTCACAGGGGAAACCGAGCTCAGCCCGCCGACCTTGCGCACGTACTGCAGCGCGGCCGCCCGGATCTCCTCAGGCGTGGCCTCGGGCTCGAGCCCGCGCAGGGCGGTGATGTTTCGGCACATGTGCCGACCCTACGTCGTACCGGCCCCAACAGCCGGTGCTCCCCAGCGCCCGGTTCCGGACCGCTGTCTGGGCGTGAATCACCGGGCTGCGGGGAGCACCGCGCGGGGTGGGGAGCACCCGGGCGGGTCAGGCCTCGCCGTCGGTGGTCTTCGGCGCGGTCTTGCGGGCCCGGGGGGTCGTGCTCTTCGTCGCTCCGCCGGCCGCAGCGCCGTCGCCAACGTCTGACTCCGAGACCGCGGCCTCCTGCAGGGCGGCCTCGGCCGCGACGTCTGCGGCGTCCTCGGCCTTGGCGCTCGTGTCGGATCCCAGCCCGGCCGACGAAGCGGGTGTCACCGCGGGTGTCGCCGGAGCCCACGAGGTCGCGCCCGCCGGCGTCGCCCAGGGGTCCTCCTTCTTGCCGCGCATGGCCTTGACGGCAGCGACCGCGCCGGCGGTGGCGCCGCCGAGCAGCAGGACCTTGCGAACCCGGTGCTTCTTCTTCGGCTTGGCCACGGCCTCGCCCTTGATGACGGCGACCGCGTCCGAGCCACGGGTCGTCGCTTCTTGGCGCACGGCGGACGCCTGGGTCGTCGCCGCGGTGATCGCCTCGACCAGCTTCGGCAGCACCTCGTCGACGAGCTTGTCGCGGGCGGCGTCGATCTTCGGCGACACCGTGTCGACGGCATGCTCAACGCGCGGGGCCGCGGCGTCGATCCCCTTCTGCGCTCGTGGCGCGGCCCACTCCCGAGCGGCGTGCACCTTCGGCCCGGCCCACTCGCGGGTGGTCTCCGCCGCGTGGCTCACCGCCGGCACGACCTTGTCGACCACGACATCCTTCACCGGGGTCGTCGTACTCGTTGCCTGGTCGACGATCTTGTCCTTGCGCGACTTCCGCAACATGAGCACTCCCCAAGTCTCGCGGCCGATTCTTGCCCTTCGCCCCATCCTGCCGCAGGCCGCCGCGTCCGCCCACCCGAGGTCCAGCATGCGAGGATTGCCAGCATGAAGGCAACGCTCAAGACCAACCACGGCGACATCAACGTCACGCTCTTCGCGGACCACGCACCCAAGACTGTGCGCAACTTCACCGAGCTGGCGGACGGCACCAAGACGGGCGACCGGTTCTACGACGGCGTGATCTTCCACCGGATCATCCCGGGGTTCATGATCCAGGGCGGTGACCCCGACGGCACGGGGACGGGCGGCCCGGGCTACACCTTCGACGACGAGATCCATCCGGAGCTGGCCTTCACCAAGCCGTACCTACTCGCCATGGCCAACGCCGGCAAGCGCGGCGGCCGCGGCACGAACGGCTCGCAGTTCTTCATCACGGTCGCGCCGACGACCTGGCTGCAGGGCAAGCACACGATCTTCGGCGAGGTCGCGGACCAGCCCAGCCGCGACGTCGTCGACAAGATCGTCGGCGTCCCCACCGCCGCCCAGGACCGTCCGGTCGAGGATGTCGTCATCGAGTCCGTCGTCATCGGGGAATGACGCAGCCTTCGCCGCCACCGCCTCCGACGGCGGCGGAACCGGTCTGCCCGCGTCACCCGGACCGGGTCTCCTACGTGCGCTGCCAGCGCTGCGAGCGCCCGGTGTGCCCGGAGTGTCAGCGGCCCGCGGCGGTCGGTGTGCAGTGTGTGGACTGCGTCCGTGAGGCGGCCCGGGAGACCCGTACGCCGCGCACGCTGTTCGGCGGGCAGGTCACCGACGGGCGGCCCCTGGTCACGTACGGGCTGATCATCAGCTGCGTCGTCATCTGGCTGCTCCAGCGCGCGGACCCGACGATCACCGACCGCCTGGAGTTCGCGCCGTACTCGGCGTTCGACCGCCCCTGGACGTTCCTGACCGCCGCGTTCCTGCACTCCCCCGGCAACGTGCTGCACATCGCGTCCAACATGTATGCGCTCTACATCTGCGGGCAGTACCTCGAGCCGTTGCTCGGACGGGTCCGGTTCGCGGCGCTCTATCTCGTCTCGGCGTTCGGCGGCTCGGTCGGCTACTACGTGCTGGCGCACCCGGAGCTGCCCGAACCGCACCAGCAGGCCTGGTGGACCGGCACCGTCGGGGCGTCCGGCGCGGTGTTCGGGCTGTTCGCGTCGCTGATCGTGTTCAACCGCAAGATGGGGCTGCAGACGGCGGGGATCTTCGCACTGATCGGGATCAACGCGGTGCTGGGTTTCGTGGTGCCGAACATCGCCTGGCAGGCCCACCTGGGCGGGTTGCTCACCGGTGCCGCCGCGGCCTGCGTGCTCGTGTTCGCCCCGAAGCAGCGGCGCGACGTCGTGCAGTGGGGCGGCCTGGCGGCGCTCGTCGCCCTGCTCGTGGTGCTCGCCTCGCTCAAGTACGGGACCGTCCCGACCGATGTACGTGAACAGGCGACCCTCCTTCTGCGACTGAGCTGAAGCAGGGTCGCCGATCCATGTCCGGAATCACAGGCGTGTAACTCATCCCCAGGACGTGGATAACTCTGGGGATAACGCTCGTCGACGCGGCCTCAGCCTGCCGGCCGCAAAGTCAGTCCCGGAGCAGGCCGAAGCGGGCCTTGGCCGTCAACACGCGCAGAGCGGCGGCGCGGACCTTGGCCCCGAAGGCCTCGTCAGTCCGGGCCCGAGCCAGCACCGCGTCGTACATCGGGGCCACCGTCCGCGGGTCGACGGTCAGCACGATGTCGCCACCGGCTTCGACGAAGCGCACCGCTCGCTCTCCCGGCGGCCAGGCCTGCACCTGCCGGGCCGCGCCCAGGTCGTCGGAGATGACGACACCGTCGAAGCCGAGGTCGCCACGCAGCAGCTCGGTCACGACGGCTCGAGAGAACGCCGCCGGCCGGTCGGGGTCGATCCGGGCGTAGGTCGCCGTGGAGACCATGACGAGGGGTACGCCGGCCCGCACCGCGGCGCGGAACGGCTCCAAGCCCTCGGAGTCGCGGCCGATCCGGGTGTCCACCACCCGCGAGGACGTGTCCGTGTTGGCGCGGACGTAGCCCAGGCCGGGGAAGTGCTTGACCGCGCTCGCGACGTGACCCGACGTCATGCCGTCGACGAAGGCTAGGACGTGCGAGGCCACGACGTCGGTCGTGTAACCGAACTCGCGGTCATAGGCGCCGATCGGCGGGTTGGCCCGGGCCGCGGCCGCACCGGGGACCGTGTCCGCAACGGGCGCCAGGTCGAGGTTCAGCCCGGCGGTGCGCAGCTCGCGGGCCCAAGCGCCGGCCCTTGACCGGAGCCCGGCCTCCGACCACGAGCCCTGCACCTTGGCCGACGGCAGGTCCGAGAACCCCCGGCCCTGCAGGACCTGGACCGCGCCGCCCTCCTGGTCGGTCGCCACGAAGGGCAGGACCACGCCGGACCTGGTCGTGGCCAGGGCCCGCACCGAGCGCGACCGGCGGGCGACGTCGGCATGCGAGGCCCGGGACCGGCCGGTCAGCATCACGTTGCCGACCCGCCGCGAGCCCCCGGGCCGGACGGCCGCCAGCGAGCCGCGGTCAGCGCCGACCCCGGCCATGAACAGCTGGCCGACCTGCTCCGCGAGCGACAGCCGGTCGAGTACGGCGCGGGCCCGCTCGGCCGGGGACGGCACCGTGGGCGTGGGCGAAGGGGTGGTCGTCGCGGACGAGGTGGCCGGCAGGGACGGCGTGGAGGGTGACGGAGTCGACCGGTCGGAGGCGCCCGAACATCCGGCCAGCGTCAACGAGGCGACGAGGGCGGCGCTGCCGAGCAGGGCGCGGCTGGCGATGGTGGGCCGGGCGCGGGCTCAGCGCCAGCGGGTCGACATGAAGAAGCCGACGCAGATGATGCCGAAGCCGATGCCGAGGTTCCAGTACTGGCTGGTGGTGTCCCCCAGCGGGATCGGGTACTTCGAGCTGGAGACGTAGAACGTCACGATCCATGCGAGCCCGATCACATACGCGGCAACCATGGTCCACAGGAAGACCGGACCGCTCGGCCCCTTCTTCTTGGCCGCCTTGGGCGGCGGCGTGTATTCAGCCTTCTTGCGGCTCCGGGACTCAGGCACTGGCTTAGCGTAGTGGCTGGATATGTGGGGAGATGACGTGCTGCGCCAGATCTGGGCCCGGTCCTGGAGCCGGGTGAGCGACCTCGCGCGGGCGACCCGGCGCCCGCACGGTTGGGGCCTGCTCGTGCCGGTCTCCTTCGCCCTCGCGGGGGTCCTGTTCGCGACCTCGGCGGAGATCTCCCAGGGCACCGACCTGCGGGCTTCGGGCAACCAGAGCCTGCCGGACCTGATCCGGGCGGAGCAACGGCGCCTCGAGGCGTCGACCGCCCGGGTCGAGGCCCTGCGCCGCTCGGTGGAGGCGCTGACCGCGCCGGTGGCCGCGGGCGACCAGCGGGTGGCCAGACTGACCAGCCAGGCCGACAAGCTGGCCCAGGACGCCGGCACCCGGGCGGTCCGCGGTCCGGGTCTGAAGGTCCGGCTGGATGACGCGCACCTGCAGTCGATCCCCGCCGGCTTCACCGGCGACGATCTCGTCGTACACCAACAGGACGTGCAGGCTGTCGTAAACGCCCTGTGGGCGGGCGGCGCAGAGGCCATGATGGTGCAGGACCAACGGGTGATCTCGACCAGCGCCGTCCGGTGCGTCGGCAACACGTTGATCCTTCAGGGGCGGGTGTACTCACCGCCGTACACGATCGCGGCGATCGGAGACATCTCGGCCATGCGCTCAGCGTTGGACAGCTCACCTGACGTGACGATCTACCGGCAGTACGTCGACGCCCTGGGGCTCGGTTACGACGTCACGCAGCACACCAAGCTCACGATGCCCGCGTACGCCGGCAGCCTCGACCTCGTGCACGCCCGGGCCGGTGACTCGTGAGCGCCCTGCGCGCCGGCGCCCGCGGCCTGGGCGAGCTGCTGATCACGCTCGGCGTCGTCCTGCTGCTGTTCGTCGGGTGGCAGCTTTACTGGACCGACTTCACGGCCGAGCGGGCGCAGGCGTCGACGAACAACAGCCTGCAGGACGAGTGGAGGGCCCATCCCGACACGGCCCCGGGCGCGCTGGTCAACGGCAAGGTCAAGTCGGTGCCGACGGGTGATGCGTTCGCGCTCATCCGGATCCCGCGGTTCGGCAAGAACTACGTGAAACCGATCTACCAGGGGACGGCGCTGTCGATCCTGGACAAGGGCGTGGGCCACTACCCCGGTACGGCGATGCCGGGCGAGCTCGGCAACTTCGCGGTCGCGGGGCACCGGGTGACGTACGGCAAGCCGTTCAACGAGATCGCGACGATCAGGCCGGGCGACGCCATCGTCGTCGAGACCTCGAACACGTGGTACGTCTACCGGGCCGTGCGGCACGTGATCGTCACGCCGAACCACGTCGAGGTCGTCGCGCCGGTCCCCCAGCACCCCGGGCAGAAACCGACGTCGTCGTGGATGACCATGACGGCCTGCCACCCGGAGTTCAGCGCGCGCGAGCGGTACGTCGAGTTCTCCGAGCTCGAGCAGGTGCTGCCCAAACGCAACGGCGAGGTCCCGGCGGCGCTCGCCGGTGTCCGGATCAAGAGCTGAGGCGCTGATGTACGGGTTCCTCTGGCGGCACCTGCCGGGTCCGGTCGTCGTACGGATCCTGCTGGCCCTGGTGCTGGTGCTGGCCGTCGTCGCCGTACTGTTTGTGTGGGTGTTCCCGGCGGTCGCGCCGCACATGCCCTTCAACAACGGGACGGTGGACCACTGATGACGAAGGTGCTGGTCGTCGACAACTACGACAGCTTCGTCTACACGATCGCCGACTACCTGGTGCAGCTCGGCGCGACGTGCGACGTGCGGCGCAACGACGAGGTCACGACCCAGGAGGCCGCGACGTACGACGGGGTGCTGCTCTCGCCCGGGCCGGGGACGCCCGAGGAGGCCGGCGTCTGCATGGACATGGTCCGCGCCTGCGCCGACCGCGCGCAGCCGATGCTCGGCGTGTGCCTCGGGCACCAGGCGCTCGGCGCGGTGTACGGCGGCGTCGTGTCGCGAGCCCCGGAGCTGTTGCACGGCAAGACGTCCCAGGTCCTGCACCAGGGTGAGGGTGTGCTGACCGGGCTCGGGTCGCCGTTCACCGCGACGCGCTACCACTCCCTCGCGGTCGAGCGCGACAGCGTGTCCGACGAGCTGGAGATCACCGCGCACACCGCGTCCGGAATCGTCATGGCGCTGCGCCATCGGTCACTGCCGCTCGAAGGCGTGCAGTTCCACCCCGAGTCCGTCCTGACCGAGGGCGGGCATCGGCTGCTGGCCAACTGGCTGTCGGTCTGCGGCGACGACGAGGCCGTCTCGCGCAGCGCGGGGCTGGCCCCGCTCGTCCGCGCCTGACCGGGCCTCCTCGCCCCCTAGCCGCCCGGCCCGCCGTACCCCCCGCCGTACCCCCCGCCGTACCCGTCCGGTGTCCGTACCCCTCGAAAGCCGCTCCGGCCGCCCGATTTCGGGGTCCGGAGCGGCTTTCAGGGGGTAAACCGGCTTTCGGAGGGCACCTAGCTAGCCGGAGGGCGTGTCGGTCGATGTGTCGGTCGGCGTTGGCGTCGGCTGCCCGTTGGAGACCGTCAGCGTCACGGTCTGGCCCCGCTTGAGCACGTCACCGGCGTGGTCCTGGGCGATGACCTGGTTGGCCGGCTGGTCGCTCGGCGCCAGCTGCTGCTTGACCTTGAACCCGGCGGCCGTGAGCTTCTGCGCCGCCGTGAGGTTGTCCTGGCCCACGACGTTCGGCACGGTGGCCTTGCCGCTCGCCAGGTGCAGCGCCACGGAGGAGTTCTTGTCGACGGTCTGGCCGCCCGGCGGGTCGGTGTCGATGACCTTGCCGGCGTCCTGTGCAGCCGACTCCACCGTGTCCGTCGTACTCACCTTCAGCCCGGCGGCCTCGAGCTCCTGGGTGGCATCGGCCTTGCTCATGCCGGAGACGTCTGGGACGCGCACCTTGTTCGGGCCGGCCGACACGGTCAGCGCGACCGTGGTGTTCGGGTCGACCTTGGTGCCCGCGGTCGGGTCCTGGCTCGCGACCTGGCCCTTCTCGACGGTGTCGCTCGGAGCCTCGGTCACCGTCGACTTGAGCCCGACCTTGGTCAGCTCGGCCTGGGCCGCGGCCTGGGTCAGGTTCGTGACGGTCGGTACGGCGACCTTCGTCGGACCTTTGTCGCCGCCGAACAGCTTCGGGCCGAAGACGAACAGCAGTACGGCGATCGCGGCCAACGCGGCCAGCGTCAGCAGGACGTACGCCCCCGCGCGGTTGGGCTTCTCCTCGTCGGGAGGCGCCGCGTGCCCGACCCCGATCGTCGCCGGTCCGCCGCCCATCGTGGACGGGTCGTATCCGCCCGCCGGCACCTCCGTCGCAACGGGCATCGCCTGGGTGGCGGCCTGGTACGGCATGGCCTCGGTCATCGCGGCCGCAGCGGCGGCGGCCTCCGCGCCGAGCCCGGGCACCGGCCCGGCCGCCACACCCGCCGCACCGCGCGCCTCGGCGCTGATCGGGTGCCCGGTCAGGACGGCTTCGGCGTCCGCGCGCATGCTCGCCGCGTCCTGGTACCGCGCCTCGCGGTCCTTGGTCAGCGCATGCATGACGATCGAGTCGACGTCAGGGGGGATGCCGGCGACGAGCGTGCTCGGAGCGGCAGGCATCTCACCGACGTGCTGGTAGGCGACCGACACCGGCGAGTCGCCGACGAACGGCGGTCGCCCGGTGAGCAGCTCGAACAGCAGGCAGCCGGTCGAGTACAGGTCGGAGCGAGCGTCGACCGGCTGCCCCTTCGCCTGCTCGGGCGAGAGGTACTGCGCCGTACCGATCACTGCCTGGGTCGCAGTCATCGTCGCCGACGAGTCGGCCACCGCCCGGGCGATGCCGAAGTCCATGACCTTGACCGCTCCGGTCGGCGTCAGCATCACGTTGGCCGGCTTGATGTCACGGTGGACGATGCCGGCCCGATGGCTGTACTCCAGGGCCGTGAGGACGCCGTCCGTGATCCGGATGGACTCCTGCCAGTCCAGGTGGGAGTTGGTCGACAGCAGGTCGCGGACCGTGCGGCCCTCGACGTACTCCATGACGATGTACGGCACGGTGAGGTTCGCGCCGCCGGCTTCCGGCACCAGATCCTCGCCGCTGTCGTAGACCGCGACGATCGCCGGGTGGTTCAGGGACGCCGCGGCCTGGGCCTCTCGGCGGAACCGCTTGTGGAACTGGGGGTCTCGCGCCAGGTCCGTGCGGAGCATCTTGATGGCGACGGCGCGGCCGAGTCGGGTGTCGCGGCCGACATGGACCTCGGCCATGCCACCTCGCCCGAGCAGTGGACCCACCTCGTAGCGTCCGCCCAGCAGGCGGGGGGTGTCGCTCACGTCGTGCCTTCCTTGTCGTACGTCGTGCTGGTCGTCATGGGTCCCCCTGATCTGCGATACGTCTGGGTCATGTGATGTCTCATAGCCCGAGCACCGCCTCGATGACCTTCTTGGCGATGGGTGCGGCCACCTTGCCGCCGTACGCCTCGTTGCCCGCCTTGCCGCCGTCCTCGACGACGACCGCGACGGCGACCCGGGGGTTGCCGGCCGGTGCGAACGCCGTGAACCACGCGTGCGGTGGCTTGCCCGGACCCTGCTGTGCCGTACCGGTCTTGCCCGCGACGCTGAGGCCGGAGATCTGGGCCGACGTACCAGTGCCGCCGGCCACGACGGCCTGCATCATGCGGGTCAGCTCGGCGGCCGCCTCGCCGCTCATGGCCTGGCCGAGCGATGTCGGGTCGGTCTGGCTGATCACCGAAAGGTCAGGCGCCCGAACGGATTTCACCAGGTAGGGCTGCATGACCTGGCCGCCGTTCGCGACGGCCGCCGCAACCATGGCGACCTGCAAGGGCGTCACGCGGACGTCGTACTGGCCGATCGCCGACTGCGCCGTCTGCGGCGGGTCGAGCTGGGCCGGTACGACGCTCGGAGTCACCGGCATCGGGACGCGCAAGGGCTTTCCGAAGCCGAACTTGGCCGCCTGGTCGCGCAGTGCCTGCGCGCCGAGCTGGAGTCCGAGCCAGCCGAACGCCGTGTTGCAGGAGATCCGCAAGGCGTCGGTGAGGGAGATCTTGCCGCCCGGTCCGCATGCGCTCGCGAAGTCGTTGTGCAGGTCCACGCTGGTCTGGGGCAGGTCCAGAGCGGCCGGCCCTGGGATCTGGCTGTCCTCGTTGAACCGGCCGGAGTCGAGCGCCGCGGCCGCCGTCACGAGCTTGAACACGGAGCCGGGCGGGTACAGCCGACCGGCGATCGCGCGGTTGTCGAGCGGCCGGTTCGCGTTGGCGTTCAACGACTTCCATGCCTCGGTGCTCGCCTTGAGGTCGTGCGTCGCCAGTACGCCGGGGTCGTAGTCCGGGTGGCTGACCATGGCGAGGATCGCGCCCGTCTTCGGGTCCAGCGCGACAACCGCACCGCGTTGGTTGCCCAGCGCGTCGTCCGCAGCGCGTTGGGCGGCCGGGTTGATTGTGAGCTCGACCGACGCACCGGCCGGCCGCTTGCCGGAGACCAGGTCGACGACTCGTCGGTAGAAGAGCGCGTCCGAAGACCCGGACAGGTACGAGTCCTGACTGCCCTCGATGCCACCGCCCGCGCCGTACAGGAACGAGTAATACCCGGTCAGGTGCGAGTAGAGCCGGGCCTGCGGGTACGTCCGCTGGAACTGGTAGTCGTCATGGCTTGGCACGGACCGGGCGATCGGGGTCGAGCCGACGAGGATCGCACCCCGCTCGCGGCTGAACGTCGCGAGGAGGGTACGGCGGTTGCCCGGCTTGTCCTGCAAGGCTTTCGCGTTCACGAACTGCACCCACGTCAGTGACGAGAGCAGTAGCGCGAAGAGCAGGCTGGCGACCAGGGCCAGGCGACGGACGGGCGCGTTCATCGGACCCTCACCACCTGGGTCGCCTCGTCCGGGGCCGGCAGCGGCAACGCCTCCGGGGCCGGCCGGCGGGCGTGGTCGCTGATCCGCAGCAGCAGGGCGACGATCGACCAGTTGGCGAGCAGCGACGATCCGCCGTGCGACAGGAAGGGCATGGTGAGGCCGGTCAATGGAATCAGGCGGGTGACGCCGCCGACGACGACGAAGCACTGCAACGCGACGGAGAAGGCCAGCCCGGCGGCGAGCAGCTTGCCGAACCCGTCGCGGACGCCGATCGACGTGCGCAGGCCGCGCTCGACGATCAGGCCGTAGATCAGCAGCAGGCCGAACAGCCCGACCAGGCCGAGCTCTTCGCCGAACGCCGGCACGATGAAGTCGCTCTCGGCGAACGGGATCATCGACGGCCGTCCCTGGCCCAGACCGGCGCCGAACATGCCACCCGCCGCCATGCCGTACAGACCCTGCACGACCTGGTAGCTGCCGCCGAACGGCTTGTTGAGGACGGCCGGGTCGAACGCGTGCAGCCAGATGTCGACCCGGTCCTGGACGTGGGCGAACGCCAGGTACGCCGTGTACGCACCGGCGGCGAACAGGCCGAGACCGATGACGATCCAGCTCCGCCGCTCGGTCGCGACGTAGAGCATCGCGACGAACAGGCCGAAGAACAGCAGCGACGAGCCCAGGTCGTGCTCGAACACCAGGACGCCGAGGCTGGCCAGCCAGGCCACGATGATCGGCCCCAGGTCGCGTCCGCGCGGGAGGGCGACGCCCATGAACCGCCGGCCCACGAGCGACAGCACGTCCCGGTGCGTGACGAGGTACCCGGCGAAGAACACGGCCAGGGTGATCTTGGCGATCTCACCGGGCTGGAAGCTCAACGGCCCCAGGCCAATCCAGATCCGCGAGCCGTTGATGGTCTTGCCGATCCCCGGAGCCAACGGCAGCACCAGCAGCGCCAGGCTGACCACCATCGCGGTGTAGGTGTACCGGCGCAGCACCCGGTGGTCCCGGATGACCCAGAGGACGGTGATGGCACCGACGACGCCGATCGCGCTCCAGACCAGCTGGCGCAGGGCGTAGGCGTCAGTGCCGGTCCTGGTCGCCGGGTGCGCGAGGTCGAGGCGGTGGATCATCACCAGGCCGAGCCCGTTGAGCAGCGTCGCGGCCGGGAGCAGAACCGGGTCGGCGTACTTCGCCCGCAGGCGCAGGCTCAGGTGGATCGCGCCGGACAGGGCCACCAGACCGGCGCCGTAGTAGATGAGGTCCGGCGGCACCTCGTCCTGCATCGCCATGCCGACCTGCGCGTAGGCCAGCAGCACGATGCCGATCGCCAGGACCAGCAGCGCGAGCTCGACGTTGCGGCGCGACCGAGGAGCGACGGGGATGACGCTGGACATCAGCCGCTCCCGCATCCGGTGTCGGGCGACGTCGTCGGCGACGTGGTCGAGGTCGTCGGGGAGCCGCTCGCCGTACTCGTTGTCGGCCGAGCGGTAGCAGTCGACGTGGTGGCGCTTGCCGTCGCGGTACCGCTCGTCGGTGACGTGGTCGCGGTCGCCGTCGGAGTCGGCGTCGCGGTGGGCGACGCGCACAAGGCTGCCTGCTGGCGGAGGTTCTCCACGACCGCGCGGGCCTTGGGCAGGTTGGCGGCGGTGATGCGTTGCTGCACCTGGTCACGCCAGTACGAGGGCAGCTGCTCGACCGGCAGGTCCTGGCGCTCGTAGACGCTGGACAGATGCACCGGGCCGACGTCCTGCGGCAGACCGCGATAGATCGCGACGTTGCCGGCCTGGGTGCCGACGAAGTACTGCTGTTGGCTCCACGCGTACGCCGCGTACCCTCCGCCGCCGACCAGGCCCAGGACGAGGACGACCAGAAGCAGGAGCATTCCCTTGTGCCGCTTCGGCTTCGGCTCCCCGGCTTCACTGTCGTCGGTAACGCCGTCGGTGTCCGAGTCGTCCGCGCCGGCTGCGGCTGCGGCAGCGGTCTGGCGGGCGAGCGCGGCCGCCTTGCCGGCAGGTGAGTCGGCCGGCGCGGACGACGTCGTGATCTCGTGCAGCGCGGCGGCGCCGACGACCTCTGGCGACGTCGGCGGTCCGGACACGCGGTCGAGGTCGACGACGTCCGCGACGATGCACGTGACGTTGTCGGACGCGCCGCCCTTGAGGGCCAGGTCGATCAGCGCCTCGGCCCGGGCGGTGACGTCGGACTCCTCGCCGAGCACCTCGGCCAGCGTCTCCTCCGACACGACGCCGGTCAGGCCGTCCGAGCAGAGCAGGTAGGTGTCGCCCGGTTTGGCGTCGCGGATGGACAGGTCCGGTGTGTCCTCGCGCTCACCCGTCAGCACCCGCGTGATGAGGTTGCGCTGCGGGTGGTTGCGCGCCTCGTCCTCGGTCAGCCGGCCCTCGTCGACGAGCGTCTGCACGAAGGTGTGGTCGTGAGTGAGCTGGGTCAGCGTGCCGTCGCGCAACAGGTACCCCCGCGAGTCCCCGATGTGCGCCAGCGCCAGCTTGTTGCCGCTGTGCAGGATGGCAGTGACCGTCGTACCCATGCCGTGCAGGCTGGGCTCGGCGGCGACCCGGTCCCGCAGGTCCTGGTTCGCGTCGGCCAGCGCCCGGGTCAGCCGCTGGAGTGCGTCTCCGCCACCTGCGGCCTCGTCGTCCAGCACCACCAGCCGCGCGATCGCGGTGGAGCTGGCGACGTCACCTGCGGCGTGACCGCCCATGCCGTCCGCGATGACGAGCAGATGCGGCCCGGCGTACCCGGAGTCCTGGTTGTTGCTGTAGCGGCCCAGACCGATGTCGGAGCGGGCCGCGTAGCGCAGGGCGAGGTTCATCCCGCGTTACTTCCGCAGCTCGAGCACGGTCTGGCCCACCCGCAGGGTCGTGCCGGCAGCGAGGGCGGTCGGACGCTCCACCCGCTCGCGGCCGATGAAGGTGCCGTTGGTCGAGCCGAGGTCCTCGACGTACCAGCGGCCGTCCTCGGGGTAGATCCGGGCGTGCCGACCGGACGCGTAGTCATCGTCCAGGACCAGCGTCGCCTCCGGGTTGCGGCCGACCAGGATGGGGTTGCCGGACAGGTTGATGGTGGTGCCGGCCAGCGAGCCCTCGGTCACGACGATGCTGCGCGGGGCGGTGCGGCCGAAGCCCGGACCCGCAGGCTCGGCGGGGAAGCTGGCGCCGGGCGGCACCGGAGCCGCTGCCGGCCCAGGGGCCTTGCGGGCCCGGCCCTTGGCCGCCTTGGCCCGCACCTGCGTGCCGTAGATGTCGGTGCGGATCACGGCGACGACCGCGAGGACGAACAACCAGAGCGCGGCCAGCAGGCCGAGCCGAACGACAGTGAGGGTGAGCTCGCTCATGTCGGGAGGTTTCAGCGCTCCCCGCTGCGGAAGACCAGGCGGGTGCGGCCCATCGTGATGCCGTTGCCGTCGGTCAGGACCGCTCCTGTCACCCGGTTCCCGTCGATGAACGTGCCGTTGGTGGAGCCGAGGTCGCGGACGTGGGCGACCAGCCGCGGGCCGTCGGTGGTGACCCGGATCTCGGCGTGACGACGCGAGACGCCGGGGTCGTCGATCACGATGTCGACGTCGCTGCCGCGGCCCACGATCGTCAACGCCCCGAGCAGGGGGTACGCGTGGCCGTCCACGTCCAGCCACGGCCGGCGCGCGGCCGGGATGTGACCGGCCTGCGCCGGCGGCGGTGCCTGCGGGAAGGTCTGCGGCTGCGGTACGGCGGACGCCGGGACCGGCACGGGAGGAGCCTGGGTGCGGACCGGCGGGGGCGGTGGGATCGCGGCTCCGGGCCCGGCGTACTCCGGCGGCGGGCTGGCCTCGGCCGCTTGAGCCGCTTGAGCCGCTTGGGCCCCGGGCTGCGCGCCGCTCGAGCCACGGACCGTCGCGGACCGCACCTGGTAGACGCCGGTGTCCAGGCCGTCGCGCTCCTCGAAGCCCACGCTCACCGGGCCGGGGAACGCGTACTGCTGGGCGTCGGCATGCTCCTGCACGTTGGCGACGAGCTCCTCGGCGAGCACATCGGCGTACTCGGTCAGCCGCGCGTAGTCGGTCGACCCGAGCTCGACGATGAACGCGTTCGGCACGAGCGTGCGGCCCCGGCCCACAACCGCGGCCCGGTCGTCCATGGCGCGGCGCAGCGCGCTCGCGATCTCGACCGGCTGCACCTCGCTCTTGAACGCGCGGGCGAAGGCGCCGTTGACGGCCTTCTCGATCCCGCGTTCGAAGCGGTCGAGAACACCCATCCGGCACCTCCTCTCCCCGTGTCCTCCTGGGCCTCCGGCTGGGCCCGGACGCTGGGCACGCTGACGGCACCGTCCGGTGCCTGACGGCGCGTGTGGACAAGCCTAACGGCGTACGGCGTGCGCACGACTGCGTGCTAGCCTCGACGCCGGCTCCTGTACGGATATCCACACCGGATCTCCACGCCGTCCCGACACTGTCTGCGGGCCGGTGAACGGGGTCGAGCGCGAGTGGCGGAATAGGCAGACGCGCACGGTTCAGGTCCGTGTGCCCGAAAGGGTGTGGGGGTTCAACTCCCCCCTCGCGCACCCATAGTGCAAGGGTGAACCTGCAGGTCAGGCGCTCACCCTTTGGCCGTTCTCGGGCTCCTGGTAGTTCCGCCGACGGACAGGCACAACCGGCGTTCGCTGGCCCAATCGAGCCTCGATTCCCAGTTGTGCCTGTCCGCCCGCTGCGTGGGGTTGGTCCGGCTGGCCGCGCTGACGCGGTCAGGCGGGCCGGCGGGCGCTGGCCAGCACCGCGAGGCCAGGCAGGGCCAGACCGTCGTCGGTGACGAACGGCGTCGCCAGCTCCATCGCGGGAGCGTTGATCCGGTCCATGACCTCACCCGGCACGGTCCGGGCCAGGGCAGCGATCGGCCCGGACA
The DNA here is from genome assembly GCA_045807245.1 of Actinomycetales bacterium. GTDB lineage: Bacteria > Actinomycetota > Actinomycetes > Actinomycetales > CAVURS01 > CAVURS01. Next base: position 123,907 of record JBJMHS010000027.1, read on the forward strand.
GGGACGCTGCGCGGTTCACCCAGTCCTGCAGCGACGGCGGCCGCATCGGCGCGGCCATCTCCTCGAGCCGGACCTCTGTGAAGCCGGCCCCGCGCAGCAAGCCGCTCAGCTCGGCCCGGTCGGCCAACGAGAACGGTCCACGGGCTCCGGGCGGCGCGACCGGTCGGCCGAGCACCTCGGTCGCGGCCCGCATGATGAGGCCGAGCCATGGGTTCTCCTGCGGCGTACCCCACACAGCGACGGCCAGGCGGCCCCCCGGCTTGAGCACGTGGAACATCCCGCCGAACGCCCGGTGTGGGTCGGCGGCGAACTGGACACCGTCGCGGGAGAGCACCGCGTCGTACTGCTCCCCCGGCTCGGCGTCGAGGTCGCTCGCGTCGACCACGTCGCCGTGCGCCCAGGTCAGACCCCGAGCCGCCGCCTGCCCGGCCGCGATCCTGGCCATCTCGGGCGACACGTCGGACAGCACCACCCGGCCGGTGGGCCCGACCCGCTCGGCCGCCGCCAGTCCCGCGCCGCCCGGGCCGCACCCGACGTCGAGCACCTCATCACCGCTGGCGACCTCGGCCGCGGCCAGCATCCATGACGTGAGTCGCCCCGCCCGGTGCTCGACGAACGCCGCACCGCGCTCCCACGCGGGCCCCACCGCATCCCACATCTGCGCCGGAGTCAGCGCCGACGTGTCCTGCCTGCCGGTTCCCTCGGTCGTCGTCATCTGTCCGCCTCCCAATTAGTTACTCGTTATGAGTATTGAATACTCAGGTAGAGTAGCCAAATGCCATCGGGTGTCAACCACGAGTCGGCAGGCAGGACGCGGGCGTACGACTCCAGCCGCCGGCGGGCCCAGGCGGCGAACAGCCGGCGCGGCATCCTGGCGGCGGCGCAGCGGCTCTTCTCCGAGCAGGGCTACGCGGCGACGACCATGGCCGAGATCGCACGAGCCGCCGGGGTCTCGCTGAAGACCGTGTACCTCGCGTTCGAGACCAAGGGCGGGCTGATCCGCGCACTGTGGGACCTCGCGTTGAGGGGTGAGCCGGACATCGCCGTCGCCGAGCAGCCCTGGTACCGCGCAGTCCTCGACGAGCCCGATCCCGAGCGCAAGCTGCGCATCACCGCGGCCAACTCACGGGCGGTCAAGGCACGGATCGGCGGCGTGCTGGCAGTGATCCGCGGCTCGGCGCCGGCCGACCCCGACCTGGCCGCACTCTGGTCGCTGATCCAGGCCGACTTCCACGCGAACCAGCGGGTCATCGTCCAGCAGCTGTACGACGCGGGCGCGCTGCGCCCGGACCTGACCGTCGAGCAGGCGACCGACATCCTGTGGACGTTGAACCACCCGGACGTGTGGCTGCTCCTCGTCGGCGCCAGGGGCTGGACGCCGGAGGAGTGGGAGACCTGGTTCGGTGACTCGGCGTGTGGCCAGCTGCTCAAAAAGTCCTAGGCCGCTAAGGCACTGCGGATGGTCACTTCTGGCTACCCTCGATTACAGGGGGCTACGTGAAAAGGGTTGTACGAACACATGGCAGCGGTCCTCGGAGGACATGTGATCGAGCAGAGGGCCCCGGCACGGGTGATGGTGGCCGTCCAGCAACGGATGCTCGCCGAGGTGGTGGCCCACCGCCTGGCGAGTGAGGACGACGTCGACGTCGTGGACACGGTGTGGGACGCCGACCGGGTCGTCCATTCGGTGGGTCGGCTGCACCCCGACGTCGTACTCCTGGACCTGAGGCTCGTCGACGGCGAGGTCTCGACCTTCTGCCGGGAGATCCACCGGGCCGATCCCCGGGCGCGACTGGCGATCCTCACCGGCGCCGCCGGGGACCGGCAGGTCATGGAGGCGGTCGAGTCCGGCTGCTCGTCGTTCGCCACCCTGGACAAGTCGGACGAGGAGCTGGTGAGCGCCGTCCGCGCTGCGTCGACCGGTGAGGCGCACCTGCACCCCGAGCTGGTGGCCGGACTGGTGCAGCGGCTCGACCGCACCCAGCGGCACGCTTCGGACGACCTGACCACGCGTGAGCTCGAGGTGCTCAACCTGCTCGCATCCGGGCTCGGCAACGCGGCTCTGGCCGACAAGCTCGGCGTCAGCATCAACACGGTGCGGCATCACGTGCAGAGCATCCTGAACAAGCTCGGCGTTCACACGAAGCTGCAGGCCGTCACGACTGCGATGCGAGAGGGCCTCATCTCCGCCGAATCCCTTTAGCAACAACCGATCCGGGTGGTTCGATGGGCGTCGCTAGCGACGGATCAGCAGGTGACGACGAGCCGGAAGTTCACGTTCGCGGGATTGCCACCAGCGTCGGCCATGTCGACGACGACATCCGTCGGGTCACCGATATTGAAGGTGGCGTCGACCTGGTCGCCGCGGTCCACCGGGGTCACGGTGGGGGTGCACAGGCTGACGTCACGGTCGAAGGTCACGACGGCCTGGCCGGTTGCCTGCAGGCGGACGCCCGACGCGCGTGAGCCAGCCACGATGCTCGCGGGCCCGAACGCGACCTGGGCCCAGAGCGGCGGGACGTAGTAGCCGGTGACGTCGACGACGACGTGGGTGCTGCGGGACGCCTTCACAGCGAAGGTCGTGCCGCCGTCCCTGTCCAGGGTGATCACGCCACCGTTGGCGATGGCCTTGCCGTCGCGGAAGTTCAGCCACGAGGCGAGCGGTGCTGCAGTGCCGCCGGGATAGACGGTCAGATAGCCCGAACTCGCTGCGCCGACCGCGACGACGTTGGCCTGCACGGCCGTAGCTGCCACGGCAACGTCGCATCCGCTGGCACTCCCACCTTGGATGGCGAGGCTGACGTCGCCGCCGGCCACGAAGGTGCGTGGTGAGCGGGCGCTGACGATCCCATCCATCGCCTTGCGAGTGTCGACGATGCGGCATGGGGTGATCGGCACGAACGAGTTCTCTGGCCCGCTGGGCGCCTCGGAAGCGGCTCGAGCCTGCACCGTCGCCCCGGCCGGGGTGGGCCTCGGCCGAGGGCTCGAGGCAGTGGCGGTGACGTTGCCGCCGACGACGACCGCGGCCGCCAGGACGGCGACGGACATGACAGAACCGACCTGCATGGTGTTCCCCTGACTCTCGATGCGGCTGGGTGCCCGGACGGCGCGACAGCCACGGCCAGACTACTGCGGATTAGTACGGCGGATCAGTACGGCGGATCAGTACGGCGGATCAGATCAGCGCGGCGACGCCTCGCTTGGCCATCTGGTCGGCGACGATGACCCGCTGGATCTCGCTCGCGCCCTCCCAGATCCGCTCCACGCGCAGCTCGCGGGTGAAGCGTTCGGCGACGTTCTCGCGCATGTAGCCGCGTCCGCCGAAGATCTGCACGGCGCGGTCGGCGACCCGACCGGCCATCTCCGAGGCGTAGAGCTTGGCCATCGAGCACTGGGCATGGGCCACCTTGCGGTCGACGCCCTCGTCGATGGCCCGGGCCACGGCGTAC
>JBJMHS010000028.1:0-14871 GCA_045807245.1 Actinomycetales bacterium
AAACTTACACAACACCAAGCACTTCCGATCAAACTACGTGGCGATCGGGCAGAAGGGCTCGACGATCGCGGCCGCACGCGGCGCCCTCGAGGCGGCCGGTGCGCTGGAGTACACCACGATCGTGGCGTCGCCGGCGTCGGACAGCGCGGGCTTCAAGTACCTCGCGCCGTACACCGGTTCGGCGCTCGGCCAGCACTGGATGTACCAGGGCAAGCACGTCCTCATCATCTTCGACGACCTGTCGAAGCAGGCCGAGGCCTACCGCGCGGTCTCGCTCCTGCTGCGCCGCCCGCCGGGCCGTGAGGCCTACCCGGGCGACGTGTTCTACCTGCACAGCCGCCTGCTCGAGCGCTGCGCCAAGCTGTCCGACGACATGGGCGCCGGGTCGATGACCGGCCTGCCGATCGTCGAGACCAAGGCCAACGACGTCTCGGCGTACATCCCGACCAACGTCATCTCCATCACCGACGGCCAGATCTTCCTGCAGTCCGACCTGTTCAACGCCAACCAGCGCCCGGCGGTCGACGTCGGCATCTCGGTGTCCCGCGTCGGCGGTGCGGCCCAGGTGAAGGCCATGCGTTCCGTGGCCGGCCGGCTCAAGATCGACCTGGCCCAGTACCGCGCGCTGGAGGCCTTCGCACTGTTCGCCTCCGACCTCGACGCCGCGTCCCGTCAGCAGCTGTCGCGCGGGCAGCGGCTGATGGAGCTGCTCAAGCAGCCGCAGTACTCGCCGTACCCGGTCGAGGAGCAGGTCGTGGCCGTCTGGCTCGGTACGACGGGCCAGCTGGACGACATCGCGGTCGAGGACGTGCGGACGTTCGAGCAGGACTTCCTCACCAAGCTGCGCAGCGGCGGCAAGGTGCTCGGGACCATCCGGGAGACCGGCCTGTTCGACGAGGACACCGAGCAGGCGCTGAAGTCCGAGCTCGACGCCTTCAAGCGGGGCTACGCCAAGGACGCCGACCTGACCGTGCACCACGCCGGTCACGAGGAGGCCGAGGCGATGGAGGACGAAGAGGTCCACCAGGAGCAGATCGTCAAGCAGAAGCGCGGCTGAGAGAGGGCTGACGCAGCATGGGAGCCCAACAGCGGGTCTATCGAAACCGGATCCGGTCGACCGCGTCGCTGAAGAAGATCTTCAGCGCGATGGAGCTGATCGCCACCTCCCGGATCGCCCGGGCGCGGGCCAAAGTGGCGGCCTCGGCGCCGTACTCCAACGCGATCACCCGCGCGCTGTCGGCGGTGGCGACGTGGTCCGACGTCCAGCACCCGCTGCTCAGCGGCAAGCCCGAGGTCCGGCGTGCGGCCGTCCTGTTGCTGACCAGTGACCGGGGCATGGCGGGCGCGTACTCCTACAACGTGCTCAAGGCCGGCGAGCAGCTCGGCGAGCTGCTGCACGGCCGCAGCGTCGATCCGGTCCCCTACATCTGCGGCCGCAAGGGCGTGGCGTTCTACCGGTTCCGGCGGCGCACGATCGAGCAGCAGTGGACCGGCTTCTCCGAGTCGCCGACCTTCGAGCAGGCCAAGGAGATCGCGGACGTCCTGGTCGACGCGTTCGTCCGTGGGTCCGAGGACGGCGGGGTGGACGAGATCCACGTCGTGTACTCGCGGTTCGTCAACATGGTCACGCAGGTGCCCGAGGTCATCCGGCTGCTGCCGCTCGAGGTCGTCGAGGGTGTCGAGGAGCCCGAGCCGGACCAGCTGATCCCGCTCTACGAGTTCGAGCCCGACGCGGAGCACGTGCTGGACACGCTGCTGCCGCAGTACGTCGGGGCTCGCATCTACAACTGCCTGCTGCAGGCCTCGGCCAGCGAGCAGGCCGCGCGGCAACGGGCCATGAAGTCCGCCTCGGACAACGCCGAGGACCTCATCCGGCTGTACACCCGCCTGGCCAACCAGGCCCGGCAGGCCGAGATCACCCAGGAGATCAGCGAGATCGTCGGCGGCGCCAACGCGCTCGCCTCCGCAGGCGCAAGCAACTAACGAACCAAGAGGAAGCAGACACCATGACTGCCACCGTCACCGAGCAGCCCGGCAGCGCCAAGGCCGGCGGCACCGGCCGCGTCGCCCGCGTCATCGGCCCGGTCGTCGACATCGAGTTCGCCGCCGACGAGATGCCGGAGATCTACAACGCGCTCGAGATCGACTTCACGCTCACCGGGGAGCAGCGCACGCTCGTCCTCGAGGTCGCCCAGCACATCGGTGACAACACCGTCCGGGCCATCGCCATGAAGCCGACCGACGGTCTGGTGCGTGGTCTGGCCGTGCGCGACACGGGCGTCGGCATCTCGGTGCCGGTCGGGGACGTGACCAAGGGCCACGTCTGGAACGCGACCGGCGACGTCCTGAACGCCAAGCCGGGCGAGAAGATCGAGGTCACCGAGCGCTGGCCGATCCACCGCAAGGCCCCTGCCTTCGACCAGCTCGAGAGCAAGACCGAGATGTTCCAGACCGGCATCAAGGTCATCGACCTGCTCACGCCGTACGTCGAGGGCGGCAAGATCGGCCTGTTCGGCGGCGCGGGCGTCGGCAAGACCGTGCTGATCCAGGAGATGATCGCCCGGGTCGCGCGAGACCACAACGGTGTGTCCGTGTTCGCCGGGGTCGGCGAGCGCACGCGTGAGGGCAACGACCTGATCGCGGAGATGACCGAGACCGGCGTCATCGAGCAGACGGCGCTCGTGTTCGGGCAGATGGACGAGCCTCCGGGCACGCGGCTGCGCGTGGCCCTGTCCGGGCTGACGATGGCCGAGTACTTCCGGGACGTGCAGAACCAGGACGTGCTGCTGTTCATCGACAACATCTTCCGGTTCACCCAGGCCGGGTCGGAGGTGTCCACGCTGCTCGGGCGCATGCCGTCCGCCGTGGGGTACCAGCCGACCTTGGCCGACGAGATGGGCGTGCTGCAGGAGCGGATCACGTCCACCCGCGGGCACTCGATCACCTCGATGCAGGCGATCTACGTGCCGGCCGACGACTACACCGACCCGGCCCCCGCCACGACGTTCGCACACCTCGACGCGACGACCGAGCTCTCGCGTGAGATCGCCTCGCTCGGCATCTACCCGGCCGTGGACCCCCTGACCTCGACCTCGCGCATCCTCGACCCGCGGTACATCTCGCAGGCGCACTACGACACCGCGATCCGGGTCAAGCAGATCCTGCAGCGCAACAAGGAGCTGCAGGACATCATCGCGATCCTCGGCGTCGACGAGCTCTCCGAGGAGGACAAGGTCGTCGTCGCGCGGGCGCGGCGCATCCAGCGCTTCCTGTCCCAGAACACCTATGTCGCCAAGCAGTTCACCGGCATCGAGGGCTCGACCGTGCCGATCGACGAGACGATCGACGCGTTCACCAAGATCAGCGACGGCGAGTACGACCACGTGGCCGAGCAGGCGTTCTTCATGTGCGGCGGCCTGGACGACGTGGACCGCAGGTGGGCCGAGATCCAGAAGAGCCTGTGACCCGCAGTCGTTCGGGTCGCTTGTATCGTGAAGGCGAGGGGAGGTTGCCGTGAGCCCGCTACAGGTTGAGCTGGTCGCCGCCGACCGCCGGGTCTGGGAGGGCGAGGCCTCGATGGTGATCGCCCGCACGCTCGAAGGTGAGCTCGGCGTCCTGCCCGGCCACACGCCCCTGCTCGGCGTGCTGGGTGAGGGTCAGGTCCGCATCACGACGGACACCGGGGTGATCACCGTGGACGTCGACGGGGGGTTCATGTCGGTGGACCACGACCGGGTCACGCTCGTCACCGAGACGGCAGACATCGCGTCCGAAGGGCGCTAGGTCGTGCACGACCTCCTCATCCCTCTCGAGGTGGTCGTCGCGGTGCTCGCGGTCACCGCACTCTGTCTGGTCGCCGTCGTCTCGCGGCGCCGGTTCCTCACCCGAGGGGTCGGCGCCTTCGACTGCTCGCTCCGGTTCGGGTCGACCAGCCACGGTATGGGCTGGCGGCTGGGGGTGGCTCGCTACGAAGCCGACCGGATCGACTGGTACCGCATGTTCTCCTTCTCCCCCCGGGTCGGTACGTCGCTCGTCCGGGCCGACCTGCTGGTCCAGGAACGGCGGCGGCCGGCCGGGCCCGAGTCGTTCGCGATCCTCGCCGGCGCGCTGATCGTGCGGTGCCGGTATCGCGACGAGGTGGTCGAGCTGGCCATGAGCGAGCAGGCCTACACCGGGTTCGCGGCCTGGCTCGAGTCCGCGCCCCCTGGCCAGAACGTCAACGTCGCCTAGCGCCCCCCGCCCGGCTGCCACAGCACGTCCCCGCCGGCCCCGTGGTTGGCGTGCCGGGCCAGGATGAACAGCAGGTCCGAGAGCCGGTTCAGGTACGTCGCCGTGAGCGGGTTCACGCCCCCGTCCTCGCCGGTGCCGTAGGTCTCGACGGCGGCCCAGGTGGACCGTTCGGCCCGGCGCGCGACGGTGCGCGCCACGTGCAGGTGTGCGGCACCCGGCGTACCGCCGGGCAGGACGAACGAGCGCAGCTTCTCCAGCGGCTCGTTGTAGGCGTCGCAGGCCGTCTCCAGCTCCCCGACCCACTGCTGCTGTACGCGCAGCGGGGGATGGTCGTACGACGGGGCGAGCGGGGTGCACAGGTCGGCCCCGACGTCGAACAGGTCGTTCTGCACGCGCCTCAGCAGCGCCGTCACGTCCGGTGCGAGCCCGCCGACCGTCACGGCGACCCCGACCGCCGAGTTGGTCTCGTCGACATCGGCGTACGCCGCGAGCCGCGGGTCGGTCTTGCTGGTCCGGCTGAAGTCGCCGAGCGCCGTCGTGCCGTCGTCTCCGGTCCGGGTGTAGATACGGGTCAGGTTGACCATGCCCCCAGCCTAGGCAGCATCTGGCCTAGCCTGGGCCGGTGGACAGCTTCCGGGTGGTCGGAGGGGCCACCCTGGTGGGCGAGGTCTTCGTCGACGGGGCCAAGAACAGTGCCTTGAAGCTCATGGCCGCCTCGCTGCTGGCGGTCGGCCGCACCGAGCTCACCAACGTGCCGGAGATCCGCGACGTCGAGGTCATGGGTGAGCTGCTGCGCCGCCTGGGCTGCCAGGTCGATCACGACCTCGAGGCCGGCCGCGTCGTCATCGACGTGCCGGAGGCCGTCGGGCACCGGGCCGACTACGACCTGGTCCGGGCGATGCGCGCCTCGATCAGCGTCCTCGGCCCGCTCGTCGCCCGGGTCGGCCTCGCCGATGTCGCCATCCCGGGCGGCGATGCGATCGGCTCGCGCGGCCTCGACCTGCACGCCAGCGGGCTGGAGCGGCTGGGCGCGTCGGTGCACGTGGACCATGGCTACCTCGTCGCGGAGGCTCCCGACGGTCTGCGCGGCGCCGCGGTCGGCCTGGACTTCCCGTCCGTCGGGGCGACCGAGAACATCCTCATGGCGGCGGTGCTCGCGCACGGCACGACCGTGATCGACAACGCCGCCCGCGAGCCGGAGATCGTCGACATCGCCCAGATGCTCGTCGCGATGGGCGCCAAGATCGACGGCGTCGGCGGGTCGACCCTCGTGGTCCAGGGGGTCGACGCCCTGCAGCCGACCCGGCACAGCGTCGTACCCGACCGGATCGCCGCCGGCACGTGGGCGTTCGCGGCCGCGACGACCCGCGGCGACGTGACGGTGCGGCAGGCCGAGGCGGGACATCTCGACCTGGTGCTCGACAAGCTGGCCCACGCAGGGGCCGAGGTGGTGCGCCTGCCCGACGGGTTCCGCGTGATCGCGACCGACCGGTCGCTCGCCGCCATCGACGTCTCGACCTTGCCCTACCCCGGTTTCCCGACCGACCTGCAGCCGTTCGTGCTGGTGTACGACGCGGTGGCCGAGGGCTCCGCCATGGTGACCGAGAACCTGTTCGAGGCGCGCTTCCGCACGGTGCAGGAGCTGGCCCGGCTGGGCGCCGACGTCCGGGTCGACGGGCATCACGCGATGGTGCACGGCAAGCCGCGCTTGTCGGCCGCGCCGGTTGAGGCGAGCGACATCCGGGCCGGCGCCGCGCTCGTCATCGCCGGCCTGGTCGCCGACGGCGTCACCCGGGTCAGCGGCGGGCACCACGTGGACCGGGGCTACGCGCGCTTCGACGACCACCTCCGCGCGCTCGGCGCGGACGTACGCCGAGAGGCCGACCCCCTGGCACCGCTCGCCGGCTGAGCGCTGCCCGTGCGACTCAGCTCGGCCGGCTGCGGAGCAAGGCCCGGGCGGTCCGGGCCTCCTCAGGGAAGACGAGGACGCGCGGGCCGTCGACGGTGCGGGCCAGCGTGGCCCGGATCCCGGCGTCGACCAGGGTCAGGCGCAGCAGCTCGCCCTCGACCACGCTGTCGGGGGACGCCACCGGGACCAGCGCGCCGTACTCGTCCTCATGACCGGGGCTCACCGGGCGCTCGACGAGCGACGACCCGCGGGAGAAGGTCCAGCGCAGCATGAGTGCGAGGAAGCCCACCACGAGCAGCGCGACACCCGGTCCCCACAGGAAGGCCCACTCACTGCCCGGCCGCATGGCTCCAGTGTCGTCCTGGCGTAGCCTCCCCGCCATGGTGGAAGCGAACACTGTCGTCGTGGTCGGTGCCGGGCTCATGGGGTCCGGCATCGCGCAGGTCACCGCGGCGTCCGGCCGTCCGGTCATCCTCCGCGACGTCACGGACCAGGCCCTCGCCCGCGGGCGGGCCGCGATCGAGCGGTCGTTGGACCGGTTCGTGGACAAGGGCACGCTGAGCCGCGCGGACGCCGATGCGGCGCTCGGCCGGGTCACGACCACCCGCGACCTGGGTGCGGTCGGCGAGGCCGGGCTCGTGGTCGAGGCGGTGTTCGAGAGCCTCGACGTCAAGGCCGAGCTGTTCACCGAGCTCGACCGGCTCGCGCCGGAAGGTGCCGTCCTGGCGACGAACACGTCGGCCATCCCCATCACGCGCATCGCTGCGGCGACGCAGCGGCCCGAGGCCGTCGTCGGCACGCACTTCTTCTCGCCAGTGCCGATGATGGCGCTGTGTGAGCTCGTCCGCGGCTACAAGACCAGCGACGAGACGCTGGCGTCGGCTCGAGCGTTCGCGGAGTCGGTCGGCAAGACCTGCGTGGTCGTGAACCGGGACGTGGCCGGCTTCGTCACGACCCGGCTCATCTGCGCGCTGGCCATGGAGGCGATCCGGCTGGTCGAGAACGGCGTGGCGACGGCCGAGGACGTCGACGTCGCCTGCCGGCTCGGTTTCGGCCACGCCATGGGCCCGCTCGCGACGACCGACCTCACCGGCGTCGACATCCTGCGCAACGCCGCGCAGAACATCTACGACGAGACCCACGACGAGAAGTTCGCGCCGCCGGAGCTGCTGAACCGGATGGTCAGCGCCGGTGACCTGGGCCGCAAGTCGGGTCAGGGTTTCTACCCGTACGACGCCTGACGAGCGGGTCGCGGGCCCGCCGCAGTCCCATGCGATAGTCCTCGGGTGCAGTTTGCGCTCGGCGTGGTGGCGATCGTCGTCACGGTCGCTGTCGTGGCGTCGCTGGCCGCCCGGATCGGCCGGTCCGCACCGCTGCTGTTGACCATCGCGGGCGTCGTCGGGTCGTTCCTGCCGTTCGTGCCGGACTACCGGCTCGACCCGCACCTGGTGCTCGTCGGGCTGCTGCCGCCGTTGCTGTACTCCGCCTCGATCCGTACGTCGGTCATCGACTTCCGACGCAACCGCCGGCCGATCGCGCTGCTGTCGGTCGGCCTGGTCGTGTTCACCGCACTGGCCGTGGCCCTGGTGCTGCACTTCGCGATGCCGGAGCTGTCCTTCGCGGCCGCCTTCGCGCTGGGCGCCATCGTCGCGCCGCCGGACGCGGTCGCCACGACGGCCGTCGCGCGGAGGGTCGGCCTTCCGCGAAGGATCATCAACATCCTCGAGGGCGAGAGCCTGGTCAACGACGCGACGTCGCTGGTGCTGCTCAAGACCGCGACGGCCGCGGTCTCCGGCTCGGTAGCGGCCTGGCGGGTCGGCGCGGACTTCCTGCTCGCGGCCGTCGGCGGTGTAGCGGTCGGTCTCGCGGTGGCCACCGTGCTGGCCAAGGTGCGCCGCCGGATCGACGACCCGGTCATCGACACGACGCTGTCCTTCGTGGCCCCGTTCATCGCCTACCTGCCCGCCGAAGGCATCCACGCGTCAGGCGTGCTCGCCGTGGTCGTCACCGGCATCGTGCTCGGACACAAGGCGCAGGTCCTGCAGTCCGCGTCGTCCCGGCTGTCCGAGCGGATCAACTGGTCGACGGTCCAGTTCCTGCTCGAGAACGCCGTCTTCCTGCTCATCGGTCTGCAGGTCAAGCACGTGGTCCAGGCCGCGCGCGCCGGCTCCATCTCCGACCTCCGGCTGGTCGGGCTGTGTGCGGCAGTGCTCGTCACCGTGATCGTGACCCGGCCGGTCTGGGTCTACCCCGCGACGTACCTACCGCGCCTGATCCCCGCCGTCCATCGCGTCGACCCGTTCCCGCCCTGGACCTACCCGACGGTCATCTCGTGGGCCGGCATGCGCGGTGTCGTGACGCTGGCCGCGGCGTTCGCACTGCCCGGGTCGGTACCCGAGATCGAGGCGCTGCGGCTCATGGCGTTCGTCGTCGTGGCCGGCACCCTGCTGGTCCAGGGCCCGACCCTGCCGGCCCTGGTCCGGGCGCTGCGGCTGCCGCGTCCGGACCCGTTGGAGGACGCGTTGCAGGAGGCGGTCGCGCTGCAGCACGCGACAGCGGCCGGCCTGGCGCGGCTCGACGAGGTCGTCGACGGGTCGGAGGCCGAGCGCACCCTGCGCCAGCTGCGCACCCGCGGGCTCAACCGGGCCAACACGGCGTGGGAGCGGTTGGGCCGGCCGGACCGCGACTGGGAGACGCCGAGCGAGGTCTACCGCCGGCTGCGGCTGCTCATGCTGCAGGCCGAGCGGGACAGCGTCATCAACGGCAGCGAGGCCGGTGACCTGCCGGACGAGGTGGCCCGCTCGATCCTTGCCTCCTTCGACGTCGAGGAGTCCACCCTCGACCGGGTCGGCCGGCAGGACGACGTCCTGGAGCGGGTCGAGGACCTCACCGGGCATGCGCTCGCCGGCTCGTGTGACCACCTCACCGCGGCTCCGACCGCCGTCCGGCCGCTGTCGCCGGACGGGTGCAGCGACTGCCTGCGCGAGGGCCTGCGCTGGGTGCACCTGCGGCTGTGCCTGACGTGCGGCAACGTCGGCTGCTGCGACTCCTCGATCGGCAAGCACGCAGCCAGGCACTTCCACAGCAGCGAGCACCCCGTCATGCGCAGCTTCGAGCCTGGCGAGGCGTGGCGGTGGTGCTACGTGGACGAGCTGGTGGACTGAGAGCACCGTCACGCGGGCGCGCACTCCCGGCCGCGCGCGACCGGCCGGTAGCGTCGACGCGTGGCAGAGCAGGACTCGTCGCGGGACACCCAGCGGGACCGGCCGTGGGTCATGCGGACGTACGCCGGCCACTCCAGCGCGGCGGAGTCCAACGCGCTCTACCGCCGCAACCTGGCCAAGGGCCAGACCGGGCTGTCCGTCGCGTTCGACCTTCCGACGCAGACCGGCTACGACCCCGACCACCCGCTGGCCCGGGGTGAGGTCGGCAAGGTCGGTGTGCCGATCGCGCACCTGGGCGACCTGACCGCCCTGTTCGACGGCATCGACGTGGCCCGGATGAACACCTCGATGACGATCAACGCGACGGCGATGTGGCTGCTGGCGCTCTACCAGGTCGTCGCGGAGCAGCAGGCCGAGGCGAGCGGCGAGGACCCGGCCGCGGCGGTGCGAGGACTGACCGGCACGACCCAGAACGACATCATCAAGGAGTACCTGTCACGGGGGACCTACGTGTTCCCGCCGGGGCCGTCGCTGCGGCTCAGCACCGACCTGGTCGCGTACGCCGCGACGGCCATGCCGAAGTGGAACCCGATCAACGTCTGCAGCTACCACCTGCAGGAGGCCGGGGCCACGCCCGTGCAGGAGCTGGCCTTCGCGATCTGCACCGCCATCGCCGTACTGGACGCCGTCCGCGACTCCGGACAGGTGCCGCCCGAGCGCTTCGGCGACGTCGTCGCCCGCATCTCGTTCTTCGTCAACGCCGGGGTGCGGTTCGTCGAGGAGATGTGCAAGATGCGCGCGTTCGTCGCGCTGTGGGACGAGCTCACGCTCACCCGGTACGGCGTGAGCGACCCGGCGCAGCGGCGGTTCCGGTACGGCGTGCAGGTGAACTCGCTCGGCCTGACCGAGGCGCAGCCGGAGAACAACGTCCAGCGGATCGTGCTCGAGATGCTGGCCGTCACGCTCTCCAGGGATGCCCGGGCGCGAGCCGTCCAGCTGCCGGCGTGGAACGAGGCACTCGGGCTCCCGCGGCCCTGGGACCAGCAGTGGAGCCTGCGCATCCAGCAGGTGCTCGCCTACGAGTCCGACCTCCTGGAGTACGACGACCTGTTCACCGGCTCGGTCGTCGTCGAGGCCCGGGTGCGCGAGCTGGTCGAGGCCGCGCGGGCGGAGGTCGAGCGGATTCAGGCCATGGGTGGCGCCGTCGCCGCGGTCGAGAGCGGCTACCTGAAGTCCGAGCTCGTGGCCGCGCACGCCCGGCATCGGGCGCGGGTCGAGTCCGGTGCCGACGTGGTCGTGGGCGTCAACCGGTTCGAGACGACGGAGCCCAGCCCGCTGACGGCGGACCTGGGCTCCGCGGTGCAGGCCGTCGACCCGGCCGCCGAGGAGTCCGCGGCCAAGGCCGTGGTGGCGTGGCGGGGCGGCCGGGACGCCGACCCCGCTCGGGCGGCCGAGGCGGCCGCTGCCCTGCACCAGCTCGCGACCGACGCGCGCACCGACGCGAACCTGATGGCGGCGACGCTGCGCTGTGCCCGCGCGGAGGTCACCACGGGGGAGTGGGCCGGCGCGCTGCGCGAGGTGTTCGGGGAGTACCGCGCACCGACCGGTGTCGGCGGCTCGGCGCTCGGAGCCAGCCAGCTGGACGGGCCCGCGGCGGACGAGCTGGCCCGGGTGCGGGCGGCTGTGCGCGAGACGGGCGAGGAGCTGGGCGGCCGGCTGCGCCTGCTGGTGGGCAAGCCCGGCCTGGACGGGCACAGCAACGGCGCGGAGCAGGTCGCGGTGCGCGCCCGGGACGTCGGGTTCGAGGTGGTGTACCAGGGCATCCGGCTCACGCCGGAGCAGATCGTGGGTGCGGCCGTGGCCGAGGACGTCCACTGCGTCGGGCTGTCGGTGCTCTCCGGCTCGCACCTGTCACTCGTGCCTGAGGTCCTGGACCGGATGCGCGCGGCCGGGCTGGACGACGTGCCGGTGATCGTGGGTGGCATCATCCCCCAGGGCGACGCTGCCGCGCTGCGCCGGCAAGGCGTGGCCGCGGTCTTCACGCCCAAGGACGTGTCGTTGACCTCGATGATGGGACAGATAGTGACGGAGATCCGCCGGGCGCGCGGTCTGATCAGCACGTGAGCGGGGGGCCACTCGCCCTGCTGCGCCGGGTGGCGGTCGACGTACGACCGTTGCGGTACGGCGACTTCCGGCGGCTGTTCATCGGCCAGGGCGTGGCGTTCATCGGGTTCCAGCTGACCGCCGTCGCCGTACCCGTGCAGATGTTCGGCGAGACGGGCTCGTCGTTCTGGGTCGGCCTGATCGGTTTGGCCGCCTTGTTACCCCTGGTCGTGTTCGGTCTGTACGGCGGCGCGATCTCGGATGCCGTGGACCGGCGCCTGCTCTACATCGTCTCGTCCTGCGTGGTGTGGGCCGCGACCGGAGGCCTCCTGCTCCAAGCACTGTTGCATACCGGCAACCGTTGGCTGCTGCTGGCGCTCGTCGCCGTCCAGACAGTGGGCTTTGCCGTGTCGGCACCTGTCCGGGGTGCCATCGTGCCGCGCATCCTGCCGACCGAGCTGGTGCCTGCCGGCAACACGTTGACCTTCACCATGAGCACCGCGGGCTCCGTCGTCGGTCCGCTGATCGCCGGCGTGATCCTGGCCCGTGGCAGCTACGCCTGGGCGTACGGCGTCGACGCCTGCCTGTTCACGGTCGGGTTCTACGCCGCGCTGCGGCTGCCCGCCATCCCCCCGCTGGGCGAGAAGGTCAAGGCCGGGTTGCGGGCCGTGGCCGACGGGCTCGCCTTCATCGCGACGCGACCGGTGCTGTTGATGTCCTTCGTCGTCGACATCGCCGCGATGGTGCTGGCCATGCCGCGGGCCCTGTTCCCCGAGATCGCCGTCGACCGGTTCCACGACGTGGGCGCGGTCGGCTGGCTGTACGCGTCGATCGCGATCGGCTCGGTCGTGGCGGGCCTCGCCTCCGGGTGGATCGGCCGGGTCCGCCGTCAAGGCGTCGCGCTGATCTGCGCCGTCATCGTCTGGGGCGTCGCCGTGGCGATCGCCGGCCTGGCCCACAGCCTCTGGCTCGCCGTCGTGCTGCTGGCCGTCGGTGGCGCGGCCGACCTGGTCTCCGCGGTGTACCGACAGACGATCCTGCAGACCTACGCGCCGGACGAGATGCGCGGTCGGCTGCAGGGTGTCTTCACCGTTGTCGTCGCCGGCGGTCCCCGGCTGGGCGACCTTCGCGCCGGCGTGACGGCCGCGGCGGCCGGTGCTACGGCGAGCTGGGTCGGCGGGGGTATCGCCTGCGTGGTCCTGGTGGTCGGGCTGGCCTTCGCCGTACCGGCCCTGCGGCACTACCGCACCGAGGCGTCCGCGCCCGCCTAGTCCGCGGGGTCGAACGCCTCGCCCAGGCGACGGACCAGCTCGACGAGGCGGTCGCGCGCGGTGGCCACGTTGACCCGCACATGACCCGCACCGCCCGGGCCGAAGTCGCTGCCGTCGCGCACCATGACCTGGCCCCGTTCGGCCGCAATGGTGGCCGGGTGCTCCACGCCGTACGCGCGCAGGTCCACCCAGGCCAGATAGGTCGCCTCGAGGCGCCGCATGCGGGCCAGGGGCAGCCGCTCGGTGAGCTGCTCGGCGAACAGCTCCCGGTTGCCGGCGAGATGCGTGACCACCTGAGCCAGCCAGCCGTCGCCCTCCGTGTACGCCGCGACGTTCGCCTCGACGCCGAGCGGCGACAGCCCGTGGTTGCGTACGAGGGGCAGTGCCGCGATCGTGCGCTGGTCGGCGGCGTTGCCGGTCACGATCTGGGCGCACTTCAGCCCGGGCAGGTTGAACGCCTTGCTCGCGGACAGCAGCGTGGTGACGTGGTCCGCCGTACCGTCCAACGTGGCGTACGGCGTGTGCTCGGCGCCGGGCAGGACGAGCGGTGCGTGGATCTCGTCAGAGACCACGCGCGCGCCGTGCCGCAGGACGACGTCGCGCAGGCCGGCCAGCTCCTCGCGGGTCCAGGCCCGGCCCCAGGGGTTGTGCGGGTTGCACAGCAGGACGGTCCGGGCGCCCGCCGCCAGGGCGTCGCCGATCCGGTCCAGGTCGAGCGTCGCGCGCTCGGCGTCCGGGTCGAGCGGCAGCGTGACGATCCTGCGCCTGGTGGCGGGCACGACCTCCAGGAACGGCGGGTACGCCGGTGTCGGCACGACGACGGGGGCGTCCGCACACAGCGACTCGAGGGTCAGCGCGACGCCGTCCATGACGTCGGCGACTCCGCAGACGTACGACGGGTCGAGGGCCCAGCCGTACTGACGATGCACGAAATCCGCTGTGACAGAGCGCAGCCGGGCCACCGACTGATGGGACGGGTAGCCGAACCGGCCGACCCGGACCAGCTCGGCCAGCACGTGAGTGACGGCCGGGCAGGCCGCGTAGTCCATCTCGGCCACCCAGGCCGGGATCACGCCGTCGGGGGCGGCCGCCCAGTTGAGGTTGCCCCGGGCGCGCAGGTCGGCATCGCTGACGTCGTCGAAGCCCGGGACCGGTTCGGTCCAACCCGGGGTGGGCGAGCGGCTCATGCGCTCACGGCGACCGCCGCCGCGCGGCGCGGGTCGGCCGCCGCGCTGAGGGTGCCGTCGGGCAGCGACAGCGCGCCTGCGACACCGCCGAAGAACATCGACGACGAGGGGTGCTCGTAGGTCGGCAACCCGAGGTCCGGCACCTGCAGGTCGGCCTCGTGGTCGATCCGCAGCGAGGGCCGGCCATGAGCGTCCTCGACGTGGCGCAGGTGCAGGCGCGGTGTGTCGACCGCTGCCTGCAGGTCGAGGCCGCCGAGGGCGTAGGCCCCGATCACCTGCAGCAGGGCGGTCGTGATCCGGTCGGCCCCGGGGCTGCCGATCGCCAGGACGGTGCCGTCGCTGCGCCGGGCCACGGACGGTGCCATGTTCGAGCCGAGCCGGGTCCCGGGCGCGAGCGCGTGCACGCCCCGCCGGTTCAGCTCGGGCTCGCCCAGGCAGTTGTTGAGCAGGATGCCGGTCCCGGGCACCGTCACACCGGACCCGTATCCCGCCGACGCCGTCGTCGCGCAGGCGACGCCGTTCTCGTCGACCGCCGAGACGTGGACGGTCGATGCCGACGCCTGGGCGACGGGGTCCCAGCCGCGGTCCACCATCTCGAGCAGCTCGCGCCCGGCGGCGTCCAGATCCTCCGCGACGTCCAGCACGTCCCGCCGGTGGTCCAGCACGGCGCGCTGGATCGCGACCAGGCGAGCCACGTCCTCGGGGTGTCCGGGGTGGTAGTCCGTGCGGGCGAGCAGGCTGAGCATGGCGGCCAGCACCGGCCCCCCGATCGAGGGCGGCGGGTTGGTGTGCATGGTCCAGTCCCGCAGCCGGACCGGGACGGAGGCTCGCACGGCTGGGGCGTACTCCGCCAGGTCGAGGGCCGTCACGAGCCCGCCGCGCGCGACCATGTCCGCCGCGAGGGCCTGGCCGATCGTGCCGCGGTACATCGCGTCCGGGCCCTCGACGGCGATGACCTCCAGGGCGGCGGCCAGGTCGTCGGAGCGCAGGGTGTCGCCGGTCAGGGC
>JBJMHS010000029.1:0-11692 GCA_045807245.1 Actinomycetales bacterium
AGGCGACGAAGGTCAGCGGACCGGGCGCGGCGACCTGCACGACCGCGCCGGCGAGCGCCAGGAGGGCCGTCCGTCCGGTCAGCGCCATGTCGCGACCCCTCAGCGCGGGACCGGGACGGTCGCCAGGACGCTGTCGAGGACCGACTCGACGGTCACGCCCTCCAGCTCGGCCTCCGGCCGCAGGCTGAGCCGGTGCCGCAAGGTGGGGCGGGCGAGGGCCTTGACGTCGTCCGGCGTGACGAAGTCCCGGCTGCACAGCCAGGCCCACGCCCTGCTGGTGGCGAGCAGAGCGGTCGACCCGCGCGGGCTGACTCCGAGGGCGAGCGAGGGGGAGGTACGGGTTGCGCGCGCGATGTCGACGACGTAGGCCAGGACGTCAGGGTGCACCTGCACCCGGCGCACGCTGGCGCTGGCAGCGGCGAGCTCGGCCGCCCCCGCCACGGCCGTGACGCCGGCCGCCGCGAGGTCCTGCGGGTCGAAGCCCGCGGCGTGCCGCGCCAGCACCTCGACCTCGTCCTCGCGAGGGGGCAGGGGCAGGGTCAGCTTGAGCAGGAAGCGGTCGAGCTGGGCCTCGGGCAGGGGGTACGTCCCCTCGTACTCGACCGGGTTCTGGGTGGCCGCGACCATGAACGGGTCCGGCAGCTCCCTCGGCCGCCCGTCCACGCTGACCTGGCGCTCCTGCATGGCTTCGAGCAGCGAGGCCTGCGTCTTGGGCGGTGTGCGGTTGATCTCGTCGGCCAGCAGGAGGTTGGTGAACACGGGGCCTTCGCGGAACGAGAACTCGGCCGTGCGCGCGTCGTACACCAGCGAGCCGGTCACGTCGCCCGGCATGAGGTCCGGCGTGAACTGCACCCTGGTCGTCTCCAGCGAGAGCGCGGCCGACAGGGCGCGCACCAGCAACGTCTTGGCGACTCCGGGCACGCCCTCCAGGAGGACGTGGCCGCGGGCCAGCAGCGCGATCACCAGACCGGTCACCGCGGCGTCCTGGCCGACGACGGCCTTCGCCACCTCGGTGCGGACGGCCAGCAGGGCCTGCCGCACGGTGTCGGTATCCGGGTCGCTGTTGGTCTCGGTCACGGTCGGCGTACCTCTCTGTCCAGCTGGTCGAGCCTCTGGGCCAGGCGGACCAGCCCGGCGTCGTCGGAGGGTGGCGGCCCGGAGAGCAGCGCGGTGACGTCCGCAGCCGGGACCCCCGTCCGGGCTGCGACCACGGCCGCGGTCTCGCTCGGTGTCGCCCCGCGCGGCAGGCCGGTCCGCTGACGGAGCCGGGCCAGCGCCGACGCCCGCAGCGTAGCCGCGGCGCGGCCGTGCGCCCGCGAGCGCCGGTACATCCGGGCCCGGCCCTCCGTGGTCTCCACGGCCCGCACCAGGACCGGCAACGGCTCCGGCACCAGCCGGCCGAGCCGCCGCCCACGCCACAGCATGCAGACGGCGACGACGAGGAAGAGCTGCAGCACCACCCAGCCGACCCAGCGGGGCAGCAGCGACCGCAGCGACTCCTGGCCCTCCGTCGGGCCGCCCTGCGCACCGGGTACGAACCAGATCACCCGGTCGCTGCCGGCCAGCGTCCCGACCGCGAGGGCGGCGTTGCCCTCCTGGGCCAGGTGGGCGTTGGTCAGCACGCGCGGCTGACCGATCACGACGGTCGTGCGCGGGCCGGACTGCACGACGTACGACGGGTGGCCACCGACGCGATAGCAGCCGGTCGCCGGCGGGCCTGAGTCCACGGCGTAGGTGAACCCACCCGCGTCGGCCCGGCCGGCTGCCTGCGCGGCCGGTATGTCACACCCCGGCGCCGTCACCCGGGTTGCGGCCGGCCCGACCTCCCGCACCCCGGTGGCCAGGGCGTCGAGCTGGCGCTGCGTCGGTGTCACGAGCACCAGGGCGCCGCCGCCGGGTCGCAGGTGGCGCAGCGCGTCGACGTCGCCGTCACCGAGCAGGCCGGTCTGGCTCACGACGACCGTCGCCGAGGCGTCGGCGGTGTTCGCGTCGGCCAGCTCGGCATCGCTGCGCACGATCTGCACCGGCACGCCATGGCCGTCGACGACCCGGGCCAGCGCGCGGGCGCCGTCGGGGCCGGTGCCCTCGGGGTCGAGCGCGATGCCGTTCCCCCGCCCGCTGACCAGGTAGGTGAGGACCACCGCGACGAGCACCAGGGCGACGATGGCCAGCGGCCAGCCGGCCCGGCGTACTCGTCCGGTCAGAGTGCCCGGCCGGCCGGCTCGGGGCGCGGCAACGGGCGGTGGGGCGGTGGTCGTGAGCGTCACGGCACACCGGCCAGACCGCGGACCGGCTGGGCGGACTCGACCGCCAGGTCCAGCCCGCGCATCCGCTCCGCATCCTGGGCCCGACCGGGCCGCGAGCCGTAGGACACGGCGTCGAACATCGCTGCGGCCCAGGCCAGCTCGCCGCTCAATCCCGGCAACAGGCGGGCCGCCTCGGCGGCCAGCTCGTCGGCGGTGCGGCCCGGGCGTGGGTCCAGCAGGCCGCGCTCGTCCAGCCGGCGCGCGATCGCGCGCAGCCACTCGCGGACGGCCTCGTCGTAACGCCCCTCGGCCATCGCCCGGGCGGCCCGCCGTCGGTGCTCCTC
The DNA here is from genome assembly GCA_045807245.1 of Actinomycetales bacterium. Lineage (GTDB taxonomy): Bacteria > Actinomycetota > Actinomycetes > Actinomycetales > CAVURS01 > CAVURS01. The sequence goes on from JBJMHS010000029.1 coordinate 2,591, forward strand.
GCCGGAGAGCTCGGTCAGCCCGAACACAGCCGGCGCCGCCTGGGCCGCAGCGACGCGCAGCCGTACGTTGCGCCGCAGCAGCAGCCCGATCGCGACGGCGGCGACAACGGCGAACAGCACGAGGGCAAGCAGCTGTCCGGCGCCCAGGCCCGTGCCGTGGGCGACCCGTTCGAGCTGGTCGCCGAGCCACTGGACCAGGCGCTGGAACCAGCCCGGCCGGTCCCGCGCGTACTCCGGGCGGGCCAGCTCCTCCTGCGCCCACCGCCGGGCCTGGCCGCGGTCCGGATCGATCACGGGCTCGTTGCCGCGGCCTGCTGCAGCCGCACGTCCAGGCCCTCGCGACGCATCCGCAGGTCGATGTAGAGCAGGGCCAGGATGGCCGCGGAGAACGGCGCGACGAGGGTGCGGGCGATGACGCTGGCCACGATGGTCAGCGCGACGACAACGGCCTTGGTGCCGTCGCTGTCGACGACGGTGGCCAGGATGAGGAACGGCACCTGCAGCACGCCGCTGAGCACCGAGCCGAGCAGCTGGGCGAGCAGCCAGATGCCGAAGCAGCGCCACCACGAACCGCCGACGAGCCGCCACGAACGGCGCATCGAGGCGATCACACCGGTCCGCTCGAGCAGCACGGTCGGCGGCGCGAACAGGAACCGGATCGCGATCCAGAAGCAGAGCACCAGAGCCGCGATCGCGCCGAGCACGATCAGCAGGACACCGCCCACGTCACTGCCGGCCACAGCGACCAGCACACCGGGCAGCACGCAGGCCACCGCGACCCCCAGCACGGCGAGCAGCACCAGTACGGTCACGCCGAGCAAGGCCCACAGGCGGCCGCGTGCCCGGCTCCAGACCTCGCCGATGCCGGGACGCCGCCCGAGCACGGCGTCGCTCACCGCGATGACGAGCAGTCCGGTGAGCAGCGTCGTACCGACGAACTGGAGCAGTCCGGCGACCGCGGAAGCGACCAGCTGGCTGACGTCGACCTCGGCCTGGCCGGAGGAGCTGTCGAAGGAGCTGAGACCGCCGAACGCCGTGCTGAGGTTTCCGATCTGGACGACGACGACGACCAGGGTGAGCACGACGTTGACCACGGCGGACAGGCCGAGCATGACGGCCGGGTTCTGCCGGATGGTCTGGACCGCGCCGTCGAGAATCTCGCCCAGCCCGAGCGGGCGCAGCGGGATGACACCGGGCTTGGGCGGTGGCGGGACGGTGTACGCCGGCTGCCCGTACCCCCACTGCGGGCTCGGCTGACCCCACTGCGGGTTCAGCTGCTGCGGGTTCGGCTGCGGGGGCGGCGGAGTCGGCTCACCAGCGGAGGGTGAGGCCCACCCGTCCGGTGGGATCTGGCTCATCACACCCCCAACGTGGCCGAACGACCATCGTGCCAGAGGACCGGCAATCAGCCGGCCCGGGCGCGACGCCGTGTCACGATGACCCTGTCAGCCCACCGGTGGGGGCGACGGAGCTCAGGAGGCATGGGATGAGAGGTCGGGTGCTCGTGGTCGACGACGACCAGGCGCTCGCGGAGATGCTCGGCATCGTGCTGCGTGGTGAGGGCTACGAGCCCATCCACTGCGCGGACGGGGAAGCGGCCCTCGAGATCTTCCGTACGACGCAGCCGGACCTGGTCCTGCTCGACGTCATGCTGCCCGGCGTCGACGGCATCGAGGTGTGCCGGCGCCTGCGCGCGGAGTCCGGCGTACCCATCGTCATGCTGACCGCGAAGACGGACACCATCGACGTCGTGGTCGGCCTGGAGTCGGGGGCCGACGACTACGTGATGAAGCCGTTCAAGCCGCAGGAGCTGGTCGCCCGGATCCGGGCCCGGCTGCGCGGTGGTGGTGAGCCGACACCGGAGAAGCTCGAGATCGGCGACCTGTCCATCGACGTCGCGGGGCACTCGGTCCGGCGCGACGGAGCCCTCATCAACCTGACCCCGCTGGAGTTCGACCTGCTGGTGGCCCTGGCCCGCAAGCCGTGGCAGGTCTTCTCCCGCGAGGTGCTGCTCGAGCAGGTCTGGGGCTACCGGCACGCGGGGGACACCCGGCTGGTCAACGTCCACGTCCAGCGGCTGCGGTCCAAGATCGAGCGCGACCCCGAGCACCCGGAGGTCGTCGTGACCGTGCGCGGCGTCGGGTACAAGGCGGGGCCGGCGTAGCCATGTCCGAGGGGCTCGCCTCCGGCGGGCGGTTCGCCCTGCACCTGTGGCGGCGCTCGCTGCAGCTGCGGGTCGTGACGGCGACGATCCTGCTCGGGGTCATCGTCGTCACCAGCCTCGGGACCTACCTGTACTACCGGATCACCGACGGCCTGGTGCAGGACCGCGTGCGCGCGACCAGGGCCGAGGCGGCTCGGGCGAGCAAGGACGCGCAGGACTACTTCAACGCGATCCCCAGCTCCGACGTCAGTCCCGGCCGGCTCAACCTGGCGGCGTCCGACGAGGTGCAGCAGCTGGCCAGCGTCGAGGACCAGCGCGACGTCGTGCTGCTACGCCAGCGTGCCCAGAAGGGCGAGTCGGTCGTCTCGGACCTGTCCAGCGGCAAGGTCACGCGGGCCATCCCGGACAACCTGCGCAGTGCCGTCGTCGCGAACCCGCGCCAGCAGCAGTGGCGGTTCGTCTCCCTGCGCTACGAGGGCCGGACCGACCAGGTGCCCGGCGTCGCCATCGGCTCCGTGGTCCAGATCCCGGGGGCCGGGCAGTACGAGATCTACTTCGTCTTCAGCCTGGCCCGGGAGGCGGCGACGGCCGCGCTCGTGCGTCGTACCTTCCTGCTCGGCGGTCTCGTCCTGGTCATGCTGGTCGGCGCGGTGGCGTACGTCGTGACCCGCCAGGTGGTCTCGCCGGTACGGCGGGCGGTACTGGTGGCCGAACGGCTGTCGTCCGGTCGGCTGAACGAGCGGATGACCAGCCGCGGTGAGGACGACCTGGCCCGGCTCGGCGCCTCGTTCAACACCATGGCCGCCAACCTGCAGGAGCAGATCCGCCGGCTGGAGGAGCTCTCTCGGGTCCAGCAGCGGTTCGTCAGTGACGTTTCGCACGAGCTGCGCACGCCGATGACGACGATCCGGATGGCCGGCGAGATCCTGCATGACGCACGGCACGACTTCACGCCGTCGGTGGCCCGGTCGGCGGAGCTGCTGCAGACCCAGCTGGACCGGTTCGAGTCGCTGCTCGCCGACCTGCTGGAGATCAGCCGGTTCGACGCCGGGGCCGCCGCCCTGGACCTGGAGCCGGTGGACCTGCGCGACGTGGTCAGCCGAGCGGTCGACTCCTCGCTGCCCTTGGCCGAGCGGCGCGGCAGCCGGGTGAATGTCGAGGGCACCGACCGCCCGCACGTCGCGACGGTCGACCCACGCCGGGTCGAGCGGATCCTGGTCAACCTCGTGGTGAACGCGATCGAGCACGGCGAGGGCCGGCCGGTCAGCATCCGGTTGGCGTCGTCACCCGCAGCCGTCGCCGTCGCGGTGGAGGACCGGGGTGTCGGCCTGCGCGACGGCGAGGCGGAGCTGGTGTTCAACCGGTTCTGGCGCGCCGACCCGGCGCGCGCCCGCACCAGCGGGGGGACCGGACTCGGTCTGGCCATCGCCCTCGAGGACGCGCGGCTGCACGGCGGCTGGCTGCAGGCTCACGGCGAGCCCGGCAAGGGCTCGGTGTTCCGGCTCACCCTGCCGCGGGAGGCGGGCCGGCTCATCACGGAGTCCCCGATCGAGCTGCGCCCGGGGTCGGCCAGCCAGGTCGGCTCGGCGTACGAGCGGATCCGCCCGGCCGACCTGCCCACGACGCCGGCCGGCCCAGCGGTCACGTCGCTGCGCGGCACGGATGCCTAGGCCGGGTCGGCTCACCGGTCCGGCTCGGCTCGCCGGAGCCCTCGTCGCGCTGAGCCTCGCGGCCGCGGCGTGCGGCGGCATTCCCGACTCCGGCCCGGTCCATGCCGGTGCCCAGCTGGACGGGCCGCCACCGGTCCGCGTCCTGGCGGCCCCACCGGTGCCCGGCGCCAGCCCGGACGACATCGTCCGCGGGTTCCTGCGCGCGCAGCCGGGCCTGGACGACGACGCCGCGGTCGCCCGCTCGTACCTCACCGCCGACGCGGCCCGCAGCTGGGCCAGCCAGCCACGGGTCGTCGTCTACCCGGACGAGTCGGCCCTGCACGTCATCGCGGGCCCGAACGGGACCTACACCGTGACCGCGACACAGCTGGCGACGGTGACCGCGAACGGCGTCTACACCGAGGCCGGGCCGAAAGTGACAGCGCGCCTGCGGCTGCATCTGGTGCGGGCGGACGGGCAGTGGCGGATCAGCTCGATGGACGACGCGCAGTCGCGCTGGCTGACCAGCTTCGACCTGGACCGCGTCTACGCGCAGGTGCCGCTGTACTACGGCGAGCCCGGGTCGCGGGTGCTCGTCCCGGACCTGCGATGGTTCCCGGCGACGTCGGGACTGGCGACGGTCGTCGCGCGCGCCCAGCTGGAGCCGCCGCCGCCGTACCTGCGGCAGGCCGTGACGACCGGCGCGCTGTCCGGGACGGCGCTGGCTGTCGGGAGCGTCCCGACGGCCGGCAACGTCGCGAGCATCGACCTCACCGCATCCGCGCGCCAGCTCAGCTCGGCCGAGCGCACGCTGCTGTGGGGACAGCTCGCCGCGGCCGTCACCCAGGTGCCCGGTGTGGACTCCGTGCGCGTCCTGGCCGGCGACAAGCTGCTCGACCTGCCCGGCCAGTCCGTGACGACAGGTACGACGTCGGGCGCTCTGGGCTTCTCGGTGGACTCGCCGCCGAGCGCGAGCGCCGTCGTCATGGCGACGTCCGCCGGCCAGGCCGTGCTTACCCAGCTCGCGGCCTCGTCAGCGGCGACAGCAGGCGCGACCAAGGCCAGCCTGCCCTCGTTCTCCGTGCCGCTGCGCTCGCTGGCCCGCTCCTCCGACGGCCGGGAGTTCGCCGGGGTGGACCAGAGTGGCCACCTGCTGCTGCGCATCGTGGACGGGCGGACCACGACGGCGCTCGACGTGCCGGCCGGGCTGAGCGCACCGTCGTACGACTTCCGCCGCTGGCTCTGGACGGCGGCGTCGGCTGCCGGCTCACCGACCCGCGTGTACGCCGTCCTGGCCACTCCCGGCGCCCGCGAGGTGGTGGCCGCGACTCCCCTGGCGGCCTGGCTCGACGACCGGCTCGTCACGGCGGTGCAGATCTCGCGCGACGGGGCGCGGGCGCTCGTCGTGTCGACCGGCAAGGGTGGCTGGCGGCTCGACATCGCGGGCGTCCAACGGGACGCGCGCGGGCGGCCGCTCGCGCTGACCGCACCATTGCGCGTCGGCCTGGGCCTCAGTGACGTCGCCGACGCGACGTGGGTCGACTCCACATCGGTCGCGGTCCTCGCCCGGCTGTCCTCGGACAAGGCCGCGGCGCCGTACCTGGTGACGGTCGGCGCCGGTGTCATCCCCCTGCCCGGTCTCGTGGGTGGCGTACGGATTGCGGCCGGCGCCGGAGCGGACACCATCACGGTCGTCACCTCGCGTGGGGAGGTCCTGGCCCGGGGCGGCGCCAGCGGCTGGGTCACCATCGGGCACGGGCTGGACGTCGCGTTCCCCGGCTGAGTGCCTGCGCTCCGCGAGGCGGCACCGTCCACAGGTGAGCTGCCGGCGTTCGGCGTCGGGCGGAGCTGGGGCCCAGGCTGGGCGACATGCCTGGGCTGATCGCCGCGGTGCTGGACCTGGTCTGGCCGCTCGCCTGCGGCGGCTGTGAGCGTCCGGGCGCCCGGTGGTGTCGCGACTGTGCCGCCCTGCTCGGGGGACCGGCTGCCCCCGCCCGGCCGACGCCCAGCCCGCCCGGCCTGCCGCCCGTGTGGGCGGTGACGGCGTACGACGGCCCGGTCCGGCGGGCCGTCATCTCGTGGAAGGACGAGGGCCGGCACGACCTCACCGGGCCGTTTGCCGCGGGGCTCAGGTCGTCGCTGACCGCAGCGCTCGAGCACCATCGCCCCGCGACGCCGATCTGGGTCGTCCCGATGCCCTCGCGCGGCCGGGCCCGCCGCGACCGGGGAGCGGACCCGGTCCGTGAGCTCGCCCAGCGGGCGGTCGCGTCCGTCCGGCGCGCCGGCTGGGAGCTGCGCGTCGTACCGGCGCTGCGGCATCGCCGTGCGGTGGCCGACCAGTCCGGGCTCGATGCGGCCGGCCGGGCCGCCAACCTGGCTGGTGCGCTGGAGGTGCGTCCGACGCTGCGGGACCGAGCGGCCGGTGCCGCCTGCGTGTTGGTCGACGACGTGGTCACGACCGGCGCGACATTGGCCGAGGGAGCGGCGGCGCTGCGGCGCGTCGGTGCCGATCCGGCCGGGGCGGCCGTGCTGGCGGCGACGCAGCGTACGGCGCGACGTACCCGAACGGCGTACGGGGTCAGGTGACGAACCTGCGCGAGGGGACTAGCGTCGGTGGATGGTCTCTCGGGTGGCGGAGGTGGTGTCGCCGCTGGGGGTGCAGGCAGCCCGTCGCCCAGTCACCTGACGCCTGTCTGCGTCGGGTCACCGACTCCAAGGAGGATCGTCGTGGAGATCGTCGTCACCGGCCGGCACACCGAGGTTCCGGAGCGCTTCCGGCGTCACCTCGAGGAGAAGCTGGCCAAGGTCACGCAGCTGGCGCCCCGGGTGCAACGCCTGGACGTCGTGATCTCGCATGAGCCGAACCGGCGCCAGGCCAAGGCCTGCGACCGGGTCGAGATCACGTGTCTGGACCGGGGACCGGTCGTGCGAGCCGAAGCCTGTGCCGACGACCCCTATGCAGCCCTCGACGCGGCCTACGGCAAGCTCGCCGAACGGCTGCGGCGGATGCGCGACCGCAAGCGGGTCCATCGCGGCCGGCACACGCCGGAAGGCCTGGCGGAGGTGTCGGCTCGCCGCCACATGCTGCCCGACTCGTCGCCGCCCGCCGAGCTGGCCGGAGTGCCGGCGACGTCCAACGGGTCGAGCGCCGACCCGGACTGGGACCACGGCGAGAGCCCGGTCGTGATCCGGGAGAAGATCCACACTGCCGCGCCGATGACCCTGGACCAGGCGCTGTACGAGATGGAGCTGGTCGGGCACGACTTCTTCTTGTTCGTGGACGCCGAGGCGGGCGTCCCGAGCGTGGTCTACCGGCGGCGCGGATGGTCCTACGGCGTCATCCGGCTGGACCGGCGGGCAGCTGCCGCAGGCGGCGCCGGCAGCGCAGGCGCCACTCCTGCGGAGGTGGCAACCGGGTGAGAACGGGGTGAGCCCACGACCAGGCTGAGCCCGCGGGTCCACGGGGCAGGTGCCGCGGCGTGCCATGATGAGCGCCGAGCGGCACAGATGCCAGGAGGCAGTGGGTGAGAGAGCGCGGAGCGCGAGAGTCAGGCGGCGACTCGCCCGACGCCATCCGCGTGCTCGTCGCCGACGACCACGCGCTGTATCGCCGTGGCCTGGAGATGGTGCTCAACCAGGAGCCGGGGATCGAGATCATCGGCGAGGCCAGTGACGGCGCCGAGGCCATCCGTCGGGCCGAGGAGCTGTTGCCCGACGTCGTTCTCATGGACATCCGGATGCCCCGCCGTTCCGGCATCGAGGCGTGTACGGCGATCAAGGACGTCGCCCCCTCGACGAAGATCGTCATCCTGACCATCTCCGACGAGGAGTCCGACCTCTACGAGGCGGTCCGGGCCGGCGCCAACGGGTACCTGCTCAAGGACGTGCCCGGCGAGGAGATCGCAGCCGGCATCCGCGCGGTCGCCGGCGGCCAGTCGCTGATCTCGCCGTCGATGGCCAGCAAGCTGCTCACCGAGTTCGGCGCGATGATCAAGCGCGCCGAGGAGCGCCAGCAGGTGCCGGTGCCGCGGTTGACCGACCGCGAGATGGAGGTCCTGCGGCTGGTCGCGCGCGGGATGGCGAACCGGGACATCGCCAAGGAGCTGTTCATCTCCGAGAACACGGTCAAGAACCACGTCCGCAACATCCTGGAGAAGCTGCAGCTGCACTCCCGGATGGAGGCCGTCGTCTACGCGGTGCGCGAGAAGATCCTCGACATCTCCTGATCGCACCCGTTGACCCCAGTGTCAGCACCAGGACGACGTTTCTGGCTTCGAGGCGCTGACACACGAGGCTCACCGGCCGCGCGCGACGCCACGTCGTCCACACCGGACGGGACCTGTACGCCGTGGGCTCGCCTTCTCCGCGACAGTTCCGCCATGTCCGGCCGAGCTGACGTCCTCGACCGCAACGACGGCGTGGCCGACCAGCTCGCCGCACGTCGATGGTCTGAGCCGGTGCCCGGCGTCGTGGTCCTGCACTGCGGGCCGCTCATCCGTGCGGCTCGCGAGTGGCTCGCGGTGCTGGCCGGCGGTTCGGCGGCGGCGCTCTGTTCGTGGAGCGCGCTCTCGCTGCACGGTCTCCAGGGGTGGTTCCGGGACAGCACGCATCTCGTGGTCCCTCGGTGGACGCCGGCGCCTGGACGCGCAGCGTCCGCACGGCCTGCGGTGTGCTTGCCGCCGTCGTACAGCAGGGCCTGACGACTCCAGAGCGACTGCTGCGCACGCTCGACGATGCGGGTCGGGTGCGACATCGCAGACAGATGATGCTGGCGGTGCTGGACATCGAAGGCGGCTCGAGGGCGTTGAGCGAGATCGACCTGGTCGTGCTGTGCCGCCGGGCCGGAATCCCCATGCCGGAGCGACAGCGCGTCCGCACCGACGCTCGAGGACGACGCCGCTACCTCGACGCCGAATGGCGGCTGCCGACGGGACGACGGATCGTGCTCGAGGTCGACGGCGTACATCACATGGCGGTCGAGCAGTGGTACGACGACCTGTTGCGTCAGGCCGAGGTCACGGAGCCGGGCCGGGACTGGGTCGTCCGCATCCCCGCGTCGGCACTGCGGTTGGAACCCGGGCGCGTGGTGGACATCCTGCGGCGAACCTTGTCCGCCCTCTCCCGTGGACCTGTCAGCGTCCAGACGCCACATACGGGGTCCTCGTGCTGACAGGTGACGCGGTGCCTGTCGTAGCGCCGTTCTAGAGTCGCTCGGGTGACGACCACCGAGGGCGCTGGCTGGACCGCGCCCGCCGTACAGCGCCGGCCCGAGCCCGAGATCCTCGACGA
>JBJMHS010000030.1:0-87427 GCA_045807245.1 Actinomycetales bacterium
AGGAGTCGCGGGTACGGCGGTCGGTCCCTGCGTCGGTGGTCTCCTCACCCAGGTCTTCGCCTGGCAGTCGATCTTCGTCGTGCAGATACCGTTCGCGCTGCTCGCCGTTCCGGCCGCCCTGGTGACGCGTGCCCCTCACCCGCCGTTGCCGGAGCGACATCGCCCCGCCGTCGGACCGAACGTCACCTTGGCGCTGCTCTCGGGCGCGCTGACTGCGGCGTTGTTCCTCGTGGTCCTCCTCCTCGTGGACGGCTGGCACCGCTCAGCCGCGACGGCCGCCGTGACCGTCTCCGTGGTCCCGACAGCGGCCCTGCTGGCCAGGCCCATAGTGAGGCGAGTTCCGGCGCACCCGGGCGCAGTGACGGCGACCGGTTGCCTGCTGGTCGCGGGCGGCCTGGTCGCACTCGCGCTGCCGCCCTCGTCGCACCTGGGGTGGACGATCGCGCCCCAGGCGCTCGTCGGGTTCGGACTCGGGCTCACCCTCGACCGGTTGGTCCTGGACGCCATGCGTGACCGTTCCCCACGAGCCCTGCATGGCGGTTGGACGATCGCCGCGCGGCACATCGGCGTCGTGCTCGGACTTGCGCTTCTGACCCCCGTCTTCACCGCCGACCTCAAACACGCCCAGCTGCAGGCGGAGGAGGCCATCACCAGGCTCGTGCTCGATGCGCCGATACCAGGGCAGAGCAAGATCGCGGTCGCCCACGGCTTGGCTGAGCAGCTGAATCGCGAGCAGGGCCAGATACCCGACCTGCACCGGGCCTTCTCGCGCGTGCAGCTCCGGACGGAGCAGCGTCCCGTGGCGGCTCAGCTGGAACGCAACCTCGACGATCAGCTCGCGCGGGCGGCGAGCCGTGCGCTCCGGAACGCGTTCTTGGTGGGCGCCGGCCTGGCCCTGGCCGCAGTGGCCTCGTCGATCCGCGTACGGCGGCGGGCTGCGCCATGACAACCGGCCTCCTCAATGTTCGAAGGGCCGCGCTGCCGGCCATCGGGGCGGCGCTCATCGGCGTGGTGCTCGCCGTTCAGCTCCTGGCCGGTGGTGGCGACTTCGTTCCTGTGGCAGCCGTCGACCCATGTTCGATCCGGTCGGCCGCCTCGGTGTCAACCGGGATAGACGGCCTGTCCGAACGCCTGGTGCTGCTCGGCCTCGACCGCGCCGCGTGTCGCCTTGGTGTCACCCGCGAGGCCCTGCTGCTGCAGGTTGCTCAGCAGCGCGCGGCCCCCGCTGCCCAGGTCGACGCTCTGCGCGCCGGCCTGAACGAGGCCGTCGACCTCATGAAGCAAAGCCGCACGCTGCCCCCCGCGTCCGAGCTGACCGACGAGGCGTTGGAGCGCTCGGACCTGAACGGGTTCCTGAAAGCCGCCATCCGCGCGCTGCCCGACTCGGTGATCAACCAGGCGGTCAAGACGGACGACGTGCTGCACCGAACCGTCGACAACCTCGACCTGCGGGCTCTGCTGAGCAACCTGAGCAACCCGGACGAGCTCACCCGGCAGATCCACAACGCCGTCACGGACGCCGTGAAACAGTCGCTCGAGGCTCGCTTGCGCGACCTGCTGTGACCGACCGCTACATCCCTCTTGCCCATGTGCACGCACCGTCACCGAGGATGTCCCAACAGCCCCGAGGACGACTCAGGTCAGGCCGCGAAACGCGCTGCGAAGCGCGTCCCATGCCTCCGGGGACAGATCGCGTTCGCGCACTGCTCCGAGCTGGCTCAGGGTCAGTTGCATCTGCTCGACGTAGCGGTGGCACGGCGGGCAGTCGGCCAGGTGTTCCTCGAACAGCCGCCGCTGGTCGGTGTCGAGCCCGTCCTCCAGATACTGGGTGACCATCTCGACGATCTCGGTGCACGGGATGTCGATGCCGCTCATCCGGCCTGCGCCTCCCCGCGGTAGTACAGCTCGAGGCGTTCGCGCAAGGCGGCTCGCCCTCTGTGGAGCAGCACTCGGACGTTCCCCTCGCTGGTGCCTACGAGCTCCGCGACCTCGCCGCTGTCCAGGCCGTGCACGTCGCGCAGGGCGACGACCTGGGCCTGACGCTCCGGCAACTGCTGCATCGCCTCCACCAGCACCTCGCGCACCTCTCCGGTGAGCGCCCGGGCCTCGGGGCCCCAGTCGGACGGCTGTCCTTCCGGGGTCCAGTAGCCCGCCCACTCCTCACCCGCCGGGCGGAACCGGTGCGGATCCACAGTGCCCTCAGGCTCGCCGGTCGGCATCCCGGAAGGCTGGACGCGGCTCTCGCGCACGCCGGCCCGCTTGGCCTGGTTCGCACAGATCCGCAGTACCCAGGTCCGCAGCGTCGAGCGACCCTCGAATGCGTCCACGCCGCGTACGACCGCCAGCCAGGTCTCCTGCACGACCTCCTCGGCGGTGGCGATGGAGCCGACGTACCCCCGGGCGACGCGAAGCATCAGCGGCGACCATTCGGTGACGAGGGAGTGGAACGTGGACTCGTCGCGGTCGCGGAGCCGGGCGACGAGGAGCGCGTCGGTCGACTCGGCGGCGTCCTCGCCGGAGCGGACGGTTCCCCTGATGGCCACCCGGGAACCGTAGCGGCCAGCGCCAGACCCACGGGCGGCAGGACGATGACGGACAGCAGACCGGCCAGTGCCAGGGCACCCGCCCGGTTCGACGTCAGGACGCCGGTGGACTCCCCTATCTCCCCGGCGATGAGCAGGAACGGCAAGGACGTGGCCAGCAGCAGGCCACTTGCCGCTGACGCACGTCGCCCCAGTCGCGGCCGGAAGGCCAGCGCCGCAGTCCCACGGACCATGAGCAGCAGGCCGAAGACCAGCGGGACCAGGACGAGCGCCGATGGATCGGTCACCACGTCACGCAGATCCAGCCTCAACCCGCTGGCGACGAAGAAGACTGGCACCAGGAACCCGAAACCGATCGCATCCAGCTTGACCGGGTACGCCGGGTGGCTCGCCTCGGGCTCGGGGTCGATGAGCCGGGTCAGACCGCCGGCCAGGAACGCACCGAGTACTGCCTCCAGTCCCAGTCTGGACGCGAGCAGCGCCAGGGCAGTGACCGCCAGCACGGTGAGGCGGATCCGAGCCTGGCCCCCACCCTCGGCCTGCGCCAGCACCGCCATCGCGATCCGCGCTCGACGCGACGCCGCGCTGACCGCCCATGCGGCCGCACCACCCGCAGCGATGACGACGGCGAGCACCGCCAGGGCTGCGGCCGGACCATGCGCGACGCTGAAGCCGATCGAGATCAACAAGACCGCCGCGACTTCGCCGAGGGCTGCGCCCGCGAGGGTGAGCCGGCCGACCGGCTGAGCGAGCAGGCCAGCGTCCCGCAACAGGGGTCCGACCAGCCCGACCGAGGTCGCCATGAGGGCAGAGGCGACGAGGAGGGCTGCCTTCACAGGCCATCCCACGGCCGTCAAGACACCAGCGGCCCCGCCCGCCAACACGAACGAGACGAGCAGACCGCTGGCAGCGACGCGGCCGTCCGGTCCGGCGAGTCCTCTGACATCCACCTCGAAGCCGGCGAGGAACAGCAGGAACGCCATGCCCAGGACGGCGACCGCAGACACCAGCTCGTCGACGTGGACCCATCCGAGACCCGTTGGCCCCAAAGCAATGCCGGCCAAGAGCTCCAACAAGGGACCCGGCAGCGGGAGGCGCGGCACCAGACCTCGTAGCAAGGGCACCACGGCTGCCACGGCCAGGACGACGACGAGAGCGGTCGAGCTCATCGCCTACACCAGCTCGCTGTCCTGGCGGATGTGCAGCAGGTAGGGCCCGTCGGCCGCGACCATCTCGGCCATGCCGTCCTCCAGCCCGGTGCGCGTGGCCACGGTGCGCCCGCGGGCACCGCAGAGCTCGGCGTATGCCGCGAAGTCCGGGTTGACCAGCGAAACCTGCCACTCCGGGAACTGGCCGGCGCGCTGCTCCTTGCCGATCTTCCCGAGCATCCCGTTGTCCAGGAGCACGTGCTTGATCGGGATGCCGTACTTCACGGCCGTCGTGACCTCTGCCAGGTACTGGCCGAAGCCGCCATCGCCAGTGACCGCAATGACCGGCCGACTCGGGTCCGCCGCCCAGGCTCCCATCGCAGCCGGGTAGCCGAAGCCGATGGAGCCGAGGTAGCCGGACATCAGGACCGGCTGGCCCTTCGACTCGAGGTAGCGGCCGAACGAGTAGGCATGGTTGCCGACATCCACGGTGAAGACACAGTCGGCGGGTGCGTAGCGGCTCAAGGCATCGAAGACCGCCGCCGCAGAGAGCCCTTGGCCCCGGTCGTCGGCGACCCGGCGCGCCTTCTCCGCTCGCCAGATCGCTTGCCGGGCAGCGACATCCTGCCTCTGGTCGAGGGCGTTCGGCCGCCTGCCGACTGCTGCGTCGAGTGCCGCCAAAGCCATGGCCGCGTCAGCGAGCAGGGCCGCGTCGACCCGGTTGAAGCGCCCGACCGAGCCCGGGGAGTCGTCGATGCAGACCAGGCGCTTGTACGTCGCGATGCCGGTGTGGTTCGAGAACGACGCTCCGACGACGAGCACCAGGTCGGACTCGTTCATGAGCCAGCTCGCCACCGGAGTCCCGCTGCGCCCCAACACGCCGGCGGCCAACGGGTGGTCATCCGGCAGAAGGCCCTTGGCGCGGAACGTGGTCAGCACGGGAGCGCCGAGGCGCTCGGCCAGGGCCGTGAGCTCAGAGACGGCGCCGCGCGCACCGTTTCCGGCGACGATCACCGGACGCCGCGCCGCGCGCACCAGGTCAGCAGCAGCGACCACCGCATCGTCCGCCGGAGGTGTCCGGCGCTGCGCCACCCGGCCGTCGGGACCTGCGGCCGGCGCAGAGTTCGGCAACACCTGCACCTCGTCGGGCAGCACCAGGTGGGCGACGCCACGACCGTCGAGGGCGTGCTTCAGCGCCGCAGCGACCAGTTCGGCGTGATCACTGGAGTGATGCAGGGTGGCGGTTGAGACCGAGACGTCACGGAACGCTGCGTTGAGGTCGAGATCCTGGAACGCGCCCTTGCCGAGGACCGAGCTCGGCACCTGGCCGGACAACGCGATCACGGGGGCGCCGTCGACCTTCGCGTCGTACAGGCCGGTCAGCAGGTTCGTCGAGCCCGGGCCGGCGATCGCGAGACAGGCAGCCGGCCGACCGGTCAGCTTGCCGTACGCACTCGCCGCAAACGCGGCGGCGCCCTCGTGCCGGATGCCGATGTATCGCAGGTCCCCGCGCTCCTCCGCCCGCCGCATGGCCTCCGCAACACCGAGGTTCGAATGCCCAACCATGCCGAAGACCTGCGTCACGCCCCAGGCGACCAGCGTCTCGACGACGACATCCCCGACGGTACGGACGTGATCGGGCAGGTCAGGCAGCTCGACGTACGTGCCGTCGGCGCGCTCCTCGACCCGGTACGCCGGCGGCGCGTCGCTGAACCCTTCCGGCGGGATGCCGGTCGTGGGGTCGTAGTCGTAACCGTGCCAGGGGCAGCGCAGCCACCCGTTCTCGATCGACCCCTCCCCGAGCGGCCCGCCCTGGTGAGGGCATCGGTTCTCCAACGCACCCAAGGCACCGGCACAACGCGACAGGGCGACCGGACGTCCGTCCACGACCGCTGCCCTGACCCGGCCCTCGTCCGGCACGTCGGCCGTTCCGACCTTGTGCCAGGTGGTGGCCCGGTCGGTGGCTCGGTCCGCGGCCCGTTCCGTGGCCTCGGCCGTCATCGCATGCCTCCCACTCCGGCGTAGGAGATGCCCACGAGCTCGGCGACCTCGCGCCGCCAGGACGTCAGGTCGGTGCTGTGGAAATCCGACAGGCTGCGATGGCCGCACGCTCGGGCGAGCACGGTCATCAGCTCGGTGGCCGACGTCAGGTACCGGGCCAGCTGGTCCGCGGCTCGCTCGACGGGAAGGCGGGCCCGCAGGTGCGGCTTCTGGGTCGCGATGCCCACCGGACAGTTGTCCGTGTGGCAGGCCCGCATCCCGACACAGCCGATCGCCTGTAGCGCGGTATTCGACACCGCAACCGCGTCAGCGCCCAGGGCCAACGCCTTGACCAGGTCAGCCGGACGACGCAGACCACCGGTTCCGACCAAGGTCACGTCACGACCCACGCCCCGCTCATCCATCCGTCGACGAGCGCGCGCCAGACCGGCCATCATCGGCACGCTGATGTTGTCGCGGAGGATCGTGGGCGCCGCGCCGGTCCCCCCGCCGCGGCCGTCGAGGATCACATAGTCGACACCGAGGTCCAGTGCGACATCGAGATCGGCCTCGACGTGCTGCGCCGACATCTTCACGCCGATCGGCACCCCACCTGAGGCCGCGCGCAGATGGTCGACCGCCTGTTGGGCCTCCGCCACACCCATCCACTCTGGGAAGCGCGACGGGCTGATCGCCGACTTTCCCTCGGGCAGGCCGCGGACTTCGGCGATCCGGCCGACGACCTTGTTGCCCGGCAGGTGCCCGCCCGTCCCGGTCTTCGCTCCCTGACCGAGCTTGAGGTGGATCGCCTGCACCGTCGAGAGCAGCGCTTCGGTGTAGCCGAATCGGGCCGAGGCGACCTCGTAGAGGTAGCGCGAACACTCGGCGCGCTCCTCAGGCAGGATGCCGCCCTCACCGGAGCAGATCCCCGTACCGGCCAGCTCGGCCCCGCGACCGAGCGCAGTCTTGGCCTCTTGGGAGAGGGCTCCAAAGCTCATGTCGGACACAAACATCGGGATCTGCAGCCGCAGCGGCTTGGCCGCTCTGGGTCCGATGACAACCTCCGTCGCCACGGTCTCGTCGTCCAAGAGGGGCAGCCGGGCCAGCTGAGCCGTGAGGATCTGCAGATCTTCCCATTGCGGCAGATCGGTGCGCGGCACTCCCATGGCGGCGACGGGCCCGTGGTGACCGGTCTTGGACAAGCCGGCTCCGGCGAGCCGATGGATCTCGGCGACGTACGGCTCCTCCGCGGTCACCTGATGCGGGTCGGACCATAGCCGGTCGTACGGCTGAGCCGCCCGCCCTGACAGCCCGCGCTCACGAGCGAACGCGTCCAGCTCGCCGACGTCCAGCAGGATGCGGTCGCCATCGATGCGGCTACGGAACTTGTGGATCCGCTGGCTGGGTTCGTAGGCACTGATCCCACTGTCGACCCTGAAGTCCCAACCGTGTACGCCGCACACGAGGTCGTCCCCGACCACAGACCCGTCGGCCAGCAGGGCACCCCGGTGTGGACATCGCCCCTCGAACACCGAGACGTCCGCGCCGCGACGGACCAGGACGATGTCGAGCGGACCGACGGTCTCGCCGATCGGCGTGTCCTCGGGCAGGTCGAGCACCGTCGTTGTTAAGGCCCGCTCGGTCTCGGCCGCCTGGTCGATCGCGGTCATCTGTAACGCCTCCGGGTGGTCGCGGCACTCACGTGATGTCTCGGCTCAGTGCTGCGAGCCCAGGCCTTCGTTACAGCCGGCCGATCCGGGCCGCATCGCGAGAGGATCCCCATGGATGCGCTGACGTCGACCCGCCGACTGCTGCACGGGGTCGCGGAGGGCCTGCTGGCCGGGCCGCAGCATCGCTCCTGCGGCCGGATCGCCCTGCGCGTCGTGCCGGGTGGTTTCGCGACCGTGGGCCGTCCGGCTCTGCGGCTCGACGGCACCGACCTGGTCATCGACGAGGGGCGGCGCGTGCCGTTGAACGGAACGCTCGGCGATGTGGGAGCGGCGACCGGCCACGGGTACGGCGAACCGGTGGACGTGTATCACCAGCACAGCGGGACCAGCGCCGACGACTCCCTCGAGCTCGATGCCGACGCACGTGGCGTCATCGTCGACTGGTACGTGCTGGGTGACGCCGCCCTGCGGGCGCTCGCCCCGAACGAGGTACCGACTCTCTGGCCAGAACACTTCGACGTTGCGATCCTGTTGCAGGACAGGTCTTTCGGGGTTTCCGCAGGTGACGACTACAGCCCACAGCCGTACGCCTACGTGTCCGACAACGTGTTGCCCCGGGACGACTTCTGGAACGCGCCGTTCGGGGCCTGCCGACCGGCGGAACAGCTCAGCGGCGTGGCCGACCTGGTGGCCTTCTGGTCGGCCGGTCTGGACCGGATCTCGTCGACGTGATCCAGCTGAACGTCGACAGGCGCAGGGGCGAAAGGGGGTGAAGGATAGAGGAGACAGACGCTCCCGACCCATCTTGACGATGACCATCGACACGAAGAGCCGAACTCGATCACAGCCCCTCCGTCTCGCAATCCTCACCTTGTGCTTCTCGGCCATGCTGCTGAGCGCGAACCTGGCGACACCGTTGTACGCCGTGTGGGCCAAGCAGTTCGGCTTCTCCACTGCGGTCCTGGCACTGATCTTCGGTGTCTACGCCCTCGTGCTCATCCCGTCCCTCATGCTGTTCGGCCAGCTGTCGGACCGCCTAGGGCGGCGGATCGTCATCGCGATCGGCCTCGGTCTTGCGGCCCTCGCATCGACGATGTTCGCCCTGGCGAACGGCGTTGCCTGGCTCTTCGCGGCTCGCGCGACCCTGGGCGTCGCCCAGGGCACGCTGTCCGGCGCCGCAACGGCGGCCCTGGCCGAGACCGTGCCCGACGGCGAAGCCCGTGAGGCGGCTCTGCTGGCAACTCTCGCGCAGTCCGGCGGCTCGGCCGCGGGGGTCGTGCTGAGCGGCTTACTCGCCGAATGGCTCGCGCCGAGAGCCCTTCCGTTCATCGTCGGCATCGTCGTCTGCGCACTGACCGTCGCAGCGTTGCGGTACGTGCCGGAGACGACGCGACGCCACCCCGGACCCCTGACCATCCGGCGGCCCCGAGTGCCGCGGAACGTGCGCGCCGGCTTCCTGCGCACCGGCCTGACTGCGGCGGCCGTGTGGTCGGTTGCGGCGCTGTTCCTGTCCGTCATGCCGTCGTACGCCGGTCAGCTCGTGCTCCACACCGACAACCTGGCGCTGCTCGCACTCACCGCAGCTCTGATCCTCATCGCCTCCTGCGTGACGCAGCTCGCGGCCCGACATTCGGGGCACGCGGCCGAGTCACAGGCCGTCGGCCTCTCACTGCTCGCGCTCGGTCTGCTCGGACTCGTTCTCTCCTCGCCGTTGCACAGTCCTGTCCTCTTGGTGCTGGGCGGCGTCCTGGCGGGCGTCGGGCATGGTCTCGCCTCGCTGGCTGCCCAAGACGACCTCACCCGGCTCGCACCGCCGGAGCAACGCGGTGAGGTCAGTGCCGCGTTCTACGTCTGCATCTACCTCGGTGTGTCCGTGCCGGTCATCGGCATCGGCGCGCTCGCCGTCGCGACCACACTGTTCACGGCCGTCACGACCTTCGCCGTCGTCACGGGCGGCTACGCCCTCGCCCTGGCGGCGTGGCACTGGCGCCGCCGTTAGCGGTCTCCGCGGCTCGCGGTGCAGCTCGGAGGGCCTCTGCCACGTCCAGGTTGAGGCTCATGCCGTGCCCCGGGCTGTCGGTTCGCGGAGTGATGGCGCCGCCGAGGGGATCCAGCCCTCCGGAGAACAGCTGTGACTCGATCCGGACGTGGTCGTGGAACCATTCGACATGCCGCAGGTTGGGCGTCGCGGCCGCACAGTGGGCATGCAGGTTCGGCGCGCAGTGAGCCGAGACGTCCACCCCGGCTGCGGCCGCCACAGCGGCGGCGCGGAACCACTCCGTGTATCCGCCGCAGCGGGTGGCGTCGACCTGGAGGCAGTCCACGGCTTCGGCATCGACCATGCGCCGGAAGTAGGTCAGGTCCGAGCCGTACTCGCCGGCGGCAACGTCGGCATCGATCGCGCGTCGTACGGCGTGCAGCCCGGAGAGGTCGTCCGAGCTGACCGGTTCCTCGAACCAGCTGACCCGCGCGTCCGCAGTCCTGGCGAACAGGCGCACTGCACCCTTGGCCGTGAAGGCGCCGTTGGCATCGACGAAGAGCTCCGCGCGCGGTCCGACGGTCTCGCGCGCCAGGAGGATCCGGCTCAGATCCCGGTCCGGCGCGGCACCACGATCCTGACCGATCTTGATCTTGACCCGCGGGATGCCTTGCTGGTGCACCCATCCGGTGAGCTGTTGCACGAGCCGGTCATCGGTGTACGACGTGAACCCACCACTCCCGTAGACCGGCACGTCGCGTTCGACGACCCCGAAGAGATCCGCCAGCGGTAGCCCCAGAACTCGGGCCTTGAGGTCCCACAAGGCGACGTCGACGGCCGAGATCGCGTACCCGGCTGCGCCCGCGCGAGTCGCGTTGCGCACGGCTCGGACCATGCGCAGCCAGGTGCCTGAGACGTGCATGACGGCGGAGCCCACGACAACCGGCGCGAGCAGCTCGCGCACCAGGTCGGCGCAGGCCGCCGGGCCATACGTCCAGCCCGTCCCCGTCATGTCCCCCGACCGAATGAGCACCACGACCACGTCGGTCCCTTCCCACGCCGCCGTGCCGTCGGCCTCGGGGGCATCGGTCGGGACGTGGAAGGCACAGGCCGCGACGGACTCGACCAGCGCGGCGGAGCGACGTACGGGCTCGTCAGTCACGACCAGGCAGGATCTCGGCGGCCTTGGTCTTGAGCCCCTCCCGGATCACACCCCAACGGTCCTCGTCGCCTTTGAGGAGGGAGCGGACGGTGGCCTTGGCCTGGTCGAAGGTGGCGTGAGGCGGGATGGGGGGCACATCAGGGTCGGTGTGCACGTCCAGGACGGTAGGACGGTCGGCCGCCAGGGCCTGCGCCCAGCAGTCGGACAGCTCTTCCGGGTCCGTGACGGTCCGCGCGGCCAAGCCCAGACCGGCCGCGAACCCGGCGTAGTCGACGTCGGGCAGAGCTTGGGAGTCGGTGAACTTCGGCGCACCGCCCATCGAGCGCAGCTCCCAGGTGACCTGGTTCAGGTCGTTGTTGTGCAGGACGGCAACGATGAGTCGTGGGTCGTCCCAGTCCGGCCAATACCGCTTCACCGTGATCAGCTCGGCCAGCCCGTTCATCTGCATGGCGCCGTCACCGGTGAACACGATGGCCGGGCGGTCCGGATGAGCGAACTTGGCTCCGATGCCATAGGGGACACCGGGCCCCATGGTGGCCAGGGTGCCGGACAGTGACCCTCGCACCTGACCGGTGAACTTGAGCTGCCGCGCGTACCAGTTGGCCGCGCTGCCGGAGTCCGCCATCACCATCGCGTTGCCTGGCAGCTGTGAGGAGAGCTCGGCGAACAACCGCAGCGGGTTGACCGGATCGGCCGTCACGAGCGCCTCCTCGTGCATGGCCCGCCACCAGTCCGCGACGTTGTCAACGATCGTGCGGCGCCACTTGTCGTCCTGGCGAGGCTGCAGCAAGGGCCGCAACGCATCGAGCGTCGCAGCAGCGTCGCCGACGAGGTTGACCTCGGTGGGATAGCGCATGCCGATGAACCGGCCGTCGATGTCGATCTGCACGGCTCGGGCCTGTCCCAGCTCGGGGAGGAACTGGCTGTACGGGAAGTTCGAGCCGACGATGAGCAAGGTGTCGCAGTCCCGCATCATCTCGTAGCTGGGCCGGGTGCCCAGCAGGCCGATCGACCCCGTCACGTAGGGCAGGTCATCGGGCAGCACGTCCTTGCCGAGCAGCGCCTTGGCGACCCCTGCACCAAGCAGCTCGGCGACATCCATCAGCTGTCGCCGGGCGCCGCGTGCGCCCTGGCCGGCCAGGATCGCCACCCGTTCGCCGGCGTTGAGGATCTCGGCGGCCGCGACGATGGCGTCGTCGTGCGGTACGACGGCCGGCCACGACATGCCGAGCGAGGAGGGGACCATCTTGAAGGCGTGACCCGGGGCGACGTACTCGAGCTCTTGGACGTCGGCGGGCAGGATGACAGCGGTCGGTGCCCGCTGGGCCAAGGCGATCCGGACGGCCCGGTCGATGACGTTGGGCAGCTGTTCCGGAACCGTCACCATCTGCACGTAGTCAGAGGCCACATCCTTGAACAGGCTGAGCAGGTCGACCTCCTGCTGGTACGAGCCGCCCATGGCGCTGCGGCTGGTCTGCCCGACGATCGCGACGACCGGGACGTGGTCGAGCTTGGCGTCGTACAACCCGTTGAGCAGATGGATGGCACCAGGTCCCGACGTGGCGGTGCACACCCCCACCCGACCCGAGAACTTGGCGTAGCCGACGGCCTCGAAGGCAGCCATCTCCTCGTGTCGCGCCTGCACGAAGCGCGGCCCGTGCTCGGCTCGGCCCCACGCGACCAGCAGGCCGTTGATGCCGTCACCGGGGTAGCCGAAGACGGTGTCGATGTCCCACTCCCCCAGCCGGGCGAGCAGGTAGTCGGCGACAGTAAGACGGGTCATGTGTTGCCTCCTCGGGTGTGACGACGTCTAGACGTGGGTGACCGAAGTGGTGCGCGCGGCGACCAGCTCAGCGAGATGGATCGCGTCGCGGCCGCCACTGTCGAGGTCGTGGATCTGAGTTCGGCAGGAGAAGCCGTCGGCCAGGACAGTCGTGTCCGGGTCCGCCGCGCGAACGCGTGGCAGGAGAACCTGTTCGGCGCAGGCGCG
This sequence comes from Actinomycetales bacterium, assembly GCA_045807245.1. Lineage (GTDB taxonomy): Bacteria > Actinomycetota > Actinomycetes > Actinomycetales > CAVURS01 > CAVURS01. The sequence goes on from JBJMHS010000030.1 coordinate 12,472, forward strand.
ACTCACGTCGCCGTGTCCGGCGGTGAACCCGAAGTTGCCGGCGAGCCCGCAGCAGCCTGACTCGAGTGCCTCACCGTCGACCCCGATGGCCTCGAGCAGACGCCGGTCGGCCTCCCAGCCCATGACCGCGTGCTGGTGACAGTGCACCTGAGCGATCGCCTTGGCCGGGCTGGACCCGCTGGATGGTCCCGCCGATGCGGACGGGGTACGAGCGGGTTGCCAGCCAGGGGTGTGATCCATCAACAGCTCGGCGAACGTGACCGTGTTGTGCTTGAGCCGGTGCACGTCCTGGTCGTCGGAGAACAGCTCGGCTGCGTCCGAGCGGAAGACGGCGGTACAGCTCGGTTCCAGACCGACCACGAGGCCGCCATGGCGGAGGTGGTCGGCAAGCAACGAGATCGTACGGCGCAAGGTTCGCTTGGCCGTCTTCAACTGGCCGGTGGAGATCCAGGTAAGCCCGCAGCACACCGATCCGGACGGGATCTCGACCCGCCACCCGGCCGACTCCAGGACCTCGACGGCAGCCCGGCCGATCTCGGGAGCGAACGTGTTGGTGAACGTGTCGGGCCAGAGGATGACCGATCCGCGGTTGCCATGGCCCCGCGGGCCGCGGCCGGCCCACCACTGCTGCAACGACTCTGGAGCAAACGGCGGGATCGGGCGGTCCTCGAGTCCACCGACCCAATGGGCCGCTCTGGCCAGGGCCGGCACGCCGAGCATCGCGTTGACGGCACCGGCCGAGTTGGTACGCCGGACGGCTGCGGCGACCGCCGGCAGCCACCCCGTCGCGTAGTCCGCGCGGGGACGAAGGCGGTGGGCGTAGTGGTGGGCCAGGAACTCGGCCTTGTACGTGGCCATGTCGACCGACGCCGGACAGTCGTGTTTGCAGCCTTTGCAGGCCAGGCACAGATCGAGCGCGTCCCGCACGGCGGTCGAACGCCAGCCGTCCCGGATCGGGCTGTCCGGATGTCCCTGCAGCATCTCGAAGAGCAGGCGGGCGCGGCCCCGGGTGGAGTGCTCCTCCTCGCCTGTCACCTGGTACGACGGGCACATGACCTGCCCGCCGTCATGCCCGTGCTGGCGACATTTGCCCACGCCGACGCAACGGTTCGCCGCCTCGGTGAACGAGCCGCCGTCGTGCGGGTACCGGAAGAACAGCGGATGCGGGGTCTGCGGTGCCCAGTCACTACCCAGGCGCAGGTGCTGGTCCAGCCGGTAGGGCCGCACGACCTTGCCGGGGTTCATCCGGTCGCCTGGGTCGAACAGGTCCTTGACCCGTCCGAAGGCCTCGACCACCTCCGCGCCGAACATCTTGGTCAGCAGCTCGCCCCGGGACTGTCCGTCACCGTGCTCGCCGGACAGCGACCCGCCGTACGCGACGACGAGGTCGGCGGCCCTCTCCATGAAGCGTCGGTAGTCGGCGACGCCATCCGCGGCGTACAGGTCGAACGGGATCCGGGTGTGCACGCATCCCTGTCCGAAGTGGCCGTACAGGCTCGGACCCGTGTCGCTCGCGAAGCCGAACTCCTCGAACAGGCTGCGCAGATCGCGTAGGTAGTCGCCGAGTCGTGCGGGAGGGACGGCCGAGTCCTCCCATCCCTCGAACGTGTCCGGTTTGCCGGGGACATGAGCCGTCGCGCCCAGACCGGCTTCGCGGACCAACCAGAGCTCATGTTCGCGAGCCGGGTCGTCGTACACGGCAACCGTCGGCTCGTGCTCGGTGTCGCCGAGCGCCTTGAGAGCGCGTTCGGCGTTCGCGTCCGCCTCGTGCTGGTCCGCCCCGCCGAACTGGACCATCAGGTAGCCGGTGCCCTTGGGGAGCTCGGACATCGCCTGGACGTTCATGCCTTTGAGCTGTTGGTCATGAATGAGGTAGTGGTCCACGCCTTCCAGGGCGATCGGATGGTGCTCGACGATCGCGGGCACCGCGTCGGCGGCGGCCGCAATGTCCGGGTAGCCCAGGACGACCAACGTCTTCGCCTTGACCACGGGCACGAGCTCGAGCTCGGCCTGCAGAACGGTGACGAGAGTCGACTCACTGCCGACGAGGAAGCGGGCAATGTCGAAGCCAAGCTCAGGCAGCAGGGAGTCGAGGTTGTACCCGGACACCCGACGCGGGATATCCGGATAACGCGAGCGGATCAGGCCGGCGTACTCGTCCCTCAGTCGGTGCAGGCTGCGATAGATCGCCGCCCGCCGGTCTCCGTGCCGTTCGATCTCGCGGTACCGGGCATCGTCAGTAGGACCACACGTGAACCTGGTGCCGTCATAGAGCAGGACGTCGAGCGACGCGATGTTGTCGACGACCTTGCCCGTCCGTTGCGCCGTCGCGCCGCACGAGTTGTTGCCGATCATCCCGCCGAGAGTGCAGTTCATGTGGGTCGCCGGCTCCGGTCCGAACCGAAGCCCGTGGTGCTCGAGCCGATGGTTCAGGTCGTCGAGAACGATGCCCGGCTCGACCACGCATCGGCGCGCGCCGACATCGAGGTCGACGAGCGCGTTGCAGTACTTGCTGAAGTCGATCACGACCGCGTGGTTCGTGCACTGCCCGGCCAAGCTCGTCCCGCCGCCGCGACTGACAACCGGTAGGTCGTACTCGCGACAGACGGCGACCGTCTCGACGACGGCCTCGGTCGAGCGCGGCAGCACGACGCCCAACGGCACCTGCCGGAAGTTCGACCCGTCAGTCGAGTACGCCGCGCGCGAGCCGGCGTCGAACCGGACCTCGCCATCGACCCGTCCGGCCAAGGCCCGCCGTACGTCGAGGCCGAGGCCGTCGCCGTACTCCGTCATCGACCAGAGCTGCGCTGCAGGACAACGCCCCGTTGTGCACCCACATATTGACTCTGACGCAACACTTGCGGGCTCGCAATTCGGGGTGGAGACTCCCGACATGGCTGCAGAAACTCGGCCGCTCACCGATGGCGACACCACGATGATGAGCCGCCGGATGCCACCGGCCGACTCGCTCCTGGACGAGATCATGGCGGGCGCGCGCGTCGTGGCCGGCGTCATCGCCCGGTCGCTGGTACACACCGACGGCCATGTCACGTTGCCGCAGCTCCGGGTCCTCGTCGTCATGGGAGAACGGGGCATCCTGAGCCTGAACGACGTGGCCGACGTTCTCGGCGTTCACCCGTCGAACGCCACGCGTCTCGTCGACCGGTTGGTCAACGGCGGTTTGATCGACCGGCGACAGGATCCGGCCAACCGCCGCCAGCTCCAGCTCACCCTCACAGCGGAGGGCGCCGACTTGGTCAACTCCGTCATGCAGCACCGCCGTGAGTCGCTGGCCGAAATCGTCGCGACGTTGCCTGTTTCCAGCCAGCGAGACCTGGCCCAGGCGATGGGCGCGCTGAACCGGGCCAGCCAGAACCACACGAACACCGAGACCTGGGCCGTACCCGTCGGCCCTCGGAGGACCTAGCGCACCCGAGGCTCGTCTTGATCCGGCAACCCTCTGCGTTCACCGGCGACGACACCGCGTTCTTCAACGCCTTCGTGGTCAGAAACCACCATGCCAATGTTCTGTGGCTCGAAGGAGTCGTCGACCTCGCCTGCCAGGAGTGGCTAGCCTCGACGGCCGCTCTGCTGCAGCGCGATCCGAAACCGGTCATCATCGACCTGTCCCGCGTCACCTTCAGCGACTGCACGCTGACCAACCTGATCGCCGACCTTCAACGCCAACGCAGGGTCCAGCTCCGCGAGCCCTCGCGGCTGGTGCTCGACCTGTTGGCGGTGGCCGGGCTGGCCGGCTGCCAGACCGCCGCACACCACGAAGAGCTTCGCCGTTGGGGAACGCCGTCCGTCGAGGCGCACACATGACGGACCACAACGACCACTGGCAGGGGCAACGCGCGTTGCAGGCCCTGATCGACGAGGTCGCCAGCTCCGCGCAGGGCGCACCGATCGCCTCCGTGCGGGCGCTCCTGGTCCGGGAGCTGCGCGCCCACGAGTTCGCCATCCCCAGTGACTCATGGGTGGACGCGGTGGCCCGCGAGGCAGTGCACGGACACGTGTACGCGGTCAGCCACGAGAGTCTGGACGGTGCCGTTGCCGCGCCTGCAGAGAACGGAGAGCTGGGCGACGCACCCGCCCAGCTGCCCATCGCCTCGACTGAACGGCCGAACGAGCCGTACCAGCCGCCTCTCGCGGAACGCTCGGGAGGACTTCACGAGCAGTCCCGCGGCCGTCGCGGTCGGATGCCCCTCAGGATCGCGGCAACCGCGTTGTTCGCCATCTGGGTCCTATGGAAGGCCACTCGTCGCCGGCGGCGTCGCATCCGAGAGGGCCATCACTAGGCGCCCGCGAAGGGGACCGTCACACTCGCGCAGCTCGATGCCCCTGAGCCCGGTCCCAATGACGGACTGAACGACCAGCGCGGCCGCAGTGGGAAGGGCCGGGCCCAATGGCCCTGCCGCTCTCTGGACTGTCGTGGAAGCGTTTTGGCTAGCGGTGGCGGAGGTGAGTATGTCCATGCGTGGGTGGGCACATGCGACAGTCGCCGCCGTGGTCGCGCTGCTGCTCGCGACGACGTTCGGCGGCCGGGCTGGCGTCGCATCAGCGCCAGCCGTACAGCGTGACGGCGTGGCCGCGGTGATCGCTGGCTACCAGGCCAAGATGCCCGAGCTCATGAGGCAGCAACACATCCCTGGCCTGGCTCTGGCCTTGGTTGACGGCGACCGAGTTGAGTGGCAAGAGGGGTTCGGGTCGACGGACACGGGCGGGGGCAGGAGGGTCACCGTCGACACCATGTTCAGTGTCCAGTCGATGTCGAAGGTGTTCACCGCCACCGCCGTCATGCAGGCGGTTCAAGCCGGGCGGCTCGACCTGGATGCGCCGATCACGAAGTACCTTCCCCGGTTCACGGTCCACAGCGCCTTCGAGGCTCACCCTGAGCGGCGGATCACGTTGCGAATGCTGCTCAGCCACACGGCGGGGTTCACTCACGAGGCTCCCCTGGGCAACAACTACGAGCCGGAGCCGGGCGAGTTCGACGCGCACATCCGCACCATCTCCGACACCTGGCTACGGTTCCCCGTCGGGACCGGCTACGCCTACTCGAACCTGGGAATCGACCTCGCTGGGTACATCCTCGAGCAGGTTTCCAAGAAGCCCTTCCCAGCCGTCATGCGCGACTCGCTGCTTGCGCCGCTGGGCATGGACCACAGCACCTTCGACCGGGCTCAGGTGCACGCGTCCACCAACCGGGCAGTCGGTCACTCCACCGACATGGTCCCCCCGCCCGTGGACATCCCGATGATGGCGGCCGGCGGACTGTGGGCCAGTGCCGCGGACCTCGCCCGGTTCCTGCGTTTCCAGCTCGGCGACGGCAGTATCGACGGCCGCACCGTGCTCGACGCGGCGTTCATGCGCGAGATGCGTACCGTGCCGGCACCGGACGCGGGCTCGCTCGCCGGCTATGCGCTGGGCGTCGGCCGTACGCACTGGCGTGCCGGGCAGTACCTCGACCTGTTCACCCACGGCGGCGGGGGCTACGGCTTCCTGTCCGATCTGTGGTGGCTCCCACAGCTGCAGCTTGGCATCGCCGTGCTGACCAACTCCTCCAACCACGACCTCCAAGGCAGCCTGGCGCTCGGGATCCTCGGCGACCTCGTCGCCGACCCCGACAGCCGATACCACGACCGCATGCTGGGCCTGCCGACCCAGTCCGACGTGGTGGAGCCCGACGGCCGATTCGTGCCGCCGACGGACCTGGCCGATCGGATCGAGGCCCTGGCGTTGCCGGCGACGAGGGAGCAGGCGAAGCGATGGTCCGGGTACGCCGAGTACTACCGAACTGGACGGGAAGGCGCGATGGACCCCGCGGTCCCCGCGTCCTGGTTCCACGTCGAGTCCGCTGTGCCGTACTTCGACGCCGCCGAGGACGGGGCACGGGTACGCCATCGACTGACCGAGGTCCGACCCGGCCTGTTCCTGGCCGAGAACGGCGAGACGCTCGACCTGCGTCAGCCGTCGCCGCGCTGGCGCGGACTTTCCCTCAACCCCGTCACGAACGGTCCGCTCGAACGGCAGTGGGCACTGCTCATCCTCGTCGTACTCGTGGCAGCGGGATGGCTCTTGGCCGCGAGCGCAGCATCGTTGCGTCGACGGCGTGGGCATGTCCGCGGGACGACGGCCGCCCTGACGCGGGGCGGCGGCATCGCGCGCCGACTCACTAGCGCCGTCGCTGCGGCGGGCCTACTCGTCGCGGTCGCCATCATCGCCGCGATTCGGATCACGCCGGGACTCGTGGACGTCGGGTTCCTCGGACGGATGGCGTTCCCGCTCCCGGTCCGCCTCGCGCTGCATCTGCCAGTCGCGGAAGCTGTGCTGGCTGCCAGCCTCGCCGCGCTCCTCCTGGCCGGTGCCGTCCGGGACTGGTGGGTCCCGCGGGTCCCCTTGCGCGACGCGGCCCTCGCCGTGGCGCTGGCTGGCTTCACTGTTCAGCTCGCGGCTTGGCACCTCGTGGGCTGCGGTCTGTGACTCCGCTGTCCGGCACCGCCGCCGTCAGCCGACTCGCTCCCAGCCTCGCCGCGGCGAGGAGTCGCTCAGTGCCGTGTGTTTCGTCAGTCCAGGCTCCAGAAGCCAGGCGCGCATTGCCCGCGTGCAGTCAGGGAGAGCGACCCAATCGCCGCAGCAGCAGTGCGGCGGCAACGACGTACAGCAGCACGATGGCTGGCTCACCGGGGTCGTAGGACCTGGCACCAGCTACGTCAGCAGCGACCTGGAACTGCATCGCGACGATGTAGCTGGCCTGTTGCAAAACGCCCGCGAACAGTGCGATGGCGGCAAGAACGAAGCCCGACGGAGCGCGCCGCCAGCTCAGGACGACCGCCCCGGCGTACAGCGGGACAAGCAGCGTCAGGTCCAGGGCCATCGCGAGCCGCACGATGGTGTCGGTCTCGACGAGCTGGCTGCCGGGCGGTACCTCGCCGGTGACGACGTTGTCGATCGCAAAGTACGTCCACATCGCGACCAGCCCGAGCGCCAGCATGCCGAGGATGCCCGCGATGGTCCGGACACGCGTCGCGTCCGCGAACCGTACGGCGAGGGCCGCCATGTCTATGGATGTGATGGTGAGGACGAGTGCGGTCAGGCCAACGCCAAAGACTGCGACGTGGAGCAGGAAGAGGTCGTTGAACCCAGTTCCGAACAGGTAGTACGCGTAGGTGTAGACCAGGTTGGCGACCAAGCTCGCGGCGAGCAGCTGTCCCAAGAGCGATCCACGCCGCGCCAGCCATGACGTGACGGCCAGGCTGGGTACGGTCACAATCGCCGTGACGAGGTCGTAGCCGCGGAACATGGTCGCGGTCGAGGCGGCTCCGGTGTAGACCCCGTCGATCAACAAGCCCCCGAGAGCCGCGGTCAGCGCTAGCGCTGTGAGCAGAATCGTCAGCAGGTACCACGCCGCGCTTGCGCCGCCCACGCGACCGGCAGGACTGTGGGCGGAAAGGTCCCCGACGGGCGACGGTGGCGTGCCCGCAGTGCTCGTCATCTTCCCGCTCCCTTCGTTCGGGCGTGCGGCCCGGGCGACAGGGGACCACCCCGGTGGACCCCTGCGATCAACGTAAGGAGGGCTCGTCGCCCGTCACAGGGTCGGATGTCCCCTCTCCGACGCGGGATCGGGGTCTTTCGCCTCTCCCCCGCCGAGACCGCTCTGAGAAGAGTCAGATGCATGAACGACGACGTCGGACCTTTCCAAGGCGTACGCCCGACCCGCCCTCCCGCCGCGATCTCGGCCTGCGGGCTGGTGAAGGACTTCGGCGGCACCCGAGCCCTGGATGAGCTAGACCTGACCATTGCGACCGGCGAGGTCCACGGTTTCCTCGGCCCCAACGGGGCCGGCAAGACGACCACGATTCGCATCCTGCTGGGCCTGCTGCGCGCGTCCGGTGGCGACGTCACGTTGCTGGGTGGCGATCCGTGGCGCCAGACCGCGGCCCTGCATCGCCGGTTGGCGTACGTGCCGGGCGAAGTGAACCTGTGGCCCAACCTGACCGGCGGTGAGGTGATCGACCTGCTCGCGAGCCTTCGCGGCAGCCTGGTGCCCTCACGTCGGGCGGAACTGCTGGAGCGCTTCGAGCTCGACCCCTGCAAGCAGGTCCGGGCTTACTCGAAGGGCAATCGGCAGAAGGTCGCACTCGTGGCGGCGTTCGCCTCGGACGTGGAGCTCTACCTGCTCGACGAGCCCACCTCGGGACTGGACCCACTCATGGAGACGGTCTTCCAGGACGTTGTCCGCTCGGTACGGGACCGCGGATGCACGGTGCTGCTGTCCAGCCATATCTTGTCCGAGGTCGAGGCCCTGTGCGACCGGGTCACGATCATCCGGAACGGGCATGCCGCCGAGTCGGGTACCTTCGCCGACCTGCGCCACCTCACCCGCACGACAGTCGTGGTGGAGACCGCCCGGCCCCTCGCGGAGCTGGGCCTACTCAGCGAGGTGCACGACCCGAGCATCGACGGTAACCAGGCGCGGTTCAGCGTCGAGGCCGGGGACCTCAACACCGTGCTCGAGCGACTCGTGCAGTACGAGGTCCGTTCCCTGACCAGCACCCCTCCGACATTGGAAGAGCTGTTCCTGCGGCACTACGGCGAGCATCTCGACCGGTCCACGACGCTCGAAGCGGTGTGAGCACCGTGCAGAGGCTCACAGGAGTTGACCTCACCGGCACTCGACGCCTGACCCGCCTGGCCTGGCGCCGCGACCGCTACACCCTCGCCGCGTGGTGGGCCGGACTGGGCCTGTTCGTGGCCGCGACGATGGCGATGTTCGAGCGGAGCCTCGCCCTCCACGAGGACGTCGTGCGGGAGACGCGGATAGTGGCGACCAACGCCGGCATGCGTCTGCTCGGGCTCACGTCGGGGCCGACCGTGGGTGGCTACATGCTGCATCGCGAATACGTCACGTTGGCGGTGCTCGCAGCACTGCTGAGCACCTTCGCGGTGATCCGGCATACCCGCCAGAACGAGGAGCTCGGCCGCGCCGAAATGCTCGGCTCCACCGTGGTCGGCCGCCACGCCGGCCTGGCCGCCGGAGTCCTCATCGCTGTGGCTGCCGACATCGTCCTGGCCGTGGTGCTCGGTGTCGCCATCGCGGTGAGCGGGCAGCCCGTTGGGGGCGCTCTGCTGGCTGGCGCGTCCGTCGCCGCCGTCGGACTGGTCTGGGTCGGTGTCGCCGCGGTCGCCTGCCAGCTCTCCTCCACCACGCGCGGTGCCGCTGGAATCGCGGCCGGCGCCCTCCGGGTCGCGTTCGCACTCAGCGGCATCGGCAACATGATGGGCACCGTCGACCAGGCTGGCCTGGTGGTGAACAGCGCTTGGCCGGCCTGGCTATCGCCGATCGGGTGGGGACAGCAGACGCGCCCCTTCGGTGCGGCCCACTGGTGGCCGTTGCTCATCGCTCTGGCCGCCCTCGGGATCCTGCTCGCCACAGCAGTTGCACTCGCTTCCCGCCGCGATGTCGGCCGAGGCCTGTGGCCTGAGCGACGCGGTCACGCGCAGGCGACGCGTGGCCTGCTCAGCCCGGCGGGCCTGGTGTGGCGGCTGCAACGCGGCGCGTTCATCGGATGGGCCTCGGCCCTGACGATCTTCGGACTCATCTTCGGCAACTTGACCGAGCAGATTCGGGGCCTCGAAGGCCACTCCAAGGACTGGTGGATCGAGGCGGGCGGCACCGAGCAGGTCGTCGATGCCTACAAGGTCTCGATCATCCAGATGGCTGGCATGTTCGTCGCGATCTACCTGGTCCAGGTCCTTCTGCGGATGCGCGCCGACGAGACTGGCGGGACGCTCGAATCCATCCTCGCCTCCGGCGTCACGCGGACGCGCTGGCTTGCCGGACACCTGGTCAACGCAATCGCGGGCTCGTCGTGCTCATGGCGCTCTTCGGGTTATGTATGGGACTGAGCGCCGGACAGGTACTCGGGAACACCGGCAGCCAGGCCCGCGAGCTCGTCTGGGCCGGCGTCGTACAGGTCCCCGGCATCCTGGTCCTCGGTGCGGCCGTAGTCGCCGTCATTTGCCTGCTGCCGCGCTGGTCCGTTGCGGCGAGCTGGGCCCTCCTCCTCGCCACGATCGTGGTCGGACCAATGTTCGGCCCCGGACTCAACCTGCCCCGGGGCGTGCAGGACATCTCGCCGTTCACCCACAGTCCCAAGGCGCCGGCTGTCGTAGTTGCCGTCGCACCGCTGGTCGCACTCGCTGCCGTCTGTCTTGGCCTCGCCGTCACCGCGCTCCTCGCACTTCGACGCCGCAATCTGGCCCTTCCGACCTAGCCGGTCAGGGGGCACGCGAGCGAAAGCTGGTCGATGGCACTCAGCGCATGTTGCCCGTGTGGCCCAGGGAGTAGCGCCCGGGCTGCGGCCACACGCACAGGCCGTGTGGTCCCCGACCGACCGGGATGCGGTGCAGGAGACGTCCGGTGCGGGTGTCGATGACGTACACGACGGAGTTGTAGCGGCCGGACAGCCACAGCTGCGTCCCGTCGGCCGACACGCCTCCCATGTCCGGAGAGCCGCCGCCGGGCAGATGCCAGGTAGTGGTGACGCGCAGCGTGCTGGCGTCCAGTACCGAGACCGATCCGGCCATCCGGTTTGAGACGTAGAAGTCGCGCGCATCGCGGCTCGGGTAGATGCCGTGCGCGCCGGCTCCGGTGTGGACGAACCCGCGGACCCGGAAGGCGTGGGCGTCGATCAGCCAGACCCCTCCGCGGGCCATGTCCGCCACCAGGAACGTGCGGCCGTCAGGAGCCAGGCGCACGTCTTGTGGCATCGAGGAAGGAGAGAGTGAGATCGTCTTGGTGACGCGGGTGCCGTCCGCCGGGACGACGATGAGGTTCCCGGAGAACTCGCAGCTGGCCAGGAACATGGAGCCGTCGGCGGTGAAGTCGGCGTGGTTCACACCCTTGCACGGCACCCGCAGCGAGTGCTGCAGCGTCATCGTCCTGGGGTTGCGGAAGTCGATTCGGCGCAGCCGCTCGGCCATGACCAAGGCGCTTCGGCCGTCCGGTGTGAAGTAGAGGTTGTAGGGATCGGCGACCGCTACCCGACGTACCGGACGGCCCGTTGTCGGATCGATGGCGGTGAGGTGGTTGCCGCTCGACTCGTTGACCCACAACGTCTTGAGGTCCCAGGACGGTACGACGTGCTGGGGGGTTGCGGTCGTCCGGAAGGATCGGATCACGCGGTACGTGCGCGGGTCGATGACGTCCACGGTGTCGGACTCGCTGTTGGGCACGTAGACCAGCGTCCTGGCGGTCCGCGCCACCGTCGACAGGTCGCCCGAAGTCGTTGCGGCGTAAACATTGATGGCGACCGGCGTGGTTGCTGGAGGGCTTGATGGAGTCGCGGACGACGGCGAGTGCGTGGCGGTCATCGAGGTTGCGGTCGATGCGGGGCCAGAGGCGTGGGTGCACGCGCAGGAGCCGGCGGCAACGGCCGCTGCCGCGAGCGCGATGCGCAGCGACACCGCCCGCGGGGAACGCCGCGGCCGCGATGCACGGGGAAAGGTCACGAGCCGGCCAGCAGTTCGCCTGCAGTCACGGCGCGCAGTCCCCGCCGCCGCAGCATGTCAAGCAGGGCGGGGAGCGCCGTCATGGTGCCTGCATGGCCGAGATGAAGGCTGACGATCGATCCGCGTCGCACCCGGGCGGAGACGGTGCGGACGATCGCTGTCGGCCCGGGATCGGTGTAGTCCAGGGAGTCGACGTCGTAGGCCAGGCATCGGGGGTAGCCGGCTCTCTGCGCCGCGGCGCGGATCATCGGTGTGCTCCGCGGCGTCCCGCTCGGTCGGAACCAAGCGCCCACATCGCCGACCTGTCTCTTCAGCTCGCTTGCTGCCCGGTCTGTCTCGTGCTGGAGCTGTCCCTGGCTCAGCCGGGTCATCGTGCGGTGGCTCCAGGTGTGGTTGCCGACCTCATGCCCCGCGTCGACCAACCTGGGCAACACATCGGGGTTGGCGGCTGCCCATTGACCGACCGCAAGGACAGTAACGTGACTCGCCTGCGCGCGGGTCAACGCGATGAGCCTGTCCACCAGGAGTGGGTCCCCCGCGCCGTGGAACGTGAGCGCCACCTCCTGACTGGTCCGCGGTCCATGGGTGATGTCGCTGCCATTCGCTGGACCGGTCGCGGACGTGCTGGCCGGAGACGGGTCGGCGGTGGGACTCCCGTACGCCGGCGTTTCGCCGGGTGGCTGCGTCTCCTTGCCCGCCCTGGTGGATGACCCCGGGCTGCAGCTGCTGAGGGCGGCGGCTCCCAGGCCGGCGAGACCGAGGACTGTCCGCCGGGGCAGCCGAGATGAGTCCTGCTGGGTCACCGAGCGACCGTACGACTCCCTCGGTTAGCTCACGGCAATACGTTGCCCGGTCGTTAGTGCTCATCCAGGGACGCCGCATGAGCAAGCACATGGTTGTGCCCGGAGCCGAACATCCGGCTCCGGGCACGTACCGCTCGCGACAGCGTCTGGCGGTCAGCCGACGGTCAGGGGCTGCGTCACTTCGCGTGGTACGGCGATCGTCTCGAGCTTCGCCCGGCCGCTGTGCCACAGCCCGAGCGCCGCCAAGAAGATCAAGCCACCCGCTGCGACGAAGGACACGATCGCGGCGATGCCGGCGATGGTGGCCATGGTGCCGAATGCGTAGGCGTTGAGCAGCAGGCCGCGGAGCGTCTCGCCCTTGAACATCGTGGCGACCTGTCCCTGGAGCTTGGCGTCGTCAGGAGTCGCCTGCGCCTTGGCGCTCAGCTGCGCGTAGGTCTGGCCGCCCGCGACTTCGTTGAGGTGTACGGCGATGAAGTGGTCGGCGTACGTCCGGGCCTGGGCTCCGGTCGTCAGCTGCTGGCCGGCGTACTGCTGCATCTCCTTGAACTCCGGCCCGGCGATGGCTTCGCTCCCCTTCGGCGGGAAGAAGATCTTCTGCGCCGCGAGCTGGTCGTGGACCTGGGTCGAGACGAAGTTGTTGGCCCAGGTCAGCATCCCGCCCGCTGCGATCAGCACAGCGGCCACGATGAGGCCGACGGAGCTGACGAGCTTGTCGAGTGTCGTGCGCTTCATGGTCATCTCCTTATGACTAGGGCCTCGGCTTCGGTTGGCCGCATGTCCCTCTGTCTCGATGGTTGGCCCAACGACTACCTACCGACCTGGGCCGAAAGTCCCGCGTGCGGCTGAAAAGGTCCCGATCTCCCCGACTGTGGCTCCTGGTGACCTTGGACCCTTTCGGACCGGCCTCGGCGCGCCCACGCTGGCGCAACAGTGTTGTGAGAGAGGGAGGACTGGGCTGTGCATGCTGCTGCGACGACTTCGGCCGACGAGGTCGTCGCGCAGCTGGCCAGCGATGCCGAGCACGGGTTGTCGAGTGACGAGGCGGCGCGCCGGCTCGCCGCGGACGGGCCGAACGCCGTGCGCGACCACCGAGCGCGGGCATTCGGCGTCCTGCTGCGCCAGCTTCGCAGCCCGCTGTTGATCCTGCTCTCCGCTACGGCCGCGCTCTCCTACGGTCTCGGCGAGCACACCAACGCGGTCATCATCGGCCTGATCCTGGTCGGCAGCGTGGGGCTGGGTTTCGTCAACGAGTACCGCGCCGAGCGGGCGAGCCAGGCGTTGCACTCAGGCATCCACCACCTGGCGCTCGTCATCCGCGACGGTCAGCCTCGACAGGTCGACGTCGTCGATCTCGTGCCGGGTGACGTCGTACATCTGTCGGTCGGCAGCGTCGTCCCAGCTGACATCCGTCTCTTCGCGACAACGGCGATGGAGTGCGACGAGAGCGTGCTGACCGGGGAGTCGATGCCCTCGGCCAAGTCACCCGTCTCGTCCTCGGCCGGTGTGAGCCTGGCCGACACCGGATGCATCGCGTGGATGGGCACCGTCGTCCACAACGGCTCCGGAGCCGGTGTGGTTGTCGCGACCGGTGCACACACGGAGTTCGGGATCATCGCGGCCGGGCTGGGCGAGCGCGAGCAAGAGACTGAGTTCCAGCTCGGTCTGCGACGCTTCTCGGGCTTGCTGCTCCAGGTAGCTCTGGTGTTGTCGGTGCTCATCCTGACGACCAACCTGCTGTTGAGCCGGCCATTCATCGACTCCGTGCTGTTCTCCCTGGCCATCGCCGTCGGCATCACTCCGCAGCTGCTCCCTGCCGTCGTGAGTACCAGCCTGGCTGCGGGTTCTCGTCAGCTGGCCCGACGCAAGGTGCTCGTCAAACGACTCGTCTGCATCGAGGACCTGGGCGACCTCGACGTCCTCGTCACGGACAAGACGGGCACGTTGACCGAGGGCGCGATCAGCTTCGAGGTGGCGCTGGCACCCGACGGGTCGCCGTCACCGGAGCCGATGTTGCTCGGGCTGCTGGCCAGCGACGTCGAGGCCAGTGCCGGCCGTGCGGTCGGGGGCAACCCGCTCGACGTCGCGCTCTCGGAGGCTGCGGCTGACGGAACCACCAGCGGTTACACAAGAGTCGGGGCGCTGCCGTTCGACTACCAGCGCCAGCGCTCGTCGGCCGTGGTCGCGTCGGCAGACGGTCGGCGCCTGCTGGTCGTCAAAGGGGCGCCCGAGTCCGTCCTGGCCGCGTGCCTCGACACGGGGCCCGATGCAGCCGCGGTGCTCGCCGATCTGTACGCGCGCGGTGGGCGGGTCATCGCCGTAGCGAGCCGGGCGGTTGCCGACGATGTCGTTCATCCGACCCCCGCCGACGAACGCGACCTGGCACTGGCGGGGTTCCTGGTCTTCCGCGACCCGCCGAAGACCTCCGCTGCGCGGTCACTGCAACGCCTGCGCAACCTCGGCATCGACGTCAAGGTGGCGACGGGTGACAGTGCCGCGGTGGCCCGGCAGCTGTGCGGCGCGCTGGGCATCGACGTGGGCACGGTCTTGACCGGTGCGGACGTGGAGGCGCTCGGAGACGAGGGTCTGGCTGGAGTCGTGATGTCGTGCAACGTCTTCGCCCGCATCTCGCCGGAGCAGAAGGCACGCATCGTGGGCGCGCTGAGGCACAACGGGCGGGCCGTCGGTTTCCTGGGCGACGGGGTCAACGACGCGCTGGCGCTGCACAAGGCCGACATCGGCATCTCCGTGGACACCGGCGCGGACGTCGCGAAGGACGCGGCCGACATCGTCCTGCTGGAGAAGAGCCTCGACGTCCTCGCTGACGGCGTCGCGGAGGGCCGGCGGATCTTCGCCAACACGATCAAGTACGTCCTGATGGGCACGTCGAGCAACTTCGGCAACATGTTCAGCGCAGCGGCCGCATCCGCCGTACTGCCCTTCCTCCCGATGCTGCCCTCGCAGATCCTGCTCAACAACCTGCTGTACGACGCGGGGCAGCTGACCATCCCGACCGACAACGTCGACGAGGAGCAGCACAGGGCGCCCTCGCACTGGGACATCCACTTCATCCGGCGGTTCATGATGTTCTTCGGCCCGGTCAGCTCGCTGTTCGACTTCCTGACCTTCGGCATCATGCTGGGGCCGCTGCACGCCGGAGCGGACCTGTTCCGCTCCGGGTGGTTCGTCGAGTCGCTGGCCACCCAGACGCTGGTGATCTTCGCGATCCGCACGCGGCGGACTCCCTTCCTCCGCAGCCGCGCCAGTCGCCCCTTGACCGTCGCGTCCCTCGGAGTGGTGCTGGTCGCCGCCGTCCTTCCCCTGTCGCCCCTCGCCGACGTCCTGGGCTTCGCCGCTCCACCGGTCACCTTCTACGTCGCTCTGGTGGCCATGGTCCTGGCGTACCTCGCCCTCGTCGAGTTCGGCAAGCGACTCTTCTTCGCCGGTGAACGCCAGGCAGCCGGCACCGCCGGACCGCGAGTTCGCGGTCACCATGCACGGGTCAACCGCCGAGCGGCCAGGTTCGGCCTCAGGTAGCCCAAGATCGCCGGCCCATCGCGAGCAGCCAGAGAGCAGACTTCCTCACGCTCAGACAGGCGGTGACCTTGGACCCTGGCCGGTCGGCGCTGTCACGGGAAGGCTCGGTGACCGTGCTGGCACGCGGACTGACCTCACAGCAGGCGAGCGCGGCGCTGGCGCGCCACGGACGCAACGCGTTGCCGAGCCGACCGCCAGAACAGCTGTGGCGCAAGCTCGGGCGAGCGGTGCGGGATCCTCTCGTGCTGGTTCTGCTGGCCGCGGCGGCGCTGACCATCGCGACTGCGGACTTCACTGACGCAGCCGTCATCGGCCTGGTCGTCATCGTGAACACCACCGTGGCTGTGCGCCAGGAGGTGGGCGCCGAGCAGGCGCTGGCCGCACTGCGGTCGATGGCGTCTCCGCGGTCCCGTGTCGTGCGAGACGGCATCGAGCGAGAGCTGCCGGTCGAGCAGATCGTTCCGGGCGATCTCGTGGTCGTGGCCGAAGGGGACCTCGTGCCGGCCGACGGGCTCGTCTGCGACGCGGCAGCGCTGCGCCTGAACGAAGCAATGCTCACGGGTGAGTCCGTCCCGGTCGACAAGCGGGTGGCCGTGGACGAGAGTGACGCTGCCGCGGAGGCCCACGTGCTGTCGGGTACGGCGGTCGTCCACGGTCGCGGCCGGATCAAGGTCGAGCGCACCGGCGCTCACAGCGCCGTGGGTCAGATCGCTGGGCTCATGCAGGTCGGGCACACAGCGACGCCACTCCAACACCGGATGGCGAAGCTGTCCGTCGTCCTCGCGGTCTCTGCCTTGGTGCTGTGCGGCATCGTGCTGGTCGAAGGCCTGGTCCGGGGGCAGAGCCCGGAGCTCATGCTGCTGGCCGCGGCCAGTCTCGCCGTGGCCGCCGTGCCCGAGTCCTTGCCGGCCGTCGTCACGATCAGCCTGTCCCTCGCCGCCCGCCGCATGGCCCGTCGACACGCCGTCGTACGCAACCTCGCAGCGGTGGAGACCCTCGGCTCGGTGACCCTGCTCTCGACCGACAAGACCGGCACCTTGACCGAGGCCCGGATGAGCGTCGTCGAAGAATGGCTGCCGGAGGGTGTGCAGCGCACCGACCTGCACCGTGCCGTCGTTCTGTGTAACGACGCCAGGGCGGCCGATGGCGGCGGCGATCCCACCGAGGTTGCGTTGTTGGGCACGGTGTCCGCTGACTGCGTCGAGCGCCTCCGCACCATGTACCCACGCAGCGACGAGATTCCCTTCGACAGCGACCGCAAACGCATGACCACCGTCCACTGCAGCCCGGGCGGCGGCACACTGACCATCTGCAAGGGCGCGCCGGAACGCGTGTTGTCGCGATCGGTACGGGACAGCCAGGACGGGATCGTGTCCGAGGCGACCAAGCGCGCGGACGCGATGTCCGCCGCGGGACTGCGCGTGCTCGCCGTCGCCGAGCGGTACGACATGGTGGCGCCGGCTCGCCCGGTCGAGTCCGGCCTGAGACTGCTCGGGCTGGTCGGTCTGCAGGACCCGCCACGAGCCTCGGCTGCCGCGACGTTGCGGGCCTGCCGCGAGGCGGGCATCAGGGTCACGCTGGTCACCGGGGACCACGCGATCACCGCCGCCCGGATCGCGAGCCAGGTCGGCGTCGGCGGCTCACCACCGACGGTGCTCGACCTCGCCCGGTCCGGGCTGGACGAGTCACCAGCCCTCGAGGTCGACGTCGTCGCTCGGGCCCGGCCCGTGGACAAGCTCGACGCGGTTCGGCGCTGGCAGCATCAGGGGCACGTCGTGGCGATGACCGGAGACGGCGTCAACGACGGACCGGCCCTACGACGCGCCGACATCGGCGTCGCCATGGGCGAGCGGGGCAGCGAGGTCGCCCGACAGGCCGCGGACCTGGTCCTTCGGGACGACGAGCTCTCGACCCTGGTCGCCGCCATCGAGGAGGGCCGGCGGGTCCACGACAACATCCGCAGGTTCCTGCTCTACGGCCTGTCCGGCGGCGTGGCCGAGATTCTTGTGATGCTCGCCGGCCCGTTCCTCGGCGTACCCCTTCCGCTGTTGCCCGCACAGATCCTCTGGATCAACCTCGTCACCCACTCACTGACCGGAACCGCGCTCGGGTCCGAGCCGGTGGAGCCGGGGTCGATGTCCCGTCCACCGACCGACCCCGCGCAAGGAGTGCTCGGAGGTGGGCTGTGGTGGCGGATCCTCGCTCTGTCGCTGGTGGTGGCCGGTGCCGGCGGCGCTGGGGCGGCCGTCGTACCCGAGGCGTCCCGTCGTTCGACGCTGATGCTCGCGCTGAGCATGGCCATGCTCGGGGTCGCGTGGGCGTCGCGCGTCCGCGGCGCACGTGATCCGGACGGCAACAGCAACCGACCGGGTAACCCGGCGCTGCTGGCCGCCATCGCGGGGAGCTTGCTCCTGCTGGTCGGCGCGGTAACCCTTCCGGTGCTGCAGCGCCTGCTCGAGACGACCTACCCCGGACCGCTCGGGCTGGCCGCGGCCGGGGCCGCCGGCTGTGCCGGGTACGTCGCCAGGACAGGCCTCGACCGACGCAAGGTGTCCAGGACGTAAGCGAAGCGACCCCAGCCGTGATCCGGCTGGGGTCGCTGTTACTGCTTCGACTACTCCCTGGTGGCCTTGCCGTCCTCGTCGACCCACCTTTCGGCAGTGGCAACCTGGAACCGCCGCCCGGTGACCCGTTCCGGCTCGATTCGTACGAAGAAGGACTTGGGCCCGCTGTGCATCGGGTGCAGGGTCAGAGTCCGGGCGAACTCGGACTCGGGGTGGTCGCTCATGTCATGTCCCCGCCCCTTGACCACCACACTCCACGCCACGCCCTTGTCGAGATCGACGCCGTCGGCTTCGAGGGTGACGAGGCGGTTGAGCCGAGCCGACACGTGCTTCAGGCCGGCCGCGGTGCGGAACACCACCGTGCCATTCGCCACGACGTAGTTGACGGGGAAGATCTCCGGCGCCTCACCAAGGCACACGGCCAGCCGTCCTGCGGCGTGAGCTCGTTCGTCGGTTCGTTCATGGGCCTCAGCATGAGGCTCCCGCTACGTCGTGCACACCTGCCCAGTGGCCCCCCGTCCCGGGACCTTAGGCCCTGACCGCCGATGCCTGCGGTTCCTAGCGTCAGAGTCCACATCCCTCAGAGGAGGAGCTCCCATGTTGGTTCACGAGCTGATGACGGGCGACGTCACCACGCTGGGGATGGAGACCCCGATCGTCGAGGCGGCTCGCATCCTGCTGGACGGCGACATCACGGCCGCGCCTGTCGTCTACGAGGACGGCCGGCTCGTCGGCATCGTGAGCCGACGCGACTTGATCGGGGGGCGGGAGATCGAGGACCCCCGCGCCCATCTCACGGCGGTCCACGACACGACCGCTGAGCCGCCGCACGTTGTCCGGCAGGTGATGACGCACGAAGTGGTCACCGTCGAGTCCGAGGACGACACCGCCCGCGCCGCGCAGCTGATGATCGAGCACGGCGTCGCGAGCCTCCCGGTCTTTGACCACGGCCGCGTAGTCGGGATCATCAGCGCTACCGACATTCTCCGCTCGCACACTCACACGGACGAGGAGATCGCGGACCAGCTGCGCCGGCGCCTCTCCGACTACGGCGACTCCCGATCCCTGGCTCAGGCCGACGTCGAGGACGGCGTCGTGACGATCACCCGGAGCGCGGACCACCTCAGCGCGGTCATCGCGGAGGCGGTCGCCCAGACCACGGAGGGCGTCACCGCGGTACGACGGGGTACGGCGCGATGACCCCTTCGCCGAGGCTGACACACATGGGAGGGGAGCACCTGTGTCCATGACAGCCCCATCGCAGCATCGCCTGGCGGTGAGCGACCGGTCCCAGCAGCACGTGAACGACAACCAGGAGCCGTACGACGCACTGACCGCTACCGGTCTGGCCGTCGTCGTCCGCGCGTTCATGTCCCCGGACGCCGACGGTGTCACGGCTCTGCTCGCGGGGGCCAGCGAGCGCAGCCGGTACTTCCGCTTCTTCGGTGTCTCCGAGCGAGCCGGGCAGGACTACGTGCGTCGGCTGGGGAGCCCGGAGCAGACGGCTGCGGCAGTGGTCGTGGTCGATCGTGGCCGGATCGTCGCCGTGGGCTCGATCCATCCCTGCAGTGACGCGCCGGGCGCCACCGACCGCGTTGAGCTCGGCGTCCTGGTGGCCGACGACCGGCAGGGCGACGGCCTCGGGACACTCGTGGTCGAGGACCTGTTGGCCCGGGCTCATCTGCTCGGCGCCGTCACCGTGGTCGCCGTGGTGATGCCCAACAACGGAGCCATGCTGGACGTCTTCAAGAACTCGGGCTTCACCGTGCGGGCCACGAGGCACAGCGGCGAGGTCGACGTGACCATCGACGTCGCGGCAGACGCCCGAACGCGACAGCGGGTGGCCGACCGCCAGGCCCGGGCCGAGGTCGCGTCCATCGACCACGTGCTCCGGCCGTCCTCCGTCGCCGTCGTCGGCGCGGGGAAGCATCGCCACACCGTGGGGCGCCAGGTGCTGGAGCACCTGCAGCGTGGGGGCTTCGACGGCCCGCTGTACGTCGTGAACCCGGACGCGGTCCACATCGGGTCGGTGCCCGGATACAAGACCGTGCGGGACATCGGGCGGCCCGTCGACCTGGTGGTCCTGGCCGTCAATGCCGCCGCCGTGCCTGCGGTGGCACGGGACTGCGCCGCTGCCGGCGTCCGCGCACTGCTGACCCTGACGGCGGGTTTCAGCGAAGCCGGCGGCGGACCAGCCCAGGCCGAGCTGCTCGCGGTCTGCCGGCAGGCGGGCATGCGGTTGATCGGCCCGAACTGCATCGGCGTCGCGAACACCGATCCGGAGGTGCGGCTCGATGCCACCTTCCTGCCCGAGCCGCTGCCGGTCGGTACGACGGCAGTGCTCTCCCAGTCCGGCGCCTCGGCAGTCGCCATCGCGGAGGCACTCGGTCACCGCGGAGCGGGCGTGTCGAGCCTGGTCACCGTCGGCAACAAGGCCGACATCGGCGGGAACAACGTCCTGCCGTGGTGGGAGGCTGACCACCGCACCAAAGTCATCGCCGCGTACCTGGAGTCGATCGCCGAGCCGCGGCCGTTCGCCCAGCTCACCAGGCGGGTCGGCCGGTCCAAGCCCGTGGTTCTGCTGAAGGCCGGACGCAGTGCCTCGGCCGCCGCGGCAGCGAGCAGTCACACGGCCGCGGCCGCGGACGACGACGCAGCAGTGGACGCGTTGTGCCGGGCGGCCAACATCGTGCGCGTCGACGACCTGCGCGAGCTCGCGGACGTCTCCGCGCTCGCCGGCATGCAGCCCCTGCCCCGCGGGCGACGCGTGGCCATCGTCGGCAACTCGGGCGGCCCGGCCGTGCTCGCCGCCGATGCCTGCGAACGGCATGGCCTGCTCGTTGCCACCATGTCCGAAGCGACGCAGCAACGCCTGCGCGCGATCCTGCCCGCGTCCGCGGCCGTCCGTGGCCCGATCGACGTCACGGCAGGAGTCGCCGCCACCGAGCTGTCTGAGGTCCTGCAGCTGGTGGCCGCCGACCCGGGTGTCGACGTCGTGCTGGCCGTCCTGACCGTCCTGCCGGCGCTCCCGGCCACCGAGCTGATAGCGGGCCTGGAGGCGCTGTCGGCCCAGCACCCCCACGTGAGCATCGCTGCCTGTGTCTTCGGCAGCGACGACCGGCCGTGGTACGGCAACGTGCCGCGCTTCGACCAACCCGACGACGCCGTCCAGGCAGTGGCAAAGCTGCACCGCTACACAGCCCGTCGCGATGCGCTGCATCTCGCCGATCCCAACGCCGGCCCGCCCGCCGACCTGGCCCTGGCCTCGGTCCGGACCATCGTCGACCACGCCCTGGCCAGGCACGGTGAGAGCTGGCTGAGCGCAGCTGACTGCTACCGGCTGCTCGGGCACTGCGGGATCGCCGTCGCGCCGTTCGTCACCGCCGACGACGCGACGACGGCGATCGAGGGGAGCTCCGCGCTCACGTTCCCGGTCGTCGCCAAGGCCGACGGTCCCGACCTGGTCCACAAGAGCGACGTGGGCGGCGTTCGGCTCAACCTGGCCACGCCCGAGGCGCTGCGCGATGCAGTCCATGAGATGGAACGCAGCATCGGGGACCGGATGCATGGCGTCATCGTGCAGACGCAGGCGGCTGGAGGGCGGGAGATCATCGTCGGGGCGACCCGCGACGCGCGGTTCGGCCCGCTCATCCTGGTCGGCCGCGGCGGCGTCGACAGCGATGTGGATCCGGATCGCTCGTGGGCCTTGGCGCCCCTCACTCACGCGCAAGCCGTGGAGCTGGTCGGCGACCTGCGCAGCGCGTCCGGCCTCTCCGCTCGCCGCGGCCATGCTGCCAGCGACCTCACCGCCCTGGCCGAGGTCGTGCGCCGCATCTCGGTCTTGATGACGGCCGTGGCCGAAGTCGCCGAGATCGACCTGAACCCGGTCCTGGCCGGACCCGCGGGCGCGGTGGTCGTCGACGTGCGGGTCCGGGTGTCCCCGCCGCCGCCCGCCAGCCTGCTCGACCACGTCCGCCACCTGCGTTGACCACACCCGAGAGGAAGGCAGTTCTATGTCCGAGACACACGCTCGCCGAATCGTCGTCGGCATCGACGGGTCCGCCCAGTCGACCTACGCCCTGCGGTGGGCCGCACAGCTCGCCGAGAAGTACGACGCCACCCTCGAGGCCGTCGCGGCCTGGCACATCCCGGTGAGCTATGGGATGGCCCCGGTCCCGATCTGGGACCCGGAGGCGGACATGGCCAAGTGCCTCACCCAGACGGTCGACGAGGTGTTCGGCGCGCAGCGCCCGGCCGGGCTGGAGCTGCGCGTGCTGCAGGGCAACCCCGCCGGCGTCCTCGTCGACACCAGCAAGGGCGCCTTCATGACCGTCGTCGGCAGCCGGGGACACGGCGGCTTCGCCGGGCTGCTGCTGGGCTCGGTCAGCTCGGCCGTGGCCGAACACGCCACCTGCCCGGTGCTTGTCGTCCACGGAGGGCAGTCGTGAACCAGGACCAGGCGCCACTGCCGGAAGTGCTGCCCACGCACGAGTGTTGGGCCATGATGCGCACCGCCACCCTCGGCCGGCTCGGGTTCGGGGTCGATGAGGAGCAGGAGATCTTCCCGCTCAACTTCGTTGTCGACCAGGGCACCATCGTGTTCCGGACCTCGAGCTCGTCGCGGATCGGCCTGTGCCTGGACGGGCGCCCGGTGGCGTTCGAGGCGGACGGCCTCACTGACGGTCAGGCCTGGAGCGTCGTCGCGAAAGGGCACGCCAAGGAGATCCGTACCCTCGAAGACAGCGTGCTGGCCGCTGAGCTACCCGTACAGCCTCTGCAGGCAGGTTCGAAGCCCCGGCTGGTCCGGATTACGCCCGACGCCCTGACCGGGCGACGCTTCCCCGTCGCCGAAGCGCAGGAGCCGGTGCTGGGCTCGAGCCCTCACAGCGAGCCAGAATGACCCTATGACGATCAAGGTGTACCTGCTCGACGACCATGAGGTGGTGCGGCGCGGGCTACGCGAGCTGCTCGAGGTCGAGGATGACATCGACGTCGTCGGTGAGTCGGGGTCAGCGGCCGAAGCGACCAGGCGGATTCCGGCGCTGCGACCCGACGTCGCAGTGCTCGACGGCCGCCTGCCGGACGGGTCCGGCATCGATGTATGCCGGGACGTCCGCTCGGTCGACCCCACCATCCATGCGCTGATCCTGACGTCGTACGACGAGGACGCGGCTCTTTTCGCGGCCATCATGGCCGGCGCTTCCGGCTATGTCCTGAAGGACATCCGCGGCACCGACCTGGTCGACGCCATCCGCCGGGTTGCCGCTGGTCAGTCCCTCCTCGACCCCGCGGTGACCGCGCGGGTGCTGCAGCGGCTGCGCACCGGGCCGGAGCAGGACCCGAGACTCGCCGGCCTGACCGACCAGGAACGCCGGATCCTCGACCACATCGCCGAAGGCAAGACCAACCGGCAGATCGGCGAGGAGATGTTCCTGGCCGAGAAGACGGTGAAGAACTACGTCTCCAGCCTCCTGGCCAAGCTCGGCATGCAGCGACGCACCCAGGCCGCTGTCTTCGCCGCCGGACTGAAGGACGACAAGCTGCCGTGACCTCCACCGGGACTAAAGTCCCGGTGGGGAGGGGTCCAGCGGACCTGCCCACAGGTAGGCCGGTCGACCAGCCTTGAGTCGCGGCGCATGCGGCGCCACTCGACTGGAGGCTCGCGTGAACGCGCTCGACCTGGCCCGGTGGCAGTTCGGGATCACGACCGTCTATCACTTCCTCTTCGTCCCCATCACGATCGGCATGTCGATGCTGGTCGCGGTCCTGCAGACAGCCTGGGTCCGGACCGGCAAGGAGCACTATCTGCGCGCGACGAAGTTCTGGGGCAAGCTCTTCCTGATCAACTTCGCGATGGGCGTCGTGACGGGCATCGTGCAGGAGTTCCAGTTCGGCATGAACTGGAGCGACTACTCCCGGTTCGTCGGTGACATCTTCGGAGCGCCGCTCGCGATCGAGGGCCTGCTCGCGTTCTTCCTCGAGTCGACGTTCCTGGGCCTGTGGATCTTCGGTTGGGGGCGCATCCCGCCGCGAGTCCACCTGGCTGCGATCTGGCTGGCCGCGATCGGCACCTGGCTGTCGGCGTACTTCATCCTCGCGGCCAACTCGTGGATGCAGCATCCGGTGGGTTACCGGGTCAACCACTCCCGGGGGCGAGCGGAGCTGACGGACTTCGCCAAGGTGCTGACCCAGAAGACGACACTGGTCACGTTCGCGCACACCATCACCGCTGCGATGCTCACCGGCGCGATGCTCATGATCGGCGTCTGCGCGTGGCACGTGGTCCGGCGTACCCATCTCGACGTGATCCGTCCGTCGCTGCGGTTCGCCGCGTGGGTGGGCCTCGTGGCCGGGCTGCTCACGGCGGTCAGCGGAGACCTGCAGGCGCGGGTGATGACCGAGCAGCAGCCCATGAAGATGGCTGCGGCCGAAGCGCTCTACGACACGTCCGGACCCGCGTCTTTCTCCCTGTTCACGATCGGCAGCCTCGACGGTCACAGCGAGGTGTGGAGCCTCCGTGTGCCGCACGGCCTGTCCCTGCTGGCGACGACCACGCCGAACGGCGCCGTCGAGGGCATCAACGACATCCAGCGCCGATACGAGCAGACGTACGGACCCGGGGACTACCGGCCGAACGTTCCGGTGGCCTACTGGTCGTTCCGGCTGATGATCGGCTTCGGCCTGCTGGCCATCCTGCTGGCTCTCGGCGGAGTCTGGACGACGCGGCGCGGCCGCACACCGCGGGCGACCTGGTGGTGGCGACTCTCCTCGTTCGCCGTTGCGCTGCCACTCCTGGCGAACTCCTTCGGCTGGATCTTCACCGAGATGGGTCGCCAGCCGTGGGTGGTCTTCGGGGTGATGAAGACGGAGAGCGGCGTCTCGCCGAATGTGAGCGCGGCATCCGTCGCCACGTCGACGGTGGTCTACACCCTGCTGTACGCCGTACTGGCCGTGATCGAGATCGGCCTCATGGTCCGGTTCGCCAAGGCCGGGCCACCCGAGGAGTCGACGGGCGAGCCCGCGGGTGAGGACGACCAGCTGGCGCTCGCCTACTGATCCGCCCACCTCGACGCTGCTGAAAGGAACGACTCCCATGGCGCTGACCGACGTCTGGTTCATCCTCATCGCCGTCCTCTGGGCGGGCTATCTCGTCCTCGACGGGTTCGACCTCGGAGTGGGCATGCTGCTGCCGGTGCTCGCGCGCAGCGACGCCGAACGCAGGCTCATGGTCAACACCATCGGCCCCGTCTGGGACGGCAACGAGGTGTGGCTGCTCGTGGCCGGCGGGGCGACCTTCGCGGCCTTCCCGATGTGGTACGCCTCGATGTTCAGCGGCTTCTACCTCGCTCTGCTGCTCCTCCTCGTCGGCCTGATCATCCGGGGCGTGTCGTTCGAGTACCGCGGCAAGGTCGATGACCCCGTCTGGCGTGGGCGTTGGGACGTGGCGATCGTGGTGGGGTCGGCTGTGCCGGCGCTCCTGCTGGGAGTGGCTCTGACCAACGTGGTCCGTGGTGTCCCGATCGACAAGAGCGGCAACTACACCGGGACACTCTTCACGCTGCTCAACCCGGTCGGCCTCCTCGGCGGGCTGACGACGCTCACCCTGTTCGCCTTCCACGCCTGCCTGTTCGTGGCGCTCAAGACCGACGGGCCGATCCGGGCCCGGGCCCAGCGGGTCGCCCGCACCGCGGGGCTGGCCGCCACACTGTGCGGTGCGGTCCTGCTGCTCTGGGCGCAGCTCACCACGGGGCATCCGCTCACCTGGGTCCCGCTGCTCGTCGCGGCCGGCGCTCTGCTGGCGGCGCTGGTGTTCAACCAGCGCGGTCGTGAAGGGTGGGCCTTCGCCGCCACCGCGACTGCCATCGCGGCCGCCGTGGCCACCCTGTTCGGTGCCCTGTACCCCAATGTGCTGCCGTCGACGACGAACGCGGCGTACAGCTTGACGACCGCGAACGCCTCGTCGACGCACTACACGCTGGCGATCATGACCGGCGTTGCGGTCGTCTTCACCCCCGTCGTGCTCGCCTACCAGGCGTGGACCTACTGGGCCTTCCGCCAGCGCATCTCGGTCGAGCACCTGCCGCCGTACGAGGGGCTGCCCGCGCGGACCCGAGGATGAGGCCGCTCGACCCCAGGCTGCTGCGTCACTCCGGAGCGGTACGGCCCTACCTGGCGGCGACAACAACCGTTGGGGTTGCGACCACCGGCCTCGTCGCCGTGCAGGCGTGGCTGCTGGCCGACGCCATCACCGCCGTGTACTTGCACGGGGCGGGTCTGGGCCAGGTGAGCTCCGACGTCACGGGGCTGCTCGTGGTCGTGGCGTTGCGAGCCGGTCTGACCGGTGCGCAGGAGTGGCTGGCCCGCGCGACCTCGGCCCGAGTGCAGGCAGATCTACGAATCCGGTTGCTGGACAAGGTGTTCCAGCTGGGTCCGGAGTGGCTGGCTCGGCACCGCTCCGCCGAGATCGCCGTCCTGGCCACTCGCGGAGTCCGGGCTCTCGACAGCTACTTCACGCAGTACCTCCCCCAGGTGGTGCTCGCCGCGCTCGTGCCCTTGGTGGTCCTCGGTTGCCTCCTGCCGGCCGATCCGGTCGCGTTCGCCGTCGTTGCGCTCACCGTCCCGCTGGTGCCGCTCTTCATGGCCCTGGTTGGGCTGACGACCCGAGAGCGCACCCAACGGCAGTGGTCTGCCCTGCAACGTCTCGCCCACCACTTCCTCGACGTCGTGACCGGCCTGTCGACGCTGAAGGTGTACGGCCGGGCGCGCCGCCAACGCGAGGTCGTGGCCCACCGCACCGACGAGTACCGACGCACCACGATGTCGACCATGCGGCTGGCCTTCCTGTCCTCCCTGGTCCTGGAGCTGCTGGCCACCCTGTCCGTGGCGCTGGTCGCGGTCGCCGTCGGGTTGCGGCTGCTGCGCGGTGACCTGGACCTCCGCACGGCGCTGTTCGTGCTCGTCCTGGCCCCCGAGGCCTATCTGCCGCTGAGGCGGATGGGGGCGGCGCACCATGCGGCCGCCGAAGGCCTCGAAGCGGCGCAACAGATCCTGGATGTCATCGAACAGGACCCGCCACGGCCCGGCTCGACACCGTTGTCGCCACGAGCGCCTCGGCCGTCGGCAGCCGGTCCGACCGGCCGGGCTCTGCAGGTCGTCAACCTGGCCGTGCGGCGGAAGGAGCAGGAGGACGCGGTGGTGCGCGACTTCGACATCGACGTGCCCGCGGGGCGCTTGGTCGTCCTCACCGGCCCGAGCGGCTGTGGCAAGTCGACCCTCCTGGAAGCCCTGCTGGGTTTCGTCCCGGTCGAACGCGGTCTCGTCCAGGTCGTCGATCCGGGCGGTCGCGTCACGTCGCTGGCCGAGCGAGCCGTGGCCGACTGGCGCAACGGGTTCGCCTACGTGCCGCAACGGCCCTACCTGATGGCCGGCACCGTTGCGGAGAACGTGCGCCTCGGCACGCCCTCAGCCTCGGACGAGGAGGTCCGGCAGGCCCTGTCCCGGGCCGGTGAGCTGGAAACGGAGCTCCCCGACGGTCTGCAGACGCTGGTCGGCGAGGGTGGGTGGGGCCTGTCGACCGGCCAGGTGCGACGCCTCGCACTGGCCCGGGCGATCATCCAGAACCGACCGATCCTGCTGCTGGACGAACCCACAGCGGGGCTCGACCCGTCGACAGAGGCGCAGGTCGTTCGCAGCCTGCTGGACCGGCCCGCCGGGCAGACCGTCCTGGCGGTCAGCCATCGCGCGGCCCTGATCGCGGCGGCCGACCTCGTCGTCACGATGGACCTGCGGCGACAAGAGGCCGTCGCGTGAGTACCGCTCGTCCGGCTCCGGCAGTGCGCCGACCGCTGGTCGAGACGCTGCACCTGCTGGGCGGCCTGTGGCCGCGCCTGTTGCTCGCTGCCCTCGCGGGGGCCGCGGCCCTGGGCTCGGGGGTCGCCCTCACCGCAACCTCTGCGTGGCTGATCTCCCGCGCCGCGCAACATCCCCCGGTGCTCGACCTCATGGTGGCCATCGTCGCGGTGCGGGCGTTCGGGCTGGCTCGGGGCTTCTGCCGGTACGCCGAGCGCCTCCTCAGTCATGACGCCGCGTTCCGCGCGCTCTCCCGGACGAGAGTGCTTCTCTACTCCGCCTTGGAGGGCCTCACCCCGGTCGGCATCGGCGCGTACCGCTCCGGTGACCTGCTGGCGCGGCTCGTCGACGACGTGGACGCGATCCAGGACCTCTATCTGCGCGTCGCCGTGCCGGTGGCTGCCGGCACGGCCGTCGGGCTGGGCGCAGTCGTCGGCTTGGGCTGGGCCGCTCCCGCGCCGGCAGCGGCTCTGGCCGTGGGCCTGGTGGTGGTCGGCGTGGTGCTGCCTGCCTGGGCCACCCGGGCTGCCGCCCGAGCCACCGAGCTCGAGATCCCCGCCCGGCGCGACCTGTCCGTCGCCACGATGGACGCGCTGCTGGGCTCGGCCGACCTGCTGGCCTGCGGAGCAGACCGGAGCCAGCTCGACCGGGTCGCGGGACTCGACGACCGGCTCCTGGCCGCGGCGCGGTCCGATCGGCGTACCGCGGCAGTGAACGCCGTCGCGTCGTCACTCGCCACCGGCGCCACCGTCGTGGCCTGCCTGGTGCTCGGCGCGCAAGCTGTCCGGGCCGGCGGTCTGCCGGGTGAGCTGCTCGCCACCGTGGTGCTCACCCCGCTCGCGACGTTCGAGGCCGTTTCCACGTTCCCCGCCGCCGCGCAACAGCTCGGCCGGGTCCGGGCCAGCGCCGCCCGCGTTCTCGAGGTGCTGCATCGAGCGCCGCCGGCCGCATCCGTCATCGGGCGGCAGGCCGACCCACCGCGGCCACCCCTGCAGATCGAGCTCCGGCACCTCAGCGCCAGGTGGCCGGGAGCCGACCGGCCGGCCTTGCGCGACATCGACCTGCGCCTGGCGTCCGGTTCGCGAACCGCTGTCGTGGGGCCCAGCGGGTCCGGCAAGTCGACGCTCGTCGCCGTCCTGCTCGGCTTCCTCCCGCCGGTGACCGGGCAGGTGATGATGAACGGTCAGGACGCGGCCAGCCTGGACGAGCCGGATCTCCGCCGGCTCATCGGGTGCTGCAGCCAAGAGGCGCACATCTTCGACGCGTCCATCGCCGACAACGTCCGGATCGGCCGGCCCGGGGCGTCGGAGCAGCAGGTCCGCAGGGCCCTCGACCGAGCCGGACTGCTCAGCTGGGTGACCGGTCTCCCCGACGGGTCAGCCGCCTGGGCCGGCGAGCACGGCGGCCGGCTGTCCGGCGGACAGCGGCAGCGTCTCGCCCTGGCCCGTGAGCTGCTGGCCGACCGTCCGGTCGTGCTCCTCGACGAGCCGACCGAGCACCTGGAGGAGAGCATGGCCGCGGACCTCGTCCGTGACCTCCTCCGAGCCGTCAGGGACCGGACGACCCTGATCGTGACGCATCAGCTGGCCGGGTTGGATTCGGTGGAGGAGATCGTGGTGCTCAACGGCGGTCGCATCGTCCAACGCGGCACCCACGAACAGCTGCTGACCGAGTGCGGCTGGTACCGAGACGCCTGGCTCACACAGCACTAGGGCGCCGCTCGGGACCTTGGACCCTGCCCCGCCGTCGGCGACGGTCGCACGCTGGGGAGGACCGACCGCACCGAGGGAGCCACCATGACCAGCACCATCGTCGTCGGCTTCGACGACTCGCCCCACTCGCACGCAGCGCTGCACTGGGCCGCCGCCGAGGCCAAGTCTCGCGGCGCGCGACTGCGGATCGTCAACGCCTGGGACCCGAGCCCGGTCACGCCGTGGAACCTGCCGGAGGTCGCGGACTGGCACGAACGGGCGGCAACGGAGGCCCAGAACGCTGCCGAAGCCGCGCGGGCAGCCGTCGGGGGCGGCCTCGACGTCGAGGCGCTGGCTGTCGAGGGACCGGCGGGCAAGGTGCTGGCGGAGCAGTCGCTGCACGCCGAGCTGCTCGTCGTCGGGTCGTCCGGACACATCGGACTGGCCGGGCTGTTCACCGGCAGCGTCAGTCGGCATCTGCTGCACCGCGCCGCCTGCCCGCTCGTCGTCCTCGGTCCCAACGCCCAGTCCGACGCGACCCGCCGACTGGTGCTCAGCCCGACCCTCGACCCCGACGGTGAGACCTTCGACTGGGTGGCTCGCTGGATCGAGCGACGGGCGGTCCCGATCTACGTCGTCTCCTCGTTCGACATCTCGTCGAGCATCGCGGACGCGGCCCTGACCGGAAACGGCCAGGCGGTGCGGGCGGCCGTGCACCACCAGACCGACTGCTGGGTCGCCTCACTGGAGGACGTCGTCCGGCAACGCGCCGTGATCCCGCTCGAGATCGACCGGGCCGTCATCGAGGGACCGGCCCGTCAGGTGCTGGACGAGCAGACCACTCCCGGCGACCTGCTCGTCGTGCCGGCCGGCTGTGAGCACTTCGTCCCCGTGGCCCACGGGGAATGCCCGATCGCCGTCGTGCCGGCCGTCCGGCGGGCCAGAGTCGAGGAGCCGGAGGCGGCCGTGTTCGTGACATCACCAGCGCGCCGCACCGGCGTGCTCTCCCCGGGCGCGGTCGGGGTACGTTGACACGTGTCGCATACAACCGAACCGGACCTCGCCACGTACGACGACCGGGACCTGGCTGAGGACCTGCGCTGGTGGGCGGCCGCCAACTACCTGACCGTCGCGCAGATCTACCTGAAGGCGAACCCCCTGCTGCGCCGGCCTCTCACGGCGGATGACATCAAGCCACGGCTGCTCGGCCACTGGGGCACGAGCCCGGGCCTGTCGATGATCTACACCCTGCTCAACCGAGTCATCCGCAAGACCGGCAGCCCATTCCTCTACGTGGCCGGCCCCGGTCATGGCGGCCCCGCACTCGTCGCGAACGCCTACCTCGAGGGCACGTACAGCGAGGTGTACCCGCACGTCTCCCCTGACGAGGCGGGCCTGCTCACGCTGGTGCGCCAGTTCTCCACGCCGGGAGGCATCCCGAGCCATGTCAGCGTGCAGACGCCGGGCAGCATCCACGAGGGTGGAGAGCTGGGCTATGCACTCGTCCACGCGTCGGGTGCGGCGTTCGACCATCCGGAGCTGGTGGTCGCCTGCGTCGTCGGAGACGGGGAGGCCGAGACCGGTCCCTTGGCCGCCTCGTGGCGCGTGCCCGCGTTCCTGAACGCCCGGCGGGACGGCGCAGTGCTGCCGATCCTGCACCTGAACGGCTACAAGATCTCCGGCCCAAGCGTTCTGGGCCGGGCGAGCGACCAGGACGTCAGCGCCTTCCTGGGCGCTCAGGGCTGGGCACCGACCGTCGTCTCCGGTGACCAGCCAGAGGTTGTCTTCCGACAACTCTTTGCCGCACTTGCGGACGCACATGGCCGCATCCGATCCATCCAGGACCGCGCTCGCGGCGACGGCTCCTGGAGCCCGGCGGAACGATGGCCGGCGATCGTTCTCCGGACGCCGAAGGGCTGGACCGGACCGGACATCGTCGATGGGGTCCAGGTTGAAGGCACCTTCCGCGCGCACCAGGTGCCCCTGTCGTCGGTACGGGAGAACCCCGACCACCTGCGTCGGCTGGAGGAATGGCTGCGTTCGTACGGCCCCGAGTCGCTCTTCGACACCGGCGGTCGGCTGGCACCCGAGATCGGCTCGCTCGCCCCGTCAGGATCGATGCGCATGTCGGCGTCGCCGTATGCCAACGGCGGGTTGGTCCTGCGGCCGTTGCCGCTGCCCTCCCTCGACCGGTACGCCGTGGCCGTCACCTCACCCGGTGCGACGCTGCACGAGTCGACCCGTCCGATCGGCGAGCTGCTACGCGACATCTATCGCGCGACGACGACGGAGGACGGCGGTGGGACCTTCCGCCTGTTCTGTCCGGACGAGACGTCGAGCAACCGGCTGGACGCCGTGTTCCAAGCGACCGACCGTTGCCTGCAGACGGCTGCCCTGCCGTCGGACGACCACCTCTCGCCCGAGGGACGAGTGATGGAGGTGCTGTCCGAGCACCTGTGCCAAGGGTGGCTGGAGGGCTACACCCTGTCCGGACGCCATGGGCTGTTCGCGACATACGAAGCGTTCGCCATGGTGTCCGCGTCCATGCTCGTGCAGCACACCAAGTGGCTGCAGCACGCGGCCGAGCTGCCGTGGCGCGCCGAGGTGGCATCACTCAACGTGCTCCTCACCTCGACCTGCTGGCGCAACGACCACAACGGGTTCTCCCACCAGGGACCCGGCCTCATCGACACGGCGCTGCCGTTGGCGCCGGACGTCGTGCGGGTCTGGCTGCCCCCGGACGGCAACTGCGCGCTGTCCATCACGGACCACTGTCTGCGCAGCCGCAACCACGTCAACTTGATCGTCGTCGACAAGCAGCCGCACCTGCAGTACCTGACGCTGGACGAAGCCAACCGGCACTGCGCCGCCGGGGCGTCGATCTGGGACTGGGCTGGGACGGAGCAGGATGAGCCCGGGCGCCCTGACGAGCCGGACATCGTGCTCGCCGCCGCGGGAGATGTCCCGACCCAGGAGCTGCTGGCCGCCGCTCAGCTGTTGCGCCGGCACGTGCCGTACCTGCGGGTGCGCGTGGTGAACGTCGTCGACCTCATGGGCCTGTTACCGGTCAACGACCACCCGCACGGTTTCACCGACCGTAAGTTCGAAGATCTCTTCACGTCCGACGCGCACGTGATCTTCGCGTTCCACGGCTATCCGCGCGCAGTGCACGAGCTGCTGCACGGGCGGGTCAACCCCGGCCGGTTCCACGTCCGCGGCTTCAACGAGCAGGGCACGACGACGACGCCCTTCGACATGGTCGTGCTCAACCGGATGAGCAGGTACCACCTCGTGATCGAGGCGCTGCGACGTTCGCGCCGCGCGGCTCAGGGCGGCGCCGAGCTGGCGCGGCACTGCGAGGAGATGCTGGCCCGGCACCACGACTACGTCCGCGAGCACCTGGAGGACATGCCCGAGATCCGGGACTGGGCCTGGTCGGCGTGACGTCGTCCGGAGCGGACCGGCTCGTCGTCCTGGCGATCAACCCCGGTTCCTCATCGCTCAAGGCCGCGGTCCGCGGTCCCGGCCTGTCCCTGGAGGACAGCTTCGACCACATCGGCACACCGGACGCGCTGCTCGGCGCGCTCGGCCAGGTCGCCGATCGGCTGCAGCACAGTGGCATCCACCCGGACGCCGTCGGGCATCGCGTGGTCCACGGGGGCCCGGACCACACGCGGACGACGTCCGTCGACGATGGCCTCATCGAGGACCTCCGGCGCGTCGTACCCCTCGCTCCGCTGCACCTGCCGACCGATCTGGCGGTGATCGAAGCCGCCCGCCGGGCGTGGGCGGACGCCGTACACGTCGCCTGCTTCGACACGGCCTTCCATGCCGGCCTGCCGGAGATCTCCAAGCGGCTGCCCGTCGCCGCCGAGCTGGCCGAGCGCGGGGTACGTCGCTACGGCTTCCACGGCCTGTCCCTCCAGTCGGTGCTGCGCGCCCGCCCTGACCTCGACAACGCCGTGATCGCACACCTGGGGAGCGGTTGCAGCGTCACCGCCGTGTCCGGCGGCAGATCGCGTCACACGACGATGTCCATGACACCCACGGGCGGGATGGTCTCCGCGACGCGCAGCGGCGATCTGGACCCCGAGATCGTCCTGTACCTGATCGAGGACCTGGGGTACGACGTGCCGACGTTGCGCGAGCTGCTCGACCGGCACTCCGGCCTGGCCGGAGTCGCGGCCGGGCGGCACGACCTGCGCGAGCTGCTCGCGGCTGAGGCCGACGACGAGAACGCCCGGCTGGCCGTGGAGCTGTTCGTCCGGTCAACGGCGACGGCCGTCGTCACCTGCGCCCTGGTGCTCGACCGGTTCGACACGCTGGTGTTCACCGGCGGGGTGGGTGAGCACGCAGCCGTCGTTCGCGAACGGGTCATGGCCCTCCTGTCGCGAATCGGCGCCCGTCCGGCCGAGACGTGTGTCGTTGCGGCAGACGAGCAGATCGTCATCGACAGCGAGGTACGCCGGCTGCTGACTGGTCCCAACGGATAGGTCCCGCGTGCCGCTCTGCCCAGCGGCGAAGGACTTTGGGCCCTGTGGTGACGACCCTTCTTGTGCCGACACTGTGGTATGCCCTCATGACAGGAGCCTCCGCATGACCAGCGCACCCCGAGGTGCGGTCGCCGAACATCTCGACCGCCAGACCCGGTTCGACCCGAGCGCGGTTCACGGACTGCCCGAGCCTGCGCGCCGGTGGCTGGTCCACAGCGTGGCCGGGGACACCCCGATGTACACCAGGGTCGACCTTGAGCTGGAGGGTCATCTGAAGCTCGGGTCCTGGCGGCGTTTCACGGCCCGGCAGACGATCCGGCCCCATTACGGCTACTCCTGGTCGGCCACCACGCACGTCGCCACGTTGCCGGTCAGTGGCGTGGAGTCCATGAGCCCCGCGACGGCGCGCAAGATCTGGCAGGCCGCCGGCTTGTTCCCCGTCGTACGCGTCCAGGGACCCGAGCTGCTCAACTCGGCGGCCGGGCGGCTGGCGGCCGAGAGCTTCTTCGTCCCCACGGCGTTCAGCCTGGCCTCGTGGGAGACGACCGCCGATCTGGAGTCGGCGTTCGCCACCTGGCGGCTCGGAGCTCGCGTCGACCGGGTCCGCATCGACGTAGCGCCGAGCGGCCGCCTACGGTCGGTTGCACTGCGCCGCTGGGGTAGTCCGCCCGGAGCGCGGTACGCACGCCATCCGTTCAGCCTGCGCTTCGAGGAGGAGCTCGACGTCGGAGGCGTGCTGATCCCGCGCACCTTCACCGCGCACTGGGGAGCCGAGCGGCC
The DNA here is from genome assembly GCA_045807245.1 of Actinomycetales bacterium. Classification (GTDB taxonomy): domain Bacteria; phylum Actinomycetota; class Actinomycetes; order Actinomycetales; family CAVURS01; genus CAVURS01. Next base: position 47,706 of record JBJMHS010000030.1, read on the forward strand.
GGACGACGGAGCCTTCATGCGCGCGCAGGTCGTGGCCGCCCACTTCAGCTGAGTCCTAGCCGGACAGCGGTACCTGCCACTGGATCTCGGTCCCGCCCCCGTCTCGGGTCGCCGCGTGGAACGTTCCGCCGAGCTCGTCCGCCCGGGTCGCCAAGTTCGTCAAGCCGCTGCGCCGCCCGTCGGCGGGCAACCCCTTGCCGTCGTCTGCGACGACGAGTCGTACGAGCCGCGGGTCAGCGCTGAGCGCGACCGTCACCGACGACGCCGCCGCGTGCCGGGCGGCATTCGACAACGCCTCGCGCAGTACGGCGAGCAGGTGATCGCCCACTGTCGCGGGCACGAGTGTGTCGACCGGGCCCTTGAACGTCACCTCAGGGTCGAAGCCGAGCGACGCGGCAGCCGCAGCACATGTGTCCAGCACCATCGTGCGCACCCCTTCGGTCGGCACCTCCACCGGGGTCTGCAAGGCGAAGATCGTCGTACGGATCGCCTTGATCGTCTGGTCGAGGTCGTCGACGGCTCGACGCACGCGATCGGCCCGGTCCGCGGGCTCCATCCCACGTAGGGCGCCCTGGAGGGCCATTCCCGTCGCGAACAGCCTTTGGATGACCAGGTCGTGAAGGTCCCGCGCGATCCGGTCACGGTCGCCGAGGACCGCCAGCTGCTCGCGGTCGGCGGCGGCTGCCCCCAGCCGCAGGGCGATGGCGGCCTGCCCGGCGAAGGACTCGACCAGGGGCAGCACGTCGTCGTCGAACATCCGGGCTCCACCCTCACGCGCGACGACGAGCGTGCCGAGCGCCGACTCGGACGTGCCCAGCGGTACGTACAGCGTCGCGCCGAAGCCCGCCTCCTGGAGCGCTCCCCTGCGCACCCGCGGGTCTGTGCGCGCATCGGGGACCACGGTCGGCCGCCCGTGTCGCATCACTGCGGCGGTCATGCTGTCGGCGGGCAGTACGTCGCCGCGCACCAGGTCCGCACCCACCCCATCAGCGGCCTCGACCCGGAGCGAACCGTCGCCGGTCGGCAAGGCGATGACGGAGATGTCAGCCTCGGACAGCCGCCTGGCCGCGGCGGCGATGTCCGGCAGCACCTCGCCGACAAGCTCGCCACCGAGCAACCGCGTCGTGATGCCGCGTGCGGCCTCCAGCCACTCCTGCCGGCGACGTGACTCCTCATAGAGGCGGGCGTTCTGCACGGCCAGGCCGGCGGCAGCGGCCAGCGCAAGGACGATCTGCTCATCGGACTCGGTGAACTCGAGACCGCCGCGCTTCTCGGTCAGGTAGAGGTTCCCGTAGGCCTCGCCCCGGACCAGGATCGGCACTCCGAGGAAGGTCCGCATCGGTGGGTGGCCGGGCGGGAAGCCGTAGGACGCCGGGTGCTCGGCCAGATCGGGCAGCCGCAGCGCGTGTGGCTCGCGGATGAGCACCCCGAGGACACCACGACCGTGCGGGAGGTCTCCGATCGCCTTGCGCGTCTCGTCGTCGATCCCGACCGTGATGAAGTCGCTGAGCCGCTCAGTGCCGTGCGCGTCGAGGACCCCGAGTGCGCTGTACTGAGCACCAGCGAGCTCCGCCGCGGTCTCGGCGATGCTGTGGAGCACTTCGGACAGCTTGAGGTGTGACCCGATCGACATGACCGCCTCGAGCAGGGCCTGGATCCGGTCGCCGAGAAGCGCGACACCCTCGACGCGCTCGACAACCTCCTGGAGCAGCGCTCGCAAGCCGAGCGCATCGGGGCTGCGCGCTCTGCCGGATCCCTCAGAGGGGCTGGTCACGCCGTCAGCGTACGGGGCCGGACAAGGCTCGACGGAACCGCGAAACGCCGAACGCCCTGGCCGGGACTTTCGACCCTGCCGGTAGGTCGGCCGTCGGCGCACGCTTGGTGGATGTCCGAGCCTAGGGATGCGGTGGGGCTGCTGACCCACGAACAGTGCCTGTCTCGGCTCGCCTCTACAACCGTGGGCCGCATCGCCGTCACCAGCCAGGCCCTGCCCGTCGTCGTACCCGTGAACTACACGCTGGCCGGCAACCGCGTCGTCTTCAGAACGAAGCGCGCCGGGATGCTTGCGAGGGCTTGCGACGACGCGGTCGTCGGCTTCCAGGTCGACAACTTGGCCAGCGACGGCCGGTCGGGCTGGAGCGTCCTGGTGGTGGGTGTCGCTCACCTCCTCCAGGGCAGCGAGGACCTGCGGGCGCTCGAGCTCAACCTGGTGAGCGCCGTCGACGGCTACGGCGAAGACCAGTTCGTCGGCATTGCGCTTGGCCAGGTGAGCGGCCGTCTCGTCCGGGATGACGGCGATCACAAGTCCCGGTCGAGTGAGGGCTTTGGACCCTTTGCCGCTGACCATGGCCGGTCGAACCTTGAGTCATGAGACCGGTCATGGAGCGGATGCAGCGCCCCGAATGCCTGCAACGTCTTGCTGGGCAGGCGGTCGGGCGGGTCGCCGTGACGGCTCAGGCGCTGCCGGCGATCATCCCCGTCAACTACGTGCTGGATGACCAGTCGATCGTCTTCCGGACTGACGCCGACGGACTGCTGGCGCACGCCTGCGACGAGAGCGTGGTCGCGTTCGAGGTGGACGACATGGCCGCCGACGGGTCCGGCGGCTGGAGCGTCCTGGTCGTCGGAGTCGCTCACCTCCTCGACGGGAGCCAGGCGGCACGGGCCGCACAGCTGGACGTCGTGAGCGCGATGGGCCAGGGCCGAAACCAACACATCAGCATCGACATCAGTCGGGTGAGCGGGCGCAGAGTCGGCACTCAACCGGCATCCGACGTCGGACGCGAGCGCGTCGGCGATGCGCCCACCCGGCTGCACGGCGTGAGCTGACGGCGGCGGCCATGCCCGTGCCGGAGAGCCGAACCGTCGACGTGACGGGTGAGCCGGCTCTGTCCAGTCATGGCGTCTGCGCCGCCGATGTGATGAGCGCTCCGGTGCACGTGGTGGGTCCGCAGGAAACCATGTGGGACGCATGGTCGGTGATGTTGCACTCGGGACAGCGCCATGTCGTGGTCTGCGACGCCCACCGTTGCGCCGGCGTACTCGACGACCGGATCCTCTTCGCGCACTGGCCGACCGGGCCGTTCGGCGTCCGGTCGACGCCGGTCAGGGACCTGATGCGTTCGCGCACCACGTGCGTCCTGCCCGAGACGACCCTCGCGCGGATAGCCATGGTGATGGTCACCGAGGGCGTGGACGCCGTACCCGTGACGGATGCAGACGGCATGGTGCTTGGCATCGTCACCGGCAGCGACATCGCCGCGGCGGTCGCCCGTTACGACCTGGGCGGCACGCGACCTGAAGGCCCGGCTGATCTCGCCGGCTCAACGACCGTCTAACCAAGAAGGAGGTGCGCTATGCGCGCCCTGGTGGTGTACGAGTCGATGTTCGGGAACACGCGAGCGATCGCCGAGGCGATCGGGGAGGGCCTCAGCGCGGTGTACTCCGTCGACGTCCGCAACGCGGGAACGGTGTCCCGCGCGGAGCTCGAGCAGGCCGACCTGATCGTTGCGGGCGGTCCGACCCATGCGTGGGGCATCAGCCGTCCGAGCACGCGCGAAGGAGCCCTCAAGCAGGCGGAGGTGCCGGGCTCCGGCTTGAAGCTCGAGACCGGCGCGACCGGGCCGGGACTGCGCGAGCTGTTCGCGGGCGTCACTGGCCTCCGGGCGAGTGCGGCCGCGTTCGACACCCGGATCGACAAGCCCGCGATGGTGACCGGTCGGGCCAGCCGCAAGATCGCCCGGCTGCTCAAACGCAGTGGATGCAACGCCGTTGCCCGCCCCGAGAGCTTCCTCGTCAGCGGTAAGCCGACGACGCTCGTGCCGGGCGAGGACGTGCGCGCCCGAGGCTGGGGTTCGAAATTCGCGTCCAGCAAGCCGGCTGTCGACCGCCACCCCCAGTGACATCTCGCCCGCGCCGCAACCTTGCGGTGGTGGCTTGCGCGCTCACCTGGAGCGGCGCACTGCTGCACATCATCGGCCTCCGCTACGGGTCGACAGCTGCGGAGCGCAGGTGCGTTCTCGCCAGCGACAAGCTGGTCCCGAATCCGTCCTTGGTGACGAACCACGCCATCACCATCGACGTCGCGGCCGATCAAGTCTGGCCGTGGCTGACCCAGATGGGGTGGCACCGTGCCGGCTGGTACACCCCTCGCTGGGTGGACCGGTTGCTCTTCCCCGGCAACTGGCCGAGTGCCCAGTTCCTTGACCCCGGGCTCGTCCGTGATCTGCGGCCCGGGGACACCATGGCGGATGGGCCGCCCGGCACTGCTGGCTTCGTGGTGCAGGAAGCACAGCCGCCGTACCTGCTTGTCTTACACTCCACCACTCACCTCCCACCGCACTGGAGGGAGAGGTACGGCGCACGCCTGAGCTGGTCCTGGACCTTCCGTCTACAGCCGGTCGACGAAGGCCGGACTCGCCTTCTGGTCCGCACCCGCGGAAGAGTGCACCCGGGATGGCTGGACATCGCCTACCGGGCGTTCGTGACTCCGGCCGACGGGGTGATGGCGACCGCGATGTTGCGTGGGCTGAAGGGGCGCGTTGAGAACACTCAGCTCGGCAGGAAGGGACGAAGGACCCTCCCCGCCTGACGCCTTTCCTCGGAGCATGGTCATGGAGGGGCCAGGAGCTGGCCCCGCAGCCTGAAGGAGCTGGCCATGTCCCCGGCAACCACCCCCGGCCCCGTCGTCGTAGGAGTCGACTTCTCGAAAGACAACGCCGCGGCATTGGAGTACGCCGCCGCTCTGGCAGTCCGACGTCAGCTGCCGCTCGAGCTGGTCTACGCCGTGGACCCCCAGACTGCTCCGCCCACCTACCTGGCGATGTCCATGGACGAGATCAGCGAGGCGGCCGAGGAGGAGCTGGCCGACCAGGCCACGACATTGCGCCAGGACAATCCCGGCCTCGAGGTCACCACACAGTTCCTGGCGCAGTCGCCCACCGACGCGCTCGTGGAGGCATCCAAGCGGGCGAGCATGGTCGTCCTGGGTTCGCGTGGTCATGGCAGCTTCGGCCAGCTCCTCCTCGGGTCGGTCGCCTGGCGGGTGACGTCCCGGGCGGTAGGCCCCGTCTTGTTGGTGCGGCCGGGCGAGCTGGTCGGTCATCTGGCGCAGGGTCCAGTCCTCGTGGGCCTGGATGGCTCCGAGAGCTCGCGCAGGGCACTCAGGTTCGCGTTCCAGGAGGCGACCTCGCGTCGGACCGGCCTCATTGCCGTCACCGTCTGGGCTCTGCCGCATCCCGAGGGACTCGAGATCGGCCGTGACTGGCCGGCTAACGCTGCGCAGTGGGAGCCAGAGATGGAGTCCGACGCGGCTCGCATGCTCTCCGAGGCCTTGGCCGGCACGGGCCGCGAGTATCCCGACGTGTTCGTGTCCAAGGTCGTCGTCCACGGACTCAACGTCCCGCAGACCCTGCTCGAGGTCGCCTCGGCCAACAGCGCCGACCTGATCGTTGTGGGAGCTCGAGGGACGCATGCTTTCGCCGAGCTCGTGCTGGGCGCGGTAGGGGTCCAGCTCTCGCAGCACTCCGACCGCACGGTCGCCGTCGTGCATGGCTGAACGACGGATGACAACAGCTGACAAGGGAGGGTCATGAACCCCGCAGCAGGCGTGGTCCTCGAGATCGACCTACGGGACCGACCGCTCGTTCGGCCGGCCCGCAAGGACATCCGCATCGTGACAGGGTTGACCCTGGCCCTCGTTGCCGACGCGGTTGTCGCGTGCCTCGTGATGCTGCTCGACCCCGGCGTCCTGCGCGGGCCGGCCGCGATGAACGGCTCGGCTCGCGGGACAGCCCTCACGGTGCTCGTCGTCGCCGCGCCGTTCCTCGTCGTCTCCGTGATGGTTGCCCGACGGGGATCGTCGCTCGCGCTGCTCACCTGGTTGGGCGCCCTAGGCATGCTGGCCTACAACGCGCTGATGTTCCTGTTCGCGACCCCGTTCAACCGGCTCTTCCCGCTGTACGTCGCGTGCCTGGCGCTCAGCCTTTGGTCGCTCCGCTACCTCCTGCTCACCATCGACGTCGACGACCTCGAGGCTCGGTTCTCGGCCATGGCCCCTCGGCGCGGCGTGGCGGCGTACATCTGGGTCGTGGTCACGCTCAACACGCTGGCCTGGCTGCGCCAGATCGTCCCTGGCTTGCTGAGGGCCGGCTCGCCGGAGTTCCTCCGCGGGACGGGCTTGACCACGAACATCGTCTTCGTCCAGGACCTGGGGCTGTGGCTGCCCCTGATGGCCGTCATCGCGGCCTGGCTCTGGCGCGGACGCCGTTGGGGCTACCTGCTCGCCACGGCCGGCCTCGTCATGTGGGTGCTCGAGAGCATCAGCGTCGCGGTCGACCAGGCGTACGGCGCGGCTGCGGACGCGGCCTCACCCGTTGCCTCGGCCGCGTTGACGCCCGTCTTCGGCTTGCTCGCACTCACCGGCATGGTGCCGATCCTCTTGCTGCTCAGGCATTTCGACGGTGAGGGCTTGGTGGCGAAGCTAGCGCGTCTCGTCCCGGCCGCAGAGCGGCGTACGACATCTGCCTGGCTCCTCGCGGCGGTATCCGCACTCGTCGCGGTGGCATCGGCTTGGGGCGGCGTCGCTCTCATCCGCACCGGATACGACCTGCCGGCTCGATGGCTCGAGGGCACGCCGTTCACGTCGTGGACGTGGCCGGGGGTCGCGCTCCTCGTCGGTGTCACGGTCCCCCACCTACTCCTCGCCGCGCTGGTGACCGGGGGTTCGCCGTGGGCTCGGCTGGCTGGGATCGCATGCGGGACAATGCTCGTCGCGTGGATCGCAGTGCAACTCGTCGTGCTGCAGCAGCTCTCTTTCCTTCAGCCGGTCGTGGCGGCGATCGGCGTGCTCGAGATCTGGCTGGTCCGGCGCTGGCGACCACTGCTGGCGCGCACATGAGCTCCTCGGAACGGTCCGGGGTCGTGTTCACTGCCGACCCCTCGACCGGTGATCGGGACCGGCTGGTCATCGAGGCTGTGCTCGGTCGGGGTGAGGCCGTGGTCCGAGGCCTGGTCGTGCCCGACACGTATGTCCTCGCCAGGGAGCCCCTGCACATCGTCAGCGTCCGGGTCGGTCAACGGCACGTGAAGATCGTCCCCGACCCTCACGGTGCTGGGATCGAGGTGCCGACGTCTGAGGACGAGGAGGACGAGCGCGTTCTCACCAGCGAGGAGATCATGGCGGTGGCCCAGCTGGGGATCGCCAACGAACGCGCGTACGGTTCACCACAGGGTGTGGAGTGGGCGATGGCCGACGGGCACACGTGGATGGTCGAGCGCCGGCCTCTCGCGACCTTGCGTCTTCAGGGTGAGTCCTTGGCAGAGCGTGCATCCGACAACGACGAAGGGCAGGTCACCCCCATGAGCTCTGGGTCCGATCCGCAAGCAGCAGCCGAGATGCCAGAGGAGCGGTGCCGGCAGCTGCTGTCGGCCACGCGCGTCTCGCGCGTCGCGTTCGTCGATGAGGGGCTGCCGAAGATCGTCGTGCTGAACCACGCGGTCGACGGTGACGACGTCCTGTTCCAAACGAGCGAAGACACCTCGCTGGCGCGGCTCACGGCGGGCGGTGAGGTGATCCTGGCGACGGTCGAGGCCGACAGCGCGTCCGTTGCGTCCCACGCCGGCTGGTCGATCATCGCCTCCGGCCGGATGTTCCGCACGACCGAGGCCCAGATCCGCCACGCGCCCAAGCCGTGGCGGCCAGAAGCCGTGGGTGTCTTGCTGCGGCTCCACGTCGACGAGATCCACGGACAAGCCGTCGGTCCCGAAACCGGCTGACGTGGCTCACCTGGCTGCCGCTGGGATCAACGTCGTGGGCCGGTCAGCTGAGCTTGGCCCGATCCTTTTCCGCGATCGGCGCGACTTGTTGCCCGCCACCGTGACCCGGTCGCCAGGCGGTCACGAAGGGCGCAACAGCCACACCGGATTCGAGAACGCGATGCAGCGGCCCGCTTCGTCGATCACTTCCACTCGCGCGAAGCTCGAACGTGAGTTGTCCAGACTTGCGGTCACCTCGCCAGAGCTGAACGAACCCGCTGGGATCATTTGGGTCGTGGCTGACGACGGATCCAGAGCCGTCGAGCCGAATTCGACAGCACCTTGAACCACCCGGACTGCGCCTGCGCTTGGTAGTCCCGTGGCCAAGATGCGTAGGTCGATCGACGGGTCCGTGCCGTCGACCAGAACCTCTCCCATACGGACTGATCCGCCGGCGGCAGACAGGTCCAGCGTGGGCGTAGTCCCCAATTCCCGACAGTAGGTGCGGCCGCCAGCGATGGCGGTCACGAGGGACATCTCGTCGAGTCCGGTCGTCCACGCGCAGGTCGCGAAACGGTTCTTCGTTCTGGTCCAGGTGCCGTGTTCGCCTTGATGGTCATCGGACACCCCGATTCCCGGCAGGAAAAGTCCGTTGCGAAGGAGTGTGTCCCACAAGTCGAGGTGTCCTCGAAGGTCGGCGCCGCGTGCTGCATACCCGACCTCAATCATGTCCAATGCCGGTCGAGCCGCAAGCAGCCCTGCGACGACTGTGTGACGCGTGGCGGCACTGGCGGCCGTACCGAACCCGGTGCCAAATGGATGGTTGAGTGAGGCGAGGCCGCCGCCATTGTGAATCATCCCCGCCTGCTGCGCGGCTAGGACATAGGGGTCCACCTTGCTGTGCGGCTTCACTTTGGTCCATGTGGAAGAGTCGAAGACCGCCGGGCCGCCTCCGTACCAGTTGAGGTGCTGACTGAAGTACGAAACCTCCAGTCCCTGCATCTGCACTATGCCCGGGTACTTGGTCCTAAGTCCGGTCATCAGATCCCGCTGGTTGCCCAAGACCGCGTTTCCGACGTCAGCCCGTTGGAAGGTCAGGTAGTCGAAGTAGCCGCCAGCTGGAGCACCATTCCGGCTCGTCGCACCCAGCCAGAGCTGCGAGAACGAGTTGTCCGCACTCGCAATGTCGGGCCACAAAGCCGAGATGTCTGCTTGAGGGTTGACCACAACGCTCGTCCACGACCCGGGCTCGACGGGCACCCAGACGACACCCAACGTGCCGTGCGTCTCCGGGGCAGCGGCTCCGGCACGAAAGCGGTAGGAGATCTGGTACGGCGAGGGCGGGCGGCCGGGGGCCGGGGGCCGGCGTGACAATCCGACGAGCATCTCTAGCCACGAGTCGGGGCCGGTCTGTGTCGCCAGCACATCGATGCGAACCGTCAACCCGGCAACGTTGCTCCTAGCGTTCGTACGCGATGAACTGGTGTCCGCATACCAGCGGTAGCTTGCCTCTCCAGCCCCTGCGCTGACAGCCGTAGAACCAAGGGCACCTGGCACCGGGCTAGGGTCATTCGGGCTCGTAGGGGAGGCAACTATCCCTCCGCCACCGGTGGTCAACGACCCGGATGTCGCCGGCACCCAATGCCAGGTTCCGCCCGCTTCGGTCTCGCCCGTCAGACTGTCGAAGTGGACGTTTCGCCTGTAGGCGGCAGCCGCCATTCGCCAGTCGTGGTCCGTCCACCACAAGACATCGACACCGGCGAGTGCTGCCTCAGCGAGCTGGGCCTCCATACTGCCCGTGCCCTCCGAGAAGCTGGAGTGCACGTGCATGGCCATCGTTCGGACCTGCTCACCAAGTTGGTTGACCGCCACAGAGGCAGTCGACGCTGACCCCAGGCGTCCGCTAGCCCTCCCCAGTCCCACACCCGCGACAACACCGACGGCCCCTCCCAACACTGACCGGCGCGTGACGTCAGTGTCGCGACCCACCGTCTCAGGCGGTACAGGCTCCTCTAGTTGCTCATCGCACATCGCCGAACCCCCGTCCTACAGACGAGGCTGTCGCCGCTCTGTCAGGTCCAGTGCACGAAACAGCTGCCGCCATGATTCTGGCACCCGCGAACCCGCGCAGCAATGAACGTCGCAGCACCCAGCCAGGACGTGGTTCGCGGAGAGTTGGGGCCGTTCAGAGACGCTCGCTCAGCCCGTCCCTGGCGGCGGACGTCTTCGCGCGACCCCGGATGTCGGGGAGGCCGTTCTAGACAATCTGGCGTGTCTTTCGGCTGGCGACTGTCGTGACCTCGAGGGCCACTAAGCCGATCGGGGGTCAGCCGAACGGTCAGGAATGAGCGGCCGGAACGGTCGATGTGTCCGGTCCCCGGCGTCCCTAGCGTCGAAGCAGGTCCAGAACGCCTGGGCCTACGTCGTGCGCTGCGTGCGTTTGCTGGAGGGCCGGACCCATGAAGAAGACACCTATCCGGCCCAGGCGTGTCCTGGCGACGATCGCCTCCGCGAGCCTCGTCCTCACCACCATCCTCCTTGGGCTCGGAGTCCTGTCCGCGAGCGCCAACACCGTGCTGTCCGTCACCGTGACGGGAGGGCCGGGCACGTACACCGACCCGACGTACGGCGTGTATGCCCGGTCTGGCCAGTCCGCGACCTTCACCGCCAACACCGACTCGACGACGGCATGTGTCGTCGTGACCACCGGCAGCACCACCCTGGCCTCGCTCACCGTGACCAGCCTGAAGGCGACGTACCAGCTGACGGCGGGTGCCGGTAACGGCATGCAGGCCCTCACGTTCACGCCGTTCCGGAACATGAACAACGGCAACTGTTCGGGCGCCGGCCAAGTGTCGGCGAAGACCGCGACCTACGTCCTGGACAACACCGGGCCGACGCTCACGCCCGGGCTCGATCCCGCCGCCAACCCGGCCGGTTGGAACCGCACCAACACCACCGTCACGTGGACCGCGACCGACCCCTCGGCCGACACCTCGACACCAGGTTCCGGCGTGCCGACCCAGCCGACGGCGTCGACGACCTACACGCAGAGCGGCATCGTCGCCCTCACCGCGCCCTCCGGTGTCGTCGACCGGGTAGGCAACGTGGGAACCGGCAGCGGCACCCTACGGCTGGACAAGGCGGCCCCGACCATCACGGGGTCGCGCACGCCGGCCCCCAACGGGTTCGGGTGGAACAACACCCCGGTGACCACCAGCTTCGCGTGTTCGGACAACCCCGCGGTGGACGCATCCGGCTTGGCTAGCCCCGGCTGCCCAGCAGCCGTTGTCGTCGGCAGCTCGACCGACCCCGCTCAGGACGTCACGGGCGGCTCAGTCAGCCGCTCCGTCCTGGACGTTGCAGGCAACTCGTCCACGAGCACCGTCTCCGGCCTCAACGTCGACACCGTGCGGCCGACCCTGTCGGGCAGCACGACCACTGCGCCCAACTCCGCCGGCTGGTTCAAGGGCGACGTGACGATCCAGTGGACGGCCAGCGACGCCCGATCCGGTGTTGACCCGGTGACGGTCCCCGGGGACAGCGTCATCTCCAGCGAGGGCACCAGCCTGACCGCGAGCGCGTCGGTCAGTGACCAGGCCGGCAACACGCGGAGCGCCACCAGCACAGGGGTCAGCATCGACCGGACGGCCCCGGTCACCGGCGTGAGCGGCCCGTCGAACGCGTGGTCCAACGGCACGGTCACTGTGAACTTGTCCCCAGTGGACGCCCTCTCGGGCGTCGCTTCGACGACCTACGCGGTCGACGGTGGAGCCCCTCAGACCGGCACCTCGTTCAGCCTCGCCACCGAGGGCGACCACACCGTGACGTACTTCAGCACGGACCAGGCCGGCAACGCGGAGGCGGCCCGCACGGCGCACGTCAAGATCGACAAGACGGCGCCGACGATCACGCACTCCTTCGCACCGCTGTCATACGACGGCGGCTGGACCAACGCGGCCAAGGTCACTGTCACGTTCGTCTGCAGCGACGACGCGTCGGGCGTCGCGAGCTGCACCCCCTCCGCAGAGCTGGCAGCTGAGGGCGGGAACCAGCACGTGCACGGTGTCGCCACGGACCAGGCGGGCAACAGCGCGTCGGACGACGCGACCGTCAACATCGACCGGACACCGCCGACCATCAGCGCGGCTGCGGACCGTGCGGCCAACGGCAACGGCTGGTACGACGGTGACGTCCGCGTCAGCTTCGCCTGTGCAGACCAGGCCGGCCTTTCCGGCATCGGCGTGTGCGCAGCCACGAAGGTGCTCGGCGAGGGGGAACACCAAAGCGCCGACGGCACGGCCACCGACAATGCCGGCAACTCAGCCACCGCATCGCTCACCGGGATCGACGTGGACAAGACGCCGCCATCCCTGTCCGGAGCCGCGACGACGCAGCCGAACTCGAAGGGGTGGTACGACAACAGCGTGGTCGTCCAGTGGTCGTGCTCCGACGCGCTCTCCGGCATCGACGGCAGCTGCCCCGCCGACAGCACGGTGAGCGGCGAAGGCTCCGACCTCCAGGCCACGGAGACCGTATCCGACCGGGCCGGCAACTCCCGGACCGCATCGGCGCCGGGTATCCGGATCGACACCATACCGCCGGTGACCATCGCGTCGGTGTCGGACCCGCTGGCCACCGGTTGGTACGCCGACAAGGCACACGTCGCGCTCACCGGGCACGACAACCTGTCCGGCCTTGACAGGACGTTCTACAGCGTCGATGCGGGCCCGGCCCAGGCCTATGCCGGTGCGTTCGACTTCTCGACGCCCGGCGTGCACTCGATCACCTTCTGGAGCAGGGACGAGGCCGGCAACCTGGAGGACGCGACCGGCTCCGGTCATGTGCTGACGCTGCGCATCGACGGCATCCCCCCGACGATCACGGGCTCCCACGAGCCGGCCCCGAATGCTGCCGGGTGGAACAACACCGACGTGACGGTGTCGTTCGACTGCTCCGATGCCGAGAGCGGTGTCGCCGGCTGCGAGGGCGGCACCACCCTGAAGAGCGACGGCGCAAACCAGTACGTCACAGGGCTGGCGACCGACCATGGCGGCAACTCCAGCACAGCGATGGTCGGTCCGGTCAACGTCGACCGGACGCCGCCGGTTCTCACCGGCGCCGCAACGACTTCGCCGAACCAGAATGGCTGGTACAAGGGCGACGTGACGGTGCGCTGGACCGCGACGGACGCGACCTCCGGTGTCGATGAGGGAACCGTCCCTGCCGACACGACCGTCGGCGGCGAGGGCGAGGATCTCACCGCAGGACCGGTCTCCGTCCAGGACGTGGCCGGCAACGTGGCGAGCAACCAGGTGGCCCACCTCAAGATCGACCGCACCGCGCCTGTGGTGACCGGTACGCCGACGACCTCACCCAACGCGGCGGGTTGGTACCGCGACGAGGTCAGCGTCGCCTGGACCTGCTCGGACGCCGGCTCCGGCGTCCCGGCCGTGGACTGTCCCGGCAACTCGACCGTCTCCGGCGAGGGCGACGACCTGTCCACAACTGGGGCGGCGACCGACCGGGCCGGCAACCAAGGCACAGGCATCGTGGCCGGCCTTCAGATCGATCGGACGGCTCCCACGACCGCCATCTCGGCACCGTCGGGTTGGACCAACACGGACGCCACCGTCAGCTTGTCGGCGACCGACAACCTGTCCGGTGTCGCAGCCATCCACTACACGGTCGACGGCGGTGCCGTGCAGACCGGCGACGAGATCGTGCTCTCCGCCGAGGGTGTCTACGACCTGGACGTCTGGAGCGTCGACACCGCCGGTAACGCTGAGCCGCACCAGGCAGCCATCGTCCGGATCGACAAGAGCGCGCCCACGATCACCCACGTCCAGGAGCCGGCCGCCAACGACAACGGCTGGAACAACACCGACGTCCGCATCGTGTTCAGCTGCAACGACACTGGGGGCTCAGGCGTCAAGGAGTGCACGGACGCGATCACCGAGACGCACGAGGGCCGGAACCAGCCCGAGCCCGGCACGGCGGTCGACAACGCCGGCAACGTGACGACCGACCCGGCGACGGTCAGCATCGACAAGAGCGCACCGACGATCGACGCGACGGCGGACCGACCCGCCAACGACAACGGTTGGTATCGCGCGGGCGTCTCGGTGACCTACACCTGCGCTGACCAGGTCGGTCTGTCCGGCATCGCCGACTGCTCCTCGCCCACCACGATCGGCGAGGGCGCGGCGCAGTCGGCCTCCGGCACAGCGGTTGACGCTGCCGGCAACCACGCATCGACGACGCTGAGCGGCATCGACGTCGATGAGACGCCGCCTACCCTGCATGGCGCGGCCACGACCGAACCCAACGACGCGCACTGGTACAACCACGATGTCTCGGTGGCGTGGACCTGCGCCGACGTCCTGTCGGGGATCGACGGCTCGTGCCCGGCGGACTCGACGGTGACGGGCGAGGCCCAGGACCTGGGCGCGTCCACTCAGGTCGCGGACCTCGCCGGCAACGTGACGACGGCAACGGTCGGCGGCATCGCCATCGACCGGACCGCGCCGGTGACGTCCGCCGTACTTCCTCCGGTGGACAGCGACAACGGGTGGTACCGGTCCGGCCCCACGGTCTCGCTCGTCGCCACCGACACACTGTCCGGGACCGCGTCAACGTTCTACGCCGTCGACGAGGGGGCAGCGCAGCGCTACACGGGTCCGTTCACGGTTGGCGCTGAGGGCGTCCACTCACTGACCTTCTGGAGCACGGACCGGGCCGACAACAGCGAGGACCGCACCGGAGCGGGCAACACGGTGGTCGTTCGGGTGGACACGACGGCACCTTCGATCAACGGGTCCCGGCTGCCGGCGCCGAACGCTCAGGGGTGGAACAACGAGCCGGTGCTGGCAACCTTCACCTGCTCGGACTCCGGCGGCTCCGGTGTCGACACATGCACTGCCCCGGTGACGGTGTCCGGCCAGGCCGCCGGCCAGTCGGCGACAGGCACGGCCACCGACAAGGTCGGCAACACGAGCACGACGTCGGTCGGTGGCATCAACATCGACCTCACCAACCCGGTGCTGTCCGGCGCGGCCACCACCGCGCCGAACGCGGACGGCTGGTACCGCTCCGACGTCTCCGTGTCGTGGACGTGCTCCGACGCCCTTTCCGGCATCCTCGGTGCCTCCTGCCCCGCGACCACGGTGCTTTCAGGCGAGGGCGACAACCTGTCGGCCTGGCAGAGCGCGACTGACAACGCGGGCAACACGACGGCGGCTGCGGTCGACGGGCTCCGCATCGACCGCCACGCCCCGATCACGACCGTGAGCGCCCCGTCCGACTGGCAGAGGACGGGCGTCGCGCTCGACGTCCAAGCGACCGACAACCTCTCTGGGGTCAAGGCGACGTACTTCACGATCAACGGTGGTGCGCCCCAGAAGGGCAACAAGATCGAGCTCTCCGCAGACGGGACCTACGCCCTGACCTTCTGGAGCATCGACCGGGCGGACAACGAGGGGACGCACGGGTCGACCACGGTGAAGGTCGACCAGACGGCACCGAGCATCAGCCACACAGTGACGCCCGAGCCGAACGAGGACCTCTGGAACAACACCGACGCGACAGTGCACTTCCTGTGCGACGACGGGACATCCGGCGTCCAGAGCTGCACGGACGACCACGTCGTCACCGCCGAGGCCGCGAACCAGAAGGTGACCGGCACCGCCGTCGACCAGGCCGGCAACTCGGCCACCGACACGGCAACGCTGAACGTGGACAAGACCCGCCCGACGATCGCCGGTGCGGCCGATCGCTCACCGAACGCGAACGGCTGGTACGACCAGGCCGTCACGGTCAGCTTCACCTGCGCCGACAACCTCTCGGGTGTGGCCGACTGCGGCAAGGAGGTCATCCTCGCGGAAGGTCACGAACAGTCGGCGTCGGGCGCAGCGTCCGACAAGGCCGGCAACGACGCGGCGACGAGCGTCGACGGCATCAACGTCGACACGACCACCCCGTCGCTCTCCGGGGCTGTGACCAGCCCGAACAGCGGTGGCAGCTTCCACAACGGAGACGTCAAGGTGCACTGGTCCTGCGCGGACGCGCTGTCCGGCATCGAGGGCAGCTGCCCGGCGGACAGCGTCGTGTCGGGCGAGGGCCTCAACCTGACGGCCATCGCGGCCGTCACTGACAAGGCCGGCAACACCCGGACGACCACCGTCGGCGGGATCAGCATCGACCGCACTGCCCCTGCCACGGCGCTCAGCGCACCCGACCCGACGTACCCCTCGGGTTGGTACGCCGCACCGGTCACCGTGACCCTGTCGGCGAGCGACAACCTCTCCGGTGTCGAGCGCACGCTCTACACGATCGACGGCGGCGCGGCGAAGACCTACGACGCACCGTTCGTCGTCGGCAAGGGCGTCCACACCGTGTCCTTCTGGAGTGCCGACGTGGCGGGCAACGTCGAGGACAGCAGCACTGGGCACCGGATGACGTTCAAGGTGGACAACCTGGCGCCGTCCATCGACGGAGCGGCCACGACGACGCCGAACCGGAACGGCTGGTACGCCGGGCCGGTCAGCGTGCACTTCGTGTGTTCGGACGCCCAGACGCAGGTGGCGAGCTGCCCGGCCGACCGCATCCTGTCGACCGAGGGTGCCGCGCAGTACATCACGGGTACGGCGACCGACGTAGCCGGGAACTCGGCCACGGTGAAGGTCGGGCCGATCAGCATCGACCTGACCCAGCCGACGTTCGCGCCGTACACCGGCCGGACCGCGTTCACCGTCGGCCAGACGATGACGCCGCCCAGCTGCTCGGCCACCGACTCCCTGTCCGGCCTGGCCGGCTGCACGTTGGTGAGGAGCGGCAGCGGTCTCGGCAACGCGAACGGCGTCGGCGACTTCGTCTACAGCTTCACGGCGACCGACCAGGCGGGCAACACGGCGACGCAGTCCGTGACTCTGCACGTCGGCTACGACTGGTCCGGCTTCCTGCAGCCGGTGACGAACACCGCACACGACCTGGGCACGGCCAGCACCTTCAAGGCCGGGAGCACCGTCCCGATGAAGTTCCAGCTCAAGGACAGCTCCGGTGCCGTTCGGCCGGCGACGTCCATGCCGGTCTGGCTGCAGCCGACGGACCTCGGCACGACGAGTGCCGGTACGGGTGTCGTCACCGGAGGCACGGGGATGGTGGGCGGCTCGTTCAAGTGGGACGCGTCCGCGCAGCAGTACGTGTTCACCTGGCAGACCCCGAAGTCGGCGGCCGGGCACTACTTCCGAGTCGGGGTGCAGCTTGACAGCGGGGACGTCTCCTCGACGCTCATCAAGCTGAGCTGACCGGCACGCTCGAGTAGGCGCCACACATCTGGAAAGGTGACGCGCCTCAAGCCCACCTGACGTGGTGCCGATTCGGGTGCTGTGACCGCTCAGGACTCCGCGGCGCGATGGCGCGCGCGGCCGCTCCAGGCTGGCCTGTTGCGCCTGACCGCCGTGGTGGTCCCTCTGGCGTGCTCGGTGCTCGCCGGCATCCTGGTCGGCTCGGTGCTGCCGAGATCGCACAGCTGGGTCGGCGCGGTCGCGTCGTGGCTCGGCGTGCTCGTGGTCTCCACCGTCGTCCTGTTCGGCATCGACCGCCTGACGCGCCGGCTGCTGCCGATCGCGACGCTCTTGAAGCTCTCCATGCTCTTCCCGGACCGGGCACCGTCGCGGTACAAGATCGCCCGGTCGATGGCCGGCACCAGGGCGTTGGCCGCCGAGCTCGAACGCGCCCGCCAGCACGGCGTCACCGGGGACCGGCAGCAGGCCGCCGAGACAGTTCTGGCGCTGGTGGGCGCGCTCGGCGAGTACGACAGCCGCACGCGCGGCCACTCGGAGCGCACCCAGCTGTTCGTCACCATGATCGCCGAGGAGATGGGCATCCGACCGGGCGACCGGGACCGGCTCCTGTGGGCTGCCCTGATCCACGACGTCGGCAAGCTCAACGTGCCCAGCGCCGTACTCAACAAGCCGGCCAAGCTGGACGCGGCCGAGTGGGAGATGCTGCGGCGCCACCCACTGGACGGCGCCACGATCTGCGGCCCGCTCAACGACTGGCTCGGCCCGTGGCGTCTCGCGGTCGAGCAGCACCATGAGCGGTACGACGGGACCGGGTACCCGCTGGGGCTGGCCGCGGAGCAGATCGGCCTCGGCGGCCGGATCGTCGCCGTCGCCGACTCCTACGAAGTCATGACGGCGGCCCGGGCGTACAAGAAGCCGATGACGGCGCCCGAGGCCCGGGCCGAGCTGGCGCGGTGCGCCGGTACCCAGTTCGACCCGGCAGTGGTCAAAGCCTTCCTGGCCATCTCCTTGTCGCGGGTGCGATGGGTCACGGGTCCGCTGGCCTGGATCGCGCAGGTCCCGTTCCTGCACTCCCTGCCGGGTGTCGGTCAGGCGGTCAGCGCCGTCGGCAGCGCGGCACTGACCGGAGCCAGCCTGGTCGGCCTCGGGGTTGCGCCCGCGACGGCGGCCGAACATCACGCACCTCCGTCGGCGGCCCACGCATCGCCCACCGGCCGGAACGGCACGACGTCCGACAGCGGACCCCGACGCGTCGTCGTCAGTCACGACGCAGGCGACGGCGGCGGCGGGGCGACCCCGACGACCGGTTCCGCCGCGTCGACCGGCTCCGCCCCGTCGACCGACCCGGCCCGGAGCAGCAACCACTCCCCCGTCGCCGCCGACGACCGTCTCACAGTGGCCGAGGACTCGGGCCCAACGTCGGTCAGCGTGCTGGCCAACGACAGCGATCCCGGGAACGAACCACTGAAGGTCGTCACCACGACGACACCACGCCATGGTCGTGTCGTGTTCAGCGCCGCGGCGGTGAGCTATACGCCTGCTGCGAACTTCAACGGCGCGGACAATTTTACCTACACCGTGCGGGACAACGCCGGCGGTACGGCGACGGCAACGGTCGCCGTCGATGTCACCGCGGTGAACGACCCACCGCAGGCGCACAACGACCGGTACGCCGGTCAGGTGGGTCACAGCATCAACGGCAACGTGCTGCGCAACGACGAGGACATCGACGGGGACACGCTGCACGTCGCCGGCGACGACGACGCCTCGGTGCACCTGAGCTCGAGCGGCACGTTCTCGTTCACACCCTCAGCCGCCGGCACGACGACCATCCACTACGTCGTCACGGACGGACACGCCCGGGACACGGGAACGGTGACCATCGTCGTGGCCGCACCCGCCCAGCTCGGCCGGCTGTACCTGCGCGGGTCCTCCACCAGCTCCACGGGCAGGCTGACCGTGAGCGCGCCGACCGAGGCCACGACGGACTGGGACGGCGACAGTCACCCGGGGCTCACCATCAGGGACAGCGACCTCAAGGTCACCGAGACCGACCCAAAGAAGTACCAGGAGTGGAGCTACCAGGCACCGTCGGGCGGTCTGGCTCTCAACGGGCCGGTGTCACTCGACCTGTGGAGCACACCGAGGCAACGCAAGGACCAGGACATCGACTACTCGGCCTGGCTCTACTCCTGCAACAGCTCCGGCGGCAGCTGCCAACTCCTGACCAGTGCAACGAACGTCCACGTCAGCAAGTGGAGCACCACCACGACATGGCAACGACGAACGATCGGCATCGGCAGCGTTGCCACGACTGTGCAGAGCGGCCGAGTGCTCAAGCTGCGGGTCCAGTTCCACCGCTCCGACATGTGGCTGGCCCTGGACGCGGCCCATCCGGCCAGCCTGGTCCTGCCCTAGAGCGCTTCGAAACCCCCCGACTGAGCCGGGCAGCTCCGTCCGCGCCTCCTGTCTATTCGGCTGGGGGCGCCTGGTGCATGCCCAGCTCGTCCGCCACCCGCTGGGCGATATCGCGCAGCTTGACGTTCTCGTGCTGGGACGTGCGGGTCAGGAACTGGAAGGCCTGTTCCTCGCTGAGGCCGTACCGCATCATGAGCATGCCCTGAGCGAGCCCGATCAGGTGCCGGGTGCGCATCCCGATGGCCAGATGCTCGATCTGGTGGGTGGCCGCGATAGCAGTGCTGGCGTGCATCCCGTACACATGGGCGGTGAGCAGCGCCTCGTTGCCGAATGCGTCCGGGGTGCGCGAGTACAGGTTGAGCCCGCCCACGACTCGCTCGGGGGTCTCCATCCGCACGCTGAGGACGCTCAGCACGCCCTGTCCGGCGGCACGCGGGGCCCACTTCGGCCATCGAGTCTCGGTGCGGGTGTCCCGGATGATGTACACGTTCTCGCGCTGGACCGCGTCCACGCACGGTCCCTCGTTCAGCTGGTACTGCTGCTCGTCCAGCAGGTTCACCAGGGGATCGGTCGCTGCGGGCGTTTCCAACCGGCTCCGGTGTCTCAGCGTGACTCCGGCGTAGTCGCAACCCGGCACGGTGTCCACCGCCAGCTGGACGACCCTCTGCAGGGTGCGCTCACTGGACTCTGAGAGAAGCTGCTGGCTCAGTACCGCAAAGGCGAGCGCGGTCGAGTCAGGAGGATCGACCGTAGGCATCGGGTCTCCATGGAGCGGGAACGGACGCAGGCGACCCGAGACTTCAGGCCAGTGGCCGGGCGCCTCACAAGTCGCGCCCCACCCATCTTTGGAGGCATCAACCAGCATGCCAGAAGCAGCCACGCACCGCCCGCTGGAGCAAGCGCGGAAGGCGGCCCCAGGAGTCAGGACCTTTGCCGGCGTACCGACGCCTCGCCACCGGTCACCAAAGTCGCAGCAGGTACGTCGTCGGCGACGACCGCGCCCGCTGCGGACGTTGTGTGTCCGTCGTGCCGCTGAGAGCGAGATGAAGGCGCGCGCGAGTGACCTAGCAGTCAAAAGCCGTTCCTCCAGGGTTGCCTCGGCCGATGCTCTGAAGGCTGACCGGCCGGGCTGATGCGGCAGGACCTCCGTCGAGACGGGGTGTCACCTGTTGCCTCGCACCATGCTCGGCCGGACAGTCCAGCCCGTCCTCCCCTCAAGGGCTGGCATCGGCTGGACCGCGGGACGGGACCTCGCAGTCGGACCCGCGGTCCAGCCGGACAAGCGTGATGCCCGTGGGGACGGTCAGCCGATGGTGCCGGGTCCGGACTCGTCGACGTGCCGACCGCCCGCAGAGACATCGCCCCGCCAGGCTCCCGACTCTGTGCCGCGCTTCTCGATGTACTCCTTGAAGCGCTTCGCATCCGCCTTCACCCGATGTTCTGGTACCTGCAGGGCGGCCCCGGCCTTCTCCACCAGCCCCTGAGGGGTCCAGTCGATCTGGATCGTGACGCGCGTCATGTCCTCGGCGAGCCGGTGGAAGGTGACCACACCGGCTTGGTGCACTTCGCCCTCGACCGTCGTCCACGCGACGCGCTCATCCGGGTGCTGCTCTGTGATCTGGGTGTCGAACTCCCGCCTGACGCCTCCCACTTTGGTGACCCAGTGGTTGTGCGTGTCGTCCAGCTGAGTGATCGACTCAACGCCATCCATGAAGTGGGGGAAGGACTCGAACTGCGTCCACTGGTTGTAGGCGACTCTGACCGGTACGGCCACGTCGACGGACTCCTGCACCGAGCTCATAACTCCTCCAAAGTTGTCGTTCCAGCGCACGGCCGGGCGCGTCGGCGGCGGACGACGCGGCGTCCGGCAAACACAACGCGCTAAGGGTCTTCGGCGGCGTCTCTTCAACATAGGCCGTCCGCAACGTCACTGCATTTCGGGCCGGAAGCAGCAGCCGCACCCGATCGGCGTGACGGGTGACTCTCGACGCGGCCCACGTGTAACGCCGACGAACCGCCTGGCGTTACTCCACCGAGAACGACAGTCGAAGCACCGGCTGGCGCCCCCAGCCGGCCGGAGTATCGAATGCCAGAGACAGCCAGGCCAGTCGACGACACCGCAGGCAGCCCGCGACCTTCTTCTGGGCGCCATCGCGTCGCCGATCGTCAGTTCACCGTCCAGCTGCTCAGCGAGCACTGGTTCATCGGCGTCCCCGGAGCAGCGCAACGGATCAGCGACCCCGCCACCCTGGACTCGTGGCTCGCGGCCAACGGCGGGCTCGATCGCCGGGACCTGGACTTCGCGGGTGATCAGGCTCTGGAGCAACGGTTCTGGGCCGAGATGGGCCCCGCCTAGTACGCGCCGCGCCTGCGGGCCAAGAGAGTTCGCGCATCCGGGTCGAAGATCGTCCGGTACAGCGGCTCGGCCCACCATCGGGACCGAGGCGAAACCAGCTGGTCGTCCAGCGGACGCAGCTGACCCGGCGGCCGCGGGCCACGACGTCCCCCGTCGTGCCACTCCTGCAGCGTTCGCGCTGAGGATGCGAAGGCTTCGAAAGTCTCCTCCAGCCCGACCGAAGCCGTGTCGCTGCCGAGATGCTCCCGCGCCAGAGTGAGCCGGAGGTTCGCTCCGTACCCGGACTCTGGTCCGACCGGGCCGGTGTCCCAGACGGCTGCCGCGAGCTCAGAGTCATGCGTCCAGGACCGGCGGTTGAAGTTGTCCGAGCCGGTGGCAGCCCACAGGTCGTCGATGATGCAGACCTTGGCGTGCACGTATATCGGTGTCCCTTGGGCGTTTTCGATGCCGTAGAACGCGACGCGGTCGGGGGCTGCATCCCGCAGCTGGGCGAAGGCAACCTCACGCCCGTAGACGTTCGGGGGACCTGAGACCCGGCCATTCTGATCGGGATGGTGCGGAAGCACAGCGACCAACCGGAGATCGACGTTCCGCGCCAATGCCCGGGCGATCTGGGCACCGACCTCTGAGGACCAGAGGTACTGGTCCTCGATGTAGATCAGCCGACGGGCCCGGCCCAATACCTTGATGTAGCCACGGGCGACACTCCGCTCGCCGTGCGGAGCGAAGGGATACCCGCCCAGCCGGCGTCCGTAGGTACGCAGGAGCTGTACGGCGTGCGGTCCGGTAGGGCTGGGCGCCGGCCAGCGCGGTGGCAGCGGCGCACGGACCTGGTCGTCGCCCCGCCGGCGATCCGCCAGCCGATGGAACGGGCTGCGGCTCAGCAGCTGCGGGTCCTCCCAGCGTTCGCGAAAGACGGTCTCCACGTCGCCCACCGCGGGCCCCGTGATCGCCAGCTGGACGTCGTGCCACGGCGGCCGGTCGCCGTACACCTTCGCCATCGGCTGACGCTGCGGGTCCCCACCGTGGCTGGCGTCGTCGCGCCGGCTGTGGCAGAGGTCGATCCCACCGACGTAGGCGACGTCGAGCTCGGTCCGGCCCCGGTGACGAAGAACGACGAACTTCTGGTGGTGCGAGCCTCCGATGCGCACCCGCATGTCGAGCAGACAGCACCCGCCGGCCGCATTGACCTCCTCGCCGAGGTGCCGGTTCTCCGCCGCGGCGAAAGCCAGCCGATCCCAGTGCGACCTCCAGAAGAGACCGCGCACCAGCACGCCCCGTGCTGCCGCTCCCGCGAAGACCTTCGCCGCCTCACTTCCAGCCGTACCCAACAGCCGTTCGTCCGGGTCTCCGCGCCAGTCGGCGAACATCAGCAGATCACCCGCCCGCATCCGGCCGATGGCCGCGACGAGCTCCGCGAAGTAGGTCGCGCCATGCACCAACGGGCGGACGCGGTTGCCGGTCGTCCAGGCTTGGCCCGCCGGCTTGTCCCTGTCCAGCAGTGTGGCCGGGTTGCCGCGCTCCTCGGCGGAGAGGAACCAGTCGGCCATCGCGGGTGTGCGGTCAGCGGCGGAGAGCAAGACAGAGGCGCGTGAGGCGTCAGGTCTTCGCATAGCGGGCCGATGCGAGACCGAACACGCCGAAAGCAACCAGCCCCACCGCTACCGCACCCAGGAGCCACGGACCGTACGGCTGGTCCGCCAAGGTCCGCAAGGCGCCGTCCAGACCGGTCGACTTGGCCGCGTCGTACGTCAGCGCCGCGTCCACGACAAGGCCCCCGGCGAGCGCGAAGACCACGCCGCGAGCCGTCGTGCCGATCACGCCGAGCCGGACGATGACCGTGCGCGTCGCACCGGTCAGCTCATGCATCTGCAGTTGCTTCGTGAAGCGCTTGCTCAGACCCTCGACGATCTGGGCCACGCCCACGGCCACCACGACGAGACCAACGGCAGCGACGGCCCAGCGCCCGACATCGTGCTTGAGCAGGCGAGCGGTCAACGTGACCTGTTGCTGGCGCTGTCCCTTGGGCGGCGTACCCACGACGAAGTTGAACGTCACGACCGCCAAACCGGCGTAGATGAGCCCGCGGACCAGGGCCTTGAGCCGCGGGCCGGCTTTGTCGCCGTCGGTCGACGTCCCGAACGCGGCCTGGCTCAGCCGCCATATCGCGTACGCCGCGAAGCCGAGGCCCAGCACCCAGAGCAGCAGCTCACCGAAGGAGTGCTGGGCGACGGCAGCGAGAGCACCGGTCTGGTTCGCCTGATGCTGGCCGTGGCCGAGCGCGACCTGAAATGCCAACCAGCCGATGACCACATAGACGAAGCCACGGCAGGCCAGGCCGAACCGGGCCAGCACGTTCATGGCCGTGCCGTTCGAGGCCCTTCGGGCGGTGCCTGCGATCTCCGTCACGAGTGTTCACCTGTCAGGTCTTCGACGGTTGCTGCGCCGCTGACTCTAGGGTCGTTGTGGTGCCGCTGCCATTCGAGCCGTCGGCGCCGTCAGGTGGCCGACGTCCGCTCTCAGGACGTTCATCGCAGCGGCACGCAGACGGTGACGGCACCGGCCTTTGCCTTGGCCTTGAAGTGTTTGACCTTCGTCCGGTCACCCCCGTCCAGCTCGTACCGGACCTTCCGGCTCAGGACGACGGACACCGAGCGGGCCTGCGTCGTGCGGGCGAGTCGAGACTTGCTGGGCTTCCCCGAGGCCAGGCGCCCCAGCACCCGGCTCCACTCGATGAGCCCGTCGGCAGTCACCACCGCGACGTCCAGCTTGCCGTCGTCCGGCCGCGACTCCTCGAACACCTTCACTCCGCCGAAGAGCTCGCCGAGGTTTCCCAGCAGGATGCAGCTGGCCTTGCCCTTGTACCAGGTGCGGCCGTCAGCCTTGACCCGCGCCTTGAAGGGCTTCTTGCGCAGGCTCGTTGACGCCGACCAGACATAGGCCGCTCGGCCCAGGCGGGTCTTGAGATCTCCGCCGCCCGCACCGCGAATCATCTGCGCGTCGAAGCCCACGCCGGCCATGACGGCGAACTTCTCACCGTCAAACGTCCCGACATCGAGTCGGCGGCGTTGGCCCCGCAGGCCGACAGCCACCGCGCCTTCGAGGTCGGTCGGAATCCTCAGGTTGGTCGCGAACAGGTTCGCGGTGCCCGCCGGGAGCACGGCGAGCGCAACGTCCGAGCCGGCCAGCACGTCGACGCAGCGCTGGACCATCCCGTCCCCGCCCCACGCGAACACCAGCTCGGCCCCCTGCTCCACTGCCCGCCGGACCAGCGGCGGCGCCTTGCGGCTCTTGGCCACCTCGAACCACAGAAGGTCGTCCACGCCCTCCGCGTCCAGGACACGTCGGAGCTCCGGCAGGCCACCTCCGAAGGTCTTGCCGCGGTGGGCAACGACGGCAGCTCTCACAGTCAGCCTCCGGCCTCGAGCTCTGGCAGGTTCGAGTCCGGATGAAGTGTAGGAGCCCTCGAGCCGCCCCGCCGCCTCAGCTGACTCGACGGATCCGCCAGAAACAGAAGCACCCGAGCAGGCCGGACACCACCAGGACCACACCCGTCTCGACGAGCTGCAGCGGCCAGAAACGGCTGGCCGGCTGGTAGGCGAGGCGCTGGTGGTAGCCCTCGGCGTTCAACCGGTCGAAGCAGGCGGTGAGCCCGTCCCGAGCACCCGCGTCGGCCTTGACCGGGCCCGGCTCGTTGCCCGGCGGCACCGGGGGGACAACGCACTGGCCCATCCACGTGGGCAGCGCGGTGTAGTGACCGGCGGAGTTGACGGTGCGGTTGGACAGCACCCAGTCACCGTGTCCCCCGGTGGTCAGCGTGATCGTCGCCGAGCCGCTGCCGTCGTTGATCGAGATCCCGTCCAGCCGGTCCATCGAGAAGGCAACGGTTTTCGTCACCGGTGGGATGAGGTGTGGCCGCACCCAGAGCGGTAGCGCGATCTGTACGGCCGTGTAGAGCACCAGCGTCACGGCCATCGCAGGTACGGACCGGCGCAGGACCAGCCCGACGGCCGCGCCGAGGACGAGCGCGAAGACGACATAGGCGACGGGAACGATCCCCCGCATCGCGAATGCGACCGGGGTCAGCCGGGCCGGCAGGCTGCCCCTGGTGCGGCCCAGGGCGCCGTCGACCGGCCCGGACCACCACGTCACCGCCAACGTCAACCCGCCGACAGTGATCGCGGCCAGCGCCCCGGTGATGACCAGCTTCGTTGCCAGCCAACGGTTTCGCGTGACGCTCTGGTTCCAGACCAGGCGATGGGTGCCGGCCTCGAACTCGCGCGCCACCAGAGGCGCACCCCAGAAGGCGCCGACGACGGCGGGCACCAGGGCGAGCACCACCACGCCGCCGTAGAACAGGTCCCGTTCGAGCCGGTTCATGTTGTCCAGCAGACTGCCCGTGAGCCGAGCCTTGTCGGCCACTCGCGGACCGGTGACGGCGAGCACGACTGCCGCTGCGAGCACGGCGGCGGCCACGGCCGCTGCCGACACGCGCAGCTGACGCCAGGTGAGCCAAGTCATCCCAGCACCTCCAAAGCGGGGCGGTCGGCGGGCTCGGTGGTGGGTTCCATATAGGCCAGCACGAGATCCTCCAGACCGAGCGGGGTGACCGACCAGGCCGGGTCGAGGATCGGCCCAGCGCAGCGGACCACGATCGTGCTCTGCCGCTCGGTGTGGCTGGCCCACACGACCTGCTGGTCGTCCGGCAGGCGGCTGTGGTCGCGCCGCGGGCCGGTCAGCCGGTGATGCGTCGCGAGCAGGTGCTCGACCTCCCCCTCGACTCGCACCTCTGAGTCCACCAGCACGACCAGGTAGTCACACACCCGCTCGAGGTCGGAGACCAGATGCGACGACAGCAGCACATTGACCTCGTGCTCGGCGACGGCCTCCATCAGGACCCGCAGGAACTCGCGCCGGGCCAACGGGTCGAGGCTCGCGACCGGCTCGTCCAGCACCAGCAGCTCCGGCCGCTTGGCCAGCCCCAAGGTCAGCGCCAGCTGAGCCCGCTGGCCGCCGGAGAGCCGGCCGGCCTTCTGGGCCGGGTCGAGCCCCAGCCGGCGAATCCGCGACTGCGCCACCGAGTCGTCCCAGCGCGGGTTGAGCCGCGCCCCGAGCCGCAGATGCTCCTCGACCGTCAGGCCGGCGTACGTCGGGGTGTCCTGGGCCACGAAGCCGACCTTCGCCAGCTGGTCGGCCGTGGACGCCGGCCGCCCGCCGCAGACCTCGATCTCGCCGGTCGTCGGTTCGAGCATGCCCACCGCGAGGCTCAACAGTGTCGTCTTGCCGGCGCCGTTCGGGCCGACCAGCCCGGTCACGTGCCCGACGGGGATATCCAGGGTGCAGTCGGAGAGTGCCCAGCGGCGGCGGTACCGCTTGCCCAGGCCCTCGGCCCGCAGGATGGCGGTCACGCTATCTCCTCCTGCGCCAGGCGAAACGTGCTCGCGAAGAGCGCCTCGATGCTTTCGTCGTCCAGCCCGGCCAGCCGGGCCTTCGCCAGCCAACGGCGCAGGTCACGACGCAGCGGTTCGTGGGCCGCATGGGACGCGTCGACCAGGGACCGGGTCACGAACGTCCCCACACCCGGACGGGCAGAGACCAGGCCGTCCCGCTCGAGCTCGCGGTAGGCCTTGAGAACAGTGTTGGGGTTGATGGCCAGTCGGGCGACGACGTCTTTGACGGTCGGCAGCTGGTCGCCCTGTCGCAACAACCCGAGCCGCAGCGCCTGCCGCACCTGGTGCACCACCTGGAGGTACGGCGAGACTCCCGACCGGCTGTCGAGCGAGAACTCGATCACCGCTTCCTCCATTTATCTAGGGTGGTAGCACAATAGGTGGCTAATCTAGGCCAGCGTTCGTGCGTCGTCAACGCCCTCTCGGAACCAACCGGACCCGATCTCGTGATGCCGCACCGGGCCCGCGCACCTACTGTCGGCGTTGGGCTCCGCGACCGCGGCCCGTCGGAGAAGGTGGGTGCCCGGTGAGACGACAGCGGCGATGGCTGTTCGTAGCAGCTGTGCTGGCGGGCATCACCGGGCTGACGGTCAGCGCGTCAGCGGCACCCACTGGCCCGGTGCGGACGACAGCCACCAGCGGCACTCCCGCGCTGTCGAGCGCGGACACCTCACAGCTGATCCGCCAGCTGGTCCAGTGCGGCTCGACGATGTACGCCGTGGGCACGGTCACCAGGCTCACCCAGAACGGCAGCACGTTCGCGCGGACGAACATCTTCAGCTTCGGCGCCACTGCCCCCTTCACGCTCACCTCGTGGGCGCCTTCGGTGAACGGCACCGTCAACTCGATCGCCTTCTCCGGGAACGACTGCAGCACGGCGTACATCGGCGGCAGCTTCAGCGTCGTCAACGGCACGGCCGTTCAGAACCTGGCCAAGATCAGCACCTCGAGCGGCGCCGTCGACCCGACGTTCCGGCATGCGGCCAACAAGCAGGTCGAGACGCTGCTCGTGTGGAGCCACCACGTCCTCACCGGCGGGTACTTCACGACCATCAACGGCTCGTCGCGGAGGTACTTCGCCAGCCTGAACCCGACGTCGGGCGCCGACGACGGATACCTCAACCTGAACATCTCCGGGAACTACCAGTTCCCCGGCGTCGGCTCGAACCCGTCCCGGGTGTACAACCAGCAGCTCAGCCATGCCGGCAACAAGCTCCTCGTCGAAGGGGACTTCACGTCCGTCGGCGGGCAGCACCGCGAACAGATCTTCATGCTCGACCTCGGCGCCACGACCGCCGGCGTGGACGGCTGGACGTCCAACGAGTTCCTGACCAACTGCAACTTCAACGAGGCCTTCTACCTGCAGGACGCGGCCTGGTCGGTCGACGACGCCACCGTGTTCACCGCGACGACGGGCTACAAGCCGAACGGCTCCAGCGCCAGCGGCCCCCGAACCGGCCTCTGCGACTCGGCCGCCGCCTTCCCGGCGAACCCGCGATCCGTGAGCCACAGGTGGATCAACTACACGGGCTGCGACTCCTTGTACTCCATCGCTGCTGACGCGACGACCGTGTACGTCGGCGGCCACGAGCGATGGATGTCCAACCCGAACGGCTGCGACAACAAGGGGTCGGGCGCCATCAACGCGCCCGGCATGGCCGGGCTCTCGACGGCGACCGGCGCCGTGACCTGGAACCCCGGACGAGGGCGCGGCAAGGGGGCGGACGACATGCTGATCACGACCGCGGGTCTGTGGATCGGCAGTGACAACATGGACAACACCAACATGTGCACCGGCAAGAACGGGCTCGCCGGGATCTGCTTCATCTCGTACTGACCGGCCCAGGTCAGTGGTGTAGCTCTGCCGGCGACGGCGTGTTGCCTGTAGACACGGTCTCGAACCAGACTGAGCCTCCGCACTGCCCGAAGGAGCCGACCGTGCAGCACCGGGTACTCCTCGTCCATCCCTCCATCCCGGCCAAGTTCAACGGCGCGCCGCTCGGGCTGCTCTACGTGGCGGCGACTGCCCGCGCGGCAGGTCACGACGTCCGCGTGGTGGATCTGCAGGCCGACTCGGACATGACGGCCTTCCTCGATGCGATGTCCGATTGGCGGCCGACCGTGCTCGGCCTGTCCTCGACCTCACCGTCGCTCAAGGCGGCCGTCCGGCTCGCGGAGGCGGCCAAGCGGATCGATCCCGACGTGGTCGTCGTCAAGGGGGGCGTACACGAGCAGTACTGCTCGGCGTACACGCTCACTCACGTGCCCGAGATCGACTACTGCATGAGCGGTGAGGTGGACGAGGCGTTCCCGCTGTTCCTCGATGCCGTCTCGGACCGGGACGACCTCGACCATGTGCCCGGCCTGACCTGGCGGACGGCCGGCAGCGTGGTCGCCAACCAGGCCCGGCCCGAGCCGGTGGACCTGGACGGGCTGCCGTACCCGGCCCGCGACCTGCTGACGACCAGCGACTACTACGACTTCGCCGTCTTCGGAGGCCGCCGGACCACGCAGGTGCAGACCATGCGCGGTTGTCCGTTCGCCTGTCACTTCTGCAACCAGCGACGCCGGAACCCCTCCGTCAGGTCGATCGACGGCGTACTCGCCGAGCTGAGGTACTTGCGCGACGTCGGCTACGAGGCCGTGTTCTTCGACGATCCGACGTTCACCGTCAACCGCGGGCGCACCGAGCAGCTGGTGGCCGCCATCCAGGACGCGCGCCTCGGCCTGGCCTTCGGGTGCCAGACCCGGTCCGAGCTGGTGGGTCCCGAGCTCCTGAAGGCGATGGCGGACGCGGGGTTCGAGTACGTGAGCTTCGGGTTGGAGACGACCAACGAGCAGAGCCTGCTCGCCTTCGCCAAGACGCGTTCGCAGACGCGGCACCTGCAAGCAGCGCGCGAGGCCACGTCCTGGTGCCGGGCCGTGGGCATCCGCTCATGCCTGACGTTGATCGTCGGCTTCCCCGACGAGAGCGACGAGTCGGTGGAGCACACGTTCACCACTGCCGCGGGGCTGGCCCCGACTTCGTGTCACTGAGCGCGCTCGCGCTGTACCCCCACGAGGACGCGACGACCGCAGCCCACTACCACCGAGGCATCTCCGAGGAGGCCGTGTGGCGCCACTTCGACGAGGGCTACGGAGCCATCCATCCGGACCTGTCCGAAGCTCGGGCCGTCGAGCTGCTGCACATGGCCGAGGCGATGCTCGGGCCGAAGCTCAACCTGGTCGACGAGATCCCGTTGCCGGACGCGGGTCAAGAGCCGGCGTCGGCCGTCACTTCACCAGCGAGACCAGCAGCCGGTACGACTCCTCGCTGACGATCTCGTCGTCGCGGACGTACTGGCCGATGCGATCGACGTCCGGGCTGTCGCGAACGATGTACCTCATCGTCGCTGCGGCGAGGTCGAACCGGCTCGACTCGACCAGCGAGACGAGCTCCGCCCGGGTGAACGTCTTGATGAACTGCCACGTCTCCGGGCCGCTGACCACGTCGGGGCCTCCTGCACCGTCCACCCTGGGCCGGCGCGAGAAGTGGAAGACGTCCGCACCATGCTCGGCGACCCGAGGGTCACGCGTCACGAGCTCCAGGACCACCTTGCCACCGTCGCTGAGGCGCTGGTGAGCAGAGTCGAGCGCCTGCAACCGCAGCTCGGGCCCGGTCTCGGCATCCATCAGGAAGCCGAGGTCCCCGCTGAGGAAGAGCACCGCGTCGAGATCGCGGCCCAGATCCGGGATGCCCTCACGCATGTCGTGCTTGAGCACCTGGACGCCGCGCGCGCGGGCGCGCTCGATCATCCGGTCACTCAGCTCGACGCCGTACATCTGCGGCGGGCCCCCCCGAACGGCCGCGACCGACGCGCAGATCCGCGCGAGCCGGTGGCCGTCTCCGACGCCGACGTCGAGCACCGCACGCGCCTTGGTCGTCGCGATCTGCTCGACGGCGAACTCGTTGACCCTGACCTTCATCGGCTCGGTGTGCGGGTACTGGGCGAGCTCGTAGTAGTCCGCCTCGGTGGAGTAGCAGGCCAGCGTCGTGGCCAGCCAGTCGTCGGGCAGGTCGGCCTCGCGGACGAGGGCCAAGGACTGCTCCCGCACGAACGCAGGGCGGCCCGCTGCCGCATCCGCGAACCGCGCACCCGACAGCTCCTCGGTCATTGGTCGTCGCGCGCCTCACGCAGGGCGGCTATCAGCCGCTCGTAGGGGTCGACGTCGGGATCGACGCGCGAGAAGTCGATGCCCACGAGGCCGTAGAGCCACGCCGGCATGGTCGCCGACTCATAGATCAGCGGGATCAGTCGGCGCTTGCGTTCGTCCATGCCGAGGACCTGGGTGATGATCGCCTCTTCCGTGGTGTTTCCGCTCTCGAAGTAGCGCGGCGAGATCACGGCGACGGTGTAGCGGCTGCTCCGGACGCAACGCTCCATCTCCTCGAGGAACGTGCACGCCGGGAAGAAGTCCAGGCGGTCCAACGCAACCTTGAAGCCCGCGTCCAGCAGTCGTCGGCGCAGCTCGCGCGTGAACAGCTCGTCGGGGTCACCGTGGCGGTAGCTCAGGAAGGCGTCGAACGCGGAGGTCCCGCTGGTCTTGGGCAGGTCGGCCGCTCCCCCCGCCCGCATCGCCTCGCGCAGGTCGTCGCTGGTCACCTTGTTCCACTTCGAACCTTGCAGCACTCGCCGGCTCGGTTTGAAGAACAGGTCGTTGTTGAGGACGAAGTTGCCCGGGGACATGAGCAGGTTCGACCGCGGCGGGCTGGTCCGGAGCGCCTCCCGCACCGCATCGCGTCGCTGCGCGAGGTCTGAGCCGGCCACGGCCGCGACCGGGTCACTGCCCAGGGCGGCGACCAGGATGCGCCCGGCGTCGTACGCGAACGTCGCATACTGCACCACGGGGTCTTCGTGGTCGTCCGGGAACTCGTCGCAGTAGTGCCGCCTGAACTCCTCCAGGTCGGAGTCACCCGCGTCCTCGATCGCCGTGTCCGTGACCGCCTTGACACCGTCGCACAGCGACGAACGCTCGAACAGGTCGCGCCCCGGCGAGATGACGTAGATCGGAAGGTCGGGCTGCTGCTGCCGTAGATACGTGCCGATCTCGATGATGTTCGTCGTCGGGGTCAGGATGGCGGCCGCGCCGACCGACCGGCTCTGCAACAGCTGGGCGGACCTCTGCTTGAGGGTGCGGGACAGGACGTCGTCACGCTCGAAGGTGATCACCTCGTGCGGGTACGGTTCCGCGGCGCCGGTCTGCAGGGCGTTGAGGAAGTCGCGGCCGGCCGACTCGCCGTACAGCAGCGGGTGGGCGCCGACCTCGTCGGGCGGCGAAACCTCGTGGATGACCAGGATGGGTGCGCCCTGCAGGTCCTGCTTGGCCCAGCGAGCAAGTGCGTCGGTGCGGTCCTTGTCCGGGCTGATCGCCCGGAAGAACCACGGGTTGGGTTCCACGGTCAGGTACGACGCCGTGGCCGACGGCGTGATCACCGGCAGTCGACGCGTCCGCGCCTCGTCGGCGCCGATGGCGGCGCTGTGCGACTCGACCGGGCCGAGGATGGCCAGGACACCCGCGTCGTCGAGCTCACCGATACACCTGCGGGTCCGTTCAGGCTTGCCCGCGTCGTTCGCGACGATGAACTCGAGATCCTCACCCGCGTCGATGGCCTCCTGCAGCGCCAGGACGGCCCCGTTGTGGATCGGGATCCCGAAGTAGTTGTACTCACCGCTCAACGGAGCGATGACCCCGACCTTCATCGACATGGGATCTCCAGGAGTCCTCGGAGTGCCGGCGCCATCCTAGTGCTCCAGAAGCCGATCGATCCGGTCCGCCGAGCGGGTCTCGGGCAAGGGCGGCGGGGGCAGGCCGCGGGACTCCAGGAACGCCGCGTTGAGCAGCTTGCTCGTGTACCGGGCTCCCGAGTCGCACAGGATCGTCACGACGGTGTGCCCTGGACCGAGAGACGTGGCCAGCCGGATGGCGCCGGCCACGTTGATGCCCGAGCTGCCGCCCACGAACAGACCCTCGTGACGGGCCAACGAGTAGATGGTCCGGAGCATCTCCGGGTCCGGGATCTGCACCGCATAGTCGACCTGGGTCCCTTCCAGGTTCGCCGTCATCCAGCGCAGGCCGACGCCCTCGGCGATCGAGCTGCCCTCGTAGCTCAGCTCACCCGACGTGTAGTAGCTGTACATCGCCGCGCCCTCGGGGTCAGCGATGCCGATCGTCACGTCGGGGTTCGCCTGCCTGAGGAAGCGGCTGACCCCCGCCAGCGTGCCCCCCGTCCCGACCGAGCAGATGAATGCATCGACTTCCTGGTCCGCCTGCTCCCAGATCTCGCGCCCCGTGGTCGCGAAGTGGCCCTCCCGGTTGGCCAGGTTGTCGAACTGGTTCGCCCACAGCACGCCGGCGTCCGTCTCCTGAGCGAGCGACAGCGCCATCCGCTCGGCGATGCGGCGGTAGTTGTTCGGGTGGTCAGGCAGGGCGTCCGGCACGACGTACAGGTCCGCACCCAGTGCGCGTAGCGTGTCGCGCTTCTCCTGCGACTGGGTGTCGGGCATCACGATGACCGTTCGGTAGCCCCTGGCGTTGGCCACGAGCGCGAGGCCGATGCCGGTGTTCCCCGCCGTTCCCTCGACGATGATGCCGCCGCTCTTGATGACCTGCCGCCGCTCCGCGTCGTCGATGATCGCCAGCGCGGCGCGGTCCTTGACCGAGCCGCCGGGGTTCGTGAACTCAGCCTTGGCGAGGATCTCGCAACCGGTGGCAGCCGATGCGTGGTCGAGCCGGATGAGAGGCGTGCCGCCGATCGCGTTGCTCGCGTTGCCGTGTTGCGACGCCACCTCGGGAACGTAGCAGCGCGCGTTCGGTACGACGGGCCGTCCACCCCTTGACGTGGCGCGCGTCGGTCTGGGAGGAACGGGCATGGGCTACCTCGATCGGGTGGACGCCCCGGGCCGGAAGAAGCTGTTGGCCCTCGACGGCGGCGGCATCCGCGGCGTGCTGACGCTGGAGATCCTGCGCTCGATGGAGCAGATGCTGAGGTCCGAGCTCGACCGGCCCGACCTGGTGCTCGGGGACTACTTCGACTACATCGCCGGCACGAGCACGGGCGCCATCATCGCCGCCGGGCTGGCGAAGGGCATGACGGCGGACGACCTGCAGACCCTGTACGTCAAGCACGGCCAGGACATGTTCGACCACGCGTTCCTCTTGGAGAGATGGCGCTCCAAGTACCAGGACACCCGGTTGCGAAAGCTGCTGCAGCGGACGTTGGGCCCGGACACCACCCTCGGTGACCCGGACCTGAGGTCGTTGCTGATGATCGTGCTCCGCAACGCCACGACGGACTCCCCGTGGCCGCTGAGCAACAACCCACGGGGCAAGTACAACGACCGCGCGCGTCCGGACTGCAACCTCAACCTGCCGCTGTGGCAGCTGGTGCGAGCCAGCACGGCAGCGCCGACGTTCTTCCCACCGGAGCAGGTCAGCCTCGGGCGCGACTTCCTGTTCGTGGACGGCGGCGTGACCATGCACAACAACCCGTCGTTCCAGCTGTTCCTCATGGCGACCCACCCGGCGTACCGGCTCGGTTGGCCGACCGGCCAGGACAACATGCTGGTCGTGTCGGTCGGGACGGGAGCAGCAGCCAAGGCGGACGACAACCTCAAGCCGGGGCAGATGAACGTGCTGTTCAACGCCACGAGCATCCCGGCTGCGCTGATGTCGGCTGCCTCGAACGAGCAGGACCTGCTGTGCCGGGTGTTCGGGGACTGCCGGTACGGCGCGTGGCTGGACAGTGAGGTCCAGGACCTCCGCGAGCCCCGGCACTGGCTGGCGGCGCCGTACTTCACCTACGTGCGGTACAACGCCGACCTGACCCGCTCGGGGCTCGCGCAGCTCGGTCTGGGGAGGATCCGGCCGGAGGACGTCCAGCGCATGGACTCGATCAAGCACATCGAAGATCTCCGAGCGGTCGGGGGCGCCGCTTCGGCGAGCGTCGACCCCGCTCACTTCGCGGGCTTCCTCGACCGGTGACGACCGCACCATGACGCCGACCCCCGCCGACCCGCTCTGTTTCGTCGCCATGCCGTTCGGGGCCAAGCGTGACGCGAACGGCACCCAGGTCGACTTCGATGCCATCTACGCCGGTGTGATCCGGCCCGCCGTGGAGGCGGCGGGTCTCACGTGCATCCGTGGGGACGAGGAGCCGGTGGGCGGCCTCATCCACAAGGGCATGTTCCAGCGGCTCCTGCTCTGCGACTTCGCCGTCGCCGACCTGTCGACCGCGAACGCCAACGTGTTCTACGAGTTGGGGATCCGGCATGCCTTCCGCCCGTTCAGCACCGTCCTCATCTACGCCGATGGCTTCCGCCTGCCGTTCGACGTCGCTCCCCTGAGAGCGCTCAAGTACCACCTCGACCCGGCCGGCCGGGTCACCCAGCCGGAGGCGGACGCCCGCAGCCTGACCCGCCGGCTGGTGGAGGCACGCGACCATCAGGTCGACAGCCCCCTCTTCC
This sequence comes from Actinomycetales bacterium, assembly GCA_045807245.1. Lineage (GTDB taxonomy): Bacteria > Actinomycetota > Actinomycetes > Actinomycetales > CAVURS01 > CAVURS01. Next base: position 83,494 of record JBJMHS010000030.1, read on the forward strand.
AGGTCTTCGACCGGCTGCAACCGTCCGACCTGCAGCACCTCGTCGGCGAGGACCTGGCCGACAGCATCAGGGACAGCGCCCGACTGCGCGACGCCGCGGCGACCGCGACGACGATGGAGCAGGCCGACGCGGTACGGGACGAGCTGGCCGGCGCCGTCGAGTCCCATCCCGGCGTCGTGGCGCAGCTCCTCGGCACGTACCAGGCTCTCGGCGGCTACTCCGCGATGGTGTCCCTCATCGAGGGTCTGCCCGCTGACGAGAGAGGCGAGGTGTTCGTCCGCGAGCGTTACGCGCTCGCCCTCAACCGGCTCGGCCGCCGGGTGGAGGCCAGGCGGGTGCTCACCACGCTGCTTCAGGAGCGAGGCCCCAGCAGCGAGACGTTCGGGCTGCTGGGCCGGGTGCACAAGGACGAGTGGGAGGAGGCGGTCCGGGACGGCGCCCTCGTACGCGGCAGCGGCGCGCTGCGAAACGCCATCGAGGCCTACCGCGAAGGCTTCGTGACCGACCCTCGCGACCCGTACCCGGGTGTGAACGCGGTCGAGCTGATGGCCGTCCGGGACCGGCACGATGGCGAGTGGCGCCGGCTCCTGCCGGTCGTCCGGTTCATCGCCGAGCGACGGGTCGACGCCGGCGGCGCGACCTACTGGGAGTACGCCACCCTGCTCGAGCTCGCGGTGATGGGTGAGGACGCAGACGGCGTCCTGGACTATCTCGGTCGGGCTCTCGCGGCCGGACCTGGCTGGGCCGAGGCCCTCAGCACCCTCGACAGCGTGAACCGGCTCGCGGAGGCGCTGTACGACGAGCCGCGTCCGGCCTGGCTGGTCACCGCCGTCGCGGAGCTCCGCCGGGCGGCGGCCCACCCTGCGACGCCGACGTGACGCAACAGGACGCCGGGGGCCGGATCGAGCGAGTCACGGCCCGCGAGGAGATCCCCGCCACCCTGGCCGCTCTGTACCCCTCGGCAGGACCTCCGGTGGTCGTGCTCGTGGGAGGCGCGGGGGGCATGGACGACGCTCAGGTCGACGAGGCGACCCGGTTGTTCCGGTCCTACCTCGTGCCGGCGTTCCAGCGTTGGGGGGCAACGGTTGTCGACGGTGGGACCGACGCCGGCATCATGCGCCTGATCGGTCAGGAGCGCCGTGCCGCACAGGCCGACTTCGGCTTGGTCGGCGTCGCTGCGATCGGCACGGTCGCGCATCCGCTGGACGGCGAACCGCGCGGCGACACCGAGCTCGAACCGCACCATCCCGTCGTACTCCTCGTGCCGGGTACGGCGTGGGGTGACGAGGCGCCGTGGCTCTCGGCGGTCGCCTCGGCAGCTGCCGTGGGCTCCGCGTCGGCCACGCTGCTGATCAACGGGGGCGATATCGCCTACGACGACGTCGGGCACAGTGTGGCGGCCGGCCGGCCGGTCGTCGTCGTGGCCGGCAGCGGGCGGACCAGTGACGACCTAGCGGCAGCGGTCGACAGCCGCGAGTCCAGCGAACGGGCCCGCCAGCTCGTGGGATCGGGACTCGTCACCGCGGCAGCCGCCGACGAACCGGAGAACGTCGTCGACGAGCTCCGGCGCGCGCTCGGGTGCTAGCGGCGTCGGCGCAACGCGGCGCGGCACCCCATCGGCGTGTAGCGTCAAGGCCACGGCTGACGGTTGGTCGCGACCTCAACCCTGCGGGGTGGACAACGATGGATGACCTGGGACAGTGGGCCGGCACGCTAGCCGAAGCCGGCAAGGTGCGAGACGGGCTGGCTCAGAAGATCTGCGAGCTCTGCGTCCCGGCTCTCGGCGTCAGCGGCGCGGGAATCTCCATCGTCAGTCGCGGCGGGACCCGGGAGATCCTCTGCTCCACCGATGCGGCGTCTGCGCACGTCGAGGACCTGCAGTTCGTGATGGGTGACGGACCCTGCGTCCGCGCGATGCAGTCGGATGAGCCCGTCCTGATCTCCGACGTGGCTGCCCGTGCGGGCCAAGGCAGCTCGTGGCCTGAGTTCATGTTCAGCGCCGCCGGCAAGGGAGTCTCGGCCCTCTTCGCCTTCCCACTGCGCCTTGGACATGTCAACGTCGGCGCCTTGGACCTGTACCGGCGTACGGCCGGCGACCTCACCGCTGACCAGCTCGCCGGGGCACTCATGGCCGCAGATGCCGCGGCCGACTCCCTCTTGGGTCTCGCTCCGCTGGCTGTCCAGGCAGCGGAGGACGACACCCATCACATGCAGGTCCATCAAGCCACAGGCATGGTGATGGTGCAGATGGACGTGCCTCACGAAGATGCTCTCGCGATGCTGAGGGCTCGTGCCTATGCCACGGGTGTCTCCTTGCTCCATGTGTCTCGCGAGGTCGTCGACCGACGACTACGGTTCAGCAAGGAGGACCAATGAGCGAGCAACCGGCGCGCATGGTCAGCGAAAAGGCCCGGGAGCAAGTCCTCGCCGACGCGTTCGTCCGCTTGGCGGACACCCTGGTGGAGGACTACGACGTCGTCGACTTGCTGAACCAGCTCACCGAGGCGTGCCTGGACCTGTTGCAGGTGGCCGCCGCGGGCATGCTGTTGGACGACCAACAGGGACACCTCGTCGTCGTGGCGACCAGCAGCGAGGAGGCCCGGCTCGTCGAGGTCTTCCAGCTGCAGAACAACGAAGGGCCTTGTCTGGACTGTCTTTCGACTCAGCACGTGGTCGAGTCCGGACATCTGGAGACCCAAGACCAGCGCTGGCCACTGTTCGCACCTGCCGCCGTGGCCGCTGGGTTCCGGTCCGTTGCGGCGGTGCCGCTACGACTGCGCGAGAGAACCATCGGAGCGCTGAACCTGTTCAGCTCCGAGCCCGACGAGATACCCGAGTCCGACCAGAGGCTCGCCCAGGCTCTCGCCGACATCGCCACGATCGGCATCCTGCAGCAACGCCTGATCCATCAGGGCACGGTGCTGGGCGAACAGCTGCAGCACGCCTTGAACAGCAGAGTGACGGTCGAACAGGCCAAGGGAGTTCTCGCCGAACGCAAGAACCTCAGCATGCAGGCCGCCTTCGAGGAGCTGCGGGCCTACGCCCGGCAGCACAACCGCAAGCTGACCGACGTCGCGTCGGCCGTCGTCAACGATGGGCTGACCTGGAACTAGCTCCCGGCGGAGCATGATCCGTTACGGCACAACAGGAAAGACGGCGCGGATGCTGCTGTACTGACGACCCGGAAGGGCGGTGAGGAAGCGAGAAGGGAGCCGTCGTGTCCGAACGCTGGTACAAGGAAGCCGTCATCTACTCCATCGAGGTCGACTCGTTCCAGGACTCCAACGGCGACGGGTGCGGCGACCTCCCGGGGCTGATCAGCCGCCTGGACTACCTGAGCCGGCTCGGCGTGACCTGCCTGTGGCTGAACCCGATCCACCCGTCACCGCATCGTGACGGCGGCTATGACGTCACCGACTTCTATGCCGTGGACCCGCGGTTGGGCTCGCTCGGCGACTTCGTGGAGCTGGCGACGCAGGCTCGTTCCCGCGGTATGCGGCTGCTGCTCGATCTCGTGGTCAACCACACCTCGGACCAGCACCCCTGGTTCCAGTCGGCCCGAGCCGCTCCGGACTCGCCGTACCGGGACTGGTATGTCTGGAGCAAGCCGGAACCCTCCGACCGCCGGCAGGGCATCGTCTTCCCCGGCGAGCAGACCGAGACCTGGACGTACGACAAGGCCGCGGGCGAGTGGTACTTCCACCGCTTCTACGACTTCCAGCCCGACCTGAACTGGGCCAACCCCGACGTACGGGCCGAGATCAAGAAGGTCATGTCGTACTGGCTCCAGCTGGGCGCCTCGGGCTTCCGGATCGACGCCGCTCCGTTCGTCCTGCAGCAGGTGGCGCCGGGCGTCGACCCTGGCCCCGAGGACTTCGGGATCCTCGACGACTGGCGCGAACAGGTCCAGTGGCGCAACGGCGAGGCCGTGCTG